>JAEPOJ010000038.1 GCA_017642965.1 Phycisphaerales bacterium
CGGCGGGGGGGTGTGGGGGGGGTTACAACCCCCCCCCCCCCCCCCGCGGGGGGGTGTTCGGCCGCCCCCGGCGTGGGGGGGGGCCCCCCCTTCCGGGTACCACGGGTTGCTCCGCAGGACAACCCGTGCGCCGAGTCGTCCATCGGCGAACAACATCAAGAACCCCCAAGCCATACCCAACACACGGGTTGTCCGTCTCCGACGGAGCAACCCGTGCCACCCGGACCCTCTTCCCTCTCCTCCCCCGGGTTTCGCAGATCCGCCGAAGGCGGATCGGAGGGGCCTTCACTCGCCTCCTCCGCGCTTGCAGGGGAGGTGCCGACAAAATCGGCGGAGGGGGTCCCCCCTGATGGCCGATCCCTGATGGCTGATGGCTTCTTCCCCTCCCTCATCGAAGACCTCCTCAACCCCTCCATCACCACCGCCGAGCTCTGCCAACTCCACAACCTCACCCTCGACCAGCTCGACAACCTCCTCACCTCCCCCCAGTTTGAACACGCCCGCGCCCGCTTCACCCGCACCAACGCCACCCGGCGCGCACTCCTCGAAGACGAGGCCCAAACCCTCGCCGCCGCCCGCCTCACCGACCTCCTCCGCGACCGCCCCCAAACCCCAGCCCACGCCGAAACCGTCCGCAAAGCCGCCACCACCCTTCGCCGTCAACAACCCGCCACATCCAAAAATGACGAACCAGCCGATGATCTGGGTGCCCGTACTCGCGGCAACGCCGCGCAGTGCGGCGAACAACCAACCCGCCCCGCGAGGGAGTTACCTGCAAAGTCGGCGGAGGGGGCCACCCTCCGAGCGCCACGGGTTGCTCAGCCAACGGCTGACACCCCGTGCGCCGAGTCGTCCATCAGCGAACAACTTCACGAACCCTCCCCCATCCTCCCCCGGTCATCCGGGGGAGGTGCCGAGCAAAGCGAGGCGGAGGGGGGCTCTTCTTGCCTTCCCCGCCCCGCGGGGGAAGTGCCTGCAAAGCAGGCGGAGGGGGTCCCGCCCAATCCCTCTCTCCCCTCCCCCGCCTCCACCACCCCATCCCCAACGAACCCACACCCATCGCAACCCGTACCAAACACACCCGGTACCACCAACGTCACACTTCCCGAGGGGGTCTCAAAGATGAACACCAAAGCCGCCGCCGCAATCTTCACGATCGCGATGGGCTCCGGCATCATCGGTGCCGCCTGGTACATGGCCCAGCCGCGCACCGCCGACGACGCCACCAGCACACCACCGCCACCACCACCCGAGCGCGACCAGGCCCGCGCCGACATGTTCTCCATCCCCTCCACACCAAGCCCCGCCAAGGTCTTCTTCGAGTCCGCCGCGGGCACCCCCATCCCCGCCAGCGCCCGCACCGACGTGCGCGGCATGATCGGCATGATGGCCTCACTCATCGACCGCATGGACGAGTTCGACGTCAACGGCGACGGCATGCTCGACGACCTCGAGCGGATCGCCATGGGCTTCAAGCTCCGCGAAGAGTTCCTCGCCGAGCACGACCTCGACGGCGACGGCGACATGTCCCGCGACGAGTGGCGCGCATTCCAGCAATCCATGTTCGAACAGACCGCGAGGGGCCAGGCCCTCATGTCCCAGTTCGACCTCGACGGCGACGGCGTCCTCAACGAAGAAGAACAGGCCGCCTTCGACGAGCACATGCGCCAGCAGGAAGAACAACGCCGCGCCGAAGACCGCGCCCGCATGGACAAGAACAACGACGGCGAGATCAGCGACGATGAACGCCGCGACGCCCGCCGACAGGAACGCGACTTCTGGCGCAACCAGATGCGCACCGCCGAGAACAACTTTGACTACGACGGCGACGGCGAGCTCAACATCGAAGAGACCGGCGACGCCTGGGAAGCGTGGGTCGAGTATCAGGAACTCGACGACTTCATCTCCCGCTACGACACCAACGGCGACCGCAACATGGGCCCCGCCGACTACGACGCCTTCCTCAGCGCCTACGACCGCAAATCCCCCGAAGCCGACGTCAACAACGACGGCGAAGTCACCGTCTCCGACATCAACGCCTTCCGAGACCTGGTCATCCGCTCCCGCAGCATGAACTGACTCTCCTCCCCCGGGCCTCCGGGGGAGGTGCCGACGAAGTCGGCGGAGGGGGTCTTGAAAACGCCAGACCCGACGGGTGCCCTGCCTTACAGATACATCTTCTTGTTGTAGACCCACCACTCGAACATCAGGATGGCCAGCGCGCCCATCAGCAGCCACGGCCACCAGTCGCGGATCCGCCGACGTTCCGTCGCCGACTCCGCGCTTACCAGCGTGTTGGCCAGCGCGATCGTCGCCTGCGTCGAAACATCACTCTCGCTCGGGTCCAGCAGGTTGGCGGCAAACAAGCGCTGCACATCGTTCTCACGCACGACATCGTTGGGCCCCGGCGTGCCCCGCCAGCGGAGCGTGTAGAGCCCCGTCTGCTGGATCGGCCCATACACCACCCGCCCGTCAGCGCTGGGAATAATCTCCGGCGATCGAGCCCCGCCGGGCAGCTCCACCCGCACACCCTGCGCATCGGTCGGGATACGGTCCGCGAGCACGCTGCCGGGGCGGATCAGGCGGTCGTCCTGATCGACGGCCACGATCGACCCGGTGCCCAGGTAGTCCACCGCGCTGGCGAGGAAGACCACGAACGACACATCGAACGGCCAGTTGGTCTTGGTGATGTCGAACGGCACCACGATGGCGCGCACGTCGGCGTCGGAGGTCTCGAACATCGCGGGTCCGGTGGCGGTCTCGGCGAGGGAGACAACGCCGGAACCCTTGGGGATCTCGATGTTGGGCGTCTCGGCCATCAGCAGCGCGTCGAGTGTGAGGTCACGCAGGACGGGGTGCGTGCGTCGCCAGTCGATGAGCGCGCCGCCCGGGCCGACGCCGTTGTCCACGACACCCAGCGGGCCGGTGAGCGTGCGCCCGAGGATGAGGTAGCGCCCCGGGTCGAGGCGGCGCTCCTGCTCGTCGGGGCGAGGTAGGTAGTTGTCGAAGACGACGACGTCGAACGCGGCCATGTCGCCGTTGTCCCGCTTGGTCTCGTACTCGGTGGGGCCCATGACTTCGAATCGGGAGAGCGGGAAGCCGGAGATGGCGGATTGGACGAAGAGGTTGCCGGTGGAGACGAGGGCGACGGCGGCCTGCTTGGCGGGGGGAACAATGAGGGCGCCCTCGTTGTCGGTGAGGAGGACGTCGGCCTCGGGGTCCTCGTCGCCGTTGGTGTCGAGGCGGACGCGGGCGAGGACGGCATTGGGTTCGACGAGCTCGAAGACGACGCCGCCCGAGGCGGTGGTCTTCTGGCCGGTGGTGTCGTCGATGGTGGCGGCGGGCAGGTCGATCTGTCGCACGGAGCGGGTGACGCCGTCGATGATGAGCTCGGCGTCGACGGCGCGTTCGATGGTGTCGGTGGACTGGACGCCGACGAAGATAGAGAGCTTGGTGGGGTCGTCGTAGTCGCGTTCGGATCGCAGCGCGACGAGCCCGATGTTGTTGGAGGTTTGCGTGCCCATCGCGTGGTACTCGAAGGCGAACTGCCCTTCGACCTGGTCTGCTCTCACGGATTGGATGTCGGGGATGCGTCCGTCGGAGTAGAGGTGGAAGAAGTAGGGATCGCCGCCCTTGAGCTCTTCGAGCTCGATGGTGTTGAGGACTTCGCCCGCTTCGTTGGCGTCGGTGACGAGGCGGTTGGGGCGCTGGGCCTGGGCAAGGCGGTAGGCCTCCTCGATGGAGGAGGGGGCGTCGGTCTGCTCGATGGCGTTGATGGCGTTGATGAGGGCGGACTGGTCGGAGGTGAACTGGGCGACGATCTCGGCGCTGGCGTCGAAGGCGATGATCATCGCTTCGTCGGCCTTCTCGCCCTGAGAGAAGACGGAGGGCTCGCGCATCGATTCGACGAGGGCGATGGCTTCTTCTTTGGCTCGCTCGAGTCGAGACTTGGATCCGAGCGTTTCGTCACCGTCGACGGCGGCCATCGAGGCGGAGCGGTCGATCAGGATGAGGTACTTCTTGCCCTGCTCACTGGTTGTGGCGCTGCGGGGCTGGGCGAGGGCGAGGAGGATGAGCCCGAGGACGATGAGTTGGAGGAAGAGGAGGAGGTTCTTGCGGAGTCGCTGGAAGGGGGCGTTGGCCTGCAGGTCCTGGATGGTCTTCTTCCAGAGGAGTGTGGAGGAGACCTCGCGGGGGATGCGTCTGAGCTTGAGGAAGTAGAGGATGATGAGCGCGGGGATGGCGATGGCGGCGACGATCCCGGCGAGGAGGGGGGCGGCGAAGGTCATGTCAGCGGCCCCACTTTCGTATCAGGGTTAAGTTGCATGCTTGTGCAGGGGAGGTTTCACCTGCTACCCCTCTTGGGGAGAGGAGGGGTGTCGGTGTGTCTGGGTGGGACCACTCGCGGCGTGGACGCTCGGTGGTGTGTTTGGGGGGTTGCAAGAGCACCACTGCGCCGCTTTGCGGCGAGTGGTGGCACCCGGGTTCTTGTATTCGTTGGTCGTTGGTGTGCTCGGGTGCCGATGGACTACTCGGCGCACGGGTTGTCCTTCGGAGCAACCCGTGGCACCCGGAGGGGGAGAGGAAGACCCCCTCCGCCTCACTACGTTCGGCACCTCCCCCGTTCCGCCTTCGGCGGATCTTCGACAGACGGGGGAGGAGAGGTGAAGACCCCTCCGATCCGCCTGCGGCGGACCACCTCCCTCGTCCGCCTAAGGCGGATCGCGGGGAGGGACAAGATGCTCCCTCCGATCCGCCATAGGCGGATCTGCGACACTGCGCGGACACCTCCCCCGCTGGGGCGGGGAAGGAGCGCGGGGATGACGCGGGCCTGTACATCATCGGAGGAGTCCTCGTTTGCGCATGTAGTCGAGGAGGAGGGTGTCGATGGGGGTGTCGGTTTGGATGGTGAGGGCGGAGATCTCTCGGCGGGCGCAGAAGTTTCGCAGGTCTTCGCAGTACGCTGACAGGTTCTCTTTGTACTTCTTGAGCAGGGGGGCGGAGATGGTGACTTCGGCCATGTCGTTGTCTTCGATGTCTCGCAGTTGGAGGTCGCCGGCGATGTCGGGGTTGACCTCCTGGGGGGAGAGGGTCTGGATGGCGAATACGTCGTACCCGCGCCCGACCAAGAGGCGGAGGCCGGTTTCGTAGCCTTCCTTCATGAAGAAGTCGGAGAGGACGATCATCACGCCCTTGCCGCGGCGGGTCATGGCGATGCGTTTGCAGGCCTGGGCGAAGTCGGTGCCGCCTTCGGGGGCGATGGAGCAGAGGAAGCGGGCGAGGTCGTGGGTGCGTCGGCGGCCTCGCAGGTCGCGGATGTTGCCTGCGATTGATTTCTCGCCGCCGGGGATGACGAGTTCGTCGCGCAGGCCTACGGCGGTGACCGCGACGCGGTTGAGGTTGATGAGTCCGATGTACCCGAGGGCCATGGCGACCTGCTGCATGTAGTAGAACTTGTTGGGTGTGCCGCAGTCGGTGGAGGCGGAGGCGTCGATGACGATGTGGAGGGAGAGGTCTTCTTCTTCCATGAAGAGTTTCATGAAGAAGCGGTCGAGGCGGCCGTAGATGTTCCAGTCGATGTGTCTCAGGTCGTCGCCGATGGCGTAGGGTCGGTGGTCGGCGAACTCGACGGACTCGCCTCGCTTCTTTGAGCGGCGTTCGCCCTTGAGCTTGCCGGCGAAGATCTTGCGCGAGGTGATGTCGAGCTGGGAGACCTTGGCGATGAGGTCCGATGAGAGGAGCTCGTCGATGGTGGCGGGGCGGGTTGGGTTTTCGGATCTGAGCATGTGGTTGCTTTTTGGTTTGAACGCAGAGGTCGCAAAGGTCACGCAGAGGACGCAGAGAAGAAAAGAATCAGGGGGTGACCTGGGGTGCTTGGGTTGTTACTGCGGAGGAGGCCTTTCGGGTGGTTGGGGGTAAGAGAAGAAGAGGGGAGCATGTGGTTGCTTTTTGGTTTGAACGCAGAGGTCGCAAAGGTCACGCAGAGGACGCAGAAAAGAGAAGAGTCAGGGGGTGACCTGGGGTGCTTGGGTTGTTACTGCGGAGGAGGCCTTTCGGGTGATTGGTGGTATGAGAAGAAGAGGGAAGCATGTGGTTACTTCTTGGTTTGAACGCAGAGGTCGCAAAGGTCACGCGGAGGACGCAGAGAAGAGATGAAGTCAGGGTGGGGAGAATGCGTTGGGGTTGCGGATGACCTTTGAGTTGATTCGACGGTGGGTTCCTTTTTGGATGGTTGGGGCGTGGAAGTTGATGAGGAGGCCTAGCGGTTTGTTGGTGAGGCGGAGGTAAGAGACGAGTTGGGCGAGGTGGAGGTCGTCGACTGCACGGACGGCTTTGAGTTCGAGGATGATGTCGTTCTCGACGAGCAGATCGATACGCTGGGATGGGAGTTGCTTGCCTTTGTATTCGCCGATGAAACCGACTTGTTGTTGGTAGCTGATACCAGCTCGATCGAACTCTTCGCAAAGTGCGGATTCGTACACCAATTCAAGCAGACCGATACCGAGTTCCTTGTGCACTTCGATCGCGCAGCCGATGATTTGATGGCTGAGCTGGTTCAGTGCAGTTGGAAGTTCGATCCGGTTCACTCTTACCTCATCTTCAACTCTGCGCTCTCTGCGTGATCTTTGCGTCCTCTGCGTTCAGTCTTGAGTCCCTTACGCCCCCACCATGGCGGTTGGTTGGGTTGGGGTGAGCTTGAGGATTTCGGCGACGAGGTCGTCGGCGTTGACTCGGTCGGCTTCGGCTTCGAAGTTCAATAGGACGCGGTGGCGGAGGCAGGAGAGGGCGACATCTTTGATGTCTTCGTAGGAGACATGGAAGCGGCCGTCGACGAGGGCGCGGACTTTGCCGGCGAGGATGAGGGCCTGAGCACCGCGGGGGGAGACGCCGCAGCGGACGTAGCGGTTGGTTGGGCCGTTGGGGCCGCCGGCGGCGGTGTCGGTTTCGGGGTGGGTGGCGAGGACGAGGCGGGCGGCGTACTGCTTGACGTGGGGGGCGACGACGACTGATCTCACGAGTTCCTGCATCTCGGAGATGCGGTGGCCGTCGACGATGGCGCTCGCGACGGGGTTCTCGGCGCCGGTGGTGCGGTCGATGATCTCCATGAGGTCTTCGAGCCCGGCGTAGCCGACGTCGATCTTGAGGAGGAAGCGGTCGAGCTGGGCTTCGGGGAGGGGGTAGGTGCCTTCCTGCTCGATGGGGTTCTGGGTGGCGAGGACGAGGAAGGGCTCGTCGAGGGTGTAGGTCTGGCCTGCGACGGTGACGGAGTGTTCCTGCATGGCTTCGAGGAGCGCGGACTGCGTCTTGGGTGTGGCTCGGTTGATTTCGTCTGCGAGGAGGACCTGGGCGAAGATGGGGCCCTTCTGGAACTCGAAGGAGCGTTTGCCGGTCTCGTTGTCTTCGGAGACGATGTTGGTGCCGATCACGTCGGCGGGCATCAGGTCGGGGGTGAACTGGATGCGGTTGAAGGGCAGGTGCAGCGTCGTCGCGAGCGTACGGACAAGCAGGGTCTTGCCGAGCCCGGGCACGCCTTCGAGGAGGACGTTGCCGCCTGCGAATAGGGCGACGAGGACGGCGTCGACGACCTGCTGCTGACCGACCATGACCTTTCCGATTTCTGTTCGCAGTTCGGAGAAGGTTTTGCGGAAGGCATCGCACTGTGCTTTGACCTCTGCGGGTGTTTCGAAGTTGTCCTGGTTGGCGGCCATGGTGGGCTCCTATGGGGAAATGACGCTGTGTGCGTGTGGGTCAGTCTTTGGAATCGTTCATGTCGTCGCGGGCGCGCTTCTTTGCGGCTCGCAGCGCCGAGAGTGAGTCGATGGGTTCGTCCTTGGGTTTCTCGACGACTCGTTTGGGTTTGCCGATGGTTGGCTTGTCCTGTTCTTCTTCGCCGGTGAGGGCGATGGGTTCGGATGACTTGGCGCGTTCGGCGGAGGCCTCGAACTTGCGGGATGCTCGTTGCTTCTGGTCGTCGCCGGTGCGGGATTGGGCGCGGGTGCGGGCCATGCGCATGGCCTCGGTGGAGGCCTCGGACTTGCGTGCTTCCTTGGTGGCGCCGCGGCGGACGAAGGCGGCGATCATGGCGGGGTCGATGCGGACACGGCGGACGGCGACGTCGATGAGGAAGATGGCGATGCCGATGATGGCGAAGAGGAGCCAGGCGGGGGTGAGGGTGACGGGCATGTCGAGACCGTCGCGGCCCCAGAGGTCTGCGAGGGCTGGGTCGGAGGGGAGCTCGCGTCCGCCGGTGATGGAGGCGACCTGCTTGAGGAGGGGGAGGTTTGTTTCGAGGGCCTTGAACTCGTCGGCGAAGGGGCGTGTGACGGCGGCCTGGGCGCTGCCTTCGAGGAGGTTGCCGTCTGCGCCCGGGGCGCGGTATTGGAGGTTGAGGACGTAGGCGCCGGCCTCGGCGGTGCTGAACTCGCCTTCGTAGCGGCCGGGGCCGACCTGCTGGACCTCGACGGAGACGCCGTCGCCGTTGGGTGTTGAGGTGCGTGCCTGGAAGTCGGCGAAGTTGAGTCGCTGCCCGTCCGGGTCGAATGCTTCGATGATGACCCGGGTCTTTTCGCCGACGTTTTCGGTAGAGACGCGGAGTGTGGCGTCGCCTGAGGGTCGGATGGTCCAGCGGATGTGCTGCTCCCAGAACTGGGAGAATCCGGGCCAGGCGACCCATGAGGATGCCCAGCGTGTGGAGGCATCGGAGGTGAAGGTGACGACGCGTCCGAGGCCGTACTGCCACTGCGCGGCGATGGGGTCTTCTTCCTTGCCGCGGAGTGTGACGAGCGAGAGGCCCTCGCGTTCTGCGGCGACGACGTAGCCGTTGATGGGCGGGACGGCGTTGATGCCGCGCATGGTTTCGGCTGGTACGGCGGTGCGCGCGGGCGAGAAGGGTTCGCCTTCCCAGATGAGTGCGCGGCGGATGGTTTGTGCTTCCTTGATGAAGATCTGCGGGAGTGTTTCGAGTGCGTTGTTGCCGACGGAGTAGTAGGTGCCGCCGGTGACGCGGGCCATGGTGCGGAGGGTGTTGGTGTCGTTTGGCGAGTGCGGGTTGACGCCGACGGCGGAGATGGTGATGCCGGACTGTCGGAACTGTCTCAGGAGCGAGCGGGACATGGAGGGGTCGCCGTCGGAGATGATGATGCAGTGCTTTTGTCCGGCTGCGGCGTTCTGGAGGCCGGAGAGGGCGAGCTGGAGTGAGGGGTCGAAGGAGGGCATGTCGCCGAAGGTGAGGTTCTGGATCGCCTGCTTGACGGCGACGCGGTCACCGACGGGCGAGAGGGGGTAGATCCAGTCGGTGCCACCGAGCCCCTGGTATTCGATGATGCCGATGAGGTCGAGGCGTGAGAGCGCGTCGACGGCGGCGTTTGAAATTTCCTTGCCGTAGTAGACGCCGCGTGGGATCTCGACGGAGTGAACGATGAGTGCGAGTGCGCCGCGGGGCATCTGTCGCTTCTGTGGGGGGTCGAGTCGGATGGGGAGGGCGTCTGCGAGGGGGGAGCCGATCCATCCGCCGGCTCCGAAGGACTCCGGGCCTCCGACCATGACGAGGCCGCCGCCGGTGTCCTTGACGTACTGGCGCATGAGTTCCTGCTGCGCTTCGGAGTAGGCGTACGCGGACTGGTTGAGGAGGACGACGCCCTCGTAGGCGGCGAGTTCGGGGAGGGATGTTGGGAACTGCGATGAGGCGACGCGCTGCGTGGCGACCTTGGCCTGCGCGAGGACGTCCTCGAAGATGACTGCTTCGTTGGGGTCGTCGGCGACGATGAGGACGGTGCCCTCGGATCCGACGAATGTGATGGCGCTGCCGCGGTTGTTCTCGTTGATGGAGTCTCCGAGGCGTCCGGTCGGGTCGCCCTCGGCGGAGAGGCCGGTGAGTGGTTCGAAGACGGCTTCGTAGGTTCGTGCGCCGGGGCGTGTGACGGCGATGGCGACGCTGAGGACGTTTCGTCCCTGGTTGAGTTCGACGATGGTGCCGAGCTCGGTCTCATCGGCGGGGTTGATGTCGATGAGGGTGCCGTCCTGGGAGATGAGGAGGCGGCCCGCGGCGGGTGTGGTGGCGTTGAGGACGACCTTGAGTGTGATGGTCTCGCCGACGCGTGAGTTGGCTGGGACCTGAACGTTCTCGACGATGACCTCGTCTGCGTAGGCGAACTCGACGGGGAGGATGTCGATGGGGATGCCCTGTGCCTTGGCGGCCTGTGCGGCGCGGAGGAGGGAGCCGTCGGTCTCGTTGCCGTCGGAGATGAGGACGATCCGGTTTGCGACGGAGTCCGGGGCGGACGCGATGGCGAGCGACACGCCGGACATGAGGTTTGTGCCGTCGGTCGCGCCGATGAACTGTCGATCGACGCGTGTTGTGGCGCGCGAGACGGATGCCTGTGAGTAGGCGTTCTCGGCGACGGTGATGACGCCGAGCTGGTCGTCGGGTCGTCGTGATTGGTCCTGTGCCTGCGCGATGTAGGCGTCGATCTGCTCTTGGGCTCCGACGGGGATGGAGCGTGAGGCGTCGACGATGACGGTGACGCCGACGTCCTTGGCGACGTCTCGGAGTGAGGGCTCGGCGAGGGCGCCGACGATGAGGGCGATGGCGAGGAGTCGGACGATGAGTGCGGCGATGCGGGAGGACTTGCCGAGCCCGGAGATGGATTTGCGTGCGATGAAGATCGTGAGCAGGGCGAGGATGGGGATGAGGAGGAGGTAGACCTCGCGTTGGAAGTGGATGGGGCCGAGCGTGAGTTCCGCGAGGGTTGGGTGTAGTGAGCTGATCGTGCTGAGCTTGCTGATCATGGGTTGCCCCCCGTGCCGTTGGGCCGGGAGGCGACTGGTTTGGTGTACTCTGGGGCGAGCTTTGCGGGGGGATCGCAGAACTGGAGGCGGCTGTTGCCGGAATCGAGTATCACGAGCTGGTCCCCTGCGACGCCGACGGCCCACGGCTGGGCGAGCTGTCCGACGCTGCGCCCCGTCTCACCATACCGGAAAAGCTGCTCTCCGGATTCAAGATCGATGCGTGTTATTCGGTTTCCTCCGAACTCGGCGATGAGTGCGGTGTTGTCTGCGAGGATGGTGAGCCCGTAGGGGAAGTTGTAGGCGTTGTCGGATGTATCGAGTGGTCCGCCGTACCAGGTGATGAGCTCGCCGGAGGTGGTGATGCGTCCGATGCGGTGGTGGGATGCGGAGGTAAGGACGATCTCTCGCTGGTTGGTCGTGGGGTTGGTCCAGAGCTCGATGGACTGGGGGCGCGACATCGCGAGGGGGTGATCGGAGGCGTCGACCTCCTCGCCGACGACGCCGATCTGGGATTGCCAGACGACGGCGGGGGTCGCGTTGGAGCGGTCGATGGTGAAGTGGTTGATGCGGTCGTTGCCGCCGTACTCGGAGACGTAGATGTCGGTGACGTTGTTTGCCTCGTCGGTCTCGACGGCGATGTCGGTGGGGTAGATGAACTGGCCGGGCTCTTCGCCGAAGGACCCGAACTGGAAGTCGGGCTCGGTTGGCTGTGGGTCGTCCGTCGCCGGGAGGGGGAACTCGTACATCAGGACGCGGAACTCGTGGGTGTCGGCGACGTAGACGGCGAGTGCGGAGGGGTCATTGACGGATGGTGCGACGGTGAGGCCGGTTGGCTTTCCGCGGTCCCATCGGGGTGTGTGGATGGCGCCGATGACCTGGCCGGTTTCAAGGTTGATGTGCTGGAGGCGCGCGGTCTTGTCCACGGTGATCGCGTGCGGCGATCCGTTGTAGTCGAAGATGTCCATGCCGCGTGGGTAGACGAACTGGCCGTTGTGTGTGCCTGCCTCGCCGAGAACTCGGGTGGTCTTGAGCTTCCCTGCTTGGTCTGTGTCGGCATCGCCGCAGGCACCGAGGGCGCAGGAGAGCGCCATGAGGATGGCGAGGGCGGGTTGTCGTGTGTGGGCGTGGATCATCAGGAACAATCAGGATATGAGCATCATATATGGTTACCGGGCCGGTGTGGTTCAGTTGCTGTGTCTGTGAATCGGGCGGCTCGCGTGAGCAGGAGCGACGCGATGAGCGAGAAGACGATGCCGAGCGAGAGCAGGTTGACGCCCGCGGCGCTGAGCTGCTCGAGGCGTGCGAAGTGCAGGTCGCTGAGGAGCTGCTGGGGGAGACTATCGATGCCGGGCGGGGTGACGAGGACGGCGGACTCGATCTCGAACATGGCGAGGAGGAAGACGATCGGGAGCGTGGCGAGGAGGGGGCGGATGAAGGTTGGGAGCGTGGCGATGATCCAGGCGCGTGGCGAGGGGCCGGCGATCTGGACGCGTGCGCTGCGCCGGTCTGGTGATTCCGAGCTGGCGCAGAGCGCGCCGATGATGGCGGCGATGAACGCGTAGCGTGTGAGCGATGCCCAGTAGGGCGCGGCCTGCGGGATGTCGAGCCCCATGATGCCGGCGCGGGCGACGGCGGCGCCGATGAGCACGCCGGGCATGAGGCCGAGCACGCAGAGGGCGAGCAGCGCGCCCTTAGCGATCCGGTTGTGGAAGTGCACGGGCGAGGAGAAGGAGAACGCGCTGGCGAGCGCGATGAGCAGCGCTGATGCGGCGACGAGTATGGCGGTGCGCGAGGTGTCGGTGACGGCATCGGCGTTGCGTTGCCAGAAGTGCGTGATGCTGCGGGGGTCGTCGAGCGAGGCGGCCATGGCGAATAGGGGGATGAGCACGGCGAGCGTGAAGACCAGCACGGCTGAAAGTGTGCTCAGGGCGGATGCGCGGGGAGGGGCGGCGATTGGTTCTTCGTGGGCGTGGCGGTCGCTGAGGATCGTGAGGATGAAGCGTGCGCCGATGAAGGCGATGATGATCATGGGCAGGGCGCTGACCCAGATGCGCCCCCACTGCTGCGGTGGGTGCTCGGTGAGCTGTCGCCAGATCACGATGGACCATGTGTCGAGCTGTGCGAGGTGGAGCGGGACGGCTGAGCCGAGCATGAGGATCGCGATGAGCACAAAGGCGCGCGTGAGGATGGGGCGGTGGAGGCGGAGGTTGAAGAGGGCCCTGCGCGGGAGGCCGATGGGCTCGAGTGCGATCATGTCGTCGTAGACGCCGGACTTGGCGCCCCACCCGGAAGCGATGAGCACGGCGGCGACAGGGGCGGACCAGAGCGCGAGGCCGAGCACCGCAATGGCGTAGCCGGCCCAGATGGTGACCCATCGCAGGTCCGGCGATGAGGTCGCGAAGTCGATGAGTGCGCGTCCGGCAATGGTGTCTGGGGCGCGGAGGAGGTTTCCCGCGGCGTAGATCATGAACGGTGGAAGCCAGATGGGGCAGAGGAGGAGGGCGCTGAGCGTCCTTGCTCGGCGGTTGCGGCGGGCGGCGAGCACGCGCGCGATCGGGTAGGCGGTGAGCGTCGCGAGCAGGGCGATGATCGAAACGGTGAGGAGCGATCGGAGCAGGAGGATGAGGCGCGGTGCGGAGAAGACGCTTTCGGGGAAAGTCCCTAAGTCGGTGATGAACGCGCTGGCGAGGGTGAAGAGCGGGGTGATGAGGAGCGCGAGGGTGATTGCTGCGAGGGCGAGCGGGAGCGCGTGCGCGATCGCGGCGTGCCCTGGTTTGCGTGGGTCCTGTTTGGGCATGTGCGGGCTGGACCTCTGCGAGTTCGGGAATGATCGATGCGTGATCGTGCGTGTTCGCGTTGAATGCGAATCCGGGGTATGATACAGACCAACGCACGCGGGGTTCACCCGGATCGGAGAACGCGGGTTGCGCGTGCAGTCTGAACACACACTCTACCGTGAACACACACCATGATTGATATACGCAAACTTAAAGAACTGGTCCGCCTGATGGTCGAGAACGAGCTGACGGAGATCGACCTCCACGACCAGCAGGAAACCGTTACGATCAAGCGCGGCAACGATCAGGCCCCGGTGATTCAGCATCAGCCCGTGGCGGCCGCTCCGGCCGCGGCAGCGCCGGCGGCCCCAGCGCCCGCGGCTGCAGAGGCCCCTGGCGCCGCTGCCGACGCGGGGCTCAAGTCGATCGAGTCGCCGATGGTCGGTACCTTCTATACCAAGCCGGACCCGGACTCGAAGGCGTTCGTTTCGGTGGGCGACAACGTCGGCCCGGACACGGTTGTGTGCCTCGTCGAGGCGATGAAGGTCTTCAACGAGATCAAGGCGGAGCAGTCCGGCGTGGTCGAGAAGATTCTCGTGAAGGATGGCGATGCCGTGGAGTTCGGGCAGCCGCTGATCCAGCTCAAGTAAACCTCTTCAACCAATCCGGCGCGTCGGGGATGTTCGAGCGGAGCCCTGTCCTGAATCATGCGCCGCTTTCGTGAGACCTGAACCATGTTCAAACGCGTGCTGATTGCGAATCGTGGCGAGATTGCCCAGCGGATCATGCGGGCCTGTCGTGAGCTCGACATCGAGACGGTGTGTGTGTACTCGACGGCGGATAAGGACGCCCCGTACCTGAAGGACGCGGACGAGGCGATCTGCATCGGGCCGGGGCCTTCGAAGGACTCGTACCTGAACATCTCTCGGATCATCAGCGCGGCCGAGGTGACGAACGCGGACGCGATCCACCCGGGCTACGGGTTCCTGAGCGAGCGTGCGGAGTTCAGCGAGATCTGCCGGGACTGCAAGATCGAGTTCATCGGCCCGAGCCCGGAGGCGATGGGCAAGCTGGGCGACAAGGTCGAGGCGAAGCGGTACGCGAAGGCGGCGGGCGTGCCGGTCTTCCCGGGCAGCGAGGGCGCGATCGAGGAGGTCGAGGAGGCCGTGGAGGTCGCGGACGAGATCGGCTACCCGGTGATCATCAAGGCGGCGGCGGGCGGCGGCGGGCGCGGGATGCGGATCTGCCGCAACGAGGCGACGCTGCGGACCAATATCAGCAAGGCCCAGCAGGAAGCGCAGGCGGCGTTCGGCAACGGGGCTGTCTTTATCGAGAAGTTCCTCGAGCACGCACGCCACGTCGAGGTGCAGACCATCGGGGACAAGCACGGCAACGCGATCCATCTGTGGGAGCGTGATTGCTCGATGCAGCGCCGCCACCAGAAAGTGATCGAAGAAGCTCCCGGCCCGGGCATCGAGCGGAAGAAGATCGAGAAGATCTGCGAGTCGGCGGCGAAGCTGGTGAAGAGCGCGGACTACTCAGGGGCTGCGACGGTCGAGTTCCTGATGGACGACAAGCAGAACTTCTACATGCTCGAAGTGAACACGCGAGTTCAGGTCGAGCACCCGGTGACAGAGATGATCACGGGCGTGGACATCGTGAAGATGTCGATCATGGTTGCCGCTGGCGAGAAGATCCCGTACAAGCAGAAAGAGATCAAGGTCAACGGTCACGCGATCGAGTGCCGCATCTGCGCGGAGGACCACACGAAGGACTTCCGCCCGAGCGCGGGGCTGATCGAGACCTACCGAGCGCCCGGGGGCCTGGGCGTGCGGATGGACAGCCACGTGTGTGCCGGGTACCGGGTGCCCCCGAACTACGACTCGATGATCGGGAAGATGATCGTGTGGGGCGCGGATCGGGACGCGGCGATCCGTCGTGCGTCGCGTGCGCTGCACGAGTTCGAGGTCGGACCGATCAAGACGACGATCCCGCTGCACGCCGAGCTGATGAATAACGCCGACTTCAAGAAGGGCGGCGTGGACATTCACTACCTGGAGCGTTGGCTGAAGGGGTAATATCCAGATATCTTCTTGTGGCAATCCAGCAACCTCGCTATCCTCGATGGCGAGGTTTTTATAACTCCTTACATAGTTAGGATGATTGACCATGAAGCGACTGAAACTGATGAATCTGGCCGGGATCTGGTGCCTTGCGTTCTCTGCTCCCGTGTTCGCGCAGCCGCTGCTGCACACGATTGCCCCTCCGTCGCCCTCGGCGGATGGCCACTTTGGGGCCTCTCTCGCGGGGGAGGGGGATACGCTGCTCGTCGGCGAGCCGGGCGCGTATGGCGGCGTTGGGCGTGTGGTGATCTTTGACAGCTCGGACTGGTCCGTCGTTGGCGAGTTGGTCTCGGCGGCGGGCGTCGCGGGGGAGGGCTTCGGCGGTTCGCTCGCGATCGAGGGCGACATCGCCGTGGTTGGCGCGCCATCCAATGATGACCAGGGGAACAACGCTGGGGCGGCCTATTTCTTCCGGGTATCGACGGGCGAGCAGATCGCGAAGGTGTACGCGCCCGGCGGCTCGGGGCTCCAGCACTTTGGGCGCACGATCGCGATCCGAGATGGCGTGGCGCTCTTGGGCGCTTACAGGGATTACGACACTGGGGGCGCCGTTCATTTTTATCAGGCAGACCAAGGGTTGTACCTCGAGTCGCTGACGAGTAGCGGCTCGGCGCAGGGGGGGCTCGGCGCATCGATCGCGATCGATGGAATGATCGCGTATGTCGGCGCGCCGTACTCGGACGGGTGGGCCGGATCGATCCACATGATCGACCTGCAAACGCGGGGCTTTGTTGGGCAGATCCTTTCAAACGATGTTGGTGATCCGGACGACAAGTCCCCTGCTTCCTCGATGTTCTTCGGGCGTTCGCTTGAAGCAAGGAACGGGGTGCTGATCGTTGGCAGCGGGCATGGCTCGGGGTGCAACGGCTTCTTCAGCGATGCCGCGTATTTTTACGACACCTCCAATAACGCGCAGTCCTTCATCCCCGGGTGGGATTGCTATGGGGGGTCCGGGATTGCTACGTCATCGATGATGAGTGATTCGATCACAGCGGTTGCTCAGACATGGCCCGGGGTCTGGAACGGTCAGGCCCATGTGTTCTCGCCCGGATCGTCTGTGATCGCGAATACACTCGTTGCGCCCGCGGCTGAGAATGATGATCTGTTCGGCGACTCGATCATCGAGCACAACGGCATGATGATCATCGGTGCACCCAGAATCGACAGCGGTGCATCCGACTCCGGCGAGATCTATGCGTTCGGACTGGCGTTGCCCTGCGGGCCCGCGGATCTGAACACCGACGGGGCGCTCGATTACTTTGATGTCTCACGGTTCGTGAATCGGTGGGGATACCCGGAAACGGATCTGAACGGGGACCTGTCGTGGGACTTCTTCGATGTCAGCACGTTCATCGACCTCTTCAACGCGGGGTGCCCGTGAACGAACGGATGACGGAGATCAGAGGAATCGCCATATCAGGTACGCCGAGCTGAACGCGGCGAGGAACACTATCGAGGCGATGCTGAAGATGCGCATGCCCGGGCCCGGGCGTGCGCTTTCTGGTGCGTGCCTGGTGATGACGAGGTAGTTGATCAGGGCGAGGATCGGGGCGGTGAGGAAGCTCAGGGTGGTGGCGAGGTCCACCATGGTCTTCATGCTCTTGAGGGTGAAGAGGATGATGCCCATCGCGATGAGGGCCTGGGCGATGACCCAGAGGGCGTAGCCGTGTTGTCTGGTGCCCGGGGTGGGGTCGGAGTTGCGGATCGCCTGGGTGAGGCGGTGCATGGCGCGGGGGAAGGCGTCGAGGACGACGAGGGTGGTCGAGAGCATCGTGGTGAGGGCGGCGATGGCGATGAGGGGGATGCTCCAGCGGCCGAGGGTATCGGCGTAGGTGCCGATGAGTTGGTTGACGAAGCCGGCGCCGTCCTTGAGCTCGTCGACGCGCCCGCGCATGACGAGCGCGCCCAGCGCGAGGAAGAGGGTCGCGACGAGCCCGGCGAGGATGTAGCCAAATCGGAAATCGAAGAGCGCTTCGCGGAGGTTGGTCTCGCGGTTGTTGACGCGCTCGTGTTCCTGCACCCAGATCGAGTTCCAGATCGCGGAATCGATGGGGATGGGCATCCATCCCATGAACGCGAGGAGGAACGCGAAGTTGGCACTCCCCCACCACGGCGGGGAATCATCTGGGATGGTGCGCGGGGAGGACTTGGTGATCGCAATAACGACGGCGGCGAGGGTAGAGAGGAGGAGCATGGTCATCACGATCTTCATCGTGCGTTCGAGCGTGCGGTACTTGCCGAGGAGGAGAACGAGCAGGCAGAGTGTGATGATGATGGCGCTGAGGGTTTGGGGCGTGAGCGCAGAGAAGCCGGGAAGGTAGAGACCGATGAGATACTGGGCGATGGATGCGGAGACGAGTGTGAGGGCGGCCATGATGATGAACATGGACCCGAAGTTGACGATGGCGCAGACCCAGACGGCCCATGTGCCGAGCTTTCTGTAGCCTTCGATGAGGTCCTCGTGGGCGCTGGCGGCGTAGCGTGGGCCGAACTCGAGGAAGGGGTACTTGGTGACGCACGCGAGCAGGAGGACTCCGAGCATCCCGAAGCCGAAGCCGGCGCCGGCGCGCGTGGACTGGATGAGGTGCGATGCGCCGATGGCGGCGCCGGCGAGGAGGATGCCCGGGCCGACCGCCTGGAGCATGGTGCGCATGGACACGGCACGGCGCGGCGTGGGCGGTGTCGAGGATGGGTCTGATTCCATGCGTTGGGGCTCCGGGCGTAGGCACGCGAATGTATCAGATCTGAGGCACACTCGCCAGCTGCTGTGGTGGCCGCGGGTTCGGGCCTTGTGTGTGTCGTCGCGATATGGGCGGTGCCTACGGAGATCCGGGGCGAGTGCCTGAGGCGAGGCGCGGACATTTGGGAGGATGCCGCGTTCTGGGGAGACTCAACTCTGTGTTTTTAGATCTCCTCACGTTTTTATAGCTTGATTTGACTATAAGTTTCCGATACATTCGTAGATCATTTGCGAGGGGGCAAATATGAAGACAACCTACCAATCAGTTCTTACACCGTTGATCGCGATGCTCATCGCCGTGTCTGCGATTGCCGTGAGCGCGGCGGGGCAGGTCGGGGTTGGCGATCCGGAACCGGAGCCCGAAGATTGCGTCGAGGGCGTGTTCTGCCGCAAGTGTTACGGCGGGTGTGGCCCGATCCCCGGCACGATCAAAATCAGTTGCTCGGATCAGACCCATGTTGGTTGCTGCTGTGCACCGACCGGCACGTTGCCTACCGCGGGGACGTGTCAGTGTCAGACGAGCGACTATTGTCAGACACCACCCTCTGGCACCCAGTGCAGGTGAGCGATGCCTCAGCCACGCGTACGCATCTCGATCTTATCTCTTGTCGGTGTCGTGACGGCGGGTGCGGTGTGGTGGAACCTTGAGCGCGAATCGCTCGCGAACGACGCGAACGCGTATGTGATCAAGACGGCGCTGCCCAAGTATCGATCACTCCCGTTTGCCCGGCTGAATGATTACGACGCGGTGCACGCGCACTTTCATTCGGCGAAGGTGATCAATACCAGCTCGGGCGAGCTTGTGACGCACAACGGGCGGTACCCGCTGCAGCTCACACCGCGGCTCGAGCAGATCGACGAGCCCGTGCATGTGCTTGAGCTCACTGAGCGGCAGGTCGATGCGCTGCTGACGCAGACCGCGGAGCTCGTGTACTACCGGCTGTTCCAGGACGACGCGGAGGTGTATATACGCCATCGGCACGATCGCAAGGCGTATGCGCCGAGCGAGCAGCGGCTGGGTGAGATCGGGTGGGGCGAGCTGGACCCGATGATCGAGTATTACCTGGAGCGTGAGCGTCGCCCGGGCGATACGGCGGCGACGATCGTGACCGAATCGTTCCCGTGGTGGAAGGATCGGACGCCGGTGAACGGGGTGCGCGGCTTTGCGCACGGCCCGGTCGGGCTGGTGTGCACGCTGGGACTGATCGATTCCTCCCGCGCGGTGAGCGTGGATTTGTACACGACGGAGCTGGGTGTGGACGGCTGGTCGGGCGCGGCGCCGCGACCGAGCGGGGTGTTCCTGTTTCCCGACCGGACTGCGGAGGGATTGATTGATACGTACGGCGCGCTGCCGTACGCGATGGTTGGTTCGGTTGTCGATTATGAGAACGCGGACCCGCAAGCGATCGTCTTTATCTTTATGTGGAACCCGGATATTGATGACTGGCACTTCATGTCGGCTTTGTTTGTGAATCGGAAAGACCAGGATGCGCGACTCCTCCCCCACTTCTAGCGCTGCGCGCCGGGTGGCGGCGATCTGCTGCTACGCACTCGCGGCGCTCTTTCTGACCTCTTCGGTCATGAAGGGTATTGATGCGCCGGCTTTCCGCGAGCTTGTCGGCCAACTCCTGAGCGCCTGGTGGCCGGGGGGCGGGGGGCTGCCGGAGATCGTGCGGTACCCTGGGGTGGCGGTGCTCGCGACGCTGATCATTACCTTTGAGGCGGTGCTGGGCGCGATGATGCTGATGCCGAGGTATCACCGCATTGGTTTGATCATGACACTCGCATCGCTGAGCGTGTTCTGTGTGGCGCTCTCGCTGATGTACCTGATGCCCGAGCCGCCGAGCTGCGGGTGCCTCGGGGGTGCGGGCGTCTCATCGTCTGATGCGCGGATGGATATCGTGGTCGGATTTGTTCGGAACATCTCACTCATGATCATGGCGGGGTGGTCGCTGCGAGAGCTGCGCCGCCCGGTGATCGCCTCGGGAAGGGTTCGGGCAACATGCGCATGAGACTCCTAGGCGGGCGGGGCGGGTTCACGCTCATTGAGCTGCTGGCGGTGATCGCGATCGTTGCGGTGCTGGTCGCGGTGCTGATGCCGGCGCTTCGGGCTGCCCGGCGCTCGGCCCAGACCACGGTGCATCATTCGAACATGCGTGAGTGTCTGAATGTGATCTCGCTGTATGCCGAGTCTTACGGTTCGAGCTTCCCGTTCATCGGGGTGGCTGGTCGGCCCGGGGCCGGGGTGAACGAGCTGAATGATCTGGAGCCGCCGGGTCTGGGGCACTCGTACAACGCGGGGTACTTCGCGGCGAACGCGCTGCATTGGCCAACGGTCGTGCAGCGGGCTGGGTTTGACATCGCGGCGGTTGCCGACCCGGATGACGATGCGCGTGAGGCGTTGCTGGACCGGTATGGCAGCAGTAACACGCTGGGCTCGGCGTACCAGCTTTCGCACACCACGGTGGCGACGCCCGCGTACTGGCAGGTCGGCCCGGCGCCGATCGCGGAGGCGCGATACTTCAGGCCGATGCGTGTGCACCAGGTCCGCTACCCCAGTGCCAAGGGGCTCTTCCTTGCGACCCGGCTCGGCATGTTTGAGCGGGGCGCGGACAAGAAGGAGGACTGGGTCCTTGTCGGCTTTGGGGACAACTCGGTGAGCCGCAAGGCCGCCCCGGCGATGAACGGGATCGAGTACCGCCCCTACTCCTGCTGGAACTACCCGATCATGACCACCGTCGATGGGATCGAGGGGCGGGACTACTAGCGGGTCATGCTTTGACTCTTCGCATGCGGATGCCGTGCGTTTCGTCGGCGTAGTAGTCGGCGAGTATGGCGATGGGCTCGAAGGCGAGCGACTCGTAGAGGGTCATCGCGGGCGTGTTATCGGCGCGGACCTCGAGGTAGACGCGGGTGATGTCTGCGTCTTCGAGCCGGCTGATGAGCGAGGTGACGAGCGTGCGACCGATGCCTCGCCCCTTGGCGGGGTTGGCGACGGCGACGCCGTAGATGCGTCCCGACCGCCAGCGTCGGTGGTTGCGGATGAGCGCGACGGCCCAGCCCTGGATGACGGTGTGCTCGCCGCGCTGCTCTTCCGCGACAAGGACGATTGCTCGCGGGTTCTCGATGAGGCGTCTGATCTGGCGAGCGCTGAATCGGTCGTCTTCGAGGAATGCGCTGGCCTCGATCTCCACGAGCGCGTCGGCGTCCGCCTTGACGGCGTGACGGACGGTGATGCCCGAGGCGGGGGTCAGGAGGGGCGCTCCGGGGTCGATGGGGACGGTGCGGAGTGTGCGGACCATGTTGTGCTCCACCCCTTGCACGACGGGGACGGGGACTCTCGAGAGCATGGCTTTGGGGATCATGCGCGAGGGCCGGTAGCTCGTCTTGGTGTAGCGGAGCGACTCGATGCCCCAGTCGTCGCCGACGTTGATCTCGGAGACATCGGGGAAGTTGACCTCGCAGAACTTGGAGAAGATGAACTGGGGTGCGCCGTCGTGGTCCGGGTCGGTCTTCTCGACGTAGATGACGGCCTGATCGGGCGTGAGGCGCTCGCCGATGGTGAAGGCGACGAGCTTTCCCGACGAGCGGACGAGCATGGTCTCGAGCTTGAGCGTGTCGATGTGCTCGAGCATGCAGACGGTGAACGATTCGTCGCGTTTGCGGAGGATGTCGGTACCGATCAGGCGCTCATTGGCCTCGCCCTCGTGGCGCTCGTCGGCTGAGTGGCGCCAGCGTTTGAGCAGCGCTTTGCACTCGTCGAGGTCGGCGCTGGTGATCGGGGCGACGGTGATCTCGGTGTTTTCTCGCTCGAATCGGTTGCGGAGCTTGCGTTTGCCCTTGAGATCGCCGCCGGCGAGGTCGACCATGGCCTGGCGCGGGTAGATGTAATCGCCCGGCATGGCGGTGGTCGAGAGCTTCATTGGCAGGGCGTTCTGGATTCTGATGAGCAGCTCGTCGGGGACGTACTCGATGCGCGACTGGTCGGCGCGGTCCGGGCCGTTCTCGGCGTCCATGATGGCGAAGCACTGATCGATGCAGTCGGCGAGCTTGCTGTCCGCGTCGGGCGTCAGGGCGAGCGGGGGGAGCATCAGCGTGAGGTCCTCGTCCGCCGCGCTGAAGAGGCAGAGGTGGTCCTCGATGATGCAGTGCGTGAGCGCGAGCGACTCGCACCAGCCGAGGCAGATCGCGAAGGTGGTGTCCGAGATGGGCTCGTCGAGTGACGCGAGCGCACGGCGGAAGACCGCCTCGTCAGCGAGCGTGACGGGGCGTCGATCGGCGTGTGCGTGCGTTGGGTTGGCGGGCGTCACCCGCGTGGGTTTGGGGCGATCGTCGTCGCGATCGGTTCTGTGGGTCGAGCGTTTCATGGCGGGTGGTGTGCCAGTTCTCGTCGTCGGCGTGAGCCGGTTCTTCGGCCGCCCCGGGTCTTCGGGTCCGGGGGTATTGGCGGCGCGCAGAGGATATCGCATATCCCCCCTCCCGAGTCAAGCGAGAATGCTGGTATGCGTGAGGAATTAAAAACGGGTGTCGCTGGGACACCCGTGGTTGGGTCTGAGATCGCCTTGCGGTTCAGGACCGCTTCATTGAGCGGCGGACGCCCATGAGCCCGAGCAGCCCGAGCCCTGCCCATGCGGCGGGCGGGAGCGGGACGACGGGGAGGTCGCCTGTGGTGCCAACGTAGAGGTTGTCCATGGTGGCGAAGCGTGGGCTGAAGAAGCCGACGGCACGGATCTCGACGCTGGTGATGAGCATGTCGGAGGTGTAGCCGTAGAACGCGCCCGGCCCGCCGGAGGGGAATGCCTCGACGGTGCCGTCGCTGAGCGTGACGAGCATGAGTGCGCCCGCGGGGTCGAAGCCGGGGTCCGTGGCCCAGATGTTCGCGCCGATGGCGTGGACGTTGTCGGACGTGAAGTTGATGACGATGGAGTCGAGGTTCGACGCGGTGGAGATGACGCCGCCCTCGTTGTAGAGGCCCGAGGTGGGAACGGGGCCGGTGGTGATCTCGTATGCGAAGGTGCCGAAGTCGTAGCTCAGCGAATCGACCGAGCCGTCGGAAACGGCGCTGAAGTCGTTGAAGGCGAAGCCCGCACCCATCTCGGCGATGAGGTCTGCCTCGCTGAGGTACACCTCGCCCGCGGATGCGCCGGCGGCGATCGACGCGACTGCCAGCGTCATGATGGCTTTGTTGTTCATTCTGCTCTCCATATATATCTCGATATCTCTCCGGAATGGTGCCGCGGACATCTCCCCGGCACGATCGGGGGTCCCCGATCGGCCATCATCGTAGTCGCTGCGATATCGCTGGCAAACGCCCGAGTTCGCAATTATGTAATAACATATGATAAAACCCGCCGGGCTTTATCTATCTTATCACGAATCAAGATATCGGTGCTTGGTTCAGTCCTGGCCGATGCGCTGGTCTCCCGGCCCGGGAGCCGCGCTCATGGGAAGCGACCCGACGCGTTGCCCCTGCGCGTTGAGGACGATGAAGGCGGGCTGATTGTTGTGGGTGGTGAATCCACCGATGCTCAGGGGTTGGGACGCGTTCTGGTGCAGGATCTGCAGCTGGTTGACGTCTCCCGACGCGGCGTTGGCGCTCGATGGGCCGCCGACGTGGGCTGCGAAGGAGATCAGGAGGGCAAACCCCATGACGAGAGTGGCGGTGCGCCATGTGTCCTTGTTGTCGCCGAAGGATGCGGGTGTGGTATCGCTCATGAGATCGCTCCGAATCAGGGGGTGCCTGTGCGATATCGGGCGTCTCGGCGGGCCGGTTCAGGGGGAGTGTGCAGGAACAAAAAAACAACCGCTCGGGTGGGTGGCCCGAGCGGTGTTTGCCTTATTGGCAGAGAGAGAAAGAGAGTTTGGTACTCACTGAGTCGCTTGCGACCCGGCGTTTGTTTCGTTTCGCGTCGCTTGGTTGTGGCGACGCCCGAAAAGTACATCAGGATTGATGATGTGCCAGTCAATCGGGTCGATTTTCTTGGACCTTGAGGGAGAGATCGCGTTTTTTGCCCATAAGAAGGCGGTTTTTGGTCCTGAAAAAAGTGTGCCCAAAGTCGTGGAACGCATACGATTGAGACCGCGGTGCGTGCCCCCGCCCTGGGATGATCCGGGGCGTGTGGAGGAGCAGTGACGCCGCGCGTGAGGAACAAGCGATATGACGACTGCAACCGCGAGCGATTTGGCGATCAACGGCGGCACCCCGGTGTTCGAGAGCAACGTGCCTTTCATGGCGGTCGGGCTCACGAAGAAGGACATCGCGGCCGCCAACGAGGTGCTCGAGTCGGGCATGCTGCGTGCCGCGAGCAAGTGTGCGGCTCTGGAGGAGAAGTTCGCCGAGGCGAGCGACGCGAAGATCGGGCTGACCTGTGCGAACGGGACGTGTGCGCTGCAGCTCGCGTACGGCGGGCTGATCGAGCGCGGCGACGAGGTCATCACCCCCGCGTGGACCTACATCGCGACGGTCTCGATGCTGGTCGCGGCGGGCGCGAAGGTGGTCTTCTGTGATTGCCTTGAGGACAGCTACCAGGCGGACCCGGCGGACATCGAGAAGAAGATCACGCCCAACACCAAGGCGATCGCGGTGACGCATCTCTACGGCATCCCGGTCGACATCGACGCGATCCAGGCCATCGCGGACAAGCACGGGCTCAAGGTCATCTACGACAGCGCTCAGGCGCACCTCGCGGAGTACAACGGCAAGGGCATCGGCGCGTACGGCGATGCGTGCACTTACTCGTTCTACGCGACCAAGAACCTCGGCACGGGCGAGGGCGGGATGGTCACCGTCAACGACGAGGCGCTCGCGAAGAAGATCGGCCTGCTCCGCAGCCACGGCGAGACGGACAAGTACCTGCACGAGTCGATCGGGTTTAACTACCGGATGAACGACATCACGGGCGCGATCGGGCTGAGCAAGCTCGACACACTCAAGGAAGAGACTGATCGGCGTCGGGAAGTCGCGGAGCTGTACGCGTCGCGGATCGACGGGATCGAGGGCGTTGATCGTCCGGTGCCGACCGCGGGCAGCAACCCGGCGTGGCACCTGTACACCTGCCGCCTTGATCTGGAGCAGTTCAGCTGCACGCGTGACGAGTTCTGCGCGGCGCTCATGAAGGAAGGCGTGCCCAGCGCGGTGCATTATCCCAAGCCGCTGACGCGACAGCCGGCGTTCAGCGATCTGGCCGATCAGGAGGCCACGACGCCGGTGAGCGTGAAGCTGGCGAGCCGCGTGTTCTGTATCCCGATCCACCAGAACCTGACGGACGAGCAGGTCAATGGTGTGTGTGATGCGATCGCGAAGGTGGCGGACGCGTTCCGGAAGTGATTTCGGTTGAGTTTGAGATTCAAGCCGCGGCCTAGGGGTCGCGGTTTTTTCGTGGGGTGAAGATCGAGAAGGGACCACAGAGCACACGGAGCACACAGAGGGGGAGGGCAGAGGGTAATCAGGGGTGGCGATCTGGGTGCCACTACTCGCGGCTTGCCGCGCAGTAGTGCTCTTGGCTGATGAACGAAGACACTACTGCGCCGAAGACGGCGAGTAGTGGCACCCAAATAGAGAGCGCACGTTCTTGGTTTGTCCGCGTTGCGGATCAAAGCAGGGCACCCGGCTCAATCAGAGTCCGCCCATCCACACTCGCTCGATCGACATTTCTCAGTGTGGCATATATGGATCGCACACGGACTTGGACATCCCAAAGCGAGACATCTCTTACTCGCCCTTCGATATCTTCAATGTAATGATCGATCGCCTCGCGTAAAGTTGCCGTGTCCTTCACTGTGCGGTACGGAACCCACCTGCTCACAAGGTTTGCTAGAAGAACGCTGCCCGCCAAGCTCAGCATCCCTACGACCGCACCTCCGAAATACCAGAGCACAACTGCTGCAAGAAACAATGCGAGGAATGACACACCGCACAGTCTGGAAGCCCACTTTGGTGTTTCGATCCGGATTCCGTGCCGATTGATCGGCAGCCCGATCTGCAGGTATGTTTGTTCCCAGTGATCTGTCATACGCTCACTGGCAAGTGTCGCCAGATCTGTGTTGTAGTCTGCGGGGGTGAGGGTCTCAGACAGATCGAGTTCCGCTGCACGATTGATCCTGCCGAGCAGCTTCAATCGGAGTTCGTCGATCTCGGATTGATCCATTCGGTATTGAGAGACTCGTGTATAAACGAGGTGCTCAAGCTCACCGACGGTTGCACACCCGTCGGCATCTACATGATCAAATGGGACGAGAAAATCAAGTTTGAGTTGATCGAGCAGTTTACTGAGCATCGGCACCTTCACATGCGAACAGAACGCGTTGGAGAGCGGTGTATTTCAGTTTCGGTGCAGAACTACTGTACCCGCGCGATGACCGCTTCCGTGCCGGGCCCGGAACGCAGCGCGCAGTCCTTCGCGATCGACGCGGGGATGAGGGCGGTCTGGCCGGCTTGGAGCTCGTGCTCATGATTGCCTGATGCAAGCGAAGCGCCCATGGTTTTGATGAGCATCACGACCAACGGGGTGTTGCGGTTATCGTCCGCGGCAACCAGCGGCACGGACTCGCAGCTGGCGCTGATCACGTCGATGGTGTAGTGGTCCGTCGAGGCGACGTTGTGGCGGGTGGAGCCGATGCGGGGGGGCATGGCGGACATGTTGGCCATGTCGTCGGCGAGGAAGGCCTCGGCGTGCTCGGCGACGGGCGGCTGCTCGAAGCTGGCGCACTCGACCGCCTGATCGATGTGCAGCTCGCGGCCTTCGCGGCCGTACTCCTTGGCCCAGTCGTAGACGCGGAAGGTAGTATCGCTCGGTGTCTGGATCTCGGCGACGAGGACGCCTGCGCCCAGGGCGTGGACGGTGCCCGAGGGGAGGGTGTGGCAGTGGCCGGGCACGGCGAGCTCGGTGCGCATGATGTCGGGGACGGTGCCATTCTCGATGGCGGCGCGCAGGTCGTCGGCGGTGACGCCCTCTTGGAAGCCCTTGTAGATGACGGGCGGGTTGCCGTCTGCGTCGGGCTGGGCGTCGAGGATGAACCAGGACTCTGTCTTGAGGTGCGCATCGGGGTGGCTGCTCGCGTATTCGGGCGAGGGATGGACCTGGATGCTCAGGTGCTCGCGGGCGTCGAGGTACTTCACGAGTAGCGGGAAGCCGCCGGTTTCGCTGAGCTTGGCGTCACCCAGCAGGTCGGTCCCCCACTGCTCGATGGCGTCGCGGATGGTCTTGCCGGCCAGCTCGCCGTTGGCGATGGTGGAGTGGGCGCTATCGCCACCGCCGCCGGAGGTGCTGGTGGAGGCGAGGTCGGCGAGTTCCCACGATTCGCCGGTGGGTTCGTCGGCGGGGAGGTGCTTGGCGTACTCGGCGAGGCGTCGCCCGCCCCAGACCTTGGGCTTGAGGATGGGCTCGAGGATCAGTGGGTATGGATTGCTCATAGATGATGGTATTCACCGGGCGGCGTTTATACCGGGAGGAGCGTGTGCTCTTCGTCGTCGTGCCCCGGATCTGAGGCGGACTGGGCGTCTTCGATGGCGCGTCGAAGTGCTTTCGCCCAGTCTGCGTCGCGCGTGTCGAGGACGGTGACGCGGCGCTTGCGCTGTTTGCTGGGCTTGGTGAGCCAGTGGCGGGCGATGAGCGAGAAGCGATCGAGCTGATCGCGAGCGAACCCCATCGGGGTGCAGCGGGACGCGAGCAGATCGGGGAGGGTCTCGAGCAGGTCGTTGTCGAGGAGCCCGATCGAACATACTGGGATGCATCCGTTCGCGCCAAGCACCCAGCACATGGCGTAACCCGGTCGGCGAGCGGGGGTGACGACGACGCATGAGAACGCGTCGAGCGCGGCGGCACACCCGAGGGTGTCGCGGGGGAGGCCCTGCACCGCGTCGAGGCCGCGTTTGGCGCGTGCGGCGCGCTCAAAGTCGAGGTCGGCGCTGGAGGCCTTGATGTCGTCCTTGATCGCGGACTCCCAGGCGCTCAGTCCTCCGCTCGCGGCGCTCAGTGCGAGGGCGAAGCGCTGGTGGTAGGCGTGCATGGGCTCGGAGCCGTCGCACGCGGCGGGGCAGCGCCCCATTTCTTTGTAGGCGCATGGCGTGCCCTTGGGGGCCAGAGCGAGCTGGGAGGGGTAGCGGCAGAGCTCGTAAACGTCGTCGAGGGCCTCGCCGAGCTGCTGGGCGGATTTGTTGGTCAGGCACGGGCCGATGGCGTGCTCGGAAGGGGCGAGCTCGAGCGAGGTGGATTCGGCGGTGCGCCAGGTGCCGGCGGCTGTGTCCATCACGAGCAGGGCACGCCGGTTCTGGTGGGTGATTTTGGAGTAGAGATCGGGATCAACTTCTCGGGCTCGTTCGAGGACAAAGAGGTCGGACTCGAAGGCGGAGCCGGTGGGCTGGGCGAGTATGCGATGGGTGATGGGCTTGAGGTCGGCGCGGGCGGTTGGCTCGTTCGCCTCGTTGAGGCGTTGGGCGATGAAGTCGCGCAGGTGGCCTGTGGCGGCGAGCAGGAGGGTGGTGCCGGCCTTGGATTGGAACTCAACGACGCCGCGGTGCGAGGGGAAAAAACAAGACACGCGTTCCGTATTGGCGGGTGGCGTGTCTTGTTTGTGATCGCAGGTGTGCGAGATGGTGTATGCGGGCTCGAACACGTGTGTGCTCAGCGTTCGAACTCGCCGATGCGCATGCCGGAGATGCGTGCCTCGAAGCAGATCTGATCGTCGACGACACCCTGGATGTCTGAGATGAAGCGGCGATCGGAGGCCTTGACGACGTCGCAGAGCAGGAAGAGCTCTTCGCCGACGGTCACGGAGCGTCGGAACGCGGCGTTCTCGATGCGGAGGAACGCGGCGAGCTGTGGGCTCTGCTGGCGGAGGTTGTAGAGGTAGCAGGAGAGCTGGGCGCCTGCTTCGACCATGAGCACGCCCGGGAGCATGGGTTGGGATGGGAAGTGCCCCCGCACCCAGAACTCATCGCCCTGTACTTTCATCGCGCCGATCCCGGAAAGCCCGCCATCCTGCACCCAGACGATGCGATCGAGGAGTGCCATCTCGAATCGGTGTGGGATGAGCTCGAACATGGCGTCGCGATCGGCGATCGTGGCGCTGAGGTCGATCCCTTCGAGATCCAAGAGGAACTTTCGATCGGGCCTGGTCGGAGATGGCATGCTTGGCGATGCGGACATGGTGTTGGCGCGTGGCTCGGGTGCTCAGGGGCGTGTTGTCTGCGTGTAGCGATCAGTCCGTGCGTGATTCCAGCATTTCCTTGCGGATATCCTGGGCGACGTTTTTGACGTCCTGCATGCTCTTGCGCACGCGTGTGCCCGCGGCCTTGTTGCCGCCCTTGGCCTTGTTGTAGTCCTCGCGGCATGATTCGACGAGTTGCATCATTTTATCGAGCAGATCCATGTGGCACTCCCTTTGACTTGCTGCCCGTTCGCGTGTTGCGGGAACGGGTGATTGTGTGTGAGTTTGCGACGATCCGTCGCCGCGTGGTCGGGAACATCTTACCCGAAAAACGAGGGCAGGAGTCGCTCAAGCGTGCTCAGGGCCGCTTTTAGATAGACAGGGTCGTTTTCTGTTCGGAGAAAGGCCGGTGATGATGCGGCCATGAGGACCCTCCGGACGTCTGCAAGGGCCATATCGTCGTTATCGGACGGGAGCCCGATGGCACTTCTGGTGTCCGCGAGCGTGGTAAGCGGATCGATGCCGCAGAGCTGGGCCTC
>JAEPOJ010000039.1 GCA_017642965.1 Phycisphaerales bacterium
CAACGCACCGGTTCCGATCGGTGCGTTGTTCGTTATGATCCCTGCCCCATGAAGAACCCCGCGAGCAAATACTACAAGCACCTCGACCCGAGCGAGCCGATCCCGGAGATCGAGCTGCGGATGAACGAGTACAAGCTTCGCACGGCGAGTTGTCTCGTGCGACAGGGTCCGTATCTGGTGGCGTTTGTCTTCGTGGTCATGGTGGCGCTGCTGATGACCGGTGCCCCGTTGCTGATTCGAACATACATATTTTTCATGATGATCCTCGCGATAGGGGCGATGGTGCTCGGGCGGGTGTATTGGAAGACTACGAAAGAACAGCGACGCAGCTGGCACGACGCGGGCGATCCCTGGGGCGTCCCGGTCAAGCTGATGATCAAGTCGCAGCTCTATACACTTGCGATCCTGGTCGTCATGATGCAGTTCACCTCATCATCGGGCGGCGTTATGAACGTGATGATCTATCTGGGGGTCTACGCGCTCGGCGGCGGGATCGCGGTCGCGATCTCCAGCCGCATGTTCCGTGAGCCCGGGCAGATTTCCTGTACCCGTTGCTCGTACCCGCTCGTTGGGCTCAGGCTTCCATGCGACTGTCCGGAGTGCGGCAGCTCGCTCCGCGATCTCTCTGACGCGACGGACCGCCCACGCGTGCGCGATAACCGCTACCTGCTCCTCGGGCTCGCCGCCGTGGTGCTGGGTGGTTTCTGTATCTATGTCCGCATGTCCGGCCCGACCTGGGCCTACGGGCCGATCCCCAACGCGTTGCTCATCCGGCTCGCACCCAACGACACGGATACATTCAACGCACTGATCGCCAAGGCATTGTCGGCGGAGGAAGAGGAGCAGCTCGAGGAGTCGCTGATCAGCGCGATCGAGCGGGGAAACGTCCACGGGTTCTGGATGCACGCGCAGGGTGCGTGGCTCGAGGCCCGCGCATTCAATGGCCAGCTTACAGAATCACAGTTTGGTCGCCTGATGTCCGCGATGGGTGAGCCGTACATCGATGCTCCCGACAGCGTTCGTGCGGGTGAGCGGTTCACCATGCTGCTCCGCGCCCCCGATGTGCGGTTTCCGGCCTACTCGCTCTACCCGCGCTACTACTTCAGTGGGTATCAGCTCACATCCAGCGGTGAGCTATTTCTGCGTTCTGATTCTCCCCGGAGCTGGCGCTCGATCCGCGATGGGGAGGTTTCAGAACTTCCTGCCAGCCAAGAGAGTCCGCTCTGCCTGTTTACACCGGAGCGGCCTGGTGAACTAACTGTTCGGGCGAGACTCGTGCTGGTGCTCTACCCCAGCACTGCCGAACTCAACGCGTCCGGCTTCGCCTGGGGCAATGACGATTCGTTCTCGTTCGCCAACCCGCCCATCTGGTCCCGCGTCATCGACCTCGAGCACACAATCGAAGTAACCGAGTAGCCCTCACCGAACCCCGGTTGAGCCGAACCCGCGATCCCCGCGTTCCGTGTCGTCGAGGTGCCGCACCTCGCGCACCGCCGCGTGGGCTACCGGGGCGATGACCAGCTGGGCGATCCGGTCGCCGTGGCGGACGGTATAGGGCTCTTTGCTCAGGTTGATCAGCGCGATGAACATCTCGCCGCGGTAGTCGCTGTCGATCGTCCCCGGCGCGTTGGGAAGCGAGATGCCGTGCTTCGTCGATAGCCCCGAGCGGGGTCGCACCTGCCCCTCGAAACCGACCGGGATCGCGCACGCGTAGCCCAGCGGGATCTTCACGATCTCAAGCGGCTCGATCGTGACCTCATCGCCGAAATCATGCCTGGGGAGGCACGCCGCGAGGTCGAGCCCGGCCGCCTGCGACGACTTGTACTCGGGCAGGATCGCCCGCTCGTCGAGCCGCTTGACCCGCAGCACCGCCGCGTTGACCCGCCCGCCGTTGGGCAGCTTGATCTCGGCACTGATATCGGATCCGAACGGGGAAGAGGACCTGGCAACGGCGGTTTGTGTTTCGGGCATGAACGATCATACACGCACAGAAAAACACCCGCAACGTGCGCGGGTGTTCGTATTCAACTGTCAAGATCGTGTCAAGCGCTCAGCGACGCCTCAAGCGGGCCGATCAGCGCGAGGTCCTCGTCGCTCAGGTTCCGCCGGAGATCATCGAGCACGCGGTTGAACGAGTCGATGAGGCGGCGGGTGGACGCGATCGCATTGTCCATACTGGAGCGCCCGGTGACCTGCTTGATCAGATCGGGCTGCTGGAGCTCCGCGAGGTTTCGCTCCGAGATCGACTTCGCATCCAGCAGGGACTTGAGCAGCGCCACCGCATCATCACGGCGTTTGACGGTCTCCTCGATCATCCGTTGCTTGGCGTTGTCGATCATGTGTTCGGCCTCCTCTGCCTGTTCTGTGCTACTGAGGAATCCAGTTTCCATTCCAATGGAATCGGGCACATCGCGGGTGCGGGTCCTCCCGCAGGGTCGTAATTGTCCCATTCCCAACCCGTTCCGTCAAGTCGCCCCTATATCAGGGTATCGAACATGCGGGTTAATCCTCATCATCCCCGTCGCCTGTTCGGGAGCCGTTCGCTCGTTTGGTGATGAAACCCAGCTGGATCATCAGCCCGATCCCGGTCAGCACCACCCAGATGATCGCCAGCACCGTCGCGGACTGGTTCAGGTACTCGGGCCGCTCACCGTTGCTGGCCGTGAGCAGGGCGCTCGTCGAGGCCATGCAGACCGCGGAACCGAACAGGCTCGTCACCAGGGCCGTGGTCCGCTTGGGGAGCACTACGCCGATCAGCAGCCCGAACGCGAAGCCCGCGAACCCGGCGGAGAACCCGATCATCTTGTCCCGCGTCGGTCGTCGCTCGAGCTCTTCAGAAATCGTCTTGCCCAGGTCGCTGAGGAACTGGCGCGATCGCTCCGCGGCGTCCTTGAGCTGCTGCTTCGTGTCCTCGTCGAGGATTTTCCCGTCGCGGTCCAGCATGTCCACGCTGCGTTCGGCGGCTTCACGCGCGACATCATCGTTCAGCGAGCTCGCAAGCCCGGACGCGGCGCTCTCGCCCGATTCCACCAAGGCGGCTTCGGTATCGCTCGGGTCGCCGTCGCCGACGGTGGGGTTGTAGTGCAGGAAGATCAACGCGCCGACCACGCCCGCGACCGCGAAGGCGCACGCCGAGGTCATCGCGATCACCAAGCGGAACATCGCCAGGGCACACAGCGCGCCGATGACGCCGCCGCAGACCAGCCCGATCACGCTCGGCGAGATGGTCACGCCACCGGCCTCGAAGCTTGGGAAACCGATCAGCGGCATCAGCGTCGTCCCCACGAACCCGCCGATCGCGAGCCCGAACAGGAAGAACACGGGCTTGATCACCCGCGCACCCATGATCCACAAGAGGAGCCCGGCCAGCAGGGCCACGCCCAGCGGGACGGACCCGCCCTCCGGGAGTGACTGGGCGAGCGTGAATGGAGCGATAGAACTGATCATCACAGTATTGTTGGGATGCCGGAGGATGGTTTTCAGGGAAACCCGATGCGGTTTCGACAGAGAACTATCGGACAAACCTGCACGAAGTCCGCATACACGCTCAGCCCAACGCGATTTCCGGGCGATAATGCGGTATGCCAGAGGACCAGCCACCATCCCAGCCCGGCGCCGAACGACCCGAAGACAGCGCCCAACTCGCCGAACTCCGCGACCGCATCGACCAGCTCGATCAGCAACTGGTCGATCTGCTCAACGCGCGTGCCAAACTGGTCGTCGACGTGGGGTCATTCAAGCGCGGCTCAAACACGCCGATCTACGCGCCCCACCGAGAAGCGCAGGTGCTCGCCAGGGCGCTCGAGCGCAGCCGCGGGCCGCTGCCCGATCGCACGATTGAGGGCGTGTACCGTGAACTCATGTCCGGCAGCTTCGCCCTGGAGCAGCCCCTGCGGATCGGCTTCCTCGGCCCCCCCGGCTCCTACTCGCACCAAGCGTCCGTCAAGCAGTTCGGGTCGAGCGTGGATTACGAAGATCTCCAGCTCATCGGCGGGGTGTTCACCGAGGTCCGGCGCGGACACGTGAACTACGGGCTCGTGCCCATCGAGAACTCCATCGGCGGCGGCATCACCGAGACACTCGATGCGCTGGCCAAGAACGCCGGGCACGTGTGGGTCTACGCGGAGGTGCAGATCGAGATCAAGCACATGCTGCTTACGGACTGCAAGCCGCACGACGTGCGACGCATCCACTCCAAGCCCGAGGTCTTTGCCCAGTGCCGCAACTGGCTCACAACCCAGTACCCCAACGCGGCCTTGCTCCCCGACGCCTCGACCAGCCAGGCCGTGCAGACCGCGAAGAAGGAAAACCAGACCGCGAAGGAGATCGACGCAGAGCCCGGGAGCGCCGCCATCGCCTCCGAGCTGGCCGGCGAGCTCTACGGCCTCCCGGTGCTCTTCAGCAACATCGCCGACAACCCGGACAACATCACCCGCTTCTACGTCATCTCCCGCGAGCAGGCGCTCCCCACCGGCGACGACAAGACCGCCGTCACGTTCGCAACCGACGACAAGCACGGTGCGCTCGTCGAGGTCCTCCAGGCGTTCCACACGCAGGGCATCAACCTGAGCCACATCGACAAACGGCCCAGCGGGCGAGAGAACTGGAGCTACACGTTCTACATCGACGCCCTGGGGCACAAGGACGACGAGAACATGCAGCGCGCCATCGCCCAGGCACGCGGCCACTGCAAGGAGTTGCACGTGCTCGGCTCATTCCCGCGGAGCACGCGGATTCTCTGATTCCTGATTCAAGCGGGGCGCAGGCATACGATTCGTGATGCCGCGCAAACCAACCATCGCGATCTCGATGGGCGACCCCGGCGGGGTCGGGCCCGAGGTTCTGGTGCGCGCACTCAACGAAAAAGCCCGCCGCAACAGCGCCCGATTCATCATCCACGGCTCCTCAGCGGCGATGAACGACGCGGCCCACGCGTGCGATATCGACCCGTTCTGGTGGCGCGTCGACGCCCGCTCCGAGCTCGTTGGCACCCTCGCGTCCCACGATGTCGTCCTCCTCGACGACGACCCGCGCCTCGCCGAGGACGGGCGATCGATCGAGTTCCCCCGAAAGCCCAACAAGCTCGCCGGTTCGCTGAGCTTCGACTGGGTCCTGCGGGCCATCGACGACACCAAGCGGCCCGAGGGCGATCCCCTCTGTGCCGACGCGATCGTTACCGCCCCGATCAACAAGGAGGCCTGGTCGCTCGCCGGGCGTTCCAAGTTCCCGGGTCACACCGAGCTGCTGGCCCAGCGCCTCAACGCCAAGCGGAGCGCCATGATGTTCGTGGGCGACAAGCTCCGTGTCATCCTCGCGACAGTCCACATCCCGCTCAACGAGATCCGCGACAAGCTCACCATCGGCGTGGTCCACAACGCCATCGACCTCGGTCATGAGGCGTGCCTCAAGCTGGGCATCCCACGCCCACGCATCGCCGTCTGCGGGCTCAACCCCCACGCCGGCGAGAACGGGCTGATGGGCGACGAGGAGCAACGCCTCATCGACCCAGCGATCGACCTGGCCGTCAACGCCGGCATGCGCGTCGAGGGCCCGTTCCCCGCGGACACAATCTTCAACGCCGCCGTCGCCGGCAAGTTCGACCTCGTCGTCGCCATGTACCACGATCAGGGCCTGATCCCGGTCAAGCTCCTCGAACGCGACCTCGCGGTCAATGTCACCCTCGGGCTGCCGAGCGTCAGGACCTCCCCAGATCACGGGACCGCGTTCGACATCGCGGGCAAGGGCATCGCCCACCCCGGCTCCATGGGCAACGCGATCGATCTCGCCGTCCGCATGAGCGCCCCCAGCTCGACCGAGTCGCATCAAGTTTCAAGCAACTAATGTCCTGTTCACGATCCGGAGTTGACTTGAACGCGGATGTATGCAAGACTGATCCCACTATGAGCATCCACAGCTGACAACAGACCGCTTCTTTCAGTTCGCAACATGCGAATGAAATGAACAGTTATCGCATCCACGACTCGATCGATGCGGTATCACTCTCCGGCATGACCGCCGGCCGCGTACGGGCTCATACCACAGGCACAACCAGATGACAGAACAAGGCAACCCCCTCGGGGTCGAGCGCCGGGACCCTGCTCACGCAGACACCATGCCCGCAGCTGCTCCCCTGAAACAGAACGATTCACCCCCCGATACGCCGCCGGACACCTCGGCGCTCGCGGAGATGCTGCGCATCGCCATCCCCTCGGTTGCGACCATGGCGTCCTACACCGTGATGCAGTTCGCCGACAAGCTCATGGTCTCGCGCATCGGCCCCGAGCCGGTGTACGTCTCCGCGCAGTCAAACGGCGGCATCCTGTCATGGACCCTTATCGCCTTCGTGCTTGGCATGACCGGCGTTGTCAACTCGTTCGTCTCCCAGAACCTCGGCGCCAATAAGCCCGAGCGCGGAGCCGCCTACGCGTGGAACGGGCTCTGGGTCTGCCTCGCCTACTACGTGCTGCTCATCATCCCCGCGATGTTCGTCGTGCCGATGTACTTCCGGACGATCCACTCCGGCCCGATCATGAGCACGCTCGTGGAACTCGAAACGCAGTACGCCGTGATCATCCTCGCGGGATCACTCGGGGTGATGTGCTCGCGCACGATCCATCACTACTTCTACGGGCTCCACCGCCCGTGGGTGGTGCTGATCAGCGCGCTGGCCGCGAACCTGGTCAACGTCGTCCTGAACCTGCTGTTCATCTTCGGCGATCAGCCCCTGACCTTCGAGGGGTGGGCGGGCGACATCGTGAACCCCGTCACCGAGGCCATCGCGGCGCTCGCCGCGTCGCTCGGGATCGCCCCCATGGGCGTGATCGGCGCGGCATACGCCACGGTCATCGGTGGGTTCGTTGAGTTCCTCATCCCCCTCGCGCTCTTCGTCTCGCCCAAGTACGCCCGCAAGTTCGGCACGCTCAAGGCATGGAAGCTCAGCGCCGAGTGCCTCAAGGGGCTCTGGAAGGTCGGGCTCGCACCCGGGCTGATGTTCGTTAACGAGATCGTCTGCTGGAACATCCTCATGGTCTGGCTCGTGCCCATGGGCGGCAAGGCCGCGGGCGACGACCCGGTCCTCCACAACACCACCGGCTGGATCGCGCTGCAGTACATGCACCTGAGCTTCATGCCGGCGGTGGGGCTGTCCATCGCCGCCCAGGCCATGGTCGGCAAGTGCATGGGCATGAAGCGCCCGGACCTGGCCACCAAGCGTGCCCTGCTCGCGCTCAACATCACACTCGCCTACATGGGCCTGTGTGCGCTGCTGTTCGTCATATACAGGGCAGAACTCATCGCGGTCTTCATCGATGACGCCACCCTGCCCGAGCAGCGGGCCAAGCTCATCGAGATCGGGTCCGCCGTCATGATCGCCGCGGCGGTCTTTCAGCTGTTCGACGCGCTCGCCATCACCACGTCCGCGGCCCTGCGCGGCGCGGGCGACACGGTCTGGCCGGGCGTCGCGACGATCGTCCTCTCCTGGACCTGCATCATCGGTGTCGGCTACGGGCTCGTCCACTTCTTCCCCGGGCTGGGCTCGATGGGGCCCTGGATCGGCGCGTCGCTCTACATCGTCATGCTTGGGGTGGTGCTCGGCATCCGCTTCATGCAGGGCAAGTGGAAGACCCTCTCGCTCGTCGAGCCCGACACCCCGCCGGACATCGATCCGCTGGACGACCTGCTCCCCGATCCGACCATCGGGGCTGTCTAAGCACCGCCTAGGTATGGGTTTGGGGCGATCGGGCCGCCTCATGCCCGCCCCTGCGGGGTGGAGCAGGCGGAGTTCTTTGCCTAGAATCTCATTCCGCCCGATCCGCCGGGCGGGCAACCGATCAGGAGAACTGAATGTCGAACGATCCCATGGATATGGTGGTCGGTGCCTCGGGCACCTCGACCGTTGATAGCAAAGCCGCGACCGAGATGCTCGAGCAGGGTCAGAAGGCGTTCGAGGAAGGCGACCGCGACAGCGCGATCGAGGCCTTCCGCAAGGCGCTGGCCGCGGACCCCACCCACATGGACGCCGCGTTCAAGCTCGCATACGTCCTCGATCTCTCGGGTGAGGAAGAGGAAGCGCTCGCCCTCTACGAGCGCGTCTGCGACAACTCCCCCGCGCCGATCAACGCGCTGATGAACCTCGCCGTCATGTACGAGGACCAGGGCGATTACGTCCGCGCCGAGCGTTGCCTGCGCCAGATCCTCGACACCAACCCCAGCCACACCCGCGCACGCCTCTTCATGCAGGACGTCATCGCCTCCAAGGGCATGATCATCGAAGAAGAGAACGAGCGCGACATCATGAAGCGCCGCGCGCTGCTCGACACCCCGGTGACCGACTTCGAGCTCACCGTCCGCGCTCGCACCTGCCTCAAGAAGATGAACATCCGCACGCTGGGCGACCTGATCCGCATCAACGAGGCGGAGCTCATGTCCTACAAGAACTTCGGCGAGTCCTCGCTCGACGAGATCAAGCGCATGCTCTCGGCCAAGGGCCTCCGACTCGGCCAGGGGCGCGAGGACGCACACCGCGTCGCACGCCGCCAGATCCTCGAGAAGCTCAAGGGCACCGGCAAGGAAGGGCTGCTCAACAAGCCCGTCTCCGAACTCCAGCTCTCCGTGCGTGCCCGCAAGGCGCTCCAGATGCTCAACATCCAGAGCATCGGCGACCTCTGCTCGCACACCGAGGCCGAGCTCATGGGTGTCAAGAACTTCGGCGCCACCTCGCTCGTCGAGATCAAAGAGAAGCTCGTCAACTGCGGGCTCTCGCTGCGAGACCTCGAAGACGGCGAATAAATCGCACCGCAGACTATTCGAAGCACCCGCCATTCAGGCGGGTGTTTTTCTTGCATCAACACCCAGCACGCGGTATGCTGCACGCTGATGCAAACACCCATTGCCTGAATCCCGATCCGAGTTGTTCTCAGTACTCGACGCGAGCCGCAGCGCTCGCCTGACCTTTGAGCACCATGCCCCGGCGTGCGCCAAAAGGGATTCTCCATTGAAACATCACGACAAGCACGCCCGCAACAGCGGCGGGTTCACATGCGTGCACTGCAGGTGCACCATCCCATACCAATCGTTCGGCACGCGCCAACGCAACCACTGCCCGGCCTGCCTCTGGTCCCGCCACGTGGACGACAAAATCGGCGATCGAAGATCGCCGTGCAACCAGCCCATGGAGCCGATCTCGATCGCAACACGATCTGACGGCGAGTGGTCCATCGTTCACAAGTGCACCGGGTGCGGTCAGCTCCGCGCCAACCGCATCGCGGGCGACGACGACGAGCTGGCGCTCCTCGCTCTCGCCCTGCGCCCGATCAGCGCGCCCGCGTTCCCGCTGGACCAGTTCCCCCAAATGAGGATGCGAGGGCGCTGATCGCAGCATCACACCGCAACCCCACACGCCCGGAGACCCCGGGCTCTTTTCATGTTTCCGTCTCGTCCCGCTCGCCGGTCTCGCGGAACTTCGCACGCCCGCTCGCGTACTCCTCAGCGCTGCCACTGATATCGGGCTCCGCATTCCCGGCGCAGTGCTGCTTGTGGAGGTGCTTAAGATAGGGCACGCACCACCCGCACCCCGTCCCCGCACCAAGGCACTCGCTGATCAGCGACGCGACCGGCGGATCCTCCCGGCGCAGGTAGTTCACGATCTTCCGCTTGGACACACGGAAGCACAGGCACACATGATCATCGGGCTGCATGCCCGATTCTACATCCAAACCCGCACCCCGACGCCGTTTACGGGCGAACAGTGGGGAAGTCGGCTACTGTACTCATTCAACGATTCAAGTCTCCGGAGCCTGCATGGTCCTGATTTTCACCGTTACCGTCTTCCTCTCCGCCTGCCTGCTCTTCTCGGTGCAGCCCATGGTGGCCAAGACCCTCCTCCCCGTCTTCGGCGGCGGCTCATCGGTCTGGACCACCTGCATGCTCTTCTACCAGACACTGCTCCTGCTGGGCTACCTCTACGCCCACATCCTGATGACCCGCTTTGGTCGCACCGCCCAGATGCTGATCCACACCGGGGTCCTCGTGCTCGCGCTGGTAGCCGGGCTGATGTTCGACACCCCCTCCGCGCCGCCGGAGGCCTCGACCTTCCCCGTCCCCTGGCTCATCGGGCAGCTCCTGCTCGTCTCGGGTCTGCCGTTCTTCGCCATCTCCAGCGCCGGGCCGCTCATCCAGGGCTGGTTCGCCCGCACCGGGCATCACCGCGCCAACGATCCGTACTTCCTCTACGCCGCGAGCAACGCCGGCAGCCTCATCGGTCTCCTTGCCTACCCCCTCGTCATCGAGTGGACGCTCGGGGTGACCATGCAGCGCGAGCTCTGGCTTATGGGCTTTGCGCTCTTCATCCTCCTCGCCATCTTCGCCGCCTCCCGCACGCAGAAGGAGAAGAAGCTCACCCAGAAGGAAGCAAAGCGCAAACGCAAGCTCGAGAAGCGGATGAAGAAAGAGGATCAGGAGATCGAGGCCCGCGGGGCCATGGTCACACCCACACCCGAGAGCGAGGAGCACGCGCAACGCAAGGACGCGCCCATCACCTGGGTGCGACGCCTCTACTGGGTCTACCTCGCATTCGTGCCCAGCACCGTCCTGCTCGGCGTGACCAGCTACATCACTACCGACGTGATGTCGCTTCCGCTGCTCTGGGTGCTCCCCCTCGCGCTCTACTTGATCACCATGATCGTCGCCTTCGGTTCCCACGTCGAGCGAGCCGTCAGGGACTTCACCCGCCCCATGGTGATCCTCATCATCGGCGCGATGGTCCTGCTCATGGCGAACCAGATGCACGCAGAGGGACCGATGTACCTCATCGCCCTCGTTGAGCTGCTGCTGCTCTTCGCCGTCGGCGTCGTCTGCCACGGTCGCCTCGCGATGGACCGCCCGGACGCCAGTCACCTCACCGAGTTCTACCTGCTCATGTCCGTCGGCGGAGCCATGGGCGGGCTCTTCAACGGCATCATCGCGCCGCTGGTGTTCTCCACGAACCTCGAATACCCCATCGCGCTCGTCCTCGCCGTCGCCGTGCTCCCGTGGAGCACCGATCTCGTCAGCGTCACCGCTGAGAAAGCCAGAAAGATCCGCTTCACCCGGCGCGTCGTGCTGCCGACGATCTCGCTGACCTACGTGCTGTTCCTCGGCTTCTTCGGGGCGAAGCTCGTCGCCTTCACCCACGAGCTCATCACCGGCGAGGAATACGTCATCACGCCGGTCAACATGACGCTCGTCGCACTCACCACCGCGGTGCCACCTCTGCTCGTGTACCTCGCGTGGAAGGATGGTCTGGCCTGCGCCCTCACACTGCTCTTCCCGATGGTGGCGATCCAGTACAGCGCCATCAGCGACATCCGCACCATCTATCGCGCCCGCACCTTCTACGGCATCCACGAAGTCACCAAGCAGCTCGTCATCGATGACGTGAACGAACGCGTCGTCAATATTCACGTCATCCACCACGGCACCACGATCCACGGCATCCAGTACCTCGAGGAAGATCTTGAGCTCCAGCCGCTCGGCTACTACCACTTCAACGGCCCCTGCGGCATGATCATGAACACCCTGAAGGCGATGCGCCCTGAGGGCGCCCGCATCGGCATCATGGGGCTTGGCTCGGGCGCGATCGCCGCACACGGCCGCGAGCAGGACAGCATCATCTTCTTTGAGATCGACCCCGAGGTCGAGACCATCGCCCGAGACCCGGAGCTCTTCACATTCCTCGAAAAGGCACCGGCCGACATCGAGGTCCGCCTTGGCGATGGTCGCAAGCTCGTTGAGGACTCGCAGGAGATGGGCGAGCCCAAGTTCGATCTGCTCCACGCCGACGCGTTCAGCTCCGACTCCATCCCCACCCACCTGCTCACCGTCGAGGCCATGAACCTCTACCTCGATCGCATCGAGGACGATGGCATGGTTGTCATGCACATCTCCAACCGCTACCTCGATCTCGCACCGCTCATTTACGAGCTCGCCATGGCCACCACCGGCATCCCGCCGATCATGGTTGAGGACACCGTCATCCCCCCCGAGCAGGAGATGTACCGCTTCGCATCGACCTGGATGGTCATCGTCAAGGACCCCATGACCGCGATCCGCATCGCCGAGCGGGCCCTCGATCAGGCCGAACGCCTCTACCCCGACATCGAGGACGAGCGGGCCCTGGAGAACAAGAGCATCTGCTACGTCTATCAGGTCCCCGAAGAAGAGCGCGTACGTGTCTGGACCGACGACTACTCCAACATCCTCTCCTTCATCAAATGGCATTGATGCCCACACACGATTGAGCCGAGGTACGCACCCATGGGCATTCCCAACGCAAAGCTGACCTACCAGACCGCCGGCGAATCGCACGGGCCCGGGCTCGTCGCCACCATCCTCGGTGTCCCCGCCGGGCTGACGATCGATACAGAGGTCATCAACCGCGAGCTCGCACGCCGCCAGGGCGGCTACGGACGCGGCGGGCGACAGAAGCTCGAAACCGACACCGTCGAGATCATGACCGGCGTACGCCGCGGCAAGTCCATCGGCGCGCCCATCACCTTCATCGTCCGCAACCGCGACTCGCGCCTCGACGACCTCGAGCGCACGCCGCCTGTCCACCGCCCACGCCCGGGCCACGCCGACCTCTCGGGCAGCATCAAATGGCTCACCACCGACTGCCGCGAAACACTCGAACGAGCCAGCGCCCGCGAGACCGCCGCCCGCGTCGCGGCAACCTGCGTCGGACGCCTGATGCTCAAGGAGATCTTCGACGTCGAGGTCTTCGGCTTTGTCCGCTCCATCCTCGACGCGCGCACCACCGCCGAGGTCACCCTCGATAAGCTCGAAGCACTCCGCGCCGAACGCGACGAGTCCGACACCTACACGCTCGATCGCGAAACCACCGAAGCGCAGCGTGAGATCATCCGACAGGCCAAGATCGACAAGGACACCGTCGGCGGCGACGTCGAGTGCCACGTCTTCAACTGCCCTCCCGGCGTCGGCACATCCATGAACTGGTACGACAAGCTCGACGCGCGCATCGCCTACGCCGTCATGGGCATCCAGGCATTCAAGGCCGTCCAGATCGGGCTCGGCGCCGAATGCTCCAAGCGCCTCGGCTCGCAGGTCCACGACCCGATCCACTACGACGAATCGAAGATCAACGAGCCATTCCTCGGCTTCGTCCGCACCTCCAACAACGCCGGCGGCACCGAGGGCGGCATGACCAACGGGCAGCCCGTCGTCGTCACCGGCACCATGAAGCCCATCGCCACACTCCTCCAGGGCCTGCCCAGCGTGGACCTGAACACCAAGAAGCCCGAGCACTCCCAGTACGAACGCTCAGACGTCTGCGCCGTCTCCGCCGCGAGCGTGGTCATGGAAAACGTCGTCGCGTTCGAGGTGGCCAGCGCCTTCATGGAGAAGTTCGGGGGCGACTCCGTCATCGAAACCCGAGCCAACTACGAGGCCTTCCTCGACGTCGCACGCACGCTTCCGCTCGAGCATCGCGGCGATTCATCCCCCGATTCGGTTATCGCCTGAGCACAATCCGTTAAAAATCACACGCATTCTCATGCTCAGACGCGCGCTGTGTCGATCAAGCGGGAATCAGCGGAGCTGTTTCTGTACTTTCCACTTTCTGACCCACAACGGATGCGATGCAACCGCGCGATGCGATTGCACGAATATAGCCGTTGAGGGACGAACATCCCGATCTCTCTCCGAGCGCCGCTCAGCCGTGCTGTGATTCTCCTCTAGACATTGAGCCGGTGCTCTCTCCAGCCTCGCCCGATCCCTCCGGGCGAGGTTTTTTACGCGCTCAACCGAGCACGCAGCCCCGCCTCAACACCAGCCCAGTCCTCCCGCGTGATCGCATACACCGCCGTGTCACGCAGCGTAGCGTCCGGCATGATCATGTGCGCCCGCATCATCCCCTCGAAGACCGCCCCGAGCTTCTCGATCGCCGCCCGTGAGTGCTCGTTCCGCGCATCGGTCCGCAGCTCCACACGCACAGCACCCAGCGTCCCGAACGCGTGCGACAGCATCAGGTGCTTCATCGCCGGGTTGATCCGGGTTCCCCGCGCGGCCTTGCTGATCCACGTCGATCCGATCTCCAGCCCCCGGTGCTCCGGGCGGATGCCGAGGTAGCTCGTCGACCCAACCGCCCGCCCGCTCGAGTTATCGATGACCGCGAACGTCACGGTACCGGGCCGCCGAACCTGAAACTCGACATAGCGGCGCACCTCATTGATCGTCCGCACGCTCGAACGCATGGGCATGTACGTAAACACGCCGTCATCAATCGCATCACACAGGTCGCGCGCATGGCGCACATCAAGCGGCTCAAGGGTCACGATCTCGTTGCGTAATGTGACGGGCTCGGGAACCATCGGCGAAAGCAGGTCGAACATGCTTGATGATAGATCACGAGGTGATCCATAAACGATCCGTGTTCCGTGCGAACCACATCCCAAGCCGCGACCGATGTTCAACCGCAGACCACAGCACCGTGCCGAGCACCACCTGATCAGCTACATTAGGGAGTACGGGCCGGACTGCCCCGGGTGTCACTACTCGCTCAAGGGTTTGGACGACAGCTCCACCTGCCCAGAGTGCGGGTCCGATTTCGATCGTGATCGTCTCGCGCCCGCGACGGTTCACAGTGCCGTCGACCGATCGACAACATGGTGCGGCCTGGGAGCGATCGGCTGGATCGCATTCGCGTACCTGTGGTGGCTGATGCACATTATCCGCATCCCGGCACCGATGTACGAAGAGCGGCTGGATCTCGGCGAGCACCTTGATGATTTGACGAGCACCGCGGCAATCTTCGCCTTCGCGGTGTGCCTGATCGTACTGAGATTCAGATCGATCAAGATCATGCACGCCCACGCGGCCAGGACCAGCCAGACCCGCCTTTGCGTGCCCCGTCGCATCCTGCTCGTCGCGGTACCGGGGATCCTCCTCGGCTCGCTCAGCATGCTGCTCTTGCTCATGCTCGTCATGGTCAGCTAAACGCCGCTGCACGCAGCAACGCGAGAAGCGATGGGGATGAATCGAACACCGGAAGCGACAAGGCGTGATATGGTGAACCACGTGCCATGAACAAGGACCACGCCCAGCAGCAGACCGAGTACCTCAGGGACAACGATGCGCCCTGCCCAAGGTGCGCCTACAACCTGCGGAACAGCCCATCACACAGGTGCCCCGAGTGCGGGCTCGACTTCTCACAGATTCCTGTGACACATCTTCAATCGATCTACACCGACGCCAAGCTGGAAAGAAGGCTCACCCGCATTGCGCTGGTCTGCATTCTGATTGTGGGGCCAGTAGCCTGCGTCCTCGCATACGCGGCGAGTATCCGCCCCGTCACCCTCATGACGATCGCAGGCTTCGTCACAGCTGTCGCGTGTGCCCTCTATGCCGATCGCACAACGACCCTGCGTCACATCAGGGCATCGAGCAAGAGTTTATACGACGGCACGACCGGCTACGGAACACTCGCACTGCTCATCGTCGCCATCATGGGTTTTCCCACCGTCCTCATCGTTGTTAAACTCCTCCACGAGTTCGCTGGATAGTGCTTCGACGAGAACATTGAGCGCACATGACCACGCCGCCCCCAGCTCGCATACCCGCCGCCTTCATCCGCGTCTCGCGCTGCCCGATCTGTGCCTACTCGCTCAAGGACCTCGCCGACGACGCGGACTGCCCCGAGTGTGGCAGCACCATCGACCGCGACCTCTACACATCCCCGCAGATGCAGGACGCCGTCGCCGCGACCAAGGCCTGGTGCACCATGGGCATCATCGCGTGGGTGCTCATCGCGCTCTCGTACTGGGGACTGAGCACGGCCGGCCTCTCCGTCATGAACAGCTACTACCCCGGAATGTACGGAGGAAATCACTTCCTGGCCGTGTTGTTCCGAACCGCGATCGCCATCGCACCGATCGCGCTCTCGTGCTCATGGCACCGCAACGCAAAGCGCATCATCTACCGGCACGCCATGCGCCGCGATCATCGTGAACCAAAGACACCCAAACGCGTCATCGCGATCAACGGTCTGGGCCTGGTCTTGCTCCTGCTCGGCTGCTGCGGGGTTCTGCCCTGAGTTCACCGCCGCCGGCGCACCCCCATCAGCCCCGCGCCGCCCAACAACGCCAGCGTGCCAGGCGCAGGCACCGGATTGGTGTCCACCGTAAAGCTGATGTACGCGTCACCCACGAACGTCCCGCCGCCCACAAACTCCGCGCCGAAACGCCCCGGGCGGATCGTCCCGTTGTACACGTCGGTGGTGAACGCGTGCGAGAAGCTGCCTGTGCCAGACCATCCCAGCTCGTCCCCAAGCAGACGCACCTGCGTCTCGATGGAATCGATCACGGGCACATCGAACGTGAGATAGAAGTTGCTCGCGTCGTTGCCGCTGCCCACGAGGTAGTTCTCGATCACCAGCGAGGTCGAGATGATCCGGCCCTCAACCGGCGCATCGCCGCCGAAGTACCCATACAGCACCGACGTATTCACGTTGCCCGGGAAGTCGTAGCGGACTTCGACAATATCCGCGTTCGCAGGCACCGAGAACGCACCCGTGGCAATCACCACGCACACACAGGTCGACAAGCTCTTCATGACTGATTTTCTCTCTACATAGGGCCGTTGATGACCGGGCCGCGCCCAATCAACTCCTCGAGGAGCGCAGTATATCAAACCGATACTGATTTCAAATCAGTTTTCAGGTGAATTTGGCACAAAATCACAACCCACGACTCAGTGCAGCACCCGGAAGACCTCGGCCTCATCCGTCAGCCCTTCCTTCACCTTCTCCAGCGCATCAACCTTCATCGGGGCGAAGCCCGAATCCACGGCCGCCTCGTACAGCGTCACGCCGTCCGCCCGGCTCGCCGTCAGCTGACGCAGCTGATCGTTCATCAGCATCAGCTCGTGCACCGCCAGGCGCCCCTTGTACCCCGTCCCGAAGCACGTCTCGCACGACTCGCCGTTGTGTGTCCCCGCCCCGTTGCACGTCGAGCACAGGCGGCGCAGCAGGCGTTGGGCCAGCACACCCACCAGCGAGCTCGTCACCAGGTACGGCTCCACCCCGATGTCCAGCAGACGCGGGATCGCGCTCGGAGCATCATTGGTATGCAAGGTCGCGAGCACAAAGTGGCCCGTCAGCGAGGCCTGGATCGCCAGCTGGGCCGTCTCCGGATCGCGGATTTCACCGACCAGGATCACATCCGGATCCTGACGCAGCAGCGATCGCAGACCCGTCGCGAAGGTCACCCCGCGCTTGTTGTTCACCTGCATCTGCGAGATGCCGTCGAGGTGATACTCGACCGGATCCTCGATCGTCATCACGTTGCGCGAGTCGCGATCGATCCGACCCAGTGCCGCGTACAGCGTCGTCGTCTTACCCGAACCAGTCGGGCCCGTGACGAGCAGGATGCCGTTGGGCCGCTCCACGCAGTCCATCAGCGCCGTCTGCAGACGCTTGCTCATGCCGATCGCCGAGAGGTCCAGCTCGTTCTGCGACTGATCGAGCAGACGCAGCACGATCCGCTCACCGAAGATCGTGGGGATCACGCTCAGGCGAATATCGATCTTCTTCTGCCCGATTCGCACCGTCGTCTGCCCGTCCTGCGGCGAATGCCGGTTCGCGATGTCCAGCTCCGTCATGACCTTCAGACGCGACGAGATCGCGGAAGCCAGCGACAGCGGGGGGGCGAACGCGTCCACGAGCATGCCGTCCACGCGGAAGCGGATCGCCAGGCGCTCCTCCATCGGGTGCACGTGCACGTCCGACGCGCCGCGCCGCAGCGCCTCGAACAGGATCATGTTCACCAAGCGGATGACCGGCGTCTGGCGTGCCTGCGCCAGCAGGTCGTTGCTCTTGCCGATCGCGCCGGCCGCCTGCTCGATCGCGTCCTGATCCAGCGGGATGTCCTCGACGATCTCCGTTACCAGATCGCCGCGCTGCTCAAACCCGCGGTTGATCATGCTCGCCACCGCGGCACGCGGCACCAGCACGACACTGATCGGCGCATCAAGCACGTCCTCGAGCATCGTCAGCACGCTCGGCTGCATCGGGCGGCTCGTCGCGATCATGTACACGCCGTCGCGGCGCTCGAAGCACGCCACGCTCTGCGCCCGCGCGTCCTCCTGATCGATCAGCTCGTAGAAACGCGACGAAGACTCGCTGAGCTTGGGCTCCGCGATGTATTCCAGACCCGTACGCTGCGCCAGCAGCTTCAGCGCGCTCGTCTCGTCGAGCGCCATCGTCTGCAGAAGCACGTCCCACGGCTCGTCGTCGCTCCCGGGGATCGACGCGAACGCCCGCAGCTGGTCACCGCTGAGCTTGAGCTCGCCGAACGCGCGGGCCGCGTCCTTCCACCGATCAACCACGATCGGCGCCGCGTCCGCGTCCCGCTTGGCGTCGCCCTTTCGGGCGTCGCGCTTGATGATGCCGTTCACCTTGCCCATGCCGATGCGTCCTCGCTCTGCCTCTTACGAACCGCTCACTTCGCTGACCTCGACCGCCTCCGGCTCCATCGCCGGCGCGGTGCGCGACGACTGATCCCCGTCACGCTCCGGAAGCTCCGACTCCACCGCCGGAGCGATGTCCGTGCCGATCACCGCCGGCTGCATGTCCGGAAGATCATCGTTCACCTTCATCTCCGCCTGAGGACCCTGCGAGAACAGCTTCAGATCGTTGAAGTTCGGATCCGTCATGATCCTGGGCGTCAGGAAGACGTACAGCTTCGACTTGTTGTTGACCTTGTTGGTTCGCTTGAACAGCTCACCGAGCAGGGGGATATCGCCGACAAGCGGCACCTTATTCACGGTATCACGGAGATCCTCAACCGTGATCCCGCCAAGCACAATCGTCGCATTGCTGGGGACCGTCGCGCTGCCCGTGACCGTCCGAACATTCGAGGCCGGGGGCAGGCCGTTGCTGCCAACGCCCACGAAGTTCGAGAGCTCCACGTAGTACTCCATGCGGATGAAGCCCGCCTTGGAGATCGAAGGCGTGACGCGCAGTGTCGTGCCCGCCTCTGCAAACCCGCCGAGCCCCTGAAGGTTCTGCCCGCCGTTGTTGCCCTGCGAGATCTCAGAGTACGGCTGCTGCTCGTTCGAGATGATCTCGGACTCCTCGTTGTCGTTCACGAGAAGCTGCGGCGTCGAAAGAATGCGCACATCGCTGTTCGTCTGCGTCGCGTTCATGATGATCGGCACGTAATCCGAGAAGATCACCGCCTGCGTCAGCCCGCTCAGGCCCGTCGCGACGGAACGTGGGTCCTGAAAAGTCGCACCGGGAGAGGAGAGCCCGAAGCTCGTGCCCCCGGAGTAGCTCCCCGCGTTGATCTGCGATTCGAACGCCAGCGTGAAGTCCTCGTTGTCCGCCACCGAGACGATCAGCGCCTCGATGTACACCTGCGCCCGCTGCTGATCCAGGCGCCCGATGAGCGACTCGATATCTTCTTGCTGCTTGATCGGCGCATTTACAACAACCTGGTTGTTGAACTCGTCGGCCGTGATCGTGATCTTGTCAGGATCAAACGCGCCGCTCTCGCCGTCGAGCACCGGGAAGCCGTTAATGAAACCCCGAGCCCGGTTCGTCCCGCCGGGCAGCAGGTCCGAATCGCCGGTCTGCGACTCGCCCTTGATGATCGCGTTGAGCAGGTCCGTCACCGTCAGCGAGTCCGTGTGGTCCAGCGGATAGTTGCGGATCACCACACGCTCGTCGTCGGTTTTGAGCTCATCCAGCAGCGCCGCCAGCTGCGCCTGCTGCTCCTTCGTGCCGTAGTAGATGATGTTCCCGCGTGTGGGATCAACGACCATCACCGGCCCGCCCTGGCCCTCGTCGCTGTTGTTGAACTGGTTGTTCTGGTTGTTGAACTGGTTGAACCCGCCGAACTGGTTCGTCGACGTGGTATCCTCGATCTGGATCACCTCGCCAAGCCCGCGACGCTTCGCGATGTCCGCGATCTGCGCCGCCGAAGCGCCCGCGAAGTAGTTGCGCGGCTCAAGCGTATTCGGAACGTCGATCACCTTGAGCAGCGAACGAACACGCTCGATCTCATTCTCCGTCCCACGGAAGATCAACGCGTTGCCCTGCGGGTCGATCGTGATCCGCTCGCCGATGTTCGACAGCGTCCCGCCGTCCAGGTTCAGCACGTTCTGCGGGTTGTTCTGGTTCCCGCCTCGGTTGTTGTTGTTCCCGGAGAAGTTGATCGAGCCGCCCGAACCCGAGCTCCCGCCCACAAGCCCGACCACGCGATTAAGCGCCGTCGGCGCCGCGAGGTGGTCCAGCTCAAAGCGGATGTACCGCTGGATCTTGTCGATCTCGATCAGCCGCTCCACCATTGCCTCGATCCGAGCGATGTCGCGCGAGCGGGCATTGATAATCAGCACGCCGAGCTCATCTACCGCCTGGATCGCGTTCGAGGTGCCCTGCTGAGCGGTCGCGCTGGCGTTCGGCCCCGCCAGCGTCGCCAGCAGCGGCGGCACGAGCAGGCTGGGCTTGATGTTCGGCGTCTCGATGATCTTCGTCGTCGCCAGCGTGTCGCCGAACACCGGCTTGATGTCGCCGCTCGGCTGCACGATGTAGAACCCCGACTCGGGCTCGTAGGTGATCGTGAAGTTGTACTGATCCAGCATCGCATCCAGCAGGTCGATCAGCTTGCTCTTGCGGACCTCCACCGGGGCGTTGAAGACCACCTCGCCCGTCGGCGAGCCCTTCACCACGATGTTCACCCCCATCTGCTCACCCACAAAGTCGATCAGCGTCGTCAGCTCGATCGGCTCGGCGAAGATCCCGAACGAGATCGTCTCCTCGGGGGCCTGCTGGGGCTTGGCCTGCGTGCGGGCATCGGGGCGGGTTTCCGCCTGCACCGGGCGATCCTCTGGGATCGCCATCTGACCCATCGCGGGCGAGCACAGCGCGGCACCCATCAGGCCCATCAGCATCATCACATTCATCGTCTTCATTCGTTTCGCCTCGCGATCTCGGCAAAGGGCACAAACGCCCGCCGAGGGTCTATCGTCAAATCATCGCCGACCACGATCCAGACGGACCGCCACGGCTCCCATACAGTAGCCCATCCGCCGCAACTACGGGCTCTTTTACTCCTTTCGGAGCAAGTTCATGCGCATCGTGAGTCTCATCCCCTCGGGCACCGAAATCGTCGCCCTCCTCGGCGCCGCCGACCGCCTCGTCGGCCGATCCCACGAGTGCGACCACCCCCCCGAGATCACCGCCGCACCCGCGCTCACCAGCCAGAACACCCACTACGACCCTGCTTCCGGCGTCGACGCCAAAGCCATCGATTCCCAGGTCGCACAGGCCACCGAATCCGGCCGATCGCTCTACACCATCGACGAGCAGCAGCTCGCCCAGCTCGAGCCCGACCTGATCATCACCCAGAACCTCTGCTCCGTTTGCTCGATCGATCTCGACAGCGTCCGCCGCGTCGCCGAGCGCATCCCCTCCAAGCCCCGCGTGCTCACCCTCAACCCGCAGAGCGTCGAGGACATCCTCGACGACATATACCGCGTCGGGGACGCGATCGGGATGGGTGAACAGGCCATGCATCAGGTCGTCAGTCTCCGACAAAGGATGGACCGCGCCGAGGAGCACATCAATCCCTACGACGACGGGCCAGTCTGCGGCTTCATGGAATGGACCGACCCGATCTACATCGCCGGGCACTGGAACGTCCAACTGATCGAACGCGCCGGCGCCCGTCACCCGCTCAACGAAGCCGTAGCCAAGCCCGGCTCCGGCGCCGCAGTCGGCCCACAGCAGGCCGAACGAATCGCCGGCCACTCCATTGCCGTGCCCAGCGAAATCTTTGCCGCCACCAACCCCCGATATCTCGTCATCGCACCCTGCGGGCTCACCCTCAAACAGGCCATCCACGAGACGAACCAGCTCTACAAGGCCCACGAGTGGTTCAGACAGCTCCCCGCTGTCAGGGAAGGACGCGTCGCCGTCGTCGACGGCAACCAGATGTTCAACCGCCCCGGCCCACGCGTTGTCGACGCGCTGGAGTTCATGGTCGCCTTCATCAACGACCGCCCGCACCTGATCCCCGAGAACTTCCCGTTCGAGCGATGGACGCCCGAAGCTCAGGACTCCTGATCCGGATCGTGCTCGAAGACCTGCTCTGAACCATCGAAGGACAACGCATCGATCGGGAGCTGCGGCGGCGCCGGGATCGTGAAGCTCCGAAGCTCCTCCAACTCCTCGTGCATCTCCTCGAGGTGCGTCTCAACCGAGCCCTCAGCCCGATCGACCACCGGTTCTGGCGTCGCTGGCAAGACCGCTTCGGGCTCAGCCGGCGCAGCAATCGGTGGCGTGCCCTGCGTAGGCGCATCCGCGCCAAACCCCATCGTCCCCGCGCCGGGCATCGAGGCACCCAACGCCTCGGCACGCTGGATCAGCGTCCCCAGCCACACGCCCGCCTGCTCCACACGCGTCGACAGCTTGTGCAGCGACCCATCGAGCAGCGCCTGCAGCTGCCCCGAGTGGTTGCTCATACGGTCGGTGACCTCGCCAGCGATCTGCGAAGACGCCGCGATCGTCTCCCGAAGCGTCTTCTGCGCGATCTGAAGCTGCGTGATCTCCGTCGAAGCCATCGCAAGCTTCTCTTCAAGATCGGGACCCAGCTCATGGATCGTTCTCGCGGCTTCCTGCATCGGCCCGACGATCTGCTCTTTGCGCGCCTCGAGCGTGTCCAGATCGTTCGCCGCCTCGATCAGCCAGCTCCCGAATGCGCTCCGCACGCCCTCCGCCTGCGTTTGCAGGTCCTCGAGCTGGCGGTACACCCGGTCCAGCGAAGCAAGCTGCGTCTCGCCACGGTCCACCAGCGACTCGATCCGCGCCAGCGGCGAGTCCTCGAACACCGGGTTCTCCGGGTCCATTCCCAGCGCACGCATCGCCCGGCTCGACGTCTCGATCAGCGGCTCAACACGCGTCCCCACCTGCTCCACGCGCGTCTCGATCCGCTGCATCGTTTCGTCCGCACGCTTGCCCAGCGCCTCGCCCGCCTCGTTCGCCTTCTCGAACGCCTTCGCGATCGTTCGGTCGATCTCCGCACGCGCCTCGTCGACCCCGGCCTTGAGCGATTCCGTGCCCTCGCCCTGGATCCGTTCGCTCCGCTCGATCGCCTCGCGCAGCGACGACAGCCGCTCATCGATCGAACGACCCAGCGCCTCGATCTCGCCCGCGTGCTCCTGCGTCTGTTCGATGGCCTGCTGCGCCCGCGCCTCGGATGCACGCACACGCTGCTCCGCGTTGCGGATGATCTCCTCGATCCGCGTCTCGCTCGCGGCCAGCCGCTCATCGATCACCCGGTCGATCCGCTCGCTCACCGCCTGCGCATCGGGCAGGGCGGCCTGCACACGCTCCAGCAGGCGGTCCGTCCGCTCCGCCCGCTCGTCGATCATCTTGAGCATCCGGATGCCCGCCTGCAGGCGCTTGTTCACCGATTCGCCCGTCTCGTCGCACCGCTTGATCATCGCCTCCGCGTCCGCGGAGAAATCCTCAAGCGTCCGCCCCTGCTCGCTGGCCTGCGCGATGATCCCCTTGAGCGTCTCCGCGTACTTGGCGAACGCGCTCGCATCCAGAACCCTGGGTGTCAGGAACATATCCTCGGTCTCGGCCTTCTCAAGCTTCGTGCGAGGCTCCACGATCGCGCCGTTCGTCGCCATCGGATCCGTGCTCACGCCGCGTCGGGCCGTTCCTTGGGTCACGCCTTCGTTGCTCATCAATCAAGCTCCTGGCCCGCTGCAGGGGCCGCTGCCGCGCACTTCCCGCGCACCGCCGGCGCGGACGGAACGTGCTGCGTCCAGATAACTTCGGCACAATCCGTCACCACGCTCAAGAATCGCCGCTCTGCGCACACAATTCCTGCGCGAGTTTCACCCTCACGCGTACACTCAAGCGTGAAGAAACGCGATCACAACCCCGATCTCACCGACGCAGCACGCGGAAAACGCCTCCAACGCGTCATGGCCGACGCTGGAGTCGGCTCACGCCGCGCCTGCGAATCCATGATCGAGCACGGCGACGTTACCGTCAACGGCCACCTCGTCACCACCCTCCCCGCGTGGGTCGACCCCGAGGAAGACCGCATCGTCGTCGCCGGCAAGGTACTCCCGCAGCCCGATCGCAAGATCTACGTCATGCTCAACAAGCCGCCCCGCACCCTCTCGACCGCCAAGGACGAGCCCGGGGCCGATCGGCGCACTGTCACCGAGCTCGTCGATCACCCCGCAGCACCCCGCCTCTTCCCCGTCGGACGCCTCGACTACGACACCGTCGGGCTCATCCTACTCACCAACGACGGCGAGCTCGCCAACCGACTCACCCACCCGCGATACGGCGTCCCCAAGACCTACCGCGTCGCCGTCAAGGGCTCACTGGACGAGGACGCCATCAAGGAGCTCGAACGAGGCATCTACCTCGCCCAGCGCAAAGCCGGACGCACCGAAGGTGCCGCCCGCACCGCCCACGTCGAGATCGCCCTCATCGCACGCGAGCGAGACAAGACCATCGTCGAGCTCACACTCCGCGAAGGGCGCAACCGCCAGGTCCGACGCATGCTCGCGGCAGTGGGGTACCCGGTCAAAAAACTCGAACGCGTCGGCATGGGCCCCGTCAAGCTCAAAGGGCTCGCCCGCGGACAATGGCGCGAGCTCACACGCGAAGAGATCCGCGCCCTCAAACGAGCCGCCGCCGACCAACGAGCGGACAAGAAGAAATCAGAAACCGGCAGCTCCAGCGGCTCCCGACGGTCCCGCGCACGCCAGAAACAGACGCAGCCCGAGCGCAAGCAACCCTACGTCGCCCCCGATGCCGGAACGTCCAGCGCACAAATCCGAAAGCGGAAGCTGAAGAACGCGATCAACCGGGCCACGAAACCCGCACCGGATCGCCAAACTTCGCCCAAGCCACCACGCGAAGACGCCGAATAACCCGATCAAGACCATCCGGGCACGCCGCGTCTTTTGAGCCGCCCATCGCGATCGCCCATCATGCCCGAAGAAGCAACCCCCAACCCGGACAGCACGCCCGAGCCCTCGAGCAACATCGAGAAGCAGGTCCGCGACTGGCGAGCCGAGTTCGAGCGCATCTACACGGTCACCAAAATCGGCATCATCGGGCTCTACAAGTCGCAGCTGCCACGCATGGCCGCCGCACTCGCGTTCCGCACCATCTTCTCGATCATCCCCGTCATGGCCATCGGCCTGCTCATCTTCGGCTCTATCGTCTCCGAAGAGCAGGTCGAGTCCGGCGTGCGACGCGTGCTCGACTTCGCCGGCGTGTCACAGATCTCCACCATCGATCCCGCGGCACCAGACTCGCAGCTCGTCACCGGCGAGCTCTCGCCCGACGAGGTCATGGAGACCATCGAGGACGCAGCCAAGGAAGAAACCAAGGCAACAGAAACAGAGAAGCTCAGCGACCCATTCGCTGGCACCGACCTTGAAGAAGTCATCACCGACCTCATCAACCGCGTCAACACCTCGATCCGAAACGTGCCCACCGGCTGGATCGCACTCACCTCCGGGCTCGTGCTGCTCTACGCGGCCATGTCCATGCTCATCGAGATCGAGAAGTCCTTCAACCAGCTCTGCGGCGCACCCGGCGGACGCCCGTGGCTGCGACGCCTCATGCTCTACTGGACCATCCTCACCGCCGGCTCGCTCATGCTCGCCGCCACCTTCCTCGCCGGCGACGCCTTCACCCAGTGGGTTGTCTCCATCGCCGGGCAGGACTCCATCGTCGGCGCCATGATGGCCGGCTACGGCGTCTCCGTCCTCATCTCAACCATCCTCCTCCTCGGCGCCTATACCACCATCCCCAACACGCGCATCAAGTTCCGCACCGCTCTCGCGGGCGCCTTCTTCGCCGCCGTCCTCTGGGAGCTGGGCAAGCTCGGATTCACCACCTACCTCCGCTACACCACCACCTACTCCAAGTTCTACGGCTCCATCGCCATCCTCCCGCTCTTCCTCCTCTGGATTTACCTCACCTGGCTGATCGTCCTCTTCGGGGTCCAGGCAAGCTACGCGCTCCAGAACTTCCACCGCCTCGTCCAGTCCAAGCTCAACCCGTCCTCGGGTGGCGACGACTCGTCGCTGCCGCTCATGGACCCCCTCGTCGCAATCAGCGTGGCTCACGCGATTCAGGAGGGCTTCGAGAAGGGCAAGCCCGTCACCGCTGATCAGGTCGCCGAGATGACCGCCCTCCGCTCCGCACAAGCCACCGAGGTCATCGCAGTACTCCACCGGGGTGGGTTCATCCACAAGGTCGAGGAGGGCGACAGGGACCCCGCCTGGACACCCGCTCGCCCCGCGGAGCAGATGCCGCTCGACGAGATCCTCAAGAGCACCCACGCCCTCGACGCCTTCCGCGTGAGCCGCGCAGACGACCTGCTTCCAGAGTCCATTCTCGATGCATCGGTCGGGTCGTGTACGGGCAAGTCGCTCGCCGATCTCCGCCCCCGATCACCGGGCGAGCCCGCATCCTCCTGAACCAATCCTTTGCCCGTCATCAGCGACCCAAACCGGGTTTCTGCCTATGCTTCCCGTCCCCATGAACTACATCCAACTCACCGAGTTTTCGATCTATCTCCAGCAGCGACCGGGCGAACTCGCCGGGCTCTTGGATGCCGCGCACGCCGCGGGTGTCGAGATCGTTTCGATCTCCACCACCGAGCACCTCGACCGCGGCTGCGCCCGCCTGCTCGGGCACCCGGAGGAGACCCTCCGCGCGGTCTGCGAGTCCATGGTCGACGCGGGCGTGGGTCCGGTCGTTGAAGCACCGGTCGTCGGCGTGAGCGTCGAGGACCGCCCGGGCGTTGTGCGTGACCTCACCGTCCTCATGGCCGACAACCGCATCAACGTCCGCTACTGCTACTTCGTGCCCTCCTCTAAGGTCTCGCCTCACACGCTCTGCGTCTTCCGCTTCGACGAGCACGAGAAGGCACTCGAGCTCATCGAGAGCGCCGACTGGCCCACGGACATCATCGATTCCATGAGCGAACTCGACGCCACCGGCGATTCGGCAGACGAATCCGCCGCCTGATCGCATCTGGCGCCTACACACACACGAAAACACGCGTATACTCGGGGAGAACGCGCATATCGCGTGCACATCGACCCCGGACCGGAGCAACACATGGGACTCGAAGGCGCCATCACCACCGACAACGTCCTCACGACGCAGCTGCGCCGTGTCGTCAACTGGGCACGCCGTTCCAGTCTCTGGCCAATGCCCTTCGCCACCGCGTGCTGCGGCATCGAGCTCATGGCCACCGCGTCCTCCCGCTACGACCTCGCCCGCTTCGGCGCCGAGGTCATGCGCTTCTCGCCCCGCCAGGCCGATCTCATGATCGTCGCCGGGCGCGTGAGCGTGAAGATGCTCCCCGTCCTCCAGCGAATCTACGAGCAGATGCCAGAGCCCAAGTGGGTTATCTCCATGGGGGCCTGTGCCTCGACCGGCGGCGTCTTCGACACCTACGCCACCGTCCAGGGCGTCGATCAGTTCATCCCCGTCGACGTCTACGTCCCGGGCTGCCCGCCACGCCCCGAGATGCTCATCGAGGGCGTCATGGCCATTCAGCGACACATTGACGAGGAAGGTATGCCGCCAACCGACTCCGGCGGCAAGCGCATCCCCCTGGGCATCACCGTCCAGGCCCCGGCACACGCACTCAGACCACAGCCCGTTGGGCTCAACTCGAACAGCTGACAACGGTATCCCAGACCACACGAACAACGCCCGCGGTTCCTGCGGGCGTATTCAATGTCGACTGCAGCGTGACCCAACCGTCGTCTGCAAAAACGAAGACCCCCCAGGCGAACCTGAGGGGTCTTGATAGTGTGGTTGATGCACGCCCGATCAGATCGGACGGATCATACCGGTCGTTTCGCAGCGATTAGCGGCGACGACGACCAGCGACCAGACCGCCGAGGCCGAGAACAGCCAGCGAGCCGGGGGTGGGGACGTAACCGATGGTCAGCGAACCCTGGTTGTAGAACGAGTCAACGCCACCAGCGATGTCGTCGAAGCCGACTTCGTGGAACTCGATGGAGAGCATGCCCGAACCGTCGAGGACGATCGAGGAGCCGGTCGAGCCAGCGTAGTTAGCGTTCGAAACGGTGAACGCGTCACCAGCAGCGACGTTGATCGACTGCGAACCGTTGAAGGTCATGGTGTTCTCGTCAGCCCAGCTGGGGACGATGGTGGTGAGGTTGACGTCCCAAGCGATGCTGGTAATGGTTGCGCCAGCGCCGACGAAGACGTTGATGAACTCGTTCTGTGCGTCACCCTGGAAGCCCCAGCTGTTCACGCCGGAGACGTCGATGTTGAGGGTGTTGCCAGCCATTGCCGAGCCAGCGAGTGCTGCGACGGTTGCGAGTGCGATCTTGTTCATTTTGATTCTCTCTTTCTTTAACTCAGTAGTTGTCAGCGCTCCGCACGCTGACAGGTATACCCAAAAGGTCAACGGGAAGGTCCGACAAAAGATCGCATGTGTGAAGGGATTCGATTCGCAAGCTTCTACCCGGAAGCAATGCACGGTGAATCACCGTTTACCCCTGTCTCTCTGCTCTCTTCCGTCGGGGGAATCTCCCCAACACCCTGAGTCTAGTGATTCTCACTCATCAGTCAATAGCCATCACACACAATTCGGTGGTAATTTCTTTCACGCGCTGAATTTGTGAAGCTGGGTAGATTCCACAAGCTCAAGTCTCCAATCTGTCATGAGTTGCACTCCGTTGCCGATGCGCACACGACCCGCAGCGACAACGTCAGTTTCAAAAAAGAAGACGCCCCGGGCCATGCCCGGGGCG
>JAEPOJ010000003.1 GCA_017642965.1 Phycisphaerales bacterium
GTCTCAGCAGCCTCCCCCGTCTCTCGCAGATCCGCCAACGGCGGAACGGGGGAGGTGTCTCCGCCCCAGCGGAGACGGAGAGGGTCTTGCTCCCCCCATATCTCGCAACCCCCCAAAAACAAAAAACCCCGCCACAAGGCGGGGCAAGACACCCATACACAGCGCTCAGCCAAGCCGCTTACGAAGCCCGGCCATCAGCCCAAGCATCCCAAGCCCGCCCCACGCAGCAGGCGGCAACGGCACGACCGCAAGATTCCCGCTGATCCGAAGGTTGTCCACCGCGAGATCCTCATCACCCGCGTTCAGATCCCACACCATCCGAAGCGCCAGCGTGCTCCCCGACAACGCAGAAAGATCAGCACTGAACGACTGGAACGTATCAGTCACCTCAACACCATCCACAAACGCGGCAGAGTTAAAGGTCGACCCATCATTCTCAACACGGAAGAACTCGGTCCACGCACCGCCATCAAGCTGATACTCGATGACCACCGAATCGCCCGCATCCCAATCCTCATCGCCGTTAAACGCGTCGTCTTCCGCCAGATCGATCGCGAACATCAGGTCGGTGTACCCGTCGATGCTGAACGTGTCCGTCGTCAGATACACCGGCAGCCCGATGCCCGGCTCGCTATCCATGTCCTGGCCAGCAAAGTACGACCCATCAGCCCCGAAATACTCCGTGCCCGAGTTGAGATGACTCCCGTCGGTCCGCATGAAGTAATCGGTACTCCCATCAGTAAACTCGGTGACCGATGTCGAGTACCCGCTCGCCGACTCGAAGTCGAGCAGGAACACATCCCCACCAAACGCGGCACTCCCGCCCGCAAGCACAACGCCCAAAGCAACACAACGCAAACCCATCTGCTCTCCTCGATTCTGTAATAAACTGCGGCCCATCCAGGCCGAACCAACGCAGTCTACCCTACCCATATCTGGGGATTTTGCCAGCTCACAACCGCATTTTTCGCCAAATTTCGACACTCCGTGCACCATCACCCCCAGCCAAGGCCACTGCCCAACCAACTCCTCCCCAACCCACATCTCCACATCTGTGCGCCAAATCACGTCACTGCAAACTTCCCCCTTGCATCCCCGCCTCCACACCCTTATAATTACCAAACACCCCCGTAGATATTCCAGCGCCCCCAGTCATCACCTACCTCGAGGAAAGGGGCGCACCATGTCCACCATCACCACAACCAGCAAGCTCACCCTCACGCCCCACCCGGTCTTCTCAGCCAACGAGAACACAGGGCACAATCCCGCACCAGCCGATGGAGAGAAACTTCCTCTTCATGCCCCCTTCCCCCCTGATGGCCGATCCCTGATGGCCAGCGGCTTCTTAGACGACCTGCTCAATCCCGACTTCACCCCCACCAGGATCTGCCAACTCCACGACATCTCACTCGCCCAGCTCCGCAACATCACCGAATCAGCCGAGTTCAAGCAGGCCATCGCCGACAGCGCGGCCATCAACAACGCCCGGCGCGAGACCATCCGCGACCAGCTTTACACCCAGGCACTCGCCGCCGCCAGCGATCTCATCAGAGAAGCCGCGCACGTCTCCGAACTCAACCGCACCTGCACCACCGAGCCACGCCCGCAAGCACCCACAAACCCCGAAGCACACCGCCGCGCCCTCGTCGCCGCCACCCGCCACCACGCGGCAAACGCCCGCCTGCTCGAAACAAGGCGCAAAGCCATCAACACCGTCCTCAGAGAATGCCGCCCCGAACAGGGGGAACGCGGAAAGCTGAAACCGAAACGACCACACAGGAACGCAGACGCAGCCCGATCGAACAAAAAACCTGCCCAGATAAAGCGTGATTCACTCCAGTTTCACCGAGGCGCACAGCCGCCAATCGATACTCCTGCATGTCCAACGTCGGACAACATGATTCACAAAAGGAGAAACGATATGAACCGCGACCAACTCGAAGGAAACTGGAAACAGTTCAAGGGCAAAGCCAAAGAGAAATGGGGCAAGCTGACCGATGACGACCTCGACACCGTCAACGGCCGCGCCGAACAGCTCGAAGGCAAAATCCAGGAACGCTACGGCAAGACCAAGGAACAGGCTCGCGATGAAGTGAACCAGTTCTGCAAGTCATGCAAGTGCTGACCTGAACCAACCCGGGAGCAACACCCGGCACACAACATCAAAATCGCCATCAGGGCACCCCGGGCACAATCGCCCGGGGTGCAATGCGCGCCAACCAAAAAACCACCCCGCCCGGTCAGGCAGGGTGGCGAATGTCGTCGGCTGGGTATACCGACTACTGAGTTCGTATCAAAAAACTCGATCCGAAAGCAATCAATCAGCGCCGACGCCGCGATGCACCGAGCGCACCAAGCCCAAGCACAGCCAACGACCCAGGAGCGGGCACGTTGCTGTTGAGCTCAAACGCAAAGTTGAAGTCAGGATCACCCTCGGCCAGCCCGGCATCACCGACCGTCGCGCCGTTGTTCCCAAGGAACCAACGCCCCGCAGCCATAGAGCCGGCCCCGGCCAGATCCTCATCATCGATGCTCATCCGCACAAGCCCATCGCTCGCGATGTCCATGGTCTCAGACAGATCAATCGTCCAGATAAACGACCCCGCCTCGTCCAGCTGCACGCCGAACCCATCAATGAAATCCCCCGCGCTGGAGAAGAAATCAAAGAACATCACACCGCCGGCCTGATCAAGACCGCCTACAAACACGAACTGGTCCAGCCCGAAGTCGCCGCTGCTCACCGACGTGTAGTCCGCAACCCCCGCGACCTCGAGCTCGCCGTTCGAGTTCACCTCGGTGTCATCGAACGCGACGTAGCCATCCGGCCCGGTCTCGAGATCCGAGTAGAACGTAAACGGACCCGCCCCACGCATGGTCTGGGCGTGGGCGTTGTAGATCTCGTACCCGCTGCGATCCAGCTGGTTCGAGAGCACAGGCGCGGCGGCAGCACCGCCCGCGATCAATGTGAGCGCAGCGATAGCCGTAACTTTGGTATTCATCTTGTATGCTCCTCCTGAGTGACGAAAGGGTTTGGGAAAAACGCACCGAACACCCCAGATCACGAGATGAGCCGAGCGGCTCACCCGAGTATTCGCGTCCGCCCTCGGATTGTTTCACAAACACCCCCGAATTCAGTGATTCTTGATGTATCGGACATGATGATGGTCTGAATGCGTAGTCTGCCCCATCAGCCGACGGAACTGTTCAGATGCGATGCGTTGAGACGCACCAACGGCTTGGTGTGCAATCCTGCATGCGTGCCGCTACTGTCCGGGCATGAACCAGGACAGTCGATCAGTGGTAATCCTGTGCGCGATGCAGGGCGAGGGGGATGCGATCATCGGGCCGCTCGGGCTTGTGCCGGCGGCTGCGCCGTGGCCCGAGTGCCTGCCGCCCCGCCTCTGGGAGGGCGAGGTGGACGGGAGCTCGGTGAAGCTGGTGACGAACGGGCGCGACCCGAGGACCGGCGCGGATCTCATTGGGACCACGCCTGCAACGCTTGCGACCAGCCTGATCGTTGAGAAGCTCGACCCCAGCGAGATCGTTGTGGCTGGTGCGGCGGGCGGTCGATCAGGGCGGACGCGCGTCGGGCAGGTCTTCATGATCGACCGTGCGTTCCATCATGATCGGCGGATTCCGCTGCCCGAGTTCGCGGAGTATGCGCACGGCCCGGAGGAACTCCACGCGAGCCCGCACCTCGCTCGCGCGTTCGGTGCGGAGATCGCCAGCATCTCGACGGGCAACGCGCTGGACACGCTGGATTGGGAACTGGCGTTCTTTGATGAGAAGGGGATCACGGTCAAGGACATGGAGACCGCGTCGATCGTCTGGACGGCAAACCTCTCGGGGGTGCCGGTTGTGGCGGTTCGGGCGATCACGGACCATTACGACCACCCGGCGCCGGAGACGCAGTTCCTGGCGAACTTTGAACACGCGTTGCGCAACCTCGGGGAATCGGTTGCGAGGGGGCTGCCGGAGCTGATTCGGGCGCGGGCTGGGTGATCGGATGTGGTACGCTGGTCGCATGCTTCGATTCATGCTCATCGTGCTCGTTCTGATCTGCGCTCCGGCCGGTGCCCAGAGTATCCAGGCGCTCTCCGATCGGTATGACCGGGCGTACGCCGATGGGCGGTACGAGCTGGCGTACCGGGCCGCGCGGGATATTCTCGAGAGTTACCCTGAGTCGTCGTGGTGGCATTTTCAGGGCGGGGCGGCGCTGGCGCGGCTTGGTCGGAACGATGAGGCGATCGGATACCTAGAGCGGTGCGCCGAGCTGGGTTTCAGCGGGGTGCGTTCGTTTGAACAGCACACCGGGCTGGACGGGCTACGCGAGCTCGAGGCGTTTGAGCGCGTGCTTGCGCGGGTGCGTGCGAACGCGAGCGAGCGGCTTGACGAGTTCAAGGCGGAGGCGTTGCGGCATGAGCCGCTTGTGTACGTGCCCGATGAGGAAGGCGACAAGCGACAGCGCGGCCTGATCATTGCGCTGCACGGCACGGGCATGGATGGCGCGTCGATGTTCGAGGCGCTGCGCGATACGGCCGAGGATGCGGGGATGATCCTTGTGTGCCCTGATGCGCTGCGACCCTCGGGCGGGGGGTATGCGTGGACGTACCGCGATGAGTCTGAGTGGTTCGTTGAGCACCTGATCGGCTGGGCCGCGGAGGCGCACGGCGCCGATCCTGCGCGGGTGGTCCTCGTGGGGTTCTCGCAGGGTGCGAACATCGCGCTGGTGCTTGGTCAGACACGTGCGGAGCTGTTTATGGGTGTCGTTGCGGTGTGCGGGCATTACGAGGCGCAGATCGCATCGGGCGAGACGCCGCCGGCGCCGTTTTATCTGCTTACGGGGGCGCGCGATCCGCAGCGCCGCACGTACAACGATGCTCGGCGGGATTTCCTTTCGGCGGGCGGGGCGGCGCAGCTGCGTGTGCTCAGCGGGATGGGTCATCAGCTGCCTTCGGGCGCGAAGGCGCTGCGTGAGTTCAAGCGCGCGATCGTCTGGATCGATCGGCAGTATGAGGATCGTGACGATTGAAACGTCCGATATATGCTGACTGGTGGCGAAAATTTGCTATGGGTTTGCGGTTCTCTGGTTCAGCTTTTGAGCTCGGGCTGAGGATTAGGGTGAATTAACCGATAGGGCTGTAGCATGTTCTCGAAGAAGCCCAAGAAGAACTCCGAACCGGAACCCGCTGATTCCAGGCGTGAGCTGGAGCAGATGCTCCGCGATGCGATCGACCGGAACGCGACGGTTGGCATTGTGCGGCTCGGGTATTCGGGCCAGGATCCGCTGGCGCAAGGGCGGCTGCTCAAATGGGATGGCGAGGGTATTTCGATCGAGCAGCTCCAGATCATCGGTCGTGACGTGCGTTTCACGCTCGGGACTCGTGTCGAGGCCTTCGTGAAGTTCCGCGATACCACGATCGTGTTCGAGGCGAAGGTCGCCGACGTGTACAAGGTTGCCAAGCTGAACGATGATCGGGCGGTTCAGTCGCTTCGTCTGAGTTCGCCGCAGCTGCTGCGGAGTGGTGATCGGCGGTCGGCCTTCCGCTCCTCGATCACCGCCAGCGGAGACGAGATCCCTGTTCACATGTGGTTTGTTGACCGCTGTGATGATGAGGCGGTTGAGAGCGATCAGGAACGCGAGTATGCGCAGATGTACTACACCGACCTGGTCGCCGCGCGGCGGAATGTCAGTCTGATCCCCAAGGATGAGGACGGACAGGAGCCGCGCGATATCGAGTGGGTGGATGTGATCCGTGATGTGCAGGTTGAGAAGCCCCACGCGATTGGTCGGTTGGTCGATCTGACGGCGAACGGCCTGGGTCTTCTGATGTATGGCATCAAGAAGATGCAGCTCGACCGGTTCGAGCGGATCGTTCTGCGTTTCGATCTTGAGGAGTCATCACTTGATCTGGTTGTCGAGGTACGTCACTCGATCGATCTTCGCGGTTCGACGTGCAAGGTTGGTACGCTGATCGTCCATCCGGGCATCGGGAACATGCACGCCCCGCAGCGGCGGGTGCTCGAGCAGGTTGCGATGCGCGTGCAACGAGAGCAGATCCGCCATCGGCGGAGCGCCTGATCAGGGCCGGGTCGCGAACCAGAACAGCAGCATCCAGCCGATGCCGTGCATCGCGGCGATGGCGTAGAGCTTCCACATGTAGCGGGGCTTGCTGGTTTTGTGATGGATCATGCGCGTGGCGAGGAGGGCGCCGGGCCAGCCGCCGACCATCTCCATGGAGTGGAGTGAGCGTTCCGGAATCCGGCGTGCGCCCCTCGCGGCGCGTCTCTTGTCGGCGTAGTGCATGAGTGCGCTGACGATGCTGAAGATCAGGTAGTGGATGAGGACCGCTTTGATCAGCATGAGAGGGGTTCGCGGCTGAGTCGGTCGCTCTCGACGCGCTCGTTCATGACCCACTCGTGCCCCCAGAGTGTCAGGTTGATCATCGGCCACGCCATGTGCCAGTACTTGTTGGAGTTGGCCGCGACGAGCCCGATGGCCTGGGTGCTGAAGTACTGGCGTGCGAATGGGGACTCGAAGACGAGATTCGCGAACGGCGCGAGCCAGTGCTGGAATGGGAGGGGGAAGCTCGCCTTGGGGCGTTGGAGAACGGCTCGGTCGATGTCGCTTGCGAATGCCTCTCTGAGTGCGATCTTCGTTTGTGGGTTCTTCTCGTCGAAGGCGTATTTGCGGCTCATCGGCAGGGCCTCTGCCGCGATCGCGACTTCGATATCCGCGAAGGGCGTTCTGCCCTCGACGCCCGCGAGCATGGTTGCCGTGTCGAGTCGCTGGAGGAGGTTGGGCAGGTTCAGGCGACGTTGAAAGCGGAGGTGTGCCTGGAGCGGAGAGTCTGCGGGTGATTGCTCGTGGAGGCGGTTGAAGGTGTTTGTGTAGTAGGCGCGGAGATGGGCGTCGTTGTCGGCCTCTGCGAGTCGCACGGGGTTGAGCACGGCGGGCTTGAGTTCGTCAGTGATCCATGCGTTCGCGCGGAGGTGCATGAGCCCGCCGTCGGGATCGATGGCAGGGTCATCGAGCTGCTGCACGTGGGCGACGCATTGGTGCATGATGGGTGCGTAGCCGCCGAAGAGCTCGTCGGCCCCCTCTCCCGAGATGGTGACGATGTGTCCGCGTGCGCGGAGCGCCAGTGCGACCTCGTGGATCGCGACTTCGTTGGGTGTGCTCATCGGGTTGCCGAGCTGGCGCACGAGGTATGGGAGCTGCTCGGCGAACCGCTCCTGTGACACCTCGATCTCGTGATGGGTTGTGCCGAGCTGCGATGCGACCTGCTGGGCGAACCCGAAGTCGTCGTTGAATCCCTCGGTGCGTGCCCCGGCGCAGTAGGTGTGCAGCGCTCCGCGGGAGCGCATCGCGAGTGTTGTGGTAATGGCGGAGTCGAGTCCGCCCGAGAGCAGGGCGCACATGGGCACGTCGGTGCGGAGGTGGCGGTGGATGCTGTCCTCGATGGTCTGGCGGATGCCCTGCGTCGGGGTGCGGGCCGGGGCGTCCCACCAGTTGATCGACTGGGATTGTGCGGGGTTGTTCAGGTCGATCGAGATCTGCTCACCGGGCTCGAGCGTGCTGATCGATGCGAACATGGTCCGCGGGCCGAGTGTGGTTCGGATTGAGGAGAGGTAGGCGCTGAGCGTGACGGGGTCCGGCGTTCGCGGGACTGCGGGGTGCTCGAGGATGGCGGGGATCTCGGAGGCGATCGCGAGCTGGTCGCCATCGCCGGCGTTGATCATCGCGTAGTAGAGCGGCTTGATGCCCATCGGGTCGCGTGCGATCAGTACCCGGTTCGTCTGGGTATCCATGAACACGAACGCGTACATCCCCCGGAGCTTGTTTGCGGCCTCCGCCCCCCACGCGATGAGTGCCTGGAGGAGCGTCTCGGTGTCGCAGCTGGTTCGGAACGTGACGCCGAGCGATGCGAGTTCGATCCGGAGATCGTGGTCGTTGTAGAGCTCGCCGTTGTACGCGAGCACGTAGCGCCCGTCGGGCGAGGTCATCGGCTGATGCCCGGCGGGGGTCGGGTCGATGACGCGCAGGCGTCGGTGTGCGATGCGGGCGCCGCTGCCGCTCCACATCCCCGCGTCATCGGGGCCTCGGTGCGTGAGGCGGTCGCGCATGCGCTCCACGACGGCGGCGTCGATGTCGAGGTCGGGGTTGGCGAGATTGAAGACTGCAGCGATTCCACACATGATCGATCTATCGGCGATCGGGGGTCGGACGGTGGAAAGTTGGCGGTGATTGGACCGGGCGTGGAGAGGCCGAGGTCAGGGCGTGTCCGGCTTGCAGGTCTTGCAGGGCTTGTGTGTCGCGTCGATCTCGTCGCGCTGAACGGGGCGGGCGCTCGGGGTGAGGTGGGTGCAGCCCTCGCGGTGGTACTTTGTGCCGTACTTTGTGACGAAGACCCGTTCGGGGATTGCCTGCTCGGGATCCGGGTCGGTGGTCGGATTCGGATCCGGATCAGGCGCGGTGCGTGGGCTTTGGTCTGGGGATATGGGGGGCTCGGGCGGGCTTGATGACCAGATGCCTCGTTCGAGATCGCGTGCCCTGGCCTCGTAGTGGCTGAAGACCGCTGTGTGGATAGTCATTCGCGTCTGTGAGAAGCGTGCGTAGCCCTGGCGGATGAGTTCGAGGTTGATGGGGAGGTGGTCCGGGTGGCGGTAGAAGTAGGCGTGGTGTCGGTTCGCGTGGGCGGTTTGTGCGCCTGGGTCGTGCTGGATGAGCACGGTCTCGTTGAGCATGATGCGCCTGAGCGCGTCGGCGAGGTCTGCCTTGGCCGCGGATTCTCTTTGTGTCAAGGGGGCGAGGCCGAGCAGGTCGTAGCGCTCGTGTTTCTCCCCGATCCGGATCAGGACGGTGTCCTCGTCGAGGACCCTTGTGACGATGCCTTGCTGGAGCGCAGTGAAATCCGGGCGTTGGAGCGCCGGCGGTTGATCCGTGGGGGCGGTTGGATTGGCAGCGAGTGCGACGATGGCGCAGCACAGCATGGCGAGGAGTGCTGTGGTTTTTTTGGTCAGTGTTGGTCGCGGCGGGATCACGGGATCAGACCCAGACGTTGACGATCAGGTTCGGCTCTTTGAGTTTGCCTGTCCACGTTCCGATGGAGGTGGTGACGAACTTGACCTCATATTGTGGGTGTGCGTCGAGCCATTCGTTGATCTGCTGATCGAGGAAGTCGAGGGAGTCGCCGGTGAGCTTGCAGTGGAAGCTTTTGACGTGGATGGCCCCTGTGCCTGTGGCGTTGGGGGTCCGGTTCCAGTTGTCCTCGTGCTTGCCGCCGCCGAGTTTTTGCTCGAAGGTCCTGATTTTTGAGGGCGTCTCGGTGACTGGCTTCTTTGATTGCATGGCCTCTGGCGCGAGATCGAGGGGGAGGGTATCGTCGAGGGACGATTCCGCTTCCTTTGCGTCGGGCTTCTCGTCTTCCGGCGGGGTTGGCGGTGGGCCTGAGTATCCCGGCGGGAGTGGATGTCGGATCGGTCCCCTCATTCTGGGCTCCTTCGCTTGGTTGACTGGGTTCAGACTACCAGAAGCGTCGTGCCGCGTCTAGTCGTGGCGTGTGAAGCGCCAGGACGCCCCCAGATGTGAGGCATGGTATGTGATGGTGGACTCGCCCCAGATCACGGTGGCGTGGATGGCGTTGCTGCTCATGTGCCACCCGAGGACGGTGCCCTGCGCGACTCGGGACACTTCGCCTCGGTCCTGGGAGAGAGGCCCCTCGTAATCGAGGTAGAACGCCCGGTGATCGGGGGCTTTTTCGGCGTCGAAGCTGGGTTGCTGGTCTGGCCTGAGTGGTGTGCGGAACGTAATGAGGCGGTGCTCATGGGTGTGTTCGGGCTGATCGATCAGCCAGTCGAAATGGTCTGGCTGGCCCGGGCGGGTGTGGAGGAGCACAACGGTTCGGCGCATGAGGCATGGTATGTCGGGCGAGAGGACGCTAGGATCGTGTATCCCCGAAGAACGGGGCATGGAGGTCATAGGCATGAAGCAATTTGGCGCGATGGTTCTGATGCTCACGATGAGCGCTGCGATGGGGCTTGGAGGTTGTAACACGGCCGGCAAGGTGAAGAAGACATTGGCGCTGAACGATTTGCATATCCGTGCCGCGGTGGCTGAGGATGAGGGTGACTGGGATGAGGCGTACGCGCTTTGGAGCGAGTATGTGGAGCGACGCCCGCAGAGTTCGTTGGCGGAGTATCGCCTCGGTCAGGTGGAGATGAAGCTCGGTCTGTATGAGCAGGCGGTTGGTCATCTTCGGGTTGCGCATGATCTGGAGCCGGGGAATATCGAGTATCTGGAAGCGCTGGCGCAGGCGTATGTTGCTGTTGGTGAGCAGGACCAGCTGATGACGCTGCTGCGACAGACGGCCGAGGAGGGGCCGGACGGGTCTGGGTACCTTCGAATGGGGCGTTTTGCGCAGGAGGCCGGGCTTCTGGATGAGGCGAAGGAAGCGTATGAGCTCGCGATCGTGAACTACCGGGGGCTTTCGGCTGAGCCGTACATGGCGATGGCGGATTTCGGGCGTGCGATTGGCAATCAAGATCTGGAGATCCGCAATCTCCGTTACGCGTTGTGGTTTGATCGCGATGATGCGGCGATTTCGGCCCGCTTGCGTGATCTGGGGATGATCCCAGGGCCTTCGCTGGCGCTTGAGCCCGAGTTTTGAGCGGATGAGTTGACCGCTGCATGGCGACGCGATAACCTATATCCGTATTTCCGGATGATAGGATATGAGCGAATCGTCACCTCCAACTCTGAGTAGTCAAAGCACGGTCGAGTTGCTCTCGCAGCTCGGTGATGGTGTGCGCTTGCGGATGCTGCGGGTGCTCGAACAGCACGAGCTGTCTGTGGGTGAGCTTGTGAAGGTGTTGCAGATCCCGCAGTCTTCGGGGTCACGTCATCTTCGTGTGCTGAGTGACGGCGGGTGGGTGTTCAAGCGGTCTGCTGGGCCGGCCTCGTATTACCGCGTGGTGATTGATGATTTGCCGCGTCAGCATCGCACGCTGTGGGTGACGATCCGGAACCAGCTGGGTGACGATGCGACGCTTGCCGAGGATGATCGGCGTTTGACGGCGGTGCTTGCGGAGCGGATGACGCATTCTGAGGCGTACTTCGGGCGAGTGGCCGGCGCGTGGGACGACATTCGCGGTGAGTTGTTTGGCAATGGGTTTACGGAGCATGCGCTGCTGGGGTTTGTGAACCCGGATTGGGTGATCGCGGACCTTGGTTGCGGGACGGGGAACGCGACGGAGTTGCTTTCGCCGTGGGTTCAGCATGTGATCGCGGTGGATCGTTCGCCGGAGATGCTTGATGCCGCCCGCTCGCGTTTGCTTGAGCATGGTGGATCTGAGGAGCGGATTGATTTCCTCGAGGGTGATCTGACTCGGCTGCCGATCGAAGACGCGAGTGTGGATGCCGCGGCATGCGTGCTGGTGCTCCATCACATCAAGGACCCGCTGCATGCGTTGCGTGAGGCGCGGCGCGTTCTTCGGCGGGACAACGGGGGCGGGATGCTGCTGGTTGTGGACATGTGCGAGCATGATCGGATGGAATACAAGCACGCGATGGGGCACATCCATCTGGGCTTTGACGATGACGAGCGTGAGGCGCTGTTCCTTGAGGCGGGCTTTCGCGCGGTACGAACACATAAGCTCCGCCCCGGGGTGGAGGCAACGGGCCCATCGCTGTTTGCGGCGGTGGCGCACATTTGAACTGAACTTTTCACTGGTAACAGAAACTGGTAACAGGAAACCGGAAACACGGAATACGGGACATGATTCCCGCGATGAAAGGGATTGACAATGACAGCAGTCGCAACAGCGAACGGACTCCAGGTCGAAGAAATCAACGGGATCCAGTTTAAGGTGCGGGATCTCTCGCTCGCCGAGCTTGGGCGCAAGGAGCTGCGCCTGGCCGAGCACGAGATGCCGGGCCTGATGGCGCTTCGTGAGCAGTACGGCAGCAAGAAGCCGCTCAAGGGCTTCAAGATCATGGGCTCGCTGCACATGACGGTGCAGACGGCGGTGCTGATCGAGACGCTGACCGAGCTTGGCGCTGATGTGCGCTGGTGCTCGTGCAACATCTTCTCGACGCAGGATTCTGCGGCGTCGGCGGTCGTGGTTGGTCGCCCGGAGACCGGGGGCACCCCCGAGTCGCCCAAGGGCACGCCCGTGTTCGCCTGGAAGGGCGAGACGCTGGCTGAGTACTGGTGGTGCACGAAGCAGGCGCTGACCTGGCCGGACGGATCGGGCCCGGATCAGATCGTGGATGACGGTGGCGACGCGACGCTGCTGCTGATCCGCGGCATGCAGTTCGAGAACGAGGGCAAGGTCCCGGAGTTCAACGAGGGCAAGGACCCCGAGGAGTACCGCCACATCCTCAACACGATCCGCTCGACGATCGACTCGAACCCCGGCTGGTTCAAGGAAGTGACCCCGGCGGTCAAGGGTGTGTCGGAAGAGACGACGACCGGTGTGCACCGCCTGTACCAGATGGCGGAGCAGGGCGTGCTGCCGTTCCCGGCGATCAATGTGAACGACTCGGTCACCAAGAGCAAGTTTGACAACGTGTACGGCTGTCGCCACTCGCTGATCGACGGGCTGAACCGCGCGAGCGATGTGATGCTCTCTGGCAAGGTCGCGGTCGTGTGCGGCTACGGCGACGTGGGCAAGGGCTGTGTGCAGTCGCTCAAGGGTCAGGGCTGCCGCGTGATCGTGACTGAGATCGATCCGATCTGTGCGCTCCAGGCGGCGATGGAAGGCCACGAGGTGAAGACGCTCGAGGACGTGATTGACACTGCGGACATCTTCATCACCACGACGGGCAACAAGGACATCATCACGCTCGATCACATGAAGCGGATGAAGAACAAGGCGATCGTGGGCAACATCGGCCACTTCGACAACGAGATCCAGATGGAGAAGCTGGAGCGTGACCCTGATGTTGAGCGGATCAACATCAAGCCGCAGTTCGATGAGTTCGAGTTCAAGAGCCTTGAGAAGAGCATCCTGGTCCTCGCTGAGGGTCGTCTGCTGAACCTTGGCTGCGCGACCGGTCACCCGAGCTTCGTGATGAGCGCGAGCTTTACGAACCAGGTGATCGCGCAGATCGAGCTCGCGGAGAATCTGGACAACTATGAGAACAAGGTGTACGTGCTTCCCAAGCACCTCGATGAGCAGGTTGCTCGCCTGCACCTTGACCAGCTGGGTGTGAAGCTCACCAAGCTGTCTCAGGATCAGGCCGAATACCTTGGTGTTCCGGTTGACGGGCCGTACAAGCCCGACCACTACCGTTACTAATGGCTGTTGACTGATTCAACCCGAGGCGGCGTATCGGCAGGTGCGCCGCCTTCTTTATGTCGATCTCGATCGAGACATGGCGCTGGCTCGCAACCCCGGAGGGGCAGGAGGCGATCCTGTGCGCTCCGGCGGACCGGTCCCCCACTGCGATCGCGCGGCTTCGGAAAACTTACGACGCGGAGCAGGTGCGCGGCCTGCTTGAGGTGAGCGAGGCGCGGGCGAAGGGCGCTGCCAAGCTGGACCGCTCGTGGGCGGCGTCGATGCTGGCCGACAAGGCGGGTGTTGAGATGGCGAGTTCCGCGCGTTCGAGCGTGTACAAGGCGCAGCGGTTCGCTGAGGTTCTTGGTCACGGTGCGTTTGTCGCGGATCTGTGCTGTGGCATCGGCGCCGATTCGTGGGGGCTGGGCGGTGCCGGGTTGCGGGTGAGCGGGGTGGATCGGGATGCGAGCCGGGTTGAGATGTATTCTCACAATCTCCCATGGTGTGAGGGTGTGTGCGGGGATGCGTTTGCGGATTGCCCCAGCGATGTTGAAGCGTTCCACCTCGATCCTGCGCGGCGAGCCGGATCGCGGCGCAGTCGATCGATTGAGGATTTCCAGCCGGGGCCCGAGGTCTGGTCTCGGATCATCGATCGTGTCGGGAGCGGCGCGATCAAGCTGAACCCGGGGGTGGATGGTGAAGAGCTGGCGGCGGGCGAGTTGGAGATCATCGGTGAGGCCGGCGGGCTCACGCAGGCGGTGCTGTGGCTTGGGCGGTTGAGCGGCGAAGCGGCTCGTCGGGCGACGGTATTGGGCGCATCTGGGGTGTGCTCGATCGCGGGCGAGGCGTATCGGCCTGATGAGGCCAGCGCCATTGGAGGGTATTTGGGGACGATTGATCCGGCGCCGGAGCGCGCGGACCTTGTTGGTGTGCTGCTCGATGAGCTTGGCGTATCGCTTGTGCATCCGGGGACCGGGCTGGTGACGGCGGAGTCGCCTGTCGCGCACCCGATGGTGCGTTGGTACCGGACGCTTGAGGTTCTTCCGTGGAACGTGAAGCGGGTGAAGTCGGTGCTTCGCGGGCTGGGGTGCGGCGTGGTTGAGGTTCGGACGCGTGGCGGCGTGGTGAACCCGGACCAGTTGCAACGGAAGTTGCGTGGCGATGGCGAGCGGGCTGATCTCGCGGTGCTCGTGTACCGGCTTGGGGATCGGATCGTGGCAATCATCGCGGAGCAGGTGCGCAGCAAAGAGCCCGCCGGCGAGGTCGTGCCGACGGGCTTGGATGGGGGGCGTGGTGATGCGTGAGATCGGATCAGCAGCCCGCGTTGAAGAAGCTGAGGAAGCGCGAGATATCGAAGTAGTCGAACAGTCCGTCGCCGTTGGTGTCGCCCGGGACGAGCTGGTTGTTGTAGAGGTTGATGAAGTTGGACACGTCGTTGAAGTCGAGGTCTCCGTCGGCGTCGTAATCGGCGGGGCAGGAGATGATTCCGGTTTCGGGGATCATGGCCTGGATCTCGATGCCTGTATCGAAGGTGCGCGTGATGGTGCCGGTGTCGGGGTCCATCTCGTGGATGATGCCGTCGGTGCCGCCGATGTAGAGCATCCCGTCGATGGCGACGGTGGCGTTCGCGTCGGAATCGACGGCGTGCGTGCCTGCGTAGTTGACGCCGCCCTCGAACTTATCGAAGAGGTAGACGGTGCCCTGCTGCGCCCCGGCGAAGGTGATGCCGGAGAGGTACATGGTGTCGGCGTCGAAGGCCATGGACTGGACGAAGGAGCCGCAGGCGGCGAAGAAGGTGAAGCTGTCCTGCCCGATGTGGGCGCGCATGGCGAGGGAGGAGTGACCGCCGACGAACAGGCCGCCGGCGTCGAGGCCGATGGTGGTGATATCGGTGTTTGTCACCGGGGTGGAGTGCTCGACGTCGCCGGTGTCCGCGTTGACGTAGTCGAGTCGACCGCTGGAGTCTGCGACGACGAGGTGGTCACCGAGCCAGGCCATGGCGCTTGCGTCGGAGTCGATGATGAACGCGCCGTTGACGAGGTTGGTGGCGATGTTGTAGGTGTAGAAGACGCCGTTGCTGTCTCCGAGGTAGAGGGTGCCGTCGTGGACGGTCATGGAGCTGACGGGCCCGGAGCAGACGCCGCGGAAGGCGACGTTGCCGGTGTCGGTGTCGAGCTCGTGGACAACGCCCTGCGAGCCGGCGAAGAGGATGGTGTCCCCCGCGGCGCCCTGCGCTGCTGCGAGTATCGCGATGGTTGCGAGTGTTCGTGGTGTGGTGATCATGGTGCTGCTCCTGTATGGGAAGATGCTGTTCGCGGCACTTCATGTGCCTTTGGGTACATCTTCGTGGGTGATGCAGGAAAAACGCCCCCACTCTTTGGTGGGCGTCGGGCAGCGGTGCGGCGTGGGCGGTCAGAGTCGGGGTTTGGCGCGGCCGATGAACTTTGCGAGCAGTTCGCCGCGGGAGGACACGTCGAAGTGGCGGTAGATCGCGAGGACGTGGTCGTGGATGGTGGCGCGTGCCACATCGAAGTGGAACGCGATCTGCTTCTCGGAGTCGCCCATGAGCAGGCGCTCGAGGACTTCCCTGCGCCTTTTAGTGAGGGTGGCGAGCTTGGGTTCGTCGGCGGCGGCGAGGTAGGTGCCGATTTCCTGGTTGATGATCATGTGGAGCATGGAGACGATGACGCGTTCGCGGTTGGTGAAATCGCGGGAGCCGACGCCCTTGTGGAGCCAGAGCGTGGTGCATCGGTCTTCGATGTTTGTGGGGCAGATGGAGATGATGTAGTCGTCGATGCCGCACTCGCGGTGGATCTCGTTGAACGTGTGGGAGCGGTACCAGGTCTCGCGTCCCCAGATCTGATCGCGGGAGAGGACGAGGGTCTCGCCGGAGAACTTGGAGAGGTATGGGTATTCCGGGGTGCGTTCGACGGGGATCGATTGGGCGTATTCTCGCCAGCGGACCTCGGCGTCCTGCGAGATCCAGCCGTCGCGGTGCGTGCCGAGGTAGCGGGTATCCTGCTCGGTGGAGTTGCCGAAGTGCTCGATTTCGGAGCTGATGATGACCTGGGCGTCGACGATGGTCCGGAGCTCGTTGAGGAGCTGGTTGCGCCAGGCGTCGACGTCCGAGCCGAGATCCCGGCAGCGGGCGGCGATCTGGTGGCAGTCGTGGATATCTCTGGCGGACAGGTCTGCGAACATCTTGGCTCGAGTGTATCACGAAACCGGCGATCGGAGAATAGTGCTGCCGGATTGTCGCGGTTATCGGTTCAGGCGGGGCGGGTCTTCGTCGCGGTTGTTGGCGGAGAACTGGGCGTTTGTGGCCTCGGGGGCGTCGGCGGCGACGCTGCCGTCCGGGTTGACGATGTAGCCGAGCTCTTCGAGTGTGAGTGTTTCGACGTGACCGTCGCAGAACGCGGCGTTGGTGCGTTGGCGGTGGCGGGCGTGGGGCGCGGAGCGGTGCTCCGGGCTCCGGTTTCGCCTGTCCGCGAGGTCGCTGTTGGGGGTGAGTCTGGGCGGGTCGAGCGCGTAGCCGTGGCCGCCTTCGGCGCGGAGTTGCGGGTCTCGCGACCCGTCGTTGCGGTTCTGTGTTCGCTCGGCGGCGGGCTTGCCTGCGGCGGTGCCGAGCGAGTCGGCGAACATGACGGTGCTCGCTGCGTCGAGACTGGATGCCCGGACCGGGAAGTTGATGAACCCGTCGTTCTCGCTGTCGTTGACGAAGCGGGTGTTCCCGAGGAAGTGGTGGTTGTAGCCGTAGGCGTAGTTGCGGGTGTTGTTCCACTCGGGCACGACGGGGCAGAGGAAGACCTCGTTGGCGTCGACGGTCATGGTGTGCTCGTCTTCGCGGTCGGGGCTGGGGTTGGCGAAGGCGTCAAAGCCGGCTGCCGCGCCGATGACGGCGAACCATCGCGGGCGGTACTGGTCTCCGTTGCCGAGCTGGTAGACGTTGCGACGTTCGTCGCTGTAACGCCCGGGCTGTGCGGGGACGGAGATGTCTCGATTGGTATCGGCGTAGATCTGCCAGCCGGTTGCGACCTGACGCATGCGGGTGGTGCAGAGCAGGGACTTGGCCGTGTCTCGGGCTCCGGCGAGCGCGGGGAGCAGGATCCCGATCAGGAGCGCGATGATCGCGATCACGACGAGGAGTTCGATCAGGGTGAATCCGGCTCGGTTGGGGGGCTCTGCATCAGAACGGTGCATCGGGATCACTCTTCGGTCGGATCGGGGGGATCGTTCCAAGAACCCGCCGATAGATGCGATGATTTTGTGATCAACCCTTGGTTATCCGGTCCTGGGCGCCATGATGCGCTCGGCTGTAGCTTGAAGGAGGCGGCATGAGCCACTTTCGCGACTTGTTCAAATCGACGACGTTCTCGTTCGAGTTCTTTCCGCCCAAAAGCGAGAAGGGGGCCGATACGCTGTTCGACCATATCGTGCAGCTTGAGGCGCTTGGGCCGTCGTTTGTGAGCGTGACGTATGGTGCTGGCGGTTCGACGCGGACGCTGACTCGGGACCTGGTTCATCGGGTGCGTGAGGAGACGGGGATCCGGACGGTGCCGCATTTGACGTGTGTGAAGCATACTGAAGATGAGATCCGTGACATTGTTGAGGGCTACGCGGAGCGCGGGATTCAGAGCATCCTTGCGCTGCGAGGTGATGCGCCGAAGAACGAGGCGCACGATTTCAGGGATGATCGGTTCTCGAACGCGAGCGAGCTGGTGAAGTTCATTCGCCAGATCGAGAAGGAGCAGCGCGAGGCGAACGGGTTTGAGGGGTTCGCGATCGGGGCGGCGGGGTTCCCTGAGGGGCATCCGAATACGCCGAACCGGCTGACGGAGATGGACTACCTGAAGGCGAAGATTGATGCCGGCGCGGATTACATCATCACGCAGATGTTCTTTGATAACCGAGACTTGTATGACTTCCGGGATCGGTGTGAGATGGCGGGGATCCGTGTGCCGATCATCGCTGGGGTGATGCCGATCCAGTCGGTGAAGGGGATGAAGCGGATGTCTGAGCTGGCGCTGGGGATGCGTTTCCCGGCGCCGCTGCTGCGGATGGTGCGTCGGACGGACGGGTCTGACGAGGCGATCCGGAAGGTCGGGGTGCACTGGGCGACGGAGCAGTCGCGTGATCTGCTGGATCACCGTGTTGATGGGATCCATTTCTATACGCTGAACAAATCGAGTGCGACGCTTGAGATCTACAAGACGCTGGGCGTGCAGCACTCGGAGCAGTTGGCGAATGGGCCGACGCTCGATTTCTGATCAGGATCTGGCGGCCTGGACGAGCTTGTCGATGATGTGCTGGCCGAGGGGGGCGTTCTCGGTGCGCTCGGGGTGCCACTGGACGCCGAGGTAGAACCTGCGGTCGGGGTCGTCGATGGCTTCGATGACGTCGTCGTGTGCGGTCGCGAGGGTTCGGAGTGAGCCGGGGGTCTGCATGGCCTGGCGGTGCTTGGAGTATGTGGTGCCGGCGGGGATGATGGATTCGTCGATGGATCTGATCTCGTGGGTGTGCTCCCAGTGGTCCGCGTGGGAGGTGTGGGTGTCTGGGAGGTGCTGGTTGAGGGTTCCACCGGCGATGAGGCCCATCATCTGCATGCCGAGGCAGATGCCGAGCACGGGGATGTCGGGGTGAGACTTGAGATCGTTGAGGAGTTGGGTTTCGAAGTTCTGGCGGTCGGGTAGGACTCGGATTGATTCCGGGTGTGTCGGGGTGCCGAAGGGTTCGGTGACCGGGTCGTCGCCGCCGGTGAGGATGAAGGCGTCGAAGTGGTCGATGAGCTGTGCGGTGTGATCTGGCGTTGGGGGCAGGATCACGGGAACCCCGCCGGCGGCGAGCACGGATCGGGTGTAGGTCATGGTGGAGAATGCGGTGGGCCGCTCGTTGCGGACCATGAGGTCGGATGTGATCGCGATGAGTGGCTGGTTGCGGGGCATGGATTGATTGTCGGGTGATTGCGGGCGGATTATGCACGATCGGACGATAAGATACACGGTATGTCGCTGAGAACACTGCTGATCTGGTGCATCATCGCTGGGCTCCTTGGGGGTGCGGCGGTCATTCTGCGTGAGCAGCACGCCAAGTCCGTGCAATCGAGCGTGGTTGAATGGGGCGGGCTGCAGTTTGATCCGGCGGCTGTGACGCGGCTCGAGATTGACTCGGGCACCGGTCGCGCGGTGCTCGAGCGGGATGCGGACTCGATCGACAATTGGAGCGGATCGTGGAGCATCGACGATGCGGCGCAGCGGTGGGCGATCGCATCGACCCGAATACGCGGGGCGCTGCGGACACTCTCGACGGGGCAGATCCGGCTGAGTGATGAGCAGCTCATTGAGGACGGGACACGGCTTACGTTGCGGTCTCGGAATGATTCGAGCGTTGAGCTATTGATCGGGGACGATCGCTCCGGCGGGCGCACTCCTGTGCGGGTCGAGCAGCGTGATGAGTCCGGTGCGATCGAGCGGGTGCTGGACGGCTGGATGGAATCTGGTATTGCTGATGCCCTGACGGTTCGGAACACCCTGGCGTGGCGAGATGAGCGGCTCATGTCGATCGCGATGTCTGGCGTCGATGGTGTGCGCATCCAGGCCGGGCCGTACGAGACGCGTTTAGAGTTGAGCGGGACGCAGTGGCAGATCACGGCCCCGATCGCGGTGCGTGCGGAGCGCGAGCGGGTCGAGGGGCTCATCCGGTCGTTGGTTGCGCTGCGGGCTGGTGCCTTTGTGGACCGGGCGATCGATCCGGAAACCAGCGGGCTGTCGTCGCCGCTGGCTGAGATCGAGCTGTGGAGCGGATCGGACGCGTATCGCCTGGTCGTGGGCAAGGCCGCGGATGTCGGTGGTGATTCGCTGTACGCGAGCTTCAGTCGCAACGATGCTGAAACGCTGATCCAGATCCCGACGACGTCACTCTCCAAGCTCACGGCTGTGCCTGACGCGTATGTGTCGACTCGTGCGAGTGGTGTGTCTCAGACCCGTGTGCGTGGGTTGCGGGTGCTGGGGAAGGACGGGGATGTTCGATTCGAAACGGTTCTGGATGACGGGAGCTGGGTGCAGAATGGGACGCGCGTGGACACGCTCTCGGAGCGTTCGGTCCAGCGTCTCCTTGGGTTGCTGACGCAGACTTCGTCGGACGCGGTGCGTGTTCTTGAGGACGACTCGGCGCTGCCGAAGGTCATCGCCGGCATTGAGATAGTGGACGAGGCGGGCGAGCGGCTCGGGCGGTACGACGTGTCGCTGGAGCCATCGGATCAGGGCATGCGGCTGCTCTTATCGAGCGAGCTCGAAGGCGGCAGGCTGGTGGTCTGGGCGTATGTCGGTGAGGACGCGCAGGCGACAGGGACGTGGCTGACCCTGACGGCCGGGCGGCCGGTTGCGAATGACTGAGGATTAGACGCTGGCGACGGGGGCGTCTTTGGCGATGTCGCGCCGGTACTGCACTCCATCGAAACTGATCTTTTTGGCGGCGTCGTATGCACGCTGGCGTGCCTGCTCCATGGTGTCGCCGAGCGCGGTGACGGAGAGGACCCGGCCGCCGCTGGTCACGACGTTGCCGTCCTCGTCGAGCTTGGTGCCCGCGTGGTAGACGAAGACGCCTTCTTGCTGCTCGGCGTCTTCGATGCCGGTGATGACCTTGCCGACCTCCGGTGCATCGGGGTAGCCCTTTGACGCGAGGACGAGCGAAACGCAGGGCTGCGGGCTGTACTGCACGTCGATCTGATCGAGCGTGCCCGCGGCGGTGGCCCAGAGGAGCTCGATCGCGTCGGACTGGAGGCGGGTCATGAGCGGCTGGCACTCGGGGTCGCCGAAGCGGACGTTGAACTCGAGGACCTTGGGGCCGGCGGGGGTGAGCATGAGGCCGGCGTAGAGGACGCCTCGGAACTCGATCTCGTCGCGTCGGAGTGCGTCGGCGATGGGGACGAGGACCTCTGACTCGATCTGATGCATGACCGGTTCGGAGATGGTGTCGGCGGGGCAGAAGGCGCCCATGCCGCCGGTGTTCGGTCCCTCATCGCCTTCGAGTAGACGCTTGTGGTCCTGGCAGGGCGGGAGGACGAGGATGTTGTGGCCGTCGAGCAGTGCCAGGACGGAGACCTCGGTGCCGTTGAGTGATTCTTCGACGAGGATGGATTTGCTGGCGTTGCCGAAAGACTTGTTGACCAGCATGTCTCTGGCCGCCTCGATGCCTTCTTCGTTGGTCTTGGGGACGATGACGCCCTTGCCCTTGGCGAGGCCGGTCGCCTTGATGACGTAGAGCTCGTCGCGGGTGCGGAGGAACTCCTGTGCCTGTTCGAACTTCTGGAATACTTTTCCTTCTGCGGTCGGGACGGAGGCGGCCTTCATCATCTGCTTGGCGTATGCCTTGTCGGCCTCGAGCTGTGCGCCCTTGGCGCCTGGGCCGAAGATCATGCGCTGGGAGCCGTCGGCCTTTTTGCGAAGTGCGTCGGCCCATCCGTCGGCGAGCGGGTCTTCGGGCCCGATGACCACGAGCTCGATGTTGTTCTTGTCGCAGAACTGGGCGAGGCGGTAGATCTCATTGGAGGAGACTGGGACGTCGACCGGTTGTGCGAGGCGGGCGATGCCGGGGTTGCTTGTGTGGGTGGCGTAGAGCGTCCCGAGCCTGGGAGAGCGTGTGATCGCGGTTGCGAGGGCGTGCTCGCGGCCGCCGCCGCCGATGAGGAGGACGTTGACTTTTTCGGGCATCTGCATGGTCGATCATAGACCCGAGCGGCGATGAAAAAACGGGGCGTGTGCCCCGTGGTTTTGCGGTGTGGCGCATTGAATCAGGCGATTGATTCGCACTTGGCGAGCGCGGCCTCTACGGCCTTGGCGCGGTCGATGAGCTCGGCCTTGCCCTCGTCGGCGCGGGCCTTGAACTCGATCTGACCGGCCTCGATCGTCTTGGGTGAGATGATGAAGCGGAGCGGGATGCCGACGAGGTCGGCGTCCTTGAACTTGGGCCCCGGGCGGTCGTCGCGGTCGTCGATGAGCACGTCGAAACCGTGCGCGCTGAGCTCTGCGGCCAGCTTGTCTGCCTCGTCCATGACGCCATCGTCCTTGGGCTTGATGACGATGATCTGGGCATGGTAGGGCGCGATGGCGAGGGGCCAGATGATGCCGTTGTCGTCGTGTGCGGACTCGATGCAGGCCGAGAGGGTCCGGGAGACTCCGATGCCGTAGCACCCCATGATGACGTCCTGCTTCTTCTGGTCCTTGTTGAGGACGCTGAGGCCCATGGCCTTTGAGTACTTGGTGCCGAGCTTGAAGATGTGCCCCACTTCGATGCCGCGTCGTGCCTCGAGCTTGGCGCCCTGTGCGCGGGGGGAGGGGTCGCCGGCCTGGGCGTTGCGGATGTCGGCGACCTTGATCTTGTCCTGAGCGATGGCGTCCGCCATGTCGCGCGACCAGTTGAAGCCGGTGACGTGGTGGTCGTTTTCGTCTGCGCCGGTCGCCCAGGAGGCGGCCGCGAGTGCGTCGGGGTCAACGACAAGGGTGAGCTTGGTGGAGTCGATCATGCGCGGGGAGACGTAGCCGATGGCGAAGCCGGCTTCCTTGGCTTCCTTCTCCGGGGCCATCTCGACGCCGGTGCCGACCGCGTCGCGGACCTTGCCCTCGTTGACGTCGTGGTCGCCGCGGACGACGGCGATGACCCACTTGTTCTCGGTGCCGGTGCGGCGGAACACGATGGACTTGAGCATCCCGGCGGCGTTCGTGCCGAGGTGCTCTGCGACGAGGTCGATCCCGGGCATGCCCGGCGTGTGGTGCTTGGTCAGTTCCTCGGTCGGAGCGACATCGAAGGACCAGTCACGCTGGCCGATCTCGGCCTTCTCGACGTTGGCTGTGTAGCCGGACTCGGGGCAGTAGAGGATGGTGTCCTCGCCGTTGGCGCAGTTGACCATGAACTCGTGGGAGGCGGAGCCGCCGATGGGGCCGGCCTCGGCCTCGACGGCTGAGAAGTCGAGCCCGCAGCGTGTGAAGATGTTGGTGTAGGCCTGGTACATCTTGTCGTAGGTGTGGTTGAGCCCGGCGTCGCCTTCGAGCTCGAGGTGGAAGGAGTAGGCGTCCTTCATGATGAACTCGCGGCAGCGGAGCAGGCCTGCTCTCGGGCGTGCTTCGTCGCGGAACTTGGACTGGATCTGGTAGAGGTTGAGCGGGAACTGCTTGTAGCTGGTGACGGCGCCGCACATGAGGTCTGTGATGACCTCCTCGTGGGTCGGGCCGAGGGCTGAGCGTCGCCCGTGGCGGTCCTCGAGGGTGAAGAGGAGGTTGCCGTAGTCGACGTCCCGCTTGGTGTCCTTGTAGAGCTCGATGGGCATCAGGGCGGGCATGAGGAACTCGGAGGCGCCGGCGGCGTCCATCTCTTCGCGGACGATCGCGGAGATCTTCTTGAGCGATCGCCAGGCGAGCGGGAGGTAGTTGTAGATGCCTGCGCCGACCTGTCGGATGTAGCCCGCCCGGACCATGTAGATGTGTGAGGATGTTTCCGCGTCGGAGGGGGCCTCACGGGTGGTCGGGATCAGGGTCTGTGACCAGTTGTGGACACACCCGTTGGTGGTGCTGAGGGCAGTATGACGGTCGGATTGTGCGTTGATCGTGCTCATGACGAGCAGAGTGTACGCACGGTGTGCTGATGAGCCCAAGGCGTTGGGTGATCGGCGGTGTGAATCAGGTGTGGGTCTGCACGCCCGGCTTGGGCTCCAGTTGGACGGCCTGTCGCTGATCGGCCTGCTGCCAGCGCTGCGCCCGGCGCTGGGCGGATGGGATGGACTGTGCCTGGGCCCACCAGCAGGTTTCGAGGGGGAGGGCCATGTCTCTGGCGAGATCGAGGATCTGCGCATCGGTGAGGTCGATGAACGGGGTCTCGATCTGGACTTCTGGCGCAGTCTCTGCGGTGGCGTCGAGCGAGACGAGTCTGGAGATGAGCATCGCGCGATCGAGCGCGGTGCCGATGTGATTGATCCGGTCGGGGTGGTCTTCCGGGATCCGCAGCGGCCAGATCACGCGCCGCAGGCCGAGCTCGAGGGCCTGGTATGCGGCGGTGGTCAGCATGTGGGTGCTGTGGATCGAGACGGAGAGGTCCTCGGTGTGGTCGCCTTCCGGGGGGTAGCAGTGCAGTTCTGGGCGTGCGCTGAGTGCGTAGAGATCGGCGTGGCGTTTGATGGCGGGTTCGACCGCCGAGATGATCAGGTCGAGGTTCTCGCCGCTCTCTCTGTCCCACCACGCGGGGATGATGGTGCTTGGCTCGGCGTTGCTGATGGATTGCTGCTCGCTGGCCATGGCGGCGGCGAGGGTGGATTCCACATCAGCGTCGGACAGGATCAGGCATCGTTCTTGCGTGAATCTTGGGACGAGCATGGGCTGGATTGTACCTGATTGTGGCGCGGGCTGCGCGGCTCAGTGGTTCGGGGTCGGGGCTCGGTAGTCGCTGAGATCGATGGCCCTGAAGTATTCGATGGTATGGGCGAGGCCCTCTTCGAGTTCGATTGTGGGCTCCCAGTCGAGGAGGGCCTTGGCGCGGGTGATGTCCGGCTGGCGCTGGAGGGGGTCGTCCTCGGGGAGTGGCTTGTACTCAATTTTAGACGAGGAAGCGGTGAGCTTGAGGGTGAGCTCTGCGAGCTGCTTGATGGTGAACTCGTTTGGGTTGCCGATGTTGACGGGCATGTGCTCGTCGTCGCCCTCGTAGGCCATGAGGCGGATGATGCCCTCGACCAGGTCGTCGCGGTAGCAAAACGAACGGGTCTGGGAGCCGTCGCCGAAGATGGTGATGTCCTCGCCGCGGAGTGCCTGGATGATGAAGTTGGAGACGACGCGGCCGTCGAACGGGTGCATGCGCGGGCCGTAGGTGTTGAATATGCGTACGACGCGTGTGTCGAGCTGGTGCCTGCGGTGGTAGTCGGAGAAGAGTGTTTCCGCGGCTCGTTTGCCCTCGTCGTAGCACGCGCGGGGGCCGATGGGGTTGACGTTGCCCCGGTAGGACTCGGGCTGGGGGTGGACGGTCGGGTCGCCGTAGACCTCGGACGTTGAGGCCTGGAGGATGCGTGCTCCGCAGCGTTTGGCCATGCCGAGGGTGTTGATGGCCCCCATGACCGATGTTTTCATGGTTTTGATGGGGTTGAACTGGTAGTGGCCCGGCGCTGCGGGGCATGCGAGGTTGTAGATCTCGTCGACCTCGAGCCAGATGGGGTGGGTGACGTCGTGGCGGATGAGCTCGAAGTTGTTGTATTGGAGGAGGTGCTGGACGTTGGACTTCTGGGACGTGAAGAAGTTGTCGAGGCAGATGATGTCGTGGCCCTGCTGGATGAGGCGCTCGCAGAGGTGTGAGCCAAGGAAGCCGGCGCCGCCGGTCACGAGTACGCGCTTGATTGTCATGCGTGGGTCCCTGCGTTCAGGCGTTGTGTGTGATGTGTGATGCTTTGCGTTCTCGTGCGATGAGGCGTGCGTATTCGACCATCGCGTCGGTGGGTGCCCACGCGGGTGCCCAGTTGAGGCCGGATTGTGTTTCGGACATATCGGCGCAGGTGTAGTGCTGGTAGGTGGGGATCATTTCTTCGGGCATGTCGAAGTATTCGGGCTCGACGCTGAGATCGAGGGCCGTGTTGATTGCGTTGACGATGGCGTTGAATGAGGTTGTCTGTCCGGAACCGAGGTTGTACACGCCGGGCTTGATGTTGGGCTCGGCGCCGGCGATGGTGCAGGCGACGACGTCCTCGACGTAGACCTGATCGCGTTCGTGCTCACCCATTTTGAACAGGCGCGGGGTCTTGCCATCGAGCACCTGGTTGGTGAGGTGGTAGACCATCGAGGCCATTTTGCCCTTGCGGGCTTCGCCCGGGCCGAAGACGTTGAAGTATCGGAGCCCGACGACATGGGGTAGGGGCTCGCCGTTCGATTCGCGCTGCTTGAAGAAGCGGAAGACCTCGGCGTCCATGAGCCACTTTGAGAAGCCGTAGACGTTGTTTGGTTGGCCGGCGGCTTCGAGTGGGAAGGGCGTGTGTGTGTCGGCCTGGGGGGGTGAGCCGTAGGTCGCGGCGCTGGAGGCGTATACGAGGGGGACGTCGCACTCGATGCAGGCCTCGAGGATGTCTGTGAATGGCTCGGTGTTGGCGCGGAACATTTTCTGTTCGTCGAACTCGAGCGTGTCGGTGATGGCTGCGAGGTGGAAGACGGCTTTGGGCTGGAGGCCGACGAGGGCGGGCTGCCAGTTGAGCTCGGAAACGGAGTCGCTGAGGATGGTCCCGGTGAACGAGGGGAGGGCCTTACGCTGGAGCGCCTCGACGATGTTGGCGTAGGAGCCGGTGCGGAAATCGTCGACGACGTAGATCATGGCGCCGGGTTCACGCTCAAGGAGCGTTGCGACGAGGTTGGCGCCGATGAATCCGGCTCCGCCGGTGACGATGTAAACGGGCGTGTCGCTCATAGGCGATTGTAGCTCGCTTCAGGGCGAATCGGGGCGTTCTTCCGGGAGCGGGGGGAGCTTGAGGAGCTGGCCGACTGAGATGTCGTCCATGGATTTGAGGACGTCGCGGTTGGATTCGAAGATGAGGCGGGCGTGGCGTGATGAGCCGTAGATATTGAGTGAGATCTTGGAAAGCGAGTCTCCGGGGCGGACGACGTATTCGATGACTGCTGAGGAGGCGGGTGTGTGGTTTTCGATCACGCCCGGTTCTGTCTCGCGGCCTTCGACGCGGCCCTGGATGTTGGACGGGTCCTTGGGGATGCGGATCACCATGCCCTGTCGGAGTTTTTGTGGGTCGACGAAGGGGTTGGCACGCGCGATGATCCCCCACTGGTTCGAAGCCCCGAAGTAGCGCTGTGCGATGCGTTCCATCGTTTCGTTTGGGCCGACGGTGTGCTCGAAGAACTCGGGGGCACGGAGGGTTGGCCCGGTGTTCTCTTGGGCTGTGCTTGCTTGCTGCGCGATGCGGGTCTGATCAATGATTGTGGGGCTGGGGTCGTCAGAGATGACGGGGTCCATGCTGGGGTCAGTCTGGTTCTGAGTGTGGGAAACGGGCGGTTGCTCGAAGGTGATCTTGGGTGTGTCTTTGTCGCGGCTGGGCTGCCACATCCAGTAGACGCCGATCCAGACAAGCGCGAGCATGCAGAAGCCGATGAAGATTCTTGATGTGCGTTCGTCCATCATGGCTGCACCTCGGAAGTAAAACCGCCCCGAATTGTATCGGGGCGGTTCGTGGGGTGGCAATACAAATCTGTGATTACTCGGGTTTGGGCAGGGCGTCGAGTTCCTGCTGCTCCCGGATCTTTCGCTCGGAGATGTCGCGTTTGCGGCTCCAGACGAGCGGCGATGCGACGGCGATTGACGAGTAGGTACCGACGAGGACACCCACGAGCAGTGCATAGCTGAATGCGTGTACGCCGGGCCCGCCGTAGGTATAGAGGAGGAAGATGGCGAGGAGCGTGGTGCCCGAGGTGACCAGGGTACGCGAGATCGTCTCGTTGATCGAGCGGTTGATCACTGCCTTGGACGCGTAGGGCAGCTTGCCTCGGTTCTCGCGGATTCGGTCCATGATGACGATCGTGTCGTTGAGCGAGTAGCCGATGAGCGTGAGCAGCGCCGCGATGAGGTTGAGGTCGATCTTGAACGGCTCGATCATGAGGGCGTTGGCGAATGACCTGAATGATTCGTGCTCGTAGATGATCTCCGCGAAGGCGATGAGGCCGATGACCACGAGCACGTCGTGGGTGAGTGCCGCGATGGCGGCTGCCGAGTATCGCACGGAGCCGAAGCGCACCCAGATATAGATCAGGATGAGCATGAGCGAGAGCACGACGGCCGCGACGGCGGTGGCGCGGAAGTTCTCGGCGATTGCCGGGGAGAACGATTGCACGCTGAGCTGATCGGAGGAGTTCGCGAGCGATGCGATCACGAGGTCCCACTCGCGCTGCTGCACCTCGGTCTGCCATACTTCCTGGTTGGTGAAGTAGTCGAGTGTCGGGTCGAGGACGAGGATGACCGCGGTTGTGGCCTCCTGCGGGGTGCCCTCGAGTGCGATGATCTCGACCTTGCGTCCGACGATATCCGAGAAATCGTCCTTCTGTCGTGTGATCGCGAGTCGACTGCGGATGTCTTCGACCGACTGTGCGGGCGAGAGGTTTTCGAGGAGGATCGCGAGCCCGCCGTCGAACTCGGTGGCGTCATTGCGGAACTCGGGGCGTTTGATGTTGTCGCCGACGCGTGACTCCACGACGGGGTAGGTCGGTGCGGCGGAGGCGTCCGCGATGCTCGAGCCGACGAAACGCAGTGCCGGCGGGACGTCGATCTTGTCGCGGAACGCGTTGATCACGGCGTCGGCCACGTCGTCCTTGTTGGTCGCGGTGGTTTTGATGACGAAGGTGTCGGCGGTCAGGCCGTCGTCTTCGGGGTTGATCGGGAGGACTTCAGCGTTGCGGAGCGGTTCCACGACGGGGTCGTTCTCGCCGAGCTGGTGGACGATTTCCTCAACGTCCGGGCGGGACATGGTGATGTTCGTGTCCGGGGAGTCGGGGCTTTCCTTGAACGCGAGGGTGATCTGGGTACCGCCGCGGAACTCGGTGTCGAGCATCTTCGAGCCCTGGGTAACGACCATGACGATGCCGAGCCCGACGAAGAAGAGTGACACGAACACGGTGACCCAGCGGAGCCCGATCCAGTTGATGTTGGGCTGGAGCGCTCGTTCGAGCGGCTTGATCAGCATGGGGAGCATCGCGATGCGGCGGAACTTGAGCTTGTCGACCAGCGCCACGAGGATGATGTGGCTGAAGAACAGGGCCGAGATCATGGTGCACACGACACCGATGCCCAGCGTGATGGCGAAACCGCGGATTTCCTGGGTTCCCACGTTCGCGAGCACGAGACAGACGATGAGGTTGGTGACGTTGCCGTCGACGATCGAGCTGAGTGCCTTCTCGTAGCCGAGGCGGACCGCTTGGCGGAGGTCGAGGCCGGAGTTGAGCTCTTCTCTGATTCGCTCGAAGATCAGCACGTTGGCGTCGACCGCCATACCGAACGTAAGGATGATGCCCGCGATACCGGGCAGCGTGAGCGATGCACGCGAGAGGGCGAGTGCGCCGAGGATGAGCGCGGCGTTGGCCGCGAGACAGAGCACCGCGACCACGCCGTAGCCGAGGTAGTAGAGGAGCATGAAGACGGAGACGATGATGAGTGCCAGCTTGCCGGCCTCGACGCCTGCGTCAAGGTTATCCTGCCCGAGCTCGGGTGCGATGATGTTCTCGCTGAGCGGTTCTGGGGAGAGCTTGGCCTGGAGGGAGCCCGCGCCGAGGACGCGGATGATGTAGTTGATCTCCTCCATCGAGAAGTCGCCCTCGATGATGCCTCGGTTGGTGATCCGGGCGTTGAGGTTCGGGGCGGTGTACACCTGGTCGTCGAGGAGGACGGCCATGCGGTAGCCGACGTTGGAGCCGGTGAGGTCGCCCATGCGGGCTGCGCCTGCTGGGTCCATCTCGAAGCCGATCGCGGGGCGTCCGAGCGAGTCGGCGGTCTGGTACGCACGAGAGACCTTCCATCGGGCGTCGCCCTGGGTGATGCGCAGGTCGCGCGTGTCCCAGCAGAGCATGTAGTAGTCGCCGTTGTACTCTTCGACGACATAGCCGGAATCACCGAAGTTGTAGAAGTAGGCGGCGGGGTTCTCGAGCAGGCGGTTGTATGCGTCGATCGAGTCGTACCAGGAGTCGGCCTTGTTGATCTTGAACCAGCGGGCGTCACGCGCGTTGGCCTGCTTGGGGCCTTTCTCGCGGAGCTGCTCGCGGAGGCGGTTCTCGTCCGGGTGGGTGATGCCCGAGCCGCCGCGTCCGGTCGGATCGACGGTGATGCGGAAACTGAGCACGCCCGAGGCCTGCACGAGTCGTTTGAGGTCGCTGGTATCGTCGAGCGAATCTCGGTTCTCGGAATACTCGTCGAAGGCGGCGATGACGCTCTCAAGCTGCCCCTCGATCTCGGGGTACTGGGAGCGGATGCGGTCGAGCGCTCGCTTGCGTTCGCTGTCGACGGGGACCATCTCGCCGTCGTTGCCTCTGATGAACTTCTCATCATCAGAACGCTCGAGTGCTCGCTTGACCTCCTCCGGGGAGATGGCGCTGGCGAGCGCGGCATCGCGGGCGACGTCGTAGCGGATCTCCGCTTCGGCGGCGAGCGCTGCGAGGCGGTCGAGCTCGGCCTCCGGGGTGTCGGGGTTGACGTCCATCACGCTGAGCTGGGCGCGGAACTGCTGGGCCTGATCGAACGCATCCGCGGCTTCCTCGAGGGATTCACGGACGCTGTCGCTCACCTGCCCGAGCTCCTCGATCTTGGCGGCTCGCTGCTCCTCCGGGAGGCGCATCATGCGTTCGAACTCGGCGTCATCGATCGAGGTGATGCTGAGCTTTGCGAGCTCGTTCTCGAAGTCCTGCTTGAGCTGCTTCACCTTGTCGGAGGGGAGCGGCATCGTGATCTCGATGCGGTCCTGCCCCTGGCGGACGATGGAGATCTCGAACAGGCCGTTCGGGTCGATGCGCTTCTTGAGCACGTCGATGACCTGCGGGATGATCTCGTTGGCGGATTCCGTTGAGCCGAGCTCGACGGAGTAGACGAGCGAGGCGCCGCCTCGCAGGTCCTTGCCGAGACCGATCTTCTCGCTTGGTGGGCTGGCGGCCCAGATCGATGCGATGATCAGGAAAATCGCGATAATGACGTTGCGGCCAAAGTGTCGCATGCGGTTGAACCTCTGTGGGTCGGATTCGTTGCCTGTGTCTGTGCTGGTGTGTCAGGCGCCGGCGGTGTTTGTTTCTTCCTCGGGCGTGTCCGCGGATTTCGCGTGCTTGATCACTGATGCGATCGAGCCCTTGGCAAGCCAGAGTCGGGTGTGCGAAGCACGGTCGGTCTCGATGAGCACCTCGTCGTCCTTCATTTCGATGATTGTGCCGATGATTCCGCCGGCGGAGCGGATCTTGTCTTTCTTCGCGAGCGAGGAGAGCATGTCCTTGCGTCGTTTTTTGTCCTTGCGTCCTGAGAACATGGTGATCAGGAGCATGCCCCCGAAGAGCACGAGGATCATGAACATCACGTCCATGCCGCCCTGGCGACCGTTGGTCTGACCTGTGGCGGTGCCATCCGCTGGGAGGGTCTGCTGCTGGGTGGTTGCTGCGTTCCCGCTTGCGCCCGGGCCGATCAGCCCCCCGCCGCCTTGCGGGGAGTCCTGAATCAATGCAGGTGTGATCCATGCCGAGGGCATGAGGATGTCGTGCGTCATGCTGTCCCTTTCTTCGCCCGAACAGGCGTGGAGCCGTCGGGTGGGGATGATAGGTCAGGAATCCCTGCTGTGTGGTCAGAATTTGGGTTGATTCAGCGATCGGGAGGCGAACCTGAGGATTCAGGCGCGGGCCTGCTCGAGTGAATGCTCGACGATCGCGGAGAGATTCGGGCGTTTGAGCTTGAACGGCCCCCAGTCATCGCTGCGGATCGCTTCTCTCAGGTCCTCCATGAGACGCTGGAAGAAGCGGAGGTTGTGGAGCGTGACAAGGATTGGCGCGAGCATCTCGCCGGCGATGAACAGGTTCCGAATATATGCGCGTGAGAAATGGCGGCCCTCGTAGGTCGCCCAGCCATGGGCTGCGGGGTTGCAGGCGGGGCAGTCGCAGCCCGGTTCGATTGGGGACTCGTCCTTGGCGAACTTGGCGTTGCGGAGGCGGAGCTGGCCGTCGGTGCTGGGATCGGCGGTGAAGGCGTTGGCGTTCCGGCCGTTGCGGGTGGGCAGTACGCAGTCGAACATGTCCACGCCGGCGATCACTGCGGCGGTGATGTCCCGGTCGTAGCCCACGCCCATGAGGTAGCGCGGCTTGTGGGCGGGCATCTTGGGGGCGGTGTGGCGAACGACGCGGGCGATATCCTCGCTGGTCTCCCCCACCGCGACGCCGCCGATGGCGTAGCCCGGGAGCTCGATGTTGCAAATGCGTTCGAGGCACCAGTCCCGCCGATCGAGGTCGGTGCCGCCCTGGACGATGCCGAAGAGCGACTGGGTTTGGGGGTTGGCGTGGGCCTCCTTGCAGCGCTGGAGCCAGCGGACGGTGCGTTCGTTCGCGATGGTGAGGCGTGCGTCGTGGTCGTAGCCCTTTTTCTTCATCGAATCGCGGAGGGCGGCCTGTTTGATTCGCACCTGATTCGTGGGGCCGGCGTTCGGATCGACCGAGGGGGGGCAGTCGTCGAAGGCCATGATGATGTCCGGGCCGAGTTCGTTCTGGACTTGGATGGCAATCTCGGGCGTGAGACGGATGGTTGAGCCGTCGAGGATGGATCTGAACGAGACGCCGTCCTCGTCGATGGCGTTGATGTCGGCCATGGAATAGGCCTGGTATCCGCCCGAGTCGGTGAGGATGGGTCCGTCCCAGTTCATGAACTTGTGGACGCCGCCGAGTTCCTGGATGAGCTTGGATCCCGGGCGGAGCATGAGGTGGTATGTGTTGTTGAGGAGGATCTCAGCGCCGGTCTGGCGGACGTGGTGCGGGAATATGCCCTTGACTGACGCGCGGGTGCCAACGGGCATAAATGCGGGCGTGTCGAAGCCGCCGTGCGGGGTTTCGACGCGGCCGGTGCGGGCGTTGGCGGAGGTATGTGTAACGTTGAATGTAAGCGGTTGGGACATCGCTCAAGCGTAGGTGGCTCGGGCTCAGGCGTCGTTGCTTGCTTCCCTGAGCTTCTTCTTGTCTTTCTCGCTGAGCGAGGCGAAGCCCTTTTTGCTGACCTTGTCGAGGATGGCGTCGATCTCATCGGGGTGTGGTCCGTCGGTGTTCTTGTAGTTGCGGTAGGCGGACCGCTTACTCTGCTTCTTGCCCTTTGCGTTCTTTGGCTCGCGGGAGTCTCCGAAGACATCGAAGAAATCGGTCAGCAGGTGGGATTTGCGGATGAGGATGAAGCCCGCGATCGCCCCGCCGACGTGGGCCGCCTCGCCGCCGGCGTTGCTGGTCCCGATGAGGAGGCTGCCCAGCGCGATGGCAACGTAACCGTACGCGAAGGTTTTCATCTTCATGGGGATCGGGGGGAAGAGGAGCATAATCTCGGTGTTGGGCGAGATCTTGGCGCAGGCGACGATGACCCCGAAGACGCCCGCGGACGCGCCGACGAGGGGGCTGTTTGGATCGATGGCGAGGACGCCGGGGATCGGAGTTTTGAGCAGGATGCCGAGGAGATTGAGGACGACGAAAAGGAGTCCGCCGAAGAGGCCGCAGGTGAGGTAGTAGGCGAGGTACTTTTTTTTGCCGAGGTAGTTCTCGACCATGGGGCCGAAGATCCAGAGCCCGAGCATGTTGAAGCCGATGTGCATCAGCGAGTTGGGGCTGTGGAGGAACTGGAATGTGATGAGTCGCCAGACTTCCAGGCTGCCCATGTGGTTGAGCGTGAGGATGCCGGCGTTCCAGACGTGGGGATGGAGGAGGAACATGAGCACGTAGACGACGATATTGATGACGATCAGCCAGGTCGTGACGGACCAGTCGGGTGATCGTGCAAAGAGGCGTCCTCCGCCTGAGGGTGGGCGTGCTCCGCCCATGCCGCGTTGGTCGTTTACATAGTCACGATCGTAGATACCCATGAACACTCCCGGAGAATGGTCGGTTATTGGGATTGTCGGCTGGTTTCTGTCGCCCGCTTCAGTGTTCTCCGCTCCTTGCGGGTGAGCGATGCGATTCCGTGTTGTGAGATCTTGGCGAGTATCCGATCGATCTCTGCCTGATCTGCACCGTTTGATACGGGCTTGGAGTCGTTGTTGTTCTCGGACGCGGGGAAGGTTGAGGTCGGGATGCCGGGGATCATGTCTGCTGTGGCGAGGAACTGGAGTCTGCGGCGGTGGAAGGAGCAGATCAGTCCGCAGACGACACAGAGTGCGAAGAGCGCGGTAGCGTCCTGCATGACGAGGGCGAAGATGCCGATGACCGTTGCCGCGGCGATGCCAATGTTTGCGGTGAGCCACTGTGCGCTGTACTCGGAGCGATCTTTGCTCAGCAGTGTTTCGAGAATGCGTGCGCCATCGAGCGGGTGCATCGGCAGGAGGTTGATCACGAGGATGATGAGGTTGACGGAATGGACAGCGCCGAGGGCGACGAGCCACCACGCGGTTGTGCCATCCGGGAACTGGATGACCGCGTCTGATCCTCGCAGCGTGAGCGGGTTGATGATGAGTGACTGCCAGTCGTGTGTGATGAGATAGAGCGGGATCGCGAGCAGCGGCAGCAGGGCGAGGTTGGTCGCGATGGGGGCGAGCGATATCTTGAGGCGGGCCGGGCGATCATCGGGCAGTTCGGGGGGGATAAGCCCGCCGAAGGGCCAGAGCATGATCTCGGGGGCGTGTCCGCCTGCTCTCTTGGCTGCGATTGTATGGACCAGTTCTCTGAGCGTCACGAGGCCGACGATTGCGATCAATCGGGGCAGGACGAAATCGATGCCGTCGCGGTTGCCCGGGAGCGTGAAGATGAGCTCCACCAGCAGGTAGACGATGAAGAGCAGGTGCACCTTGATGGGTACGTCACCGAAGCTGGCGACCTTGAACCCCCAGGCGAGCGGGTTTTCGCCGTCGCCGAATACGCGCGCGAGCCATGCCTTGGCCCCCGCAAGTCGGTCGTGGCGTTCGTATTCGTTTGATTGCCAGTCTTGGTCACCCATCGCGTTCGGTCTTTTGGATCAGATCAGGCCCTTTGTCTTGGCGGTCAGTATCGTGAGCATGGTCTTTGCGTCCGTGATTTCGTTGCTGTTCACCATGTCCAGCACGCGGTCGGGCTCGTGGAGTTCTACCGAGAGCGACTCGTAGGGTTCGAGTCTTTGTCCGACGTGCTCGAGGTCCTGGGCCACGAAGACGTGCATCAGCTCGTCGGTCAGCCCCGGTGTGGTGAGGAACTGGCACAGGGGCTCGATGCGCTGAGCACGGTAGCCCGTTTCCTCGACGAGTTCTCTTGCTGCAGCCTCCATGGGCTCCTCGTCCTTGTCGATCCCGCCCGCAGGCAGCTCGAGGAGGAAGCCATCGATCGTCACCCGCTCGTTTCGGACCATGACGACCTTGTGGTCGCCGTCGTCTGTTTCGAGCAAGGGGAGAATGGTTGCGGCGCCCTGGTGGCGGACGATCGGCTTGTTGCGGACCTTGTCGTCCGGGTATTTCACCGTGAGATCGACGAACGCGTAGGAGTGCCCCTCGTGGAGCATTCGTTCGTCGGTAACGGCCATCTTTCGATCTGGTTGCTGATCGGCGTTCATGGCTGATCATACGCGCCGAATAAAAAATCGGAGCGATGCTCACATCGCTCCGATCGGGTTGGGTGTTTACGCCACGTGCTCTGGGTTAACGGCGGCGGCGGGCCGAGGCCAGGCCACCGAGCCCGAGTAGTGCGAGTGCGGACGGTGCCGGGACGCCGCGGATGGCGACGTCGTCGAGGTACCAGCCGACACGCTCGACCACGGTGGTGGTCGTGAAGCGGAACTCGATGTCCAGCATCATGTTGTCGTACGCAGAAAGGTCGAGCACGACGTTGCGCCACCCGCTGGTGGGGCCGCCGTCCGCGAGGATCTGGAGGTCGCCGTTGACGTAAACCTCAGCGGTGTCGAAGCTGTTGCCACCGGAGTCGAGCCACTCGTAGTAGTCGAGCGCGAGCCCGGAGAAGCTCGTTGCGTCCACGTTGAGCGTGAGTGAGCTGACGGTGCCCGGGTTGTGGAGTCCGCCGATGACGGTGCCCCAGACGAAGTCGCCGGAGAATCCTCCGACTGGTTCTGGGCCGCCGAAGCCGCCGAGGCCGGTTCCGTCGGCGCCGACGGGCATGCCGCGTTCCCAGTCGCCTGTTGCGGTGAATCCGCCGCCGTCGGCTTCGAAGTCACTGAAATAGACCTGTCCCGATGCGGCCCCTGCGGCGGTCGCCACGGCGCATGCGACAGCATACTTGAACATACTCATTGGATGCCCTTTCTCTCTTTCAAACTCTCGGATGTCAGAGTCCCTCTCTGGAACCCACGATGCGCCCACGGTACAAGATCGGGCGCACGCACCCAAGAGGCAAACACGCGATTAGCGGCTTGCAGAACACATTTTGCGTCGTGTTCGCATCACGTTCGCAGAACGAACCACCCGAACAGGTGGTCATTCAACGCCTAGAGCATTGGCTGCGCAAAGCTTATGAACGCCACCATGTGCTCGCGCCGTACTCGGCGCTGTCGCCGAGTTCTTCTGCGATGCGGATGAGTTGGTTGTACTTGGCGTTGCGGTCCGAGCGGCAGGGTGCCCCTGTCTTGATCTGGCCACAGTTCGTCGCGACGGCGATGTCGGCGATGGTGCTGTCCTCGGTCTCACCCGAGCGGTGCGAGAGCACGCACGCGAAGCGGTTGCTCATGGCGTAGTTGACCGCGTCGAAGGTCTCGGAGAGCGTGCCGATCTGGTTGACCTTGACGAGGACCGCGTTGGCCGCGTTCTGCGCGACGCCCTTCTCGACGAACTTCTTGTTGGTCACGAAGAGATCGTCACCGACGAGTTGGACCTTGTCGCCGAGCTTGGCGGTGAGCTTGGCCCAGCCGTCCCAGTCGTTCTCAGCAAGACCGTCTTCGATCGACCGGATGGGGTATTTGTTGCACCAGTCGGCCCAGATCCCGATGAGGTCGTCGGAGCTGATGATTTCCTGGGTTGAGCTGAAGAACTTGTAGCCTTCCTTGCCGTCCTTCTCGGCCTCGTTCCAGAGCTCAGAGGTGGCTGGGTCGAGGGCGACGAAGATCTGCTCGCCCCACTTATATCCGGCCTTGTCGACGGCTTCCTCGATGACTTTGAGGGCGTCCTCGTTGTCCTTGAGGTTGGGTGCGAAGCCGCCCTCGTCGCCGACGGCGGTGGAAATGCCCCGGTCCTTGAGTACGGATTTGAGGGTGTGGTAGATCTCGACGCCGGCACGCATCGCGAGTCCGAAGTCGTCGAAGCCCCAGGGCTGGATCATGAACTCCTGGAAGTCCACGGTGTTGTCGGCGTGCTTGCCGCCGTTGAGGATGTTGAGCATCGGGACGGGGAGCGTCTTGGCGGCGGATCCGCCGAGGTAGCGGTAGAGCGGGAGGCCGGAGGCCTCTGCGGCGGCCCTGGCCACGGCCATGGACACGCCCAGGGTGGCGTTCGCCCCGAGGTTGGATTTGTTGCTTGTGGCGTCGAGTTCGATCATGGTGGCGTCGATGCCCTCCTGATCGCGTGCGTCCATGCCCTCGACGGCGCGGGCGATCTGTTCGTTGACGTTCTCGACGGCTTTGGCAACGCCTTTCCCCATCCAGACGTCCCCGCCGTCGCGGAGCTCGACGGCCTCGGACTCGCCTGTTGACGCCCCGGAGGGGACCGCCGCCCGTCCGACAACGCCGGACTCGAGCACGACGTCGACCTCGACGGTCGGGTTGCCTCGGGAGTCGATGATCTGGCGGGCGTGGATGAGGTCGATGTCGAAGGGCATGCGTGTGCTCCGTGGGTATGTGCTTTCGTAACTGGAGAAACGATAGCCCTTCGGTGGCGCATGTCGAGACTGGATCGGGTAAGGTGGCGATAATCCTCACCGCCCAACCCCGAGAGCATGAGGTCTCGTATGCCGATCTCCCCAGAACAGTTTCTTGACCGAATCCATTCGATCCGCACACGCCTCGTCGATCAGGGGCGGCTGGTAACGGACCTCACGGAGCAGGTCTTTGGTGCGATCTACGCGCGGGATATCGAACTGGCTCGTGAGATCATCGCGCGTGATGACGAGGTGGATCAGGCGGACATCGAGATCGAGCGAGAAGCTGTTGATCTGATGACCCGTGCTGCGCATGACACGTGCCCGGTTGCCGCGACTCATATCCGGAGTCTGCTGACGTCGGTGAAGGTGAATAACGAGCTTGAGCGGATCGCGGACGCGACCAGTGCGATCGCGACGAGGGTGATCGCGCTGGGTGAGCGAGAATCGCCCTTTCCGAAGACAACGCAGGTGATGACCAACTCGATCGCGGCGGTGCTGCGTGAGACGGTGAAGGCGTTCCGTGACATTGATGCGAAGCGAGCGAAGGGGGTGCTCTCGAGTGAGGGGAATACGCTCGATTTTTATGAGCTGATCACGCGCGATGCTGAGACGCGTGTGGCCGATGGGCGGATGAGCGTCGACCATGCGTTCGACCTTCACGCGATCATCAATCAGGCGGTCATCATCGGTGATCACTGCTCGAATATCGCAGAGCAGGTCATCTATGAAGCGACGGGTACGATCGTTCGTCACACCAGCGACTCGGGCTGGGTCGAGCAGGACCTGCCCGGGTTGTAAGCCGTATGAGCACAGAATCGATGAGTTCGAGGCTGGGTCGGACGCAGGGGTCGTGGCGGCGGATGCTGATCTGGTTCGTCTGGGTTGCGCTGTTTCTCGCGGTGTGGTGCGGCCTCGTGTTTGGGCAGGGCTGGTGGGACCGTGTCGCGACGCATTGGCCGATCGCGATCGCGATGGCGGTCGGCTCGTATGTTGCCGGGTCGACGCCGATGGGTGGGGGCACCGTTGGTTTTCCGGTGCTCGTGCTGCTGTTCGAGCAGCCGGCGGAGTTCGGGCGTCAGTTCAGCTTTCTGATCCAGTCGATCGGGATGACGAGCGCGGCGATCTACCTGATCTGTTCGGGGCGTGCGATGGCCTGGCGTGTGATGGGCTGGGCTGCGTGCGGGTCGGCGGCCACGCTGGTGCTGACACATTATTTTCTGTTCCCGCACGTCGCGGATACCGCGGTGAAGCTGACGTTTGCGTGCATCTGGGGCGGGTTCGGGCTGGTGACACTCGTGAAGTTGCGGGAGCTGCTGGCCCACCACCACGCTCCGACGATGGACGCCCGCTCTGACATGGTATTGGGGCTGATGGGCGGCGCGATCGGGGGGGTGGCCTCTGGCATGACCGGGGTCGGCATCGACATGGTGATCTACACGGTGCTGGTGCTCGTGTACCGCGCGGATTTGCGGCCGGCGATCGCGACGAGCGTGGTGCTGATGGCGTGGAACTCGATCGTCGGTACGACGCTGTGTGTGGTCGATGGCACGATCGAGCCCGAGGTTTTCAGCAACTGGCTGGCGGCATCTCCGGTTGTGCTGTTCGGTGCCCCGATCGGGGCGTTCATGGTTGCCCGCATCCCGCGTGGCCCGACGCTGGTCTTTGTCTCGGTCCTGTGCATTCTGCAGCTTGTCTGGACGATCTCACGGATCGGCGCCACCACGAAGCTACTGCTCGTCGTGACCGCCGCGGTCGCGGGTATGAACATCGTGTTTCATCTGATGCACGCGTTCGGGCGGCGCTTCCGGCCGGACCCGGGCGAAGAGGGGATGTCGCTGATCGACCCCTGAGCCGATCGTGCGGAACCTGTTACTTCTTGGGCGCTTTATAGAACGGCATCTCGACGACGGTGGCCGGGAGCGTTGTGCGCCCTGCGTCGATCTCGAAATGTGTGCCGACCTCGGTTTTATCCGCAGGCACGAAGCCCATCGCGATCGACTTGGCGAGCGTGGGCGATGCGCAGCCGGAGGTCACGATCCCGACTGGGTTGCCATCGATCAGGATCGGCATGCCCTGGCGTGCGGTGCGTTTGGAGTCGATCTCGAGGCCGACGAGCTTCTGTGCTGGGCCGCCCTCGGATAGGGTCTTGAGGAGGGCCTGCTGGCCGATGAAGGTTTCGCCCTCGTTCTCGATCGATTTGTCGAGCGCGATGGCAAAGTCGATGCCGCATGAGAGGGCGTTGATGTCCTCTCCCAGCTCGTGGCCGTAGAGCGGCATGCCCGCTTCGAGGCGCAGGGTATCGCGTGCCCCGAGGCCGCAGGGCTTGAGCAGCTCGTGCGCGTCGTCGTTGCCCATCTCCTTCATGAGCATGGAGATGGCCATCTTGACGATGGAGGATGGCATGATGACCTCGACGCCGTCTTCACCGGTGTAGCCGGTTCGTGCGACGATGACCTTGGCGATCATGAGGTTCTTGGTGAGGAAGCGGTACCGCTTGAGTGTGGGGATCTCTGAGGAGACCTTGCCGATGAGGTCCATGACCTTGGGGCCCTGGATGGCGATCATCGCGGTCTTCTCGGTGCGGTCTTCCATTTTGACATCGAAGCCACGGGCATCGATCACGGCGTTCATGTGCTCGATGATCTTCTCGCGGTTGGCGGCGTTGACCACGACGAGGAGTTCCTTCTCACCCATGCGGTTGACGATGACGTCGTCCTTCACGCCGCCGTGTTCGTTGCAGATGAGCCCATAACGGCATTGGCCTTCCTGCATGGAGCCGATCTTGCGGGAGCAGGTGTGCTCGAGGAGTCGGATCGCGTCCTTACCCTTGAAGCTGAGGCGTCCCATGTGGGAGACGTCGAAGATGCCGCCGGAGTTTCGGGTCTGCTCGTGCTCTTCCTTGATCGAGGTGCCGTACTTGATGGGCATCTCCCATCCTGCGTACTCGACCATCTGCGCGTGGTAGTCGGCGTGGTACTGTGCGAGCGGGGACGGCTTGAGCGTGGCGTTGTCGGTCATCGATGCCTCGAAAAACAGGGGGTGAGGTTGCTGTGATCAAGCGTATGCGATCGGTGTCCATGGGGCATTGTCGATCAGGCGTACGCCCCCTACTTTCGCTGCGATGAGCGCCCTGCATGGGACGTGCGGGTTCGTGGCCGGGTCGGGCAGCGGCATGAGCGTGTCCGCGGGGCGGACCACGGCGTACTCGGGCTCGATGCCACCCTCATTGAGCATCTCCCGCATCAATGATTCGGCGAGTTCGGGGGTCTGCACGCTTGAGGAGGCGAAGAGGGCCTTGCTGATCGCGACGGACTGGGCACGGGCTTCGGGCGTGAGATTGAGGTTGCGTGAGCTCATGGCGAGCCCGGACTCCTCTCGTACGGTCTCCGCGGGGATGATCTGGAGCTCTCTGCCCTGGAGTTTGCTCATGGTGCGGACGCACTGGAGCTGCTGCCAGTCCTTCTCGCCGAACACCGCGGCCGAGGGCACGCACAGGTCGAAGAGGCGTGAGACGACCTTGCAGACGCCGTCGAAGTGCCCAGGCCGATAGGTGTCCTCGAGGCCGGGCTTGCTGGCGACGTCGGGAATGATGACGTTGCTTGTGACATCCTCGCCCGGGGGGTAGACGGTATCGACGCTGGGGTGGAAGACGATGTCGACACCGGCGTCGGAGCACATCGCGAGATCGTCGCCCATGCGGTCCGGGTAGGTGTCGAAGTCCTTGGGGTCGTTGAACTGTTTAGGGTTCACGAATATAGAGACCGCGGAGGGGACTCCCTCGATCCTGGCTCGACGGACTGCTGCTTGTATGAGCGACGCGTGGCCGCCGTGCAGGGCCCCCATTGTTGGCACGAGGACGCAGCCGCGGGTTTGTTCGAGTTCGGGTGTGTTGAGCACGCGCATGGTTGAGCGAGAGTGTAGCGCGGATCGATCGCGTCTACGATCAGGCATGACCGGTTCTCACGCTGTCGATCGATCACGCTGGATTTCGCACATCGGGTCCCTGATTGGCGATGTCCTCGAGCCCGTCCCGTTTGATGCGGACGTGGCGGCCCGCGTGGGTTACATCGAATCGTTCCAAGACGAGTTCGGGAATCGGCGTGCGAGCGATCGGGCGTTTCTTGCTCACCTGCTCGGCGTGTCCGTATCGCCGGTGCGATCATTCGATCGCATGGGGCTCGATGAGCGGCTCTGGTGGTGTGTGGCGGATCGCACTGCGATACCAGACGGGCTGATCGGGGATGCGGGCGGGCTGCTCCTTGATCCTGATGCGCTGGCGATCGAGTACCGAACCATGGTCGAGCTCGGGGCGCTGCAGGCGTTCTGGGCGGTTGCGCTCCGGGAAGCGGAGGCAGTGCTATGTGATCGGGCGATGGATGCGGCACGCTGGCATATCGAGGAGTTGCAGCCGGACAACGCGATCAACCGCCCGTGGGGTCTGGCGGTGTTTGTTGAACTGTCGATCGAGTCGGAGGATGAGACGATCGCGCAGACCGCGGAGCTGCATGCGCAGACGCTGCTGCACAACGCGTGCATCAACTTCGGGAAGCCGGATCTGCTGAGCGCGATGATCTTGAAGGATGCGGTCGATCAGCTCAGATGGGCGGATCAGCGAGCCGACTTCTGAGGCGTGCCGTTCTTTTTGTGGTAGAGCCAGGTGCGGAGCGCAGGGTTCCTGTTGAACAGGGTATTCCAGGCGTTCTCGTCGCCCTTGTACTGGTGCGCGAGCGCTGCCGCGACCAGGCCCATGAACATCGGCTGTGGCGTGAGCGGGCGCGAGGTGAGCTCGGGGTGGAACTGAGCGCCGATGAAATACGGGTGGGTGATGGTGCCCTCTTCTCCCTCGCTTGGGAGTTCGAGGATCTGCATGATGGGCTGCTCCGGGTGACGGCCAGAGAAGATCAGGCCGCCCTCTTCGAGCTGGGTGATGTAGCCGGGGTCGACCTCGTAGCGGTGGCGGAATCGCTCGTGGATGGCGGTTTTGCCGCCGGCCAGGAACTGGGCGAGCGTGTCCTGCTTGATCCGGACATCCTGCGCCCCGAGGCGCATGGTGCCGCCGAGTCCTTCGATCTTCTTCTGCTCGGGGAGCTCTGAAATGAGGGGGGCGCCGCACATCGGATCGAACTCGGTGGAGTATGCGTCCTTGATGCCGAGCACGTTGCGTGCGAACTCGATGACGGCGACCTGGAAGCCGAGGCAGATCCCGAGGTAGGGGAGCCCGGTCTCGCGTGCGTGCTTGACGACGGCGATTTTGCCCTCGACGCCGCGTGACCCGAAGCCGCCGGGGACGATGACGGCATCGATATCTTTGAGGCGTTCGGCGACGTTGTCGTCCGTGATGTTGGTGGTATCGATCCAGTCCTGCTCGATCTCGGTGCGGAAGTGAGCGCCGCAGTGCTCGAGGGACTTCTGGATGGAGGCGTAGGCGTCCATCAGCTCGGCGTACTTGCCGGTGATGGCGACGCGGACCTTCTCGGTGCGTGGGGCGATTAGCCCGTCGACGAAGGTGCTCCATCGTTTCCGCATGTCGTCTTCCATGCGGGCGTCGACGCGGTTGTGCAGGTCGAGGATGGAGAGGATCTCACGATCGAGGCCTTCGGCACGCATCTCGTCGGGGATCTTGTAGATCGAGTCGCGGTCGTGCATGGAGAAGACGCGGTTCATCGGGACGTTCGAAAACATCGCGATCTTTTCCATGACCTTGGGGTCTGCGGGGTTTTCGGCTCGGCAGGCGATCAGGTGGGGCTGGATGCCCGATTCCATGAGGCGCTTGATGCCCAGCTGCGCTGCCTTGGACTTCTGCTCGCCCAGTGCGCGGGGCTCGATGACGTAGGTCAGGGCGACGAAGCAGACGCTGCCGGGACCTTCTTCGAATGCGAGCTCTCGGAGGGCTTCGATGTAGAAGCCGTTCTCGTAGTCGCCGACGGTGCCGCCAACCTCGACGAAGACGATGTCCGCGGGGCCTTCGCCGTCGCCGCGGAGGGCGAGCTCGCGGAGCTTGCGTTTTACCTCGCCGGTCACGTGGGGGATCATCTGGACATCGCGTCCGAGGTAGACGCCCTGGCGTTCGCGATCGAGGATTTCGGAGTAGATCTGCCCGGAGGTCACGAAGTTGCGTTTCGTGAGGTTCTGGTTGAGCATCCGCTCGTAGGTGCCCAGATCCATGTCGCATTCGGTGCCGTCTTCGAGGACGAAGACTTCACCGTGGCGATACGGGTTCAGGGTGCCCGAGTCGATGTTGAGGTAGCCCTCGCACTTGATGGGGGCGACCCTGAGGCCCTTGTCCTTGAGGACCTTGGCCATTGAGGACGAGAAGATGCCCTTGCCGAGCCCGGACATGACCGTGCCGAGGATGACGACGTATTTGTGGTTGCCCTTCTTGTACCCGTCAGGGATCGGCGAGTAGTACTCCGAGTTCGCCATCGAACGCTCATTGGCGGAGGCGAGCAGATCGGAGCCGCTGTCAGAGGCGGCGTTGGGTTTGTGGAGCGAGGGATTCGATTGGTCTGATGCGTCGCTCTGGGTGGGCATCCCTGATCGTACCAACTCTGGAACCCGATATGCAAGCCGGGGCGGTTCCGGTTCGTTTAAATCATGTCATTTTTTGTTGGTGACGCTCGACGAAGGCCCGGTATTGCTCGGGCGTGTCGATGCCGGAGTGGGCGGATTCCACTATCGATGCGAGGATCGGGTAGCCGTGCGCGAGCCACCGGAGCTGCTCGAGCGATTCGGTTTGCTCGGTCGCTGAGGGCACGAGATCGAGATAGGCCCTGATGGAAGCGACCGTATAGGCGTATATCCCCACATGGCGAAATGGCGGATCGGATGGACTGTTACGGGGGAACGGGACGGTGGCCCGGGAGAAGTACATCGCCGAGCGGGCGTCGCCTCGCTGGGCCCCGAGCACGGCTTTGACAATGTTCGGGTTGCGGAAGTCTTCGTCGGTGTATATCCGGGTGACCACCGTGCCGGCCCCGACTCCGCTGATCATCGCTCCCGCTGAACCTGCGGCATCGATCACCGCGGGCTCTATCTCCGGCTCGTCTCCCTGCACGTTGACGATCAGCTGATCGTCGTCCAGTGCCAGCACCTGGCTTGCTTCCGCAAGTCGGCTCGTGCCGTTCTCATGGTCGATCGAGGTCATGACCGCCTCGAAGCCGTGCGATTCGACCGCGCTGCGGATTTCGTCGGAATCTGTCGCCACGATGACTCGGTCGATCGACTCTGCCTTGTTTGCCTGCTCACAAACATGGACAACGAGCGGCTTGCCGGTCTGGTCCGCGAGGGCTTTGGCTGGGAATCGTGTCGACCCCAGGCGGGCGGGGATAATGGCGACGGCACGTGCCGGCATGGGCATCAGGCCTTCAGTTCGGTGAGCAGCGACTTGATCAGCTCACGTTTCTCTCTCACATCGCGGTAGCTGAACTGCTGGATGGCGATGCCGGCGGCGATCTTGTCCGCGCGTTCAGCGGCCTCCATGTCGTTGTCTTTCTGGGCCTTGGCGATGAGGGCTTCCATCAGGCCGTAGCGGATATCCATGCCGAGATCGGAGTCGTCGTCATCCTGTGATCCGAGTGCCTGCTCCAGGGTCGTGATCGCGGCGTCTTCCCAGCCGCCGAGTTTCAGGAATGACTTGCCCATGAGGTTCTGCACGCTCCGGCGGATCTTGGGATCGCTCTGCGCGAGCTGGAACTGCTCGATGGCCTCGTTGTACTCGCCGCGCTCATACAGGATGATGCCGAGCTTGTACTTGAGCGACAGGTCGGTTGGGTAGTTTTCGACCTGGAGCTTGAGCTCGTCGATCTGGAGCTTATCGAACTGCTTGGAAGCCTTCTCGAGCTTCTGCTGGGCCTCGGCGTCGCCCGGGTTTGCGGCGGCCACGGCCTTGATCTTCTCGAACGAGCGCCGGGCACGGGCCATCTGGATTTCGCCGGCTTCCTTGCGGAAGCGGAACGAACCAGACTGTTTGTAGGCCTGGTTGTAGAGCGTCATGGCCTTGAGCTCGTCCGGGCCTTTGCCTCGAGAGATGAGTGCCTTGGCGTATTTTTCGAGCGAGGGGATGTCGTCGGGGCGTTCCTCGTGCTCTTGTTTGGTCCGCTCGACGATGGCGTCCTTGGTGGAGTCGGTTTTTGCGACCGAGTCTTCCTGCTCGAGCTTGAGCTGTTTGTCGGCGTCGCGGATGTTTTTGCGGAAGCCGCCCGACTCCTTGTCGTCGTAGCCGCCGGAGGTCATGGTGCTCTGGGCCAGCATGTTGCGGACCTTCTGCTGCAGCTCACCGTCGGAGGGGTCCATCTTGCACGCGGTCTCGCCCGCGACCGCGGCCAGCTTGTAGGACCCGGCGTTCGCGAATGCCTCGAGCAGTTTCACGAACATGTCTTTCTTGGCTTTCGGGTCGTTGAGCGCGAGCTTGAGGGCGTTTTCTCCGAGTGTCTTGACGGGCTCGTTGAGTCCGAGCGCGGATGCGGCGGTGGTCACCTTGATCGCGTTGTTCGTGTCGATCCGCTTGAGGCCAAAGTCGAGTAGCGCGCTGATGTACTTTCCGACGGGCCCCTTTGTGGCGATGGCGCTTTTGGTCTCCTTGGAGACACCCTTCTTGCCTGAGGTGGCGACGAAGACCTCCGAGGAGTTGATGAAGCCTTTCAGCCCATCCATGGATGATGGGTCCCAGCGGAGGCCGCTGAGCCACATCTGCATCGCGTACTCGTAGTTCTCGGATTCGTGCACTGTCTTGGCGCGATCGAAGAAGGCCTGGGCCTTCTTCGGGGAGAATGACTCGGGACCAAAGTCGGATTGATCGCCGTTGCTGTCGTCGTTATTGTTCTTCTTGCCAAACAATGCCACGTGTATCGCTCCTCGGGTGCGTCGTGCGGGCATCCGCCCGGAACCGAAGTGTATCCGGAAAACGCCCCTGACGTGTCGGGAACCCGCACAAGTTCGCATCCTGGCCGTATGATTGACGGATGACTACCGAACTGAGTCAGATCGACCCGAGCAAGCTCCGCATCGACCTCTACCCGACCGAGGTGCTTCGCATGAAAGCGTCCCCGGTTGCTGTGGATGACGGAATCGATTCATCCATGCGGGCGATCGCTGAGCGGATGATCGATCTGATGCGCGGAGCGGATGGTATCGGACTTGCGGCCCCGCAGGTCGGGCTTCCCGTGCGACTGTTCGTCGCTCACGTTCCGGCGGATCCCGAGGGCGAGCCCGATCCGTCGGGCCTTGCGATCAGCACAGAAGCGCCGCAGGTCTTTTTCAACCCCGAGATTGTTGAGTTCTCCAGGGATCTTGAGCCGTATGAGGAGGGCTGCCTCTCGTTGCCGGGGATCAACGGCGAGGTGAATCGGCCGAGCACGGTCACGATGCGGGCGATCGATCTGGACGGGAACGAGGTAGAGATGAAGGCGACCGGTCTGCTCGCACGCTGCTGGCAGCACGAGATCGATCATCTCGATGGCGTATTGATCATCGACAAGATGACGCAGATGTCACGGCTGAAGAATCGCGCCCGGATCAAGTCCATGGAAAAAGCCGCCCGGCGGTAGGAACAGGAGGCACAGGCATGGATGTCGTCTTCCTTGGGTCTGGCGCGTTCGGGATTCCCACGCTCAAGATGCTCGCACGCGAGCACACCATCACCGGGATCGTCACGCAGCCCGACCGGAGGGCGGGGCGGGGCGGCAGGGTGACTCCGACGCCTGTCGGTGAATGGGCGGCGGAGCACCTGGCGGGTGTGCCGATCATCAAGCCAGAGAAGATCAACACGGATGAGTCCCGCGCGATCGTGCGGGGCTGGCCTGCCGACGCGTGGGTCGTGATCGCGTACGGTCAGTATCTCGGGCAGAAGCTGCTTGCGGACCGGTGGGCGATCAACCTGCACGGCAGCCGCCTCCCCCGCTGGCGTGGGGCGGCGCCGATTAACGCGGCGATTGTGGCGGGTGATGACGTCTCTGGGAACAGCGTGATCACGATCGACAGGGAGATGGATGCCGGTGCGGTGCTTGGGCAGTCTGAGCGGAAGATCGAGCCCGGCATGACGGCGGCAATGCTGCACGATGCGCTGTCCAAGGACGGTCCTGAGCTTGTTGCACGGGTGCTCGCGCAGCGGGCGGCAGGCACGGAGTCCTACACAACACAAGACCCGACAGGCGTCACGATTGCACCGAAGATGAGCAAGTCTGACGGTGTTGTCGACTTTGATGCTCCAGCGCGGATGGTTGCGGCTCGGATCAACGGGCTCAATCCATGGCCGAGTGTCACGGTCGGGTTCCGTGAGGAGACGATCAAGATCAATCGGGCGCAACTGGGCGGCGTGGAATCCCAAGAAGATCCGGGGACAATCTTCAGCGCCGATGAGGGGCTGGTTTGCTGTGGCGACGGTCGTTGCGTCCAGCTGCTGAGTGTTCAGCCGCAGGGTAAGCGTGCGATGGATTGGAAGGCCTTTGCTAACGGACGATCAATCGAGACCGGCGAGCGATTGATTGGGAGCGTGGTCCCCAGCGGGAGCGGCACATGAATGCGTTGACACTGTGGGATCTGCTGCCCAAGCCCAAGGCACGCAAGCGGCGCCCCGCCCGTCGTGCCCAGCCCCAGCGCAAGCCCGTGCCCAAGAAGGCCCCCTCCGGCATGCAGCTGCGGTATGAGCAGATCACTCGCCAGATGCTTGCCGAGCATGGTGTGCGTGTGCGGAAGTGGCGGACGTCGATGTCCGGCGTGGCATGGCAGGTGACGTATCAGGACGGATCGGTCTCGCGCCTGATCGAGTCACCCAAGCCCAAGGGGCCAATGTCGGCGGCGATTTTTCTGCATGAGATCGGTCACCACGCGATCGGCTTTGGGACGTACAAGCCGCGATGCCTTGAAGAGTATTACGCGTGGAAGTTCTCGATCGACATGATGCATGAGCTCGGGCTCAATGTCACGGATCGAGTGCACGAGCGGATGCACGATTCGCTGAACTACGCGATCGAGAAGGCCCTGCGTCGCGGGCTCAAGCGGATCCCCCCGGAGCTTACGCCGTACATCGAACCCCGTATGGCGATTCGACGGCGCGTCGCGGGCTGAAACGACCTAATAGAATGCATCGAATGTCGATCCGGGCTCGAACCCGTTCGTACCCGGAATAGTACAGTGTGAACGAGCGTTCTCCTGTATGACCGGGGAAACGGAGGCAACTGATGTTGATGACCAAGGTATCGAGTGCCATTGTTGCGATTGGTTTCTCAGCGATCGTGACGATCGGGCTGTGGGACGCACCGCACGGGTTTGGCGCTCACATGGATAAGGATTTCAACACGATGAACACTGATACGACGCCGGTGATGTCGGATAGCGGTTACGACGTTTCTCCGCTGAGCGAGGATCAGATCGCCGCGCTTGCGGCGGACCTTACCGAAGAAGAGCGCCGTGTCATCCTCAACGATGGGACGGAGCCCGCCTTCTGTGGGAATCTCACTGACAACAAGAAGGACGGCACGTATGTCTGCCGGCTTTGCAACCTCCCGCTGTTCAAAAGCGACTCGAAGTTTAACTCGGGGACCGGGTGGCCGAGCTTCTTCCAGCCGTACGATGAGGCCCACGTTGGGACGCACATCGATAACTCATGGCACATGGTGAGGACCGAGATCGTATGTGCACGCTGTGGCGGCCACCTTGGGCATGTCTTTGATGACGGGCCAAAGCCCACCGGCAAGCGTTTCTGCGTCAACTCGGTCTCGCTGACATTCGTTGATGCGGGCGACGAGCTCCCTGCGATGCCCGCTGTCGCGAACAGACTCAAGACCGCGTACTTTGCAGGCGGCTGTTTCTGGGGCGTTGAAGACCGGTTCGCCCAGCTCGATGGCGTGAAGGATGCCGTCTCGGGGTATCAGGGCGGTGACGACAACAACCCGACCTACAAGGAAGTCTGCTCCGGGGCGACCGGCCACGCGGAGTCGGTGATGCTCAAGTACGATCCGAGTGTCATCAGCTATCAGGAGTTGCTTGAGTTCTTCTTCAAGATCCACAATCCGACGCAGGGTGATCGCCAGGGGCCGGACATCGGTTCACAGTACCGCTCCGCGATCTACACGACCGACGACGAACAGCACGAGCTCGCCAAGGCGTTCCTGAAAGACCAGCAGCGAGAGGGCAAGTGGTCGGATAAGACCATCACGACCGAGCTCAAGCGTGCACCGAAGTTTTACAAGGCCGAGGAGTACCACCAGGACTACCACCTGAAACACGGCGGGCACTGCCCGATCCCTGATTGATTCTGGTCCGCATGACAAAGAGACAAGCCCCCAAGCGGGGGCTTTTTCAATTGATATGAGCGTTGGCTTAACCGAGTGCCCTGTCCAGGTCCTCGATGAGGTCGTCGACGTTCTCGATGCCGACGCTGAGGCGGATGAGGTTGTCGGAGATGCCGAGCTGCTCGCGTTGGTCTGCGGGGACGGACGCGTGGGTCATGATCGCGGGGTGCTCGATGAGGGATTCGACGCCCCCGAGTGATTCGGCGCACGCGAAGAGCTTGGTCTTCTCGAGCATGGCTCGGGATTCATCGAGGCCGCCCTTGATGTAGATCGTGATCATGCCGCCGAAGCCGCACATCTGCTTCTTGGCGAGCTCGTGCTGGGGGTGAGATGCGAGGCCCGGGTAGATGACCTTCTCGACCTGGGGGTGGTTGTTGAGGTGCTCTGCGACCTTCGCGGCGTTCTCGCAATGGCGCTCCATGCGGACATGCAGGGTCTTGGTTGATCGCAGCAGCAGGAAGCACTCCATGATGCCGGGGACGGCGCCCTCGGAGAGCTGGATGAACTTGAGACGCTGGTGGAGATCGTCGCTGTTGGTGAGCAGCGCCCCGCCGATGGAGTCGGAGTGACCTCCGATGTATTTGGTTGTGGAGTGGCACACGATGTCGGCGCCGAGACTCAGCGGGTTCTGGAGGAACGGGGTCGCGAATGTATTGTCGACCGCGAGCATGACGCCGTGCTGCTTGGCGATCGAGGCGACCTGCTTGATGTCGGCGATCTTGAGTGTCGGGTTTGTCGGGGTTTCGAGCCATATGAGCTTGGTGCGCTCGTCCATCGCGGCGTTGATCGCATCGGGGTCGGTCATATCGACCATGACGGTCTCGATGCCCATCTGGTTGAAGACGCGGTTGAAGAGGCGGTTGGTGCCGCCGTACACGTCGTCGCCGAGCAGGACCTTGTCGCCCGAGCTGAGCAGGTGGAGCACCGCGCCGGTCGCGGCGACGCCCGACGAGAAGCAGAGCCCGTGCTTGGCGCCCTCGAGGTTGGCCAGGTTGGCTTCGAGCGCGGCCCGGGTAGGGTTCGCGGCGCGGGAGTAGTCGTACTCGCCGATGATCTTGCCCGGGGACTGCTGGACGTATGTCGAGGTCTGGTAGATCGGCGTCATGATCGCGCCGGTGGATGGGTCCGGGCTCTGCCCGGCATGAATCGCGCGGGTCCCGAACTTTGCGGTGCCTGAAACTTCCATGTTGGTATCCTTCTTTTCGGGAGTCTTACTTCGCGTTGATTTTGGCGAGGTGATCGATGAGATCGATCTTTGAGATCACGCCTCTGATCTCGCTGCCATCGATGACGATCGCGACGTGATCGGTCTCGAAGATGCCGTAGAGCTCTTCGACGCGTGCCTTGGTATGGAGCAGGCCCGCGATGGGGTTCATGATTTCGGAGGCCTTGGTGCCCTTGGCGATGCTGTTGGAGTGGAGCCCGCGGAGGACGTCGACCTCGTGGATGATGCCAACGGGCTTGCCGTCGCTGTTGATGACCGGGAGCTGCGAGATGCCCTTTGATTTGAGGGCGTCGATGGCATCGCCCACGGTGTCATTCTCAGAAATGGTGACGACTGTGCGCGCAGGATCGAGGAGGTCCTCGATGAGCCCCAGGCCCTTCTCGGGCTCGAGGAAGCCGTGCATCTTCATCCACTCGTCGGAGAGGTACTTGGTGACGTAGCGCGTGCCAGAGTCCGGGCAGATCGCGATGACGGTCTTGCCCTCGCCGAGCTGCTTGGCGACCTGACAGGCGATGTGGACCATGCCACCGGACGAACCGCCGCAGAACAGGCCCTCCTCGCGGGTGAGGCGGCGTGCCATGGTGAAGCACTCGTAATCGTTGACCTGGTACATCTCGTCGACGACGCTCGGGTCGAACGCCTCGCACTTGATGTCCTCGCCGAGTCCCTCGACCTTGTAGACGTATGGGGTGGGGAGCGTGCCGGTCTTGAAGTAGTGATAGTGAACCGAGCCGAGCGGGTCAACGCCGATGATCTGGGTCTTGGCGCCCATCTTCTTGAAGTACCGCCCGATGCCCGACGCGGTGCCGCCGGTGCCGGTGCCAACCACGATCGCGTCGACGTTGCCGCCGTCGGTCTGCTCGTAGAGCTCCTTGCCCGTCATGACCTCGTGGGCCTCGATGTTCCACTGGGAGTGGTACTGGTCCATGTAGAACGAGTTTGGGGTTTCGGAGGCGACGCGCTTGGCGACGTTGACGTAGTGATCGGGCGAGTCGCCGGGGACGTCGGTCGGGGTGATGATGACCTGGGCTCCGAACGCTCGGAGACCGTCGATCTTCTCCTGGCTCATCTTGTCGGGCATGGTGAAGACGGCCTTGTAGCCCTTGACCGCCGCGGTCATGGCGGCGCCCATGCCGGTGTTGCCGGAGGTGTTCTCGACGATGGTGCCGCCGGGCTTGAGGAGGCCCTCTTCCTCGGCCTTGGAGATGATGTAGCTGGCCATGCGGTCCTTGATGGACCCGGCGGGGTTCATGTACTCGCACTTGGCGTAGACGGTCGCGGAGCCGGGCTCGACGACCTTGTTGAGCTTGACGAGCGGCGTGTTGCCGATCGATTCAAGGATGTTGTTTGAGATTGGTGCGGCTTGTGCTTTGGGATCAAGTGTGGCGGTGGTTTGCATACACTCATCATAGGGTCCGGCGGGTCAAAAACGACTTCCGGGCCGGATGCAAGGGGATTCGTATGGATGAAAACACCCCACGGAAGAAGCTCGTGATCGCAGGCGGCAGTGGCTATCTCGGGACTGCCTTTGTGCGGCATCTCATAGAGCATGATCCGGATGGTTGGGAGATCGTCATACTGAGCCGCTCACGGCCCTCAGTTGTCGATTCAGCGGGTCATGTCAGTCATGCTCCGTGGGATGGACGAACTAACGGGGAGTGGGTTGAGGAACTCCGTGACTGCACGCACGTGCTCAACCTTGCGGGGCGGTCGGTTGACTGCCGCAAAACCCCGGCGCGGTGCGACGAGATCCTCCGTTCGCGCGTTGAGTCGACTCTCGTTCTTGGTGAGGCGTTCCGGTCGCTCGGGCATTCACCTGATGTGTGGGTGCAGATGAGCACGGCGCATATTTACGGCGATCCACCGTCGGCGGTCTGCGACGAGTCGTCACCATTCGGGTACGGGCTGGCTCCCACCGTGGGCAAGGCGTGGGAGGAGGCCTTTGATCGGGCATGCCCCGCAAACACTCGACGGGTCGTGCTTCGCACGAGCTTTGTCCTCGGGCCGCGTGGTGGTGCGTTCCCGACGCTGCGGCGTGTTGCGAAGCTGGGGCTCGGGGGACGCGTGGGCAGCGGGACGCAGGGGATCAGTTGGATCCATGAGCGGGATATGTGCCGCGTATTTGAGGATGCGCTGACGAATCCAAGTCGAGACGGTGTCTATATCGTCACGGCTCCGGAGCCGGCCTCGTATTCGGATTTCATGCGTGGCCTGCGGAAGCGGCTGGGCCAACCGATCGCGTTACCAGGGCCGGAGCTCGGTCTGCGGCTGATGTGCGCAACGGTGCTGGATACAGACCCGGAGCTGGTTCTCTACGGGCGTTACTGCGTGCCCAAGCGGCTTCTGGGTGAGGGATTCGAGTTTGAGTACAGCACGCTCGACCAGGTTCTGGATGCGCTCATCGGCGCATGAAAAAACACCCCCGGCAGGATTCGAACCTGCGACCGTCGGATTAGAAGTCCGGTGCTCTATCCAGCTGAGCTACGGGGGCGTGGTGCTTGTGCGGGGCAAGTCTAGCAACCGTGAAGAGCAGATTCGCGGCGAAGCGGGATTGGAAGGCGTGAAGTTGGTTCGGTTTGCGCAGCCAAGAAAAACGCCCGCTCCTGGTGGAGCGGGCGTTGAAGCTAGACGAGCAGATGCGGTGTTCTTGAAATCAGTGTATCAAGGGCAACCCGCATTGAAGGCGTTCAGGAATGCGCTGACATCGAAGAAGTCGAACATCCCATCGCCGGTGAAGTCGGCTATGGGGTCCTGCCCGTTGTAGGCGTTGAGGAAGGCGGAAACATCGAAGAAGTCGAGGATGCCATCGCCGGTCAGATCGGCGAGGCAGGTGTCCTGCGAACAGGAGACGCCGAGGATGCGTACATCGTCGATGCCGGCTTCCACGACCGATCCGTCGCCGAGATCGCTCGCGACAAACTTCACACGAACAGTCGACGTCAGGTCGACGAAGTCGGCGACGTCGAAGCCCGCCTGAATCCAGCCGCCAGACGTCCCAGCACCCGAGGGACCGACGGTTTCGACCAGCTCGTAGCTCTGGCCGTCGTCATCGGATACGTACACCTCAAACACGTCCGCGTTGGGTGATGCTCCCGTGTTGTTGGAGTACCACCGCGCGTACGAGATGGTCGCGGATTCGGTGCCGGTGAGATCGATCTGGTTGCTTACCAGCGACGTTGTGCCGCCGTCGATGTCGTTCTCTCCGAGGGCTCCGCCCGGGCTCCCCTGGCCGGTGACCCAGGCGATGGTGCCGGTTGGGGTGTTGTCATCTTCTGGCTGAGCGCCGGTGCCGATGGGGTTCACGCGGACCCAGATGCCGGTGGTGGCATCGTCTCCAGGCGCCCCGGCCGTGAATCCAACCGGGGACTCGAAGTCGTAGAGATCATCGAAGTCGATCTGATCCGCGGCGAGAGCGCTGTACGTGCTCCCTGCCCCGGACGGTGCGGTCACGGTGGTGCCGGATTGCAGGTCGAACGAGATGAAGTACTCCACGTTCGTTGGGCAATCGGTGGGCACGGGGAATACGGCTGTAAAGCTTGTGGCCGTGTTCTGGATCAGCGGGATCTGCTGGAACCCCGATCCGGTGTCGACATGGAATGTTCCGCTGCCGGGCACGACGGGGTCGACGGGCGAAGGCACGATCTCGACGCTGAGGGTGTCGCCACCGTCTGACGAAAGCAGGTCGGGCAGGCCGTTCGGCAAGAGGATCTCGAGGCCTGTGACGAAGTCACCGCCTGCGGATTCGATCGCATCGCGGTAGATCGCGGTGCCTGTCCACCAGGAGATATCGCCATAGACGCTCGTGCTCGTCGTGCCGCCCGAGAGGACGCCCGCGATGACCCACTCGCCGCCGAACTGGACGAGCACCGGCCCCCCGCTGTCTCCGGGCGCGGTCGTTGCTTCGAACTCGAGCGGTGTCGAGCTGCTGCTCGGGATGGTGTTTGCCCCGCTGCTGCCGTTGTCGAAGTCGGTTGAGATGATGTTGCTGCCGCCCGAGCTCGCGGGGCTGCCATAGCGATCGATGATGTTTTCACCGCCCCAGCGGCGTCCATCGGCGGAGAATCCGTGTCCCGAGCTTCCCAGGCCGTTGTATCCGTAGCCGAGGGTCGCAGCGATCATGCCTTCGAGATCGTTCGTCTCATCGATCAGGCGCATGGGTTCGGCGATGTTGGCCGGGACCGAGGAGGTGAGGATATGAATGGAAACGTCGCCGCCGTCCAGCAGTGAGCCGTTGCCGTCGGGGAGAATCGACGACTGGACAGTTGCGGTGAAATCGGGGCTTGAGGAGTTGTCGCCGAACCTGATGAGGCTGCCGGCGCCGATACCGCAGTGGCGCGCGCTGAGGACGACGTTTGGTGCGATGAGTGTGCCCGTGCATCCGACCGACACGCTGATCACGGCATCGAACGGGGCGGCGTAGTCTCTCGAGCCCTGCGCACCGATGGTGTTGTTGATCACGATACGGGGGTACACGCCGTCGTCAGTCTCGGGTGAACCCGGGGCGTAGGTCTTGGTATCGATCTGACGCATGGAGAGCACATCGCTGGTCACCGCGTCGATCACCATTTCGAAGTGGGTGGGGCTGGCGGGCAGGTCCTGATCGAGCAGCTCTGTGGTCACTTCCCACGCCAGCACTGCCTCATCGCCGATACGGAACCAGACCTGCTTGGCGACGGATTCGATCGCCTCGGGCAGCATGGCCTCGGCCAGGACGACCGCTCCGCCTTGCGTGATATTGATGGGCTCGTTGCGGAGCGTCAGTTTCTCTGTCGAGTCGTCGAAGACCCGCGACACGGTCCCGTCGGCATTCTCGATCACGTAGACGCGTGCGCCGTGGAGCGGGAGGTCGCCAATGAACTTCTGAAATACGAGCGCGTCCGCCGGAGCGTCTCTGCCCGGCTCCATCAACTCAAGGCGAGAGCTGCCCTGCTGCAGGTAGGTGGTGGATGCGCTGGTTGCCAGATGGGCCCGGACGCTCGCTTCGTCCGCGAAGGACAAGCCGCTCATCCAGATCCCGAAAGCCAGTGCAACCCCGGTCGTTTTCAACGTATTCATCGATCAAGTTCTCCAGATGCTTCTCGCGATCAGCGGTGACTGCTGATCAGCAGACGGGGACGAGAACCGTCCTCGTAAATCGAGGGCCTACACATGCCCTCGGCAAATGTACCACAAAACGGGGCAATCCGGTGTCTAAAAGCTCCTCAGGTCAGCCCAAGGCACCAAAATTGTTATCGGACACATTGGCCCGCTGGATGCACAGCCCGAATCCACCGTTCCTGTCGTCCTGATTGCCGCACCTCGGGGGCAGCTTGCCCGCGTCGCAATTGGCTTTGGAACAAGAACTCAGCCGATCAGGGACATCATGACCCTTGCACGCTTCATCGTATTTGTTCTGCTCCTTCTCCCGATTTTCGAAGCGATCGGGGGTGAAACCCAGCCCGTCGCGCTGCGGGTAGCCACTTTCAACATCGAGGACGTCAGAGCCGAGCACCTCGAAACGGATGACAACCCGCGGCTGCGAGCCATCGCGGCGATCATCCAGCGGATCCGTCCCAACATCCTGCTCCTGAATGAGATCGAGACCTCCCACGCGGATGGGCCGAGCAATGCGGAGAAGTTCGCGTACAACTACCTTGCGGTCTCGCAAGGCGATGGGCTGCGCCCGCTGTACTACGAAACATACACCCCCGCGACGAATACCGGCGTCCACTCCGGGTTCGACCTCGACAACTCAGGGAGTGTTGACGCGAGCGTGCCTGAGCGGTCCGAGCGGCAGGAGGCGCCCCATCGGGCGTACGGGAACGACTGCTACGGGTTCGGCACGTTCCCGGGGCAGTACGGCATGGCCCTGCTCGTTGATCGTCGCCTGGAGATCGATGTAGAGGGCGTGCGGACGTTTCGGGAGTTTCTTTGGAAGGATCTCCCGAGTGCAAATCGGCCGGTGAAACCGGATGGGAGCGATTGGTTTGATGAGGAGGAGTGGGACGCCGTGCGGCTTTCGTCCAAGACCTTCGCCGACGTGCCGGTCCTGTTACCCAATGGCACCACGCTGCACGCGCTGATTTCTCACCCCACGCCCCCGGCGTTTGACGGAGGTGAGAAACGCAACGTGCTTCGGAACCACGACGAGATCGCGCTCATCCGAGCGTACATCGACGATGACCCCGCCTTGTATGATGACTCGGGGCGCGAGGGCGGGCTGGATGACGGAGCTTCATTTGTGATCCTGGGCGACCTGAATGCGGATCCGACCGACGGGAACGGGAAAGAGATGACCCTTTTCACCCAGCTATTCTCGAGCCCGAAACTGGCGAAGGACACGCACCCATCCTCAGAGATCCGGTTGGACGACCTGGATCGGACAGACACGGCGCGGTTTGGCCTCCGTGTTGACTATGTGCTTCCCTCCGCATCGATCACGATTACGGCGTCCGGCGTGTGGCGCGACGCGGGCGATTCCGAGCGGTTCCCATCGGATCATTTCCCGGTGTGGGCGGACGTGATCGTGCCCTGAGTGTCTATTATTTGGCGTGAGCAGCACCTCGGGCAGCGAACCCATCCATGCCAGCACTTCGGAAGAACACACGGCCCAGTCCGGGTCCGTGTTCGCTGCGTGCAAGGAGCTCACCAAGCCCGGCATCACCAAGCTCGTGACGATTACGGCGTTGGTTGGTCTCGGCCTTGGTGGGCTGCATTATGGCGTGGGGACGTACGTGGATTGGATCCGCCTGATCGTGGGCGTAGGTCTCGGGACGGCGATCGCTTCGGGCGGCGCGAACGCGCTCAACATGTGGTACGAGTCTGATCGCGACGCGATGATGAAGCGGACCCGGGTTCGTCCGATCCCATCGAAGCGACTCTCGCCGCGGTTTGTCCTGCTATTCGGGCTGGCGATGACCATCTCGGGCTGCGGTATTCTCGCCTACACCTGCGGCCTGCTCCCCGCGCTGGTCGCGCTGGTCACTGCGGCTTCGTACGTCCTCATCTATACGCCACTGAAACCGATCACCATCACGAACACACTGATCGGCGCCGTGCCCGGCGCGCTCCCGACGATGATCGGCACAACGGCGGTCGCGCCGCAGGCCGGGTTCGCCCCGCTCGTCGAGCCGATCGGCCTGATGCTGTTCTGCATCATGTTCCTCTGGCAGCTGCCCCACTTCTTTGCCATCGCCTGGATGTGCCGGGTTGATTACGAGGCGGGCGGGTTCCGCATGCTCCCGATCGTTGACCCTGTCGGGAACCACACGGCCGCGACGATGGTGGTCACATCCGCGTTGCTGATCCCTGCGGGTCTCGCTCCGCTGTGGATTACGCCTGAGCTCACATCGATCTGGGTGACCGGTCTCGCATCGATACTCCTGGGTGGCATGCTCGTGGTGCTCAGTTTCCGGTTCGCAGTGAAGCGAACAGATCGGGCCGCACGCATTGCCTTCTTCGGCTCGATCATTCACCTGCCTGTGTACCTGATCGTTCTCGTAGCGGAAGCAGGCGTGCGGGGGTTCCTGCTGTGAGCGCGATCGAGCTGCATGATCTGCGGGTCGTGTATCGCCGGAAGGGTGAACACGACCGCGTGGCGCTCGATGGTGTATCGCTCGAATCGGACAACGAGATGCTCGCCCTGCTCGGGCCCAACGGTGCCGGCAAGTCCACGCTCATGGGCGTGATCGCGCAGACGATCCGGCCCGACTCCGGTGAACGGCGGACGCCCACCTCGCGAAAGGGGCTCTCGGTGGTCTTTCAGACCCCGTCGCTCGACCTGCTGCTGACCGTGCGGGAAAACCTGCGCCTCTCTGGTGCGCTGCACGGCATCGCGAAGGCGGAGGCCGACGAACGGATTCGGGATATCGCGACGGAGCTGAGCATCACCGATCGCCTCGACGAGCAGGTGCGGCACCTGTCGGGAGGGCTCGCACGCCGTGCTGACCTCGCTCGGGCACTCGTTCCTCGCCCGACCGTGCTGCTGCTCGACGAGCCGACGACGGGTCTCGATATCGATGCGAGAAGATCGTTCTGGGATTCCATGGAGCGGATCAGGAAGCGTCATGGCATGTGCGTGCTGCTCGCGACGCACCTCATCGAAGAGGCGGAGCGGTCCGACCGTGTCGCGATGCTCAGCGACGGCCGTTTGGTGGAGCTTGATACGCCGTCGAGATTCAGGGCATCGCTCGGATCTCGCGTGCTGCGTGTCGCTGCAGCCGATGGTGAATCCATTCATGCAGTTGATCGCTGGCTGAAGTCAATGAATCGCGAGGTGTTCCGCATCGACAGCGGGCTCATCGTTCCGGATGCTGAGGACGTCGATCTTCAGTCGTGCCCGATCGATCAGGTTTCGCTCACGCTTGCTCCACCGACTCTCGAGGATGCCTACGCGATCCGCACAACCACGGGAGCGATTTCATGAACGGTTCGGGAGCGATGAGCGCACTGGCTGTTCGGGAACTCGTCCGTCAGGTGCGGCAGCCCTCGCGTATCGTCGCGAGTGTGGCGACCCCGCTGATGCTCTGGTTGTTTCTTGTGGGCGGGTTTTCTGATGCCATCGGCGATGTCGCCAACGGCGGGGCGAGCCTGACGGCGTACACGATCCCGGGCATGGCTTCGCTGACGGTCATGTTCGCGTCGATCTTTGCCGCTATCTCGCTGATTCAGGATCGTCAGGACGGGATGCTGCGTGTGGCGCTGGTCTCCCCGGCACCGAGGTGGTCGATCGCGCTGAGCAAAATCGGGGCCGGGAGCCTGATCGCGCTGATTCAGGCGCTGATTATTCTTTTCGCGCTCCCGTTCCTGGGTGTACAAATCACGCCCCTGGGACTGGTCGGATCGGTGCTGGCCCTGCTCTGCATCTCGACAGCACTGATCGGACTCGGGCTCGCAATGGCCTGGATCGTGGACTCAACGCAGGGGTTCCACGGCGTGATGAACGCCCTGCTGATGCCCATGTGGCTGTTGTCGGGGGCGGTTTTCCCTGTGGAGGAAGCCGCGGGATGGATGCGGTTCATCGCTCTAGCGAACCCGCTGACCTGGGCCCACGCCGCGATGCGGTGGTCGCTGGGCATGAGTGACGCGTTCAACCCCGTGCTCGCGTGGGGGATCTGCGTTGCATTCGCGTTGTTTGGCGCGGGGCTGGGGGTCTGGTCGATCGCCCGCTCACGGCATACACGTTGAAGCGTGCGTACGATTCGGGCATGTCCGCACGCGTTTTCGCCCGATCGCTCGTCCTGCTCGTCCTCACGTTCATCGGAATCATGGTGTTCTGGTACTTCTTCTCACCCCGCCAGGGTGAAGCGGATGGGACGATCATTGATCTCAACGAGGATAATCCCTACAGCTCGTTGTACATCCCGAGCTTCACGCTCGTGGATCGGAATGGCGAGGAGTTCGACGAATCGTTCCTCGATGGGAAGTACACCGTCGTCGACTTCTTCTATACGAGTTGTCCGCTGATCTGCCCCGCGATGACCGCGACGATGCGTGAGATTCAGGACGCGACTTCTGATACGGAGCTTCAGCTCCTGAGCGTCTCGATTGACCCTGAGGTGGACACGCCCGAGGTGATGGACCGCTACGCGGGCGGGTTCCAGGCCCAGCCGGAGCGATGGAAGTTTGGGCGCGGCACCGAGGAGATGACCCAGATCCTGCTCATGGGTGTCGGGTTCGAGCTCGATGCCCTCGAGCTGCGCGACGGGTTTCGGTACATTGATCATCCCGGCTCGCTGCTGCTTGTGGGGCCCGACCGTCACGTGATCAAGCTCTACCGGTACAGCGATGCCGACGAAGTGCGTGCGCTCATTGAAAAAGCCCGCGAGCTCGCGGGCTGAGAAACCGCTCAGAACTCGGTTTACTTCGCGTCTTTGATCGCGGCTTCGACCTCTGACACGGTCTTGGGGATCATGGAGGAGAGGTTCCGGTTCCCCTTCTCGGTGACGAGGATGTCATCCTCGATCCGGATCCCGATCGACTTGTCCTGCAGGTAGATGCCGGGTTCGATCGTGACCACCATGCCGGGCTTGAGCTTGACGTCGGGCGATGGATCGTGGGTTTCGAGGCCGAGGTGGTGACCGACACCGTGCAAGTACTGGTCGCCGTATCCGGCGTCGCGGATCACCTTGCGGGATGCCTCATCGACCTGGGCCATGGTTGCGCCGGGCTTGACCGCACGGATAGCCGCCTGCTGTGACTTGAGCACGATGTTGTAGAGCTTTGCCTGCTCTTTCGTGAACTTGCCGCTGACCGGGAACGCGCGGGTGATGTCCGACGCGTAGCCATTGATCTCTGCGCCGCAATCCACGACGACGAGCTCGCCGTCGTTGCACACGCCGATGTTTTCTTTGTAGTGCAGCACGGTTGCGTTGTGGCCTGAGCCGACGATCGGATCGAACGCGTTCCGGATGGAACCGGCCTCGGCGAAGCCGCCAACGAGCGCGTTGTGCAGCTCGCGTTCGCCGACACCCGGCTTGAGCTTCGCGAGCATGCGTTTGTGCCCGTTGTGGGTGGCTTTGATGGCGCTCTGAATCTGCTTGATCTCGGCGGGGCTCTTGACCAGCCTCTGCTTGATGATCTCGTCGCTCATGTCGACGATCGAGCAGCCGGGCATGCGGGCCGCGACCTTCTGGAAGATGTCGAGGTCCTGCGTGAGCGGCTGGGTGTACGCGGCCGTGGGGTGCAGGCACGCGAGCTTCTTCGTCCGCCGCGCGGCCTCGGTGAGGAAGCGCGGCAATGCCGGCGTCCGCATGACCGTATCAAACCCGTAGCGGTCGCGGAGTTCCTGGGAGATATGGTCGCGGTATCCGTCCCAGACGTCCATCTCCGGGTTCACCGGCTGGAGGAACAGGATCATCCTGCGTTTCGGGTTCGGGTTCGTCGGATCGAACATGACGATCGCGCCCGGCTCGTCGCTGATCCCGGTCAGGTACCGGAAGTTCATGTCGGGGAACCATTCGCCTCTGAGCGGCGGTGCACCGGCACCGGCGAAGACAAGGCCGACGCTGTCTTTGAGTCTGGCGTTGATCTTCTTCCGCCTGCTTTGGTATTCACTGACTTTGATGGATGTATCCATGTGGATGTGCTTTCCTTCGTTCGCGTTGGTTTAGTTCGCGTTGGTTGAATCCTTGATCGCGTTGTGCAGGGAGATCCTGGCGGTCTCGGTGCGCATGTCGCGTTTGCCGAAGCCCTGCACCCCGCCCGCTTGGACCGCTTCTTCCAGGGCTTCCGGGAAGTTTGAGATCAGCATCAGCGCGGAGTGCTCCGAGGCGTGGATCCGGATGAGATTGATGCCCGAGTCGTCCTCGAACGAGCCGTCGAGCACACGATTCACGAGGTGGATTTCGAACTCTCCGATCCGCTCCCTGAACTCATCGCCCGAGTTGATCGTCTCGACCTGCGCCTCCGGGTAGTAGCCCGCGACCGCGCTGCGGAGCGCGAACGCGTCGGGTGTGCAGTGCCCGACGAGCGAGATTTTAGGTTGATTGTTCCCATGGCTCATATCAATGACCTTTCTCACCCTCTCCTGCCCGCGCCGGCTCGAATCGAACGTGGTGTGCATCGAGATAACAAACGATAGGGCCGATGCGGTGAACCGTTGGATCGGTTGCTTGTGATTTCAGCGACTTCGCCCAATCGTTGATCGCACTTCGGGTCAGCGTATCGAGCCCTGCGCGTGCGAGCGCAACCTCGACGTAGCGATGCGGGAGCAGCCCGAGGATGATGCCGTGCTCTTCTCTGAGGTCCGCTCGCTCCCACTCGATGCACTGGCCCTGTCGCTTGCCTCGCTCGATGACACGATCGACCTGCGTTTTGAGGTAGTGGTGCGTGGCTTGCAGATCCTGCGCCCAGTTTGATGCCCTGACCGCGAAGTCCGGCTGGAACGCGCGTAGGACGGGGAGCAGTTCGTGGCGGATGCGATTTCTGGTGAACCCGGTGTCGGCGTTCGTGGGGTCTTCGTGCCAAGTCAGCCCGACCCGCCGGAGCAGGTCCTCGATCTCTTCCCTGCGGACGTCGAGCATGGGCCGCAGCAGATGACTGCCACCTATCGGTATCGGGCATTTGGGGCGCATGCCTGCCATGCCACTGAGCCCCGAACCACGCATAAGGCTCATGAGAAGCGTCTCCAGCTGATCGTCCGCGTGATGCCCGGTGGCGATGTACGGGCAGTCGTTCTCTTCCGCGAGTCGGCCCAGCAGCTGATACCTGGCCATTCGTGCGTTCGCTTCGAGATTGTGTGGTTTGTCGCGAACCTCGATGTGACCATGCACGAAGGGCACCCCCCACCGCTGCGAAAGGTCGGCTACGTGAGAAGCCTCCGCATCGGTCTGCGATGAGGGGCGGATATCATGGCGCACGTGCGCGAGCACACACGATCCGGGGATCTGCGCAAGGGAGAAAGCGAGCGCGACCGAGTCCGCCCCGGCGCTGCAGGCGACGAGGGTCCGGCGGTCTTTGTCCGCTACAAGTCCGCCCCCGGTGAGCTCGCGCCAACGGCGCAGGATCCGCGCAACAAGCTCGTCCCGCTTCCAGTTGGATCGCGGTGCGCAAGAGTCGCCATGTCCTCGGCTTGCATCGTGCACTTGGCGATGATAGAGTGGGCGATCGGCAAAGAATATGCTTTCAAGCGGAGTCGCCACCTTGCAACTCGGACCCAGCGCACAAACCGATGAATCCCGCTCGGCGTCGTATGGCGATGCCGACCCAACCACCGGCGGTTCTGGGGCTGAACTCCAGACTCAGGAGCCGTCTGGCTGGATCGAGCGATTCAACGCCGAGAACTCGATGATCCCGAACCTGCTGCTGATGGTCGGGATGATGATCATGGTGTTTCTGATGTATCGCTCTTTGCGAAAGACCCACCGGGCGAATGCCCAGCGGTCGAACTCGATGGGTACCCCATCAGAGCGGATCGAGGAGATCCGGCACAACGCTCAGAGCTCGATGGAACCGGCTCAGAAGCTTATGGTCGAGGCGGAAGATATCGCGCGTCGCCTCGGCGCCGTGCTGGACAACAAGGCCGCCCGGCTGGAGCTGCTGATCGAGGAAGCCGACGCTAAGCTGGACCAGCTTAACCGGGCGGTATCAGGCCAACCCAAGCCAGCAAACGCTCCGAGTGATGAGCGGCAGGAAAGCACACCGTCACGCCCTGCTTCGTCCCCGCGGGCCATCGATCCTTCTCTTCTGGATCGGGCACGCCTTGAGCAGGACCAGCACGAGCGTGAATCCCGGGTCGCGGGCCGCATCGAGCCCGAGCCGGCCCACGACGATCATGAGCCGTCGGAGATCTCGATCTCTGACCAGATCCATGAGCTAGCGCTCAGCGGCAAGTCGAGCCAGGAGATCGCGCAGGAACTCAAGCAGCCCATCGGGCAGGTTGAGCTGATCCTCAATCTCCATCGGCGGAGCAATCAGCACTGATGGGGCGGCCCGAGCATCAGGCCATGCACATTGAACCACTCGACCCGATCGCGAACATCGAGCGGGTGACCTTCGGTAACATTTTCGGCTGGTCGCACCGTGTGATGAGCTGGAAATGGGGCCTGCTTGTCGGGTGCGCCGCATCACTGGTGATCTACGAGTTTGTCGTCAGCTTCTTTCTGAGCATGGCAATTCAGTTTGCGTTTGGGACAGGCGTGCTGTTCAACCCACTCGAGTTTCTCCACTCGATTCTGGTGATCGCCCCGCTGAGCGTTGGTCCGATCTACATCGCGGCCAAGATCTTCCGTGGGCAACGTGCGGTATTCGACGATATCTGGATCGGATTCACCCGGTGGGCGCCGATCGTGCTGATCGGATTCCTGATCCAAGCCGGTTATCTGATCGCAATGGTGCCGATCGGCGTGATGATCGCGATGTCACAGCGTGCGACCGCGGGGAACTCGGCCCTCACCATCCTGCTGATGCTCGTTTTGGGTTTAGCGCTATTAGTCGGCTCGGTCTACATCGCCGTGCGCTTGTATTTCGCAACGCTGCTCTGCGCCGATCCGATGGGACCAAAGCTTGGGGGAATCAGCGCCATCACTGAGAGCTGGAGGATCACCAGGAACAGCGCCTGGACGCTTTTCCTGACCGCGATCGTGATCTCGATCATCGCGGGCATCAGCGCCGCCTGCCTCTTCATCCCGCTCATCCTCTACGGGCTTCCGCTGACATACGGCGCGGCAGGGGCCGTGTATGTGATCCTGACGCACCAGTCCGGGATCATCCCGGTCGAGGGTTACGATGTGTGCCCATACTGCGAGTACGATATCTCGACTCTGGACACCAGCCAGTGCCCGGAATGCGGCTCGCACGTCATCCGCCCGCAGGACCTCGCGGCAGCAAGCGGTTACGACACGGAGTATGAGAGCGACGTTGAATCGCGAGGACATCGCGATAGCCCGCTCGGCGGGCGAGACGACGATCCGCCTGAGATGCGGATCTGATTACGCGATCCAGTCCCGCTCAACCCGCATCCCGTTCGGGATGCTGCACGCATCGCCGGTCTCGATCATGCTCGCGACCGGGTACGCGGTGTAGTCGAGGGAGAACGCCCCGGCCGGGCGGTGGTTGCCCGACAACCCGAGCCCGCCGAACGGCAGCTTCGAACTGGCCCCCGCGGTGCCGCAGTTGATATTCCTGCAGCCCGCCCGGCACTCGTTGAGGAATCGGGTTTGGAGCGATTCGTCCGCTGTGAAGATCGATGCGCTGAGCCCGTAGCGTGTTGCGTTGGCCTGGCTCAGCGCCTCATCGAAGGAATCCACGATGCTGATCCGCAGGAGCGGGCCGAATACCTCTTCATCGCAGCCGGCGTCGTCGCAGCCGAGCGTAAACGCGTCGACCTCGATGATGCCCGGCGTGATGAACCACCCCTCGCGATCGGGCATGCGGGTGGATTCCATGAGTACACGACCGCCGTTGCTGGCCACGCGTTCCTGAAACTTCAGGACTGAATCCAGTGCTTCCTCGGAAATGATCGGCCCCATGAAGACGGGTTCGGGCGCATCCGGATCGCCGATGATCAGGTTGGACGCTGACTTGATCAGCGCGGGGATCACTCTGTCCGCGACGTCCCTGTGAACCATGAGACGCCGGGTGCTCGTGCAGCGCTGGCCGGTCGTGTTGAACGCACAGCGGGTGACCTCGACGACGGCCTGGAACAGGTCGGCGTCGGGCATGATGATCGCGGGGTTGTTCCCGCCCATCTCAAGCGCGATGATCTTGCCCGGGTGATCGAGGTTGGCTTGTGTGATCGCACGCCCGGCTGCCCATGAGCCGGTGAAGAGGACGCCGTCAACATCCGGGCTGCCGCAGAGCGCGATCGACTCATCGACCGCGCCGTGGACGAGGTTAATGACGCCTCTGGGGGCGCCCTGAGATTCGAGCGCCTCGTGGAACATCTCGGCGAGGAACTGCCCCACCGCAGGGGACTTGTCCGAGGGCTTGAACACGACGGTGTTCCCCGTCAGGAGCGCGGGGATGATGTGTCCGTTGGGGAGATGAGCCGGAAAGTTGAATGGCCCAACAACGGCCATCACGCCGTGCGGTCGGAAGTGACAGCGTGCCCGCTTGGTCTCGTTGAGGCCGAACTCGAAGTCTGATACACGATGGCGCCCGGACCACTCGCCCTCCTCGAGCGTGATATCAACCTTTGCTCCGACAAGATTGGCCTCTGCCTGCGACTCCCAGAGCGCCTTGCCGGTCTCGGTTGAGATCAGCCCGCCCAGCTCACCCGCTCTGGCCTGCGCGATCTCCTGAAACTTGCGGAGCACCGCGATGCGTTGCTCGATCGGGCTCGCGGACCACTCGGGGAGCGCCTCACGGGCTGCATTGATCGCACTGTGAACCGCGTCGACGGATGATGCGCCCGACCAGACGATCTGATCGGGGTGCGCGGGCATGGTGGAGACGATGGCATTGCCGGGTATGGAGTGCCACTGGCCAGCGATCAGGTTCTTGCCCTCAATCGTGGCGGCGGTTTCGTTCTGCGTGCTCATGACTGCACCTCTGCTGTTTCAGGAAGGCTTCGACCTAGACACACGCTTGGTGGTCTTCTTGGTCGATTTCTTCGTGGTCTTCTTCGATGATTTCTTGGCAACCTTCTTCGTGGCGGATTTCTTCGCGGTTTTCCGCTTGTTCTCGCCGCGTCCCGGCTCGATCGGCACGCGCATCGGTGTGCACCCCGCGGTCATCCCCGGCTCTGCCCGGAGCGCAATGAATGTCTCCGATGTCACCCGGATCTTCCCTGAGCGATCGATCTGGAAGGCGCACTGGACTGCGCGGAAGTCCCCGTCGTTGTTGAGCACGGACACGATACCAACCTGGTTCGTCTGCTCGTGCTTGATGGACGGGCCGAGCATCGCAGAGAAGGTGTTCTTCACGATCTCGATCTCGTCGGTCTTCGCGGTGATATACGGGCCACCGTCGAAGGGGTCGACGAAGCCGTGATACTCGAACCCCAGACGCTCGAGCATGCGCCGCGCGGGCACGGTTTCGGGTCCAACTTCACCCACCTGCGCACGCGCCTGGGGCGGGAGCAGTGAGAGATGGATATCACCCTCGGGGAGCAGATCCGTCATGAAGTTGCGCGAGTACTGGCAGAACCGGTCCGCTTCGTCGTAGCTCAGTGGGATGAACCGACGCCCGAGCGTATCCCAGACGAGCGATTCGCCCTTGCTCGTGATCGGAGCCATGAGCTCGGCGAGGATCGTCGGGCGGAACATCTTGCGATGCAGCGCGATGAAGTGGAATCGCACGAGCGAGGTGAACTTGCCGAGCTTGAGCTTGTGCCCACGGAAGCTCGGCTGCATGATCAGGCCGCCGAGTTCTGATGGGCCCGACTCGTCAAGGTACACGCGTGCGACCGTGTGCTTGGTCCCAAACTTCAGGTCCTCCGCATACTTCTCACGCGTCTCGAGCTTGAAACACACGTTGGGGTGTCCGGGGCCACCCATCTGCGAAACAACCTGCGAGGTCCCGATGCAGCCTTCAGTATTGAGTTCCTCAATGACAAACATGAAAATGTCAGCCATCGCGGTTTTCTCAGAGAGCCCGCTGGAAACCGATTGGTTCTTCGGCTTGTGGACTGTCTTGGCGTCCCGGGCAGCGCGGAGGAAGCTCTGACGCGAGTTGCGGATCTTGTCCGCGATGATCTCCTGATCCGGCGGGAGGTTGATGAAGTGAACCATCTTCGAGAGCTTGTGCAGCGTCGGGAGGTCCGAGTTCATCGCGCGCCGGATCACGAACTGGGGGGATGATTGGGGCATGAATCATCCCTCCTGCGCGACGCGAGCGAGGGCTCGCTCGAGGCAATCGAAGACGCGGGACCAGTCTTCCATCTTCATGACAGGAAGCGGCGGGAGCATGCGCACATGGAACGGGCCGTGCCCGCAGTAGAAGGAGATGACACCCTCTTCGTAGGCGTGCTTGCAGGTCTTCATGACCTTCGTCTTATCGCCTCCGAACGGGGTGAACTTCATCATGCCACCCACGCCACCGACGAGCTCCTTCGTCTCGGGCGCGTCTGGGAACCAGTCCGGGTGCTTGTCGATCAGCTTCTTGACCTGCGAGCGGAACTCGGCGTGATGCACGGCGAACTTGCCCTTGGGCCCGTAGAAATCGTTGCCGCTGAGCTCGTCGAGCAGCAGCGACCCGACCGTGAAGTCACTCGTGTTACCCGTGAATGTGCCGCTCAGGAGCCCCGGCTTGGGGTTGTAACGCTCCGTCCAGAGTGTCGCGCAGGCCTGGGTCATCTTGCCGACGCAGAAGACGTCCACGTACTCGCCCAGGTCGTACTGCTCGAAAGCGAACATGGATTCGGTGCGTCCGAAGCTCTGGATCTCATCGTCCCAGATCGCGATGCCGTTGTCGCGGCAGACGTCCATGAGTGCTTTGAAAAAGTCACGCTTAGCGACGTTGAACCCGCCCTCGCCCTGAACGAGCTCGAAGATAAAACACGCGTGCTGCTTCGGGTATCGGGTGATGTATTCCTGGAGGCGTTTGACGCAGTAGTCCGTGAACTTGCTTGCGCCGCCCATCTCTTCCGCGATCGCGTCGTTGTAGAAGGGGATGTAGTCGACCTGCGTGGAGAGGGGGATCCCCACGCGCCCGCCGGCCGAGTCGCCGATCTGCGCCATGGTGACCGAGCGGCCCATGAAGCAGTGCTCGAACGCGAGCACGCGGGATGCGGGGGCGTGCTTCTGGTAGCACACCTTGATCGCGCTCTCGTTGGCCATCGCCCCGGAAGTGGTCAGGAACGCGTGCTTGAGGTTCGAGCCGCGGGATGCGAGCTTGAGGAGCTTCTCGCCGAACTCATACGCGCCGAAGTTGGTCTGCAGGTTGCCGTGCTTGGTCGCCTCGTTGATCCCCGCCAGGAGCTGGGCCTTGATGACCTTCGGGTTGCCGTGCCCGAGGAAGTGAACCCCGATGCCGGTGAGCATGTCCCACTTCACGGAGCCATCGGCCATCTCGACCAGCGCCCCGTTTCCAGCACCGGAGCCGATCGAGGGGTACACGAGGTTGTTGCCCTTGACGGCCTTGCACCGCTCAATGATCGCCTCGAACGATTCGGCGAGCTCAGGGTTGGGGGCCTTCACGTCCGTGATGGTCCGGTTGTGCTCCATGACCTGCTCGACGAGCGAGTCGATGCTCGAGCCGATTTCAGGGTCGTTGAAGATAGACTTGCCCGTGGTGGTGGTCGCCGTCGTTGATGCCGACATGACAATGCTCCTCTTGAAGAGTGTTGAGGTTTACAGTGCCGCGGAACCGCCTGCCGAGAGGCGCGCGATCAGGATCGCGAGCAGCTGGCAGCGTTCAACGAGGCTGGTGAGATCAATCCATTCATCCTTCGTGTGCAGCCCCCCGCCACGCACGCCCAACGTGTCAATGGTTGGCAGGCCCGCGTTCTGCAGGACATTGCCGTCACACACGCCGCCTGTCTTGGCGAAGGGGAGCGTCTGCCCGAGCGCTTCTGCCACCGCACGGGCGCTGAGCGCGAGCCGCTCAGTTTCGGGGATCTGCGGCTTGGCCGGGCGATTAAAGCTCCGGTGGACACGCACGCGTGGCATCGCGTCAGGGGCGGTCTGGAGGGCATCGAGCTGCACAGCAAGTTCATCGGCAATCGCCTGATCCGCGAAGCGGACATTTCCCCATGCAAATGCAGAATCGGGTACCGCGTTCGTCGCGACCCCACCCTTGATGGGTCCGATATTGAGTATCTTGCCCCGCTCGGGCTCAGGGAACTGCGCTGACGCCTGTATGCACTCCGCCAGCCTGACCACCGCGGATACGCCCTCGGTGAATGCACGACCAACGTGAGCGCTGCGTCCTTCAACCTCGATCATGAACTGCCCCGACCCAACACGCTCGATCGCGAGCTCGCCGCCCGGGAGGGCCGGCTCCAGAGCAATCCCGTAGTCGTGCTTGCGGGCCTCATCGATCAGCGCCTGCTCGCTGTGGTACGTGCCGGTCTCCTCGTCCGCGTTCATCGTGAAGGTCCAGTTGGCCGCCACTCCGCACGCTTCAAGAGCCTCGAGGGCGGCCACCGCGATGACGAGCCCGCCTTTCATATCAACGCAGCCAGGGCCGACTGCGGTCTTGCCATCCGGGGCAATCGAGAGATCCTGGAAGTCCCCCTCCGGGTCGTGCACGGTATCCAGGTGTCCGGCGATCAGAACCCGGTTTTCGGTTGCCCCACACAAACGCTCAGAAACGACCGTGGGCGGTGTGTAGTAGTCGTGCTGGTCGCCCTGGAGCCACTCGGGCTTCGCGTCGCCGGGCACCATGTGGGTCTTGGCACCGAGTTCCTGCAGGCGGATGCCGAATCGCTCGCGTGTCTCCTCGATCGCCTGCTGGTTGTTCCCGCCAGTCGGGATCGAGACGTGAAGGCGCAGGTCCTCGAGCAGATCGTGGGCTCTGGACTCGATCTCTCTTGCGACGCGTTGTTCAAGTTCTGTCAGTTGCACAGACCAGTGTATGGGGCGCTCAAATCGCCCTTCCAGCCCCATGAGCCCCGATTTCGGTTGATCGTGGTTTAAACTGAATAGGGCATGAACGGGTGCACAAAAACTTCGTGAACTTCTCAGTCGCCGCTGCCAAGTATGACGCCGAGATCGACAACCACCCCGAGTCCGAAGTAGACGTCAACGTTCAACTCGTCAGAGCCCATAGAGGTGAGGACAACGCTCGTACGCTGCGACGTCGCGGCGTTCTGCAGGTCTTGGATCGATGGCCCGGCGTACCCGGTGTTGTTGCGCTTGTCGGCGTGGAAGTGGTAATGGGCCAGCGCCCGATCGCTGAAACGGAACATGTCATCGCTGGCGACGAAGCGCTGGTCGCTGATGCGATCGCGCTGACGTGGGCGGAACAACACCGCTCGCCAGCGAGAATCGGGGTCTGTTTCGATGATGCCGCCATACTCTGTGGACGTGTCCTTCTTGTCCAATGCTCGCTGCTTAAAGAGCTGCTCCTGGACCGCGGTACTGGTGATCGCCTCGTCAACGACGAGTATGGTGAGCAGGTCGCCCCAGCACAGCAACCCGGACCAATCTCCGAGGCGTTCCTGCCGCGGGGGCTCGCCCTTCTCGCTTTTGCGTTTGTGAACGACACGCCCGCGGAGGCGGGTACTCAGCAGGCCGTACATGGCCTCCTGGTCGAGCGTGAACCACGTCTGCCGATTCTGATGCGCCCAGCGTATCGGCTCAAGGTGCCTGATTCGCAGCCCGTCGCGCTGATCTGGGCTTAGTGCGTTTACCGCGTCGGTGGTCTGCGCCCACCACGCCTTGTTCTGCTCGTTGTCACGCTGGTTCTCGTGTCTGCGGAGCGAGCGGAGCCAGGCGATCTCCATGCTCGTGTCCGGCAGGACCCCAAGATCGTTCTGGGCCGCGCGCAGATCCATCAGCAGCTCACGGGATCCCTCGTCGACCTCTTCCAGTCGCAGCGCAGCGGACTCAAGAAAACCCACCCGGATCGAGCCCGTCGGATCCAGGCGTCCGAGCAGGCCCCAGGCGTCGTCACGAGTGCGCTCACTCGTGCGCAGGACGGCTCGCTCCTGATCCGTCCCCAGTCCTCGGCTCGGGTTCAGGAATACGTCGAACACGACCTGCTCTATCGCTTGCGTGTTGCTCAGTCGCTGAATCGCGGCATACTCGGGGCGCTGGCGGTCAGGGATGTCCGGGTTGTGACGCGAGAGACTGCGGACGAAGGCGGGGATCAGATCGTCCCAGCCGAACTCGACCGCGTGGTACGCGATAATCCGCACCGCCTCCGGCTCTCGCTCGTTTGGCAGGATGAGCCGGGCCATGCTCCGCGAGTCCTCACCGCCCTGCTCAGACGTGTCTGAGAGCAGCAGATCGAGCACGACCAATCGCAGTTCTCGCTCAGTGGCCCCGGACCATGCCAGATTTTTCAGTGCGTATCGGGTCCGTTCGCGATCCCGAACTCCCTGCTCGACCTCGGCCCAGGCGGCGCGGGCGGCCGCGATCCGGTCGCGTTCGAGTAGTTCCGGGTTTCGGAGGTCCAGGAGCGGATTCCCGGATGGTTCGTACCTGCTCGACGAGGAGCACGCAGGAAGCAGCAACGCAGTGATGAGGACGAGAGGCGTGACGAAATTCATGAGTTTCTTCATCGCCAGTAGTGTAGTTCGCGAGTCAGATTGGTGCTGGAACTCGGGGCACGAGATCACCTATGATGAGACATGGTCCGTGTTACGCAAGGCAGCAATCCGATCGATGGCTCTTCATCCGCAGAAGGTCTCCCAGTAGAAGAGCGCGTCTCGATCGTGATCGATCGCATTCGCCCTGCCGTTCAGAATGACGGCGGTGATATCGAGCTGGTCGAAGTGACCGATGATGGCGTTGTGCGCATCCGGATGCACGGGGCGTGCGTCGGCTGCCCATCTTCGAACATGACACTCCGCCTTGGTATTGAGCAGAACCTCAAGACCTATGTGCCTGAAATCACGGGTGTTGAAGCGATCGAAGAAAAGTAAGTGAGCACTCATTACTCGCTCATGATCTCAAGCTTGCGGCATCTTTGCGATGGCTCACAGCAACTGTTACGCCCTGAAACGCCTGGTCCACTCACAAACACGACCGATGTAGTCGTAGCGTAATTCCTGACATGCGTGGGGTTTAAGCGTCAGTATTCTCTTGCTCACATCGCGTAGGGTGGTATACTCACCAAACCGGGACAAGACGCTCCCGTAGTTTGGAGTAAGCAACGGATGCTGGTCATCACACGTCGAGAAGGTGAAGAAGTCGTCATCGGGGATCCCAAGAACCCGATCGGCGTTGTCCGCATTGCGAGTGTCAAGGGCGAGCGCGTCCGCGTGGCATTCGACTTCCCTCGCGACGTCGAGATTCATCGCCGCGAGATTGCTGACCAGATCGTCGTTGAGATCGATGACGCTCCGGCCGTCATCGGTGAGATCAAGCCGGCCTCCGCACAGTGAAGCATTCAAGCATCGAATGATCGAATGAAAAAGCCCTCGCGTTGCGAGGGCTTTTTATCTATCGGTGATCAGCCGGTATTATTCAGGGTCACCGGAGCTCATGTCGTAGACCCAGCTCTCGATCGCGCGGTCGAGATCCTGTACCTCGCCGTCGTTGAAGAACAGGCCCAACTCACGCTCGGCGGCTACCGGCGAATCGGAGCCGTGGATGAGGTTGAACGAGTTGGAGACGCCGAAGTCGCCACGGATAGTGCCGGCGTCGGCCTTGGAGCCGAAGGTGGCGCCCATCATGGAGCGTGCGATGGTGATCGCACCGACGCCGCGGACCGCCATGACGACGACCGGCGAGCTGGTCATGAACCCGACGAGCCCGTCGTAGAAGGGCTTGCCCTGGTGGTCCTTGTAGTGCGTGGAAGCGAGGTCCTGGGAGATGGTCATCATCTTCATGCCGACGATGGCCAGTCCCTTCTCTTCGAAGCGGGTGATGATCTTGCCCATGAGGCCACGCTGGACCGCGTCGGGCTTGAGGATGATGAGTGTGGTTTCCATGCTGGTTATCTCCAGATCAGTGTTCTCGATCGCTCCACGAAACACATCAGTCCCGCGGGGTCGAGATGGTAGGCTCCACACGGATTACCGTCACCCCCCTCTGAATCACCCTTCCTGAGCATGCACAGCATTCGCATACCGGATGAAGGACATCCCAACCACCCAAATCTGTGAGCTGCGTCAGATACCCTTCCGGTCGAATTATCCGTGTTGACGTGGAGCCAGCACCCGAGCTAGCGGAACGCCTTGGGGTTGTTAATCGCGCCATACCCCGGGTTAAGCCCACCCCGGGCGGCTGCTTGGGCATCAGCGATGTCGCTGAGTCGGTAGAAACTCGATCCGTGGCCTGCTTTGACGTAGATGTCCCAAGAGGTGAAACCGGTATCCCCGTACCCCTCGCTGGGGTCATCGTTCACGAAGTCGCTGGTCGGCGGCTTGAACACATCAACGTGCCCGTCGAGGTAGTACGTGGTCCCCCCACCGTCATGGCGGGTCGTCCATTGGTCATAGTTACCCCAAGCCCCATCGGTCACCCCGCCTGGGCTGTTGTTGTTGAACCACCAGGAGCTTTCTTCGATAATCAGCGGCAACCCATCCATGCGTGTGAGCTTGCCCTGACGATTGGCGTTGTTGAACTGCGCGAGGCTCAGCTCGTCGTCATCCACGTGCGATGTGTTGAAATACCAGACATCGAACTGGACCGAGTCCTTGGCACCCTGAGCCGGGTTACTGAATGTGTAATCGAAGTTGAGATCGCTCTCTCCGTAAAAATACGCCCCGAGGCGGATGTTGTCCGGATCGTCGGGGATCCCGAACGGATCCTGGCGGCGGTTCGTGGGGCATTCCACGATTTCGCTCGCGTTGTCCACGTAATCCATGAGCAAGCCGACGTCTTTGCGCCGGGTACCGGGGCGGTTGTACAGGTATGCCCAGTTGATGGTGTTGAGATCACCCCTCGCGTTGCGCCGCCCTCGGGTTGTTTCGAAGCGCCCCGTCGGCATGGATCGCCCGTCGAAATCCTGCGCGTAGAGACTGTTCGCGAGCCCGAGCTGACGCATATTCGAGAGGCAGATCGTTCGCTGTGTCGTTCTCCGAGCCGAGCCGAGCGCCGGGAGCAGAATCGCGATCAAGATTGCGATGATGGCGATCACCACCAGCAACTCGATGAGTGTGAATGCCCGACCAGTGCGGGGCGGTGCCCCACTGCTTCTTCCTGTCATTTCCTGCATCATGAGACTCCCACACGAGTGTGTGCGGAGTCAGCATACCACAGAAACGAAAGCAATTTCACGCAATCTTGCTGCGGCAAAGTGTAATTTTTATCACTAAAGGCCTGTGCCTAGACCTCGACCTCGGCATTCATGTCCTTCGCGTTTGCCCTGGTCTTGTCCATCGGCTCCTGATGCGCGAGGGGGCGGTAGATCTCGATCGCGAGCGTGTCGTCCTCTGGGGGAAGCCCGCCACGGAAGCTGGCGACCTCTTCGAGGATTTTCTCAGCCCAGAGGCCTTGGCCTCCGTGCGAGAGCCCGGGCATCGCCGGTGCAGCAAGGAGGCGACGGAGCCCGTCGATCTGGAACATCTTCCCTTCGAGACTGCGTGCCTCGATTGCGCCGTCGGTGTACGCGATCAGTGAGTCACCGGGCTCAAAGTCGACCTCGATCTGGCCTGCCTCAAAGTCATCATCGGAGCATGCGCCGAGCACGAATGTTGTAGGATCGAGATCCGACAGTGAACCATCGATGCCACGGATAAACGCGGGCGGGTGCCCACCGGAGGCATACTCAATCTTTCCTCGCTCATGGTCCACACGAATGCAGACCGCGGTCGCGTAGATCGAGTGTTTGGCGAGCGTGAGATGCACGTACCGGTTGAGGCGCTCGAGCATCTTTCCCGGGGCGATATCCGGATCTTCGGCAAACGCGATATCGATCTCTCCGTGCAGTCTGTTGACGGTCAGCGCCGCGGGGATGCCGTGCCCGGTCACATCGACAATGACGACGGACAGCTGGCCCTTGTCCTCGCTGAGCTTGGTGTAGAGATAGTCGCCACCGATCTGCCGCATGGGCTCGTACCTATAGGCGTAGCAGAGCCCACCGCTCGCCACGGGTGCGGGGAAGAGTGCTTCGTGGACCTGGCGTGCATAGGCCAGTTCTTGGCGGAGCATCCCGTAGCGCTGATTGAGAAACTTGTTGGTTGCCCGCTGGACCCGCTGGGAGTGTTTCACACCGGTGATGAAGATACCGGGGATGGAGAGCCCGGCGTAGATGAGCGTGCCGAGCGTCGTCGCGAGCACGCTCTCGCCCTCGATCGCGAGGTTGCTGAACACGCTTGCGAGCAGGATCGATGCGACCGGCACAATCGCCTGCCTCACCGTCCAGGGGAACATGCAGCAGGCGATGAAGTGCGCGAGAAGGAACGCGAGCAGGGCTGGGCCCTGATCCATGTCCATCACGCGTGTGCCGATGCCCTGAACCCCGTCGAGCATCACGAGCCCCATCGTGATGTAGTTGATGGTCTGGCTCTGGACCCGCTTTCCGAGCACGAGTATCAGCGAGCCGAGGTACGCACCGAACCAGACGAGCGTGGTGAGAATAAAGAATGACTTTTGACCGCCGTTCTTGAAGATGTTCGAGAGGTCAACGCCCTGCAAAATCATGACCACCGTGATGACGGTCATGATGAGCCCGAGCCCACCCCAGACTGAGATGAACCAGATCAGGCGTGTCCTGAGAAGGTCATCCGTCTCCTGACGGAACGTCCTTCTGAACTCTGTTGTCTCGAACGATGCGGTTGTCACGGTTGTGTCCTGCGGCCTCGGCCGCTCATGCGCGATAGATCTCAACTATCAGGATATCGTCTGAAGCGTCTCCTGCACGTTGTTTTTCGACTTCTTCGAGGATCTGGACCGGCCATCGCTTGGATTGCTCGACCCAGTTCCTCGAGAGTACGCCCTCCACGCCCGCGGTATCGAACATCTGACCGGCACCGATCCGGGCTTCGCTCACACCGTCCGTGTACGCGATCAGCGAGTCGCCCTCGTTGAACGCAAACTCCTCGACCTGCGTTTGCATGATCTGTTCTACTCCGACCCCCAGCACGGTCCCTGAGGGCTGAATCCGAGTAAGCTGCCCACGCGCGTCCCTGAGGATCGGGGCCGGGTGCCCCGCGTTGGCCACCCGTATGACGCCCTCAGATGGATCTACGCGGATCGCCACGGCGGAAACCAGCACCGCGCTGTCGGCAAGCGTGAGGCACACGTAGCGATCTACCGCACTGAGCAGTTCACCCGGCTCGATCGAGTTGTCCTCACCGGTCAGGCGCATCAGCTCGCCCTGCAACCGATTTGCGGTGAGTGCCGCCGAGATCCCGTGGCCGGTCACATCGAAGAGCACGAGTGTCACTGCGGAGTTGGGCTCGCCGGCATCATGGATCGTGGCGAAGACCGAGTCGCCCCCGATCTGGCTCATGGGGCGGTAGACATACGTGAATCGGATTTCACCCGATGACTTCGGCTTGGGGAACCCTCGCTCGTGGATCGATTTCGCGGCTTGCAGATCCTCTCGCACCTCGTCGTATTTGCTCTGGATGAAGTGCAGCTCGAACTGATCCTGGAACCGTGACATACGGAAGAACGAGATCATCGTGCCCGGGATGGTCACCGCGATATACGAGAAGATCGCCGCGGGGACTGAGAAGCCGTCGGGGTGCGCGGCGAGCAGCATGGTGATCGTGGAGGTGATGATCCAGAGGAGGCTGAGCGTGAGCGTTTGCCGCGGGCTCCATGGCAGCAACGCCGCCCCCATCGTGAGCCCGACGAGTACCCCTACGAGCGCACTCTCCCCCGGGCCCGCTTCGCCGGACATCGCCCAGCGAGCGAGGGCGACCACACCCTCAATGATGATGATCAGGAGTGAGAGGCGCACGCACCAGAGCTTGCGGAGATCGACGAAGTAGACCGTGATTGCCGCACCGAGGTATACGATCGCCCAGGCGAGGAACAGGACAACATCCCACGCCGCGACCGACGATTCACCCATGAACTTGAGCAGGATCATCGCGATGCCGAGGAGCGACAAGATCCCGATGAACTGCGCGGTGTTCCGACGGACCTCCGCTTCAGACATGTTCTCGAGGAGCTTATTCGACTCGAAATCGCGTAAAGCGAGAATCAGGTTGCGCATTTGTTGGTGCACGCAAACATGATACGCCATAGATTCTGACAGGAATCCTAGGTCGTCATGGAATCTGGTCAGGGATCAGTGCGAGCGGTTCTTGCCCGGCACCCAGAGCACGTCGTCACGCCCATCGTTGTTGGCAGCTCGCGCGAGCACGAAAAGCAGATCGGATAACCGGTTGAGATAGGTCATCGTGACCACGGATGTTGTGTCCGGCTCCGCATCGAGCAGCCGAGTTACGGCCCGCTCCGCTCTGCGGCTGACAGTTCTCGCGACATGGAGTTCTGCGGATAATCGAGAACCGCCTGGGAGCACGAAACTGTTGAGTGGTGAGAGCGGCTCGTTGTGCTTGTCGATCTCGCGTTCGAGCATCTCCACACGCTCTGGGAGGATGCGGAGGGCAGATTCAGGCGTTTCGTCGGGCTTGATCGGCGTGCAGAGGTCTGCGCCAACATCGAAGAGATCATGCTGAATCGATTCGAGGAGTTGGGCGAACGATGCCTGAGTTTCGCGAGCGGTATGCACCGCGATCCCCAGGACCGCGTTGGCCTCATCGACCGTGCCGTACGCTTCGACCCTTGGGTCGTGCTTTGAGACGCGCTGCCCATTGCCCAGGCCGGTCTGGCCGGAATCGCCCGAGCGGGTATAGATTTTTGTGAGTTTGACCATCGACTCAGAGTGTATTCCCCTGAGTCGGCCCGGGTCGGATATCGTGTAGAAGTACCACGGAGGGTATTGATTGAGCAGTGCATTCACCGATCAACGCACCAGTGTCCCGGTCGCAGATTCTTCGGGAAAGATTCTCGCGTCTGTATGTGGGCTGAAAATGGTCTGGAAACCACGGGGCACGGGCTCAGACAGTTCGGCCTCAGACAAGAGTGACCTTGTCGATCGTGTGCTTGAAGCCCGCGAGCTTCAGGACCAATCCGAGCAGTTTCTGAATCCTTCGCTCCGCTCGCTTCATGAGCCAGGCCTGATCCCGGGGCTTGAGCGGTCCGCTCAGCGTCTGCTCAGGGCGATCAAGAACGGTGAGCGGATCGTGGTGTATGGCGATTATGACGTTGATGGCGTCACGGCGTCTGCCATCCTGATCCACACGATCCGGGCCATTTCCGCCGATGCCAAGGTTCGGTCGTACATACCCCACCGCATCGATGAGGGCTATGGGCTCAATGAGCAGGCGATCGCCACGCTCCATGAAGAGGGCGCGGATCTTGTCGTCAGCGTTGACTGCGGCATCACTGCGATCGAGCCGGCACGGTGTGCTCGCGAACTCGGTCTCGACCTGATCATCACGGATCATCACAATCCGCCTGCGTCCATTGATGATCTACCGGATGCGTTCGCGGTCGTGCATCCGCGTCACCCTGAATCCAAGTATCCGTTCGGTGAACTGTGCGGGGCAGGCGTGGCGTACAAGCTGGCATGGCAGCTATGCGTGCTGCATAGCGGGAGCGAGCGTGTCCACCCGGAGCTCAGGCAGGTCCTTGTCGAGATGCTGGGATTCGCGGCGCTGGGATCGATCGCGGATGTTGTGCCGCTGATCGATGAGAATCGCGTGATTGTCAAGCATGGATTGCGTCAGATCCCCCACTGCCGCAATGAGGGGCTCCGATCGCTGATCCGTGCATCATCGCTCGATAGTGAGAAGATCGACACCGAGGACGTCGGCTTTCGGCTCGCTCCTCGCCTGAATGCGATCGGTCGTCTCGGCCATGCCCGCGAAGCACTGCGCTTGATGACCGATGCGACGGGATCAGAAGCCGAGCGGTTGGCTCTCGAGCTCTCGCGAATCAACGACGAGCGCAAGGCGATCGGCGAGGCCATTTTCGCACAGGCGCTTGAGATGGCGCAGGCGGCAGGCATGTGCGGGGATGACCGCCGAGCGATTGTTCTCGCGCACGACGATTGGCACCCTGGCGTGGTGGGAATTGTCTGCTCGCGGCTTGTCGAGCGGTTCGCCCGCCCGGTCATCCTTATGCAGCGTGATGGTGACGTTTGCAAGGGTTCGGGGCGGAGTATCGATGGGTTTAACCTCCACGCGGGGCTGACCGCCTGCGGTGATCTGCTCACCGGCTTTGGCGGCCACGACATGGCGGCCGGGATGCGGTGTGATTCGTCGGGATTTGAGGCCTTCGCGGAAGCCTTCATCGAGTATACGAACACGCTGCTCAACCCGAACGATCTTGTCAATACGGTGCGGTTCGATACGATCGGTACCGTCTCAGAGCTAAGCGTTCCCAGCGTGGAATCACTCGGGCGGCTCGCCCCGTTTGGTGCGGGGAATCCGAATGTCCGTATCCGAGTTGTCAACGCGAAACTGATCGGGGAGGCGTCCCCGTTCGGCAGAAACGGGAATCACCTCTCTCTGCGCGTTGCGGATCGTGGTAGTCCGGACCGGGCGATGAGGGTGGTGGCGTGGAACTGGGCCGCGATGCGCGAGAAAGTTCCACCGGGGGCGCCGGTGGAACTGATCGTTGAGCCGAAGTTATCCAAGTGGAACGGGCGTACGAGTGTCGAGCCCGTGCTTGTCGATCTGCGTGTCTGCTGAGTCGGATCACTCGGTCGTTGACGGGCTGGCCGCGTATGCCCCGCGGGTGAAATCCGTGAGCATCCGGGCGTACTGGGCGTTGCTCGGGTCGAGCTCCGCTGCGTGCGAGATGCTCGCGAGCGCCTTGTTGGGCAGCCCGAGGTCACGCTGGATCAGCCCGCAGAGCGCGAAGAGCACAGGGTCGCTGGGGTTCTTCTCGATGGCCGTCAGGATGGATTTGAGTGCGCTGCGGTGGTCCTGGTTCTCGCGATGGTACATCGCGTAGAGCATGAAGCCCTCGTGCGAGTCGGGGGCGAGCGAGATCACGCGCGTCGCGGCCTTGCGGACGGTGCGGAGGTCGCCGATCATCATCGATGCGTTCGCGAGGCCGATCCAGGATTCCACATCGCTGCGTCCCTCGTCCTGCGACACGATGTTCTGATAGATCGTCCTTGCCTCGATCGCGCGGCCGGTGTTCATCAGGGCCTTGGCGTGCAGGATCTTGAGATCCTCACGCTCGGCATTGCCGGGCCGCTTGAGCAGGCGTGAGATGTTCTTCTCCGCGTCCCGCCAGTTGCCGGCCTGGATCTGTGCGTGGATCAAGTTCTCAGCGATGCCCTCGTCGTCGGGGGCGAGCAGGCGTGCCTGCAGGAAGTACTCGACCGCCTGCTCCGGGTTCTGTTCAATCAGAGCGATGTGCCCGAGCGACTGGCGGATGCCGGCGTTGTTCTCGGTCATCGGGATCGAGTTCAGGTAGGCCTTAGCCTCATCAACACGGTCCAGATCGATCATCATCTCGGCCGCGGCCACGGCGTACACCGGGTTGTAATCATCGAACTCGCACGCGATCTCGAAGTGCTCGCGGGCCATCTCCGGCTCGTTGATGCGTTCGTAGACGATCGCGAGGTAGTAGTGGGCGTCGGGCTCTTCCGGGTCCAGCGCCGTTGCCGTCTGGAGCGACTGCAGTGCGTTCCCGAGGTCGCCCATCTCGATCAGGATCCGGCCCTTGAGCACGTGGGACTTCACGACCGTGTCGTTGATCTCGAGCGAGGTGTCCACCTTGCGGAGGGCCTTCTCCAGATCACCGGCAAGGAATGCCTGCCTCGCGAGTTCCCACTCGGTGGCACTCTTGAGGAAGCTCATGCGTTCCTTGGCCATCGAGACACCCTCGCGGGTGTAGTTGCCCTGGCCGGCGCAACCGACGATTGAGAGGAGGGTCGCGGCAGAAAGGACGGCTGGAAGCGATCGCTTGTTCAACATGGGGATGTGCTCCTGAGTCAGTGGTGCTGTGTGGTGGTCTGATCGACCGGAACAGACCGCTTACTCAGTGAAATCCGCAAAATCGTCACCCGATGTCGGGACCTCCGTGAAGGTTGATTCGGGCTGATCATCCCCAACGACGTAGTCGAAGCCGAGAGGCCAGTCGAGACGCAGCGCGCCGCCGGTCGGCAGCGGGATGATCAGCTGGCCGCTGAAGCCGTCCGCGACGCTGGCGAAGGAATCAGCGAACGGATCGAACGCCTCTCCCTGCTCTGCGTCATTGAACTGGGCCTCTGAGTCATTGCTGACCTGGCTGACCTGTGTGGACTCTCCGGTCACGACCGACTTCATCTGGTCAAAGTTATCCGTCGCGATCTCGTTGAATCCGTCGCCCTGAACGAAGGAATCGTCCTCGAACACCGACGCCTGCTCGGACTCGAAGTCTTCGTATGGCTCGAAGGAAGAGCCGTTGGTATCGAAATCGGCTGAGAGCTCTTCGGTCGGAACCTCGGCGAACTCGCCCTCGTTTTCAAACTCATCGGCGGGCACGAACTCCTCGTACTCCACGCCTTCAGTCCATTCGTCCGCAGACTCGCTGGACTGATCGGGGGTTTCGGAGATGGCTGTCTCGAGGTAGGAGTCCACGAAGTCGGGATCCTGACCTTCGGAGGCATCAACCTTGGTGCCGACCGGGTAGTTCAGCTCGTTGTGGAGCATGCCGTTGATGAGCGAACGCGAGGGGGTGGTGCGGACCTGCCCGGTCAGCTCCGAACGAAGTGCTCGCGCATCGGGGGACATGGGCATCAGACTGAGTGCTCGGTCAACCTTGGCGAGTGCTTCCTCGATGTTGCCCTGATCTGCCGCCTGGCGAGCGTCGATCAGCAGCTGACCAACACGACGCTCACGCGACCATGGCAGGAGCCCCTTGCGTGCGCCGAATCGGGCATGCTCGATGTACTGATTCCCCATATCACCGGATTCCGCGAGGACGGTATCGTTGACGATCGAGGGGGTGATCAGGAAGATGATCTCGCTGCGGCGTGTGGAGTCGTCGTAGCCCTTGAACGCGTTCCCGACCAGCGGGATGTCGCCCAGAACCGGAACCTGTGAGCGGCTCGAGGAGGTTGTTTCGGTGAACAGGCCACCGAGCACGACCGTCTGACCATCGCGGACCATCACGTTGGTGTTCATCTCGGTGGTGTCTTCGTCGGGGATGGTGACGTTGTTGCCGGCACCGTCTGCGACCTGACGCAGGGTGAAGTTCGAGACCTGCGGGCGGAGCTCGAGGCGGATCAGGCCGTTCTTTGAAACGAACGGGCGGACCGCGAGCTGGGTGCCGACGTCGAGGAACTCAACGCTCTGCGTAGTAGATGTGTCGGTGGTGGTCGAGTTGAGGTAGCCGACGCGTGTACCGACGAGCACACGGGCGGGCTGGCGGTTCAGCGTGAGAAGCTTGGGGTTTGAGACGACGGTCACGTCGGTGATCTCATCGAGCACTCGCATGAAGACGCCAACATCGCCATTGACAAAGCCGGCCTTGAGCGTTGCGGGCCCGGAGGTATTGCCGGGGGTGGACTGGAGCGCTGTGCCGTCGCCGCCGGGGACATCGACGGCGGTGCCGTCAACGGTCTCGCCCGAGCCGGAGATCAGCCCGTCGACCACGCTCAGTGGGCCGCCGACACCGACGAAGTCCGTAAAGTCGAGGTTCTGGATGAGGGCGAAGTCGACACCGAACGCGTTGGCCTCGTTCAGGGTGGTCTGCAGGATGGTCGCTTCGATGAGGATCTGTGCGGGCTTAGTGTCGAGTTCGTCGATCAGCGCCTGGATCTCATCGACGTTCTCTTCGTAGTCGTAGATGACCAGGGTCGCGCTGTTCGCGAAGTTGTCCGCACCGTTGGGCACGCCCTCGGTGATCGTGAACGCTTCGGTCGCGGCGTTGGCGGTGATCGAGCCGTTCTCGGAGAGCAGCATCTTGGCGAACTCGGCCGCGTCGGTCGCGTTGAGGTAGTCAAGGTCGATGATGCGGGTCACCGGCTGGCGGGAGAGCGCCTCAAACTCGGCGAGCTCCTCAGCGGTGTAAACGTAGATGAAGTTGCCCTTCTCGATGTAGCCGAAGCCGTTGACGTGAAGGATCGAATCGAGTGCCTCGTAGAAGGTTACGCCGTAGAGGTCCGCGGTCACCGTTGCCTGAACGTTGTTTGAGCTGATGATGTTGCGTGAGGACTGGATCGAGAGGAGCTGGAGAATGTTCCCGAGGTCCTCGTTGTTCACATGGAGATCGACGAGATCGTACTCCGTGACTTCGACCGCCCCGTTCAGGTCATCGATGTCGCCCTGGTCTTCGCTGCCTTCAGCGAACTGGCTCGGATCGATGTACTCCTCGTCGAAGAGCGGCGCATCCTCGGGGTAGAGTGTGTCTTCTGCCGGCTCGCTCGCGGCGGCCTTCGCCTGGCTCTTGAGTGCGGCGAGCAGTCCGAACCCCCCAGAGTCCTGTGCGGCGGCGTTGCCTGCGAGCAGTGAGAGCGCCAACGCTGGCATCACGCCATTGCGGAGGCTGAATCCGAGAAGGTTGAGCTTGAAGGTACGGTTGTGCTCGGTGGTACTCATTTGGTTGATCCTCAGCGTTTGCGGCAGCCTGCCTGTCTGACCCGGGGCGTCCCGAGGGGATATTGCTGCAATTCGATCGGCGATGAACGGGTGTCACTTTGCGCAGACCTTGTGTATTCGTCCGCGTGCTGCCTGCACAGGCGGTATCGGATCGACCGATAACACCGATTCTCGTGTGAGTTTGGGTCAGGGATGGGTTTCGTGCGAGCGCTCTTTGCGTTGCTCATCATCAGAAAACTGATCGGACGCCTGCTCGGTGTCATCCACCTGCTCCTCCCGTGGGTCCGCATAAGCGCTGCGCGGGATGTCGGTGACGAGGCGGAGCTTCGCCCAGATGAGGACGCCGGCCAGCGCACCCATGCAGAGGAGCAACGCGAAACTCCGCGTCACGTTCCCGCCCGGGCGATTGTTCTCAGGTTGCTCGTTGTGTTGATCAGTCATCGTCACGCTCCATCGCTGCCATGCTCTCGGGCGAAGATTGACGCCGCTTCAAGACAAGAGCACACGCGGGGCGTGACCGTGCTCGGATCGTACGATTAGTCCAGTTGTGTCACGGTGATACGCCCGGTAAACGCGGCGACATCAATCCTGAAGCGGCTCTGAGGCCCTGCGATCACGACCGATCCACCATCGCTGAGGGTGCTGGAGCCGGGTGTCGCGACCGGGCCTCCGATCTCATCGAAGATCAGGATATGGTCGCCATCGAAATCGACGGACTCGATCTGAACATCACCGAACTCCTCGCGGTTGAGCGACACGCGGTAACGTTGGTCCGGACCCTTGATGTCGTACAACGCGTCGTTCTCAACATCGATTGTGGTGCCCCGAACCTCGACAAGCGTGTACTCGTTCTCATCCTTGTCGAATGCGATCGCACGCTGCTCCTGGTACCCAAGAGCGTCCATCTGCGCAAAGCTGATATCGGCGACGACGGTGCGCACGGCGGCCTGAATACGGAACACGCCCGCCTGCGACAGGTTGGGTGTCACGACCGCGGCGGCGATGCCGAGGATCATCACCACGATCAGCACCTCGATGAGCGTGTAGCCCGCCTGACACCGGCGAAACCGAGTTGAGCAGTGTGAGTTACGCATAGCGTTTCGAACTCCAGCCCCCGGGGATGATGATCACGGGAGGGGTAGCGGCTCGTCGTTCACGTCGAAGCTGCCAGCCCATATCTCTCCGGTTGCGTCGTTGTAGATCCACCCGTGCGTGTTCTGGTACGCCGCGTCAGGGCCAGCGCCGAGGACGATCACTTTCGCGTTTGCCCCACCCACGTACGGGTTCGCGGGGGCTTCCTTCAGGTACTCGCCGCTGTTCGCAATCAGGTCGCCCCAGGTGCCATCACCCGCGGCGACCGTGGGAAGGCCGTTCTCGTTGCGCACCTGAAACACCTCTACTGCGCGGCGGAGCTTGGTGAGTTCGGACTGCGTTGTCGCGATGCTGGTCTCGGTGACCGCACCGACGAACTGCGGGACGACGACAGCGGCCAGGATGCCAAGGATGACAACAACGATGAGAATTTCAACGAGCGTAAACGCGCCTTTGGTGTGATTTCGCATGGGAGTGTATCCTTTTCGTGAAACGCGACGACACCCATTTCTGGGTGTCGTGCAAGTGTTCGGTTTTGCTTCGATTACGGAGCTGCCGAAGCGGGTGCGCCCGAGGCAATGTTGCCGAGAGTCGCGTCGTAGTGCCAGCCAACGGTGTCGTCGTAGATGACGTTGGAGTCACCAGCGCCGGTCGAGTCCCAAGCGGTGATCGCCGAGGAGTTATCGAACGGGGTGGTGGGGATCTCCTTGAAGAAGCCGTCATCGACGAGGTCCTGCCACTGCTGACCCGCGGTCGTGAGATCGGGGTACGCGCCGCCGTTGCGGGCTGCCCAGAGCTCGAGCTGGTTCTCGATGGTCGAGACCTGTGTCGCGACGTTACCGACGCGAGCCTCGTTCGCAGCATTGGTGAACTGCGGGACGACGATCGCGGCGAGAATGCCGAGAATCACGACCACGATGAGGATTTCGACGAGGGTGAAGCCCTTCGCCTTGTTCGTACGTGTTGCATGCATTGATTAGTCTCCTTGCAAACGACTCATGAGTTACACGCTGTCCGGTCCGGCCTCGCCGGTTTTCCCTGGCCCCGCCCTCCAGCGAGAGCCCGGGGTCCCCTGAGCGGCTACGCACCGCACCACGCAAACATCAGCGTGCCAATAGCTCATCGTCCTGCCCAGAAACTTGAGTGAGCAACACCAAAAAGAGACGGCCCTAGACCGCAACCATTGTGCGGTTTACCACGCGGTTGCCGGATATGCAGGCAATCGACGTCAAGAGCGGTGTGAAGATCGGACCTTCAAGGACCGAGAATTGACGAAGAAAAACGCGGGCCTGAGCGGCCCGCGTAGAGGATTCATTGATTCTCGCTGTACATCACTGCGAATCGGGTTCGATCACAAGCTGAAGCAGCGTCGTGTTATCGACTTGCAGGGCCCCCATCGTCGCGGCAGCGGTCGTTGCAAGATCATCGTTCTCCGACTGCGCCATCTCAATCAGGCGTCGGATCTGACGGTTCGAGAGCTGGTTGCCGTGGCGCTTCCCGGAGTCCGCGACGATGGTGAGCATCTCGATCTGGAGATCCGCGTCGTCGGTGCCCATGGTGCGGTCCATAATCGCCTGCTGGGCCTTGGGCTGTGGCATGTATGAGATGATCTCCGCGATATCGAGCATGGTGAAGCCATCGACCTGCTCGAGCACGTTGATCAGGATGGAGGCGGCATCGGAAATGTTCAGGACCTCGTTATTCGAGATCGCGAGGTTCCGGAGGACCTCAGTTGCGCGAGCCGCGTACTCCTCGGCCTCCTCAGTCGAGATCGGGCCCCCTGAAGCGACTTCCAGGAGGGTCTCTACGGACTGGTCAAAGGCCGAGCCGCTGATCGATTGACGCCTGACCGCGATACCCTGATCACGACCGTACTGACGCTGCATAGGGATCAGATCGTCCGGTCCCATCAACGCGAGGACCGGCGAGACCGAAGTCTTGTTCTCAGTCCGCGCGGATTCGATGCTCAGGATCGTGCTATCGAACCCCTGAGCGCTCACGATCAGATCGATCGTCGGCGATTCCGCGATGGATGCATCCAGATCACCGAGCCCACCCGGTGCCGGGGGGAGGACCGTAAAGCCAGCTCGCTCGAGCGAGGAGCGGTACTGATCGTACGATTCACGGTCTTCACCGGTCAGCACGATGGCGTAGCGTGCGGACGCGTCCTTGACGGCGCTGGCCAGCAGCGGGATCACACGCTCAGAGCCGTTGAAAGTCTCTGAGGGCTGCGCGTTCCCGAGGGCGAGCGCGGTCTCGAACTGCACGCGGCGGTTCTGGTATCCGAGCGATTCGAGGAGCGGGTAACGCCCATCGATATCCTGGCCCCACAACGATCGTGGGCCGGCGGTCTGGGCGATGGCCTGGATCGCACTGCGGACGAGCGGCGTGTCGCGGGTGTCGATCCCACGACGCAGGACGAGCTGGTCGATCTCAGGACCGACCGCGATCCCGAAGTACTCCGCATCGCGGCGATCGTCGCCGTAGAGCGGGTTGGTATAGCCCTCCGGGGTGTCGAAGCTGCGGGAGTAGTTTGCGGCAACCCAGAGCGCCAGAACCTCGTCGTTGTCCGGCGAGCGTTCGAGCACACGCTGGGCCATCCGCATCGCCATCGCCTCATGGAAGACCGGCGTGCGGATCGGGACCATGACCAGCCCGAGGCCCGGATCGAAGTTCCACGCGAGCTGGTGGTCTTCGTTGGGGAAGCTGGTCAGCTCGGCGGGCTCGTTGTAGTACGAGTTGGCGAGCAGTGCGTAGAGCTCTTCGACGTTCTGGTCTGTGCTCGCACCGAGTCGGGAAATCGCGCGTGCGGTGGCCGAACGGACCGCGGCGTTATCCGTGGATTGGTGGACATCCAAAAGAACGGGAATGCTGGTGCGGTATGGGATCAGCCCCATGACCTCGGCGACCGCCTCCTGGCTTGTCTCGTCGAGTTCTGGCAACGCGGTCATCAAGGGTGCGATCGCCTGACGGCCCATATCGACCATCAGTCGCTGCACCTGCGCCTTGAGCGCAAGGTCCTTCTGCTGCAGGTATGCATCCAGCAGCTGAGGCATGGCGTACTCGCCGGCGAAGATCAGACGCTCACGCGCGAGCGTCCGGGCGCGAAGCCCCTCGGTCAGGAGCTCGATGTTGCGGGCGATTTCGTCCGGGTTGCGTGCCCGATCAAGCTTGCCTTCGCGGAACATGGATTCGAGCTGCGCCGCGATCGGCTCAAGGACGGGCACACGGAGCCCGGCCGCGATCGCTTCCTCGAAGCGCTGCTGCTCGCGGGATTGCTCGACCAGGTCAACGAACTCTTCGTCGGTGATCCCCGTATCCATCAGTCTTGTGCCCAGATCGGCCGCGACGTCGAATCGGGCGATCTTGACGAAGTGGATGAAATCTCGGAGGAGTTCCAGCCGCTGTGCCTGAGCATCGGATTCGGGCTGGGCGTAGACGGTGGCAGCCTGTGCGGTCGATGTACTCAGGGGGAGACCGGAGCCTGCAAGGAGCACAATAGAGAAGGTCAGGCCGGTCAGGTTTCTGTTCTGATAACGCACAATCGTCTCCTGTGGGACGGTTCGGTCCGGATCGTCTTGAGCTTGGAGCGCAGCAGAACCCGCGTTCCGGGGGAGGGCCATCATATACGGACGGAACCGGCTCGTGTTGCCCGTCACGCCACGAAAGCAGCGATAAGTGTATCGGACCCGCCACAGGCCCGTCAACGCGTGGGGGGCGTAGGGGATCCAACTTATCGGCGCAGCATGATGGCCCGGAATGCCGATCGCCGCGTCCGGATATCCGAGAAATGTCTCAAACGGCGTGGAAATTGGCTCCGTCGTCAAGCGTGAGTCCGGGGGCGACGATGGAAGGGGAGATGCGGCGCGTGAGGGTTGCGCGGCTCCACTTCAAGTCTGTACCAGAGGTGAGATGATGCCAGTAGAAAAAGATGTGCTTACGACCGGCGAGGTCGCGAAGATCTGTAACGTCGCCCCGAGGACGGTCTCCAAGTGGTTCGATTCCGGGCAGCTCAAGGGCTACCGGATCCCAGGCTCCAAGGATCGTCGCATCCCGGTGGCCGAGCTCTACCGCTTTATGAAGGCACATCACATCCCGATGGACGGGATCTCCAGCGGGAACACCCGCGTGCTGATTATCGACTCCGACCAGGAGGTTTCGGACGTGCTCGAGCGTGTGCTGCTCGACCAGACCAACTACGAGGTCTCATCCGCCAACACCGCGTTCAGTGCCGGGCTCGAGTGTGAGCGATTCCGCCCTCATGTCGTTCTCATCGATGTCCATATCGCGGAGTGCGAGCCACGCGAGATCGCCCAGCTCGTCCGCTCCAGCGAGGCGATGCAGATGACACGCCTGATCGCGATGTCCGGCAAGCTGACCGACGGGCAGGCCCAGGGGCTCCGCAGCGCGGGGTTCGATGGATTCCTCAAGAAGCCGTTCCAGGTCCGCATGGTCGTTGACGCGATTGAGCAGGCGACCAACATCGCCGCCTGAACGACACACATCCGTACACCACCACAGGCCCTGCCTCGCAAGGACGCGAAGCAGGGCTTCTTTGTTGAGTCGGTGCATCCCCGACACGCCCGGCTTGTTATACACCGTGAACCAAGATGTATATCAAACCGCGGAGTATGGTATGAATCTCAAATCGATAATCACGTCATTTCTCGTGATGAGTGCGGTCTTCATATGCGACGCACGATCGCAGTCGCACGCCGAGTTCGCGGCAGAGCTCGACAAGCAGGTGCTCGGTCTCACGCAGGGTACGTTCTGGGGAACGATCGTCGTTGCCCGCGGCGAAGAGGTGATGTACCGCCAAACATTTGGAGCCGCGGACTATCACACGCAGCCGCACGGGCCAACAACCCGATACGAGATCGCCTCCGTATCGAAACAGTTTGTGTCTGTGGCCATCTACCGTCTTGCGGAACGGGGGCGTCTCCAGCTCGACGATCCAATTGGGATCTACTTCGAGTCATTGCCCAGTCCCTATCGCGAGATCACCATTGATCAGCTGCTGACCCACACCTCCGGCTTGCCGTCTGACTATGTGTTTCCCTACGACTCGACGGCGACCCGAGACGAGTTCGTTGACGCCATGACCGCACACGAACTGATCGCTGAACCGGGGGCCTTGTACAACTACTGCAACGGCGGATACGCGGTCCTCGCCGCCTTGATCGAGATCGTGAGCGGCAGTGCGTTCGAGCAGCATCTGAAGGACGAAGTGTTCGACGTCGCACGGCTGAAGCACACGAGCTTTATTGGCCAGCACGTGCCGGAAGGCGCACACGATGCCCACCGGCTGGCACGAGACGGTTCCACACGCATCGCTTCAGACTGGCACAGCGGGTGGGGCTACAAGGGCATGGGTGGCATTGTCACGACGGCGGATGATCTCATCCGCTGGATGCGGGCGCTGTCCGACGAGTCTCTTCTGTCGGATGAGTCTAAACGTAAGATGTGGGCCCCCACTCCCGCATCAAAGTATGTGGGTTCCGGCTGGAGGCTCAATCGCTTTCGGGGGCAGCGTGCGCTCACCCACGGGGGCGGTGTGCAGGGATTTGGAACCCTGCTGACGCATCTGCGCGACTCTGGGGTCACGATTGTCATCCTCTCGAACAACGGGAAGCACCTGTATGCGATGCAGGAGCTCATTCTTGAGCAGTTGGTCCCCATCCCCCCGGTCGACGCCGTGATCAACGCGCAAGGCCAGTCGCTTTCAGAGCATGAAGGCGTGATTCTGAATGACCAGATGGGATCGATCGAGGTATCGAACAGCCCGGACGGGTCGCATCTCATGCTGCGTGTTCTCAACAGACAGAATGAAACGTCTGTCGCCTCGCTGCACGTGCCACGAACGGCCGCCGCGTTCATACTCGATGAGATTGAAGCACTCGGCGAGCCCGTCAGAGCCACGCTCAGCGGATCGTCGCAGGAACTGGGCGTCTATTTCTATGCATATGACAAGGAGGCCCCGGTCGAGATCAATGGGCTGAAGCTGGACGTGGTGGCTGGCTGGACAAGATCGAAAAACTCCTCGCCGAATCAAACGAACGGCATCCAGCTCTGGTTCCATCACGAAGAGCGGATGTTCATCCCAGTCATCCTCCGCCTGAGCCACCACGCGGCGTATCAGGTTGGGGAACAGATCCGAGGGTGCATTGCAGATCAAGAGTGAGCCATGAACTCGACATCAACCCAGCAGTTGTCTAGAATCATTCTAATCTGACAGCCGCTACACACCTCAGGAGAAGCACACATGACCAGCATTGAGCAGCATGACCCCACGAAGCAGGCCCCCATCCTCCAGTCGTGCGTAGCGGCTTCGATTGACCTCGCGCTTTCGTTCAAGCATCTGCACTGGAACATCCGGGGCCCCAAGTTCCAGTCGATTCACGAGTTCCTCGACATCGTGATCGATCAGGCACGCTCGGGCACGGACGAGCTTGCTGAGCGACTGGTCACCATCGGGATGCCGGCCGAAGGACAGCGTCACAAGCTTCAGGAATCCCCGGTGCCCCAGATCGAGTCCGGATTTATGCGGGATGACATCGTGCTTGAGCGTGCTGTCGCCATCCTCGACGAGACGGTAAAGGTTCTCCGCGACGCACAATCAAAGCTCGCGGACATCGACCCGGTCTCTGAAGATCTCGTCATCGGGATGCTTGCCGGCCTGGAGAAGTCGCTGTGGATGCTGCGTTCGCACCTGGTGCCGACGGACGGCTGATACGTCGCGTCGAAATCATCCCTTAACTTTGAAACGTACATATAGTGAATGACGCCCCATAAGGGGCGTCATTTGTTTTGAGATTGAAGTACTACGCCGTTACTTGATCTCACTCATCGCCGCCGCGAGCACGTCGCAGGCCGCCTTGAGGTCCTTCTTATCGATCATCTCGGTGACCGTGTGGATATATCGGGTGCCGACGGTGATGCCGACGGCCTTGGCGCCCGCTGCGGCCTGCTGGGCAGCCGCGCCGTCCTGCCCGCCGGCCGCGAGGATCGATCGCTGGTAGGGGATGCGGCCCTTCTTGGCGATCTTCTCGATGTTCTGGACCATCTCGTAATCGGAGATAAAGCTTGAATCCTTGATGTGCAGTGCGAAGCCCTTGCCCTGCGTGGTGACCGCCTCTGCCGCGGGCACGCCGGGGGTATCACAGGAGAGGGTAACATCGATGCCGATGCCGTAGTCTGGCCTGACGGCGTAGGACGAGGTCTTCGCGCCACGAAGCCCCACCTCTTCCTGGGTTGTGAACGCAACGACGATGTCGCACGGATTCCCCTTCTTGCTCTTGGCCAGAGCCCGGACGGACTCGATGCCGAGCCAGCACGCGACGCGGTTGTCCATCGCCTTGGAAACACACTTGGTACCCAGCTCAAGGAACGGCTCGTCCATGACCACGTAGTCGCCGACCTTGATGTTCTTCTTGACCTGGGCTGCGGTCATGCCCGTGTCGATAAAGAACTCCTTGACCTCGGGCACCTTTTTGCGGTCATCTGGTGAGGAGATGTGCACCGGTCGCCCGCCGGGATTCATAACGGCTTGGAAATCGCCGTTATCGGTGACGACGAGCACACGCCGCGAGAACAGGTTGCGTGGGTCGAAGCCGCCCGCATTGCTCAGCCAGAGGTAGCCGTTCTCATCGATGCTCGAGACATAGAAGCCGATCTCGTCCATGTGGCAAAGGAGCATGAGGGTCTTCGCGTCGCCCTTGCGAATATTGCCCGAAGCCGTGCGCGCCTTGCGTCGGCAGATCAGGTTGCCCATCGCGTCGACCTCGGTCGTATCGAACAGATCACCGAGTTCGGACTCGATGAGTGCACGCACGCGTTCTTCGCGGCCGGGGACGCCGGGGACTTCGCACAGACGCTTGAGAAGATCAATGTTCACGGGGGCTCCTTGTGAGAGTTCAAGTATTGGGAATGTTGTGAACAGATCGTAGCGTGCGTGCCGCGAAAAACCCATGCGGGGGCGAGGTGGAGCGCTATCGTTCTGTATGAGCACCGAGCCAGTCCGATCCCCGGTACACGATCACCACGAGCAGCGGGATGCCTATTTCCTACCCTACGGCGATGAGGTATGCGCGAGCACGGTGGTGGAAACCTACGGCGATCTCGACATGGAGTACGCGGCCCTGCGGAAGGGATGCGTGATCTTTGATGAGAACCACATGGGTACGATCGAGATCACAGGCAGCGAACGCCTGGCATTCCTCAACAACATGCTCACGGCGAAGGTAGACGATCTGCAACCCGGGCAGGGACGCTGGAGCTTCTGGCTCAACAGGAAAGGGCGGATCGACGCGGACCTCCGCCTCGCCGAGACCGAGGATCGGATGTTGATCCGGGTCGATCGGCACCTCGCACCGATGACGGCCAAATCATTGGATGCCTTTCTCTTCGCCGAGGATGTTGAGATACGCGATTCCAGTGAGGCACTGCATCGATTCGCGATCCACGGCCCTGCTGCCCCCGCGCTGCTCTCGGCGACGCTCAACGCCACGGTGGAGCTTGAGCCGATGGGCAACATGCCGCTCATGTGGAACGGTATCCCGATCGTCGTCACGCGTGATGATCTGTGCGGCGAGATTGGGCTTTCGGTCATCGTCGAGCGGAAGCATGCGCTCTCGTTCTACACCGCGCTGCTCGATGTCGCCGAGCAGCGCCCGGAGCTCAAGGCGCGCCCGAGTGGGTGGATGGCGATCAACGCGGCACGGGTAGAAGCCGGACGCCCGCTGTTCAATCTCGACTTTGGCACCTCAAATCTGCCGGTGGAATCCGGGATCATCGATGATCGTGTTCACTTTGCCAAGGGCTGCTATCTGGGACAGGAAGTGGTCGCGCGGATGCATGCTCGCGGCGCGTGCGCCCGGAAGGTTGTGGCTGTGCGCATCGAAGACCAGCGCATCACGCAAGACCAGACCGAGATCAAGCAGCCAACGACCGGTTCGCAGGTCTTCGAGGTCGGCAAAGAGACCGAAACCCCGATCGGGATCGTCACCAGCTCGACGATCTCACCGATGCTCGGCGCCATCCCAATCTGCTTCGCGATAATCAAGACAGGCCACGAGAACGCGGGGGCGGAGCTGAGCATCAGCGCCGAGGGCGCGATCGTGCGGGGTGTGGTGCAGGATCAGCTGCGGTTCTGGTCCAGGGCCGAGTCGGGCAGCTCGCCGGCGCGGTAGTGAAGCTCGATATCGTTGTTGATTTGTTTCGTCCGGATCAGGCGGAAGCGACGCATCTGCTCCAGGCGTGGGACCTCGCGCCCCACCGCGACGGGCTTCGCCAGCTCGTCGCCGATCACACCCGGCGCAATATGAACAAGGGCCTCGTTCACCAGGTCCTGCTCTAGGAGCGACCCGAGCAGGCGAGGACCTGACTCGGAGAGCAGTGTAGAGACACCGTGCGTCTCATTCATGTGCCTTAGGCATGAGTAGAGATCAATCCGATCACCGTCGAGATCGCACTGCTCCGCGACGATCGATGTACCCGCGAAGCGTACGGGATCGCGTGTATATACGATGGTCGGCGTCTCATCAGCCGTCTTCACGAGTCTGGAATCGCGTGGCAGACGCCCGGCTGTATCGAGCACGATACGTTTGGGATTGCGACGGACGTTGCGGCACTCTCTGGCGGTCAGCATCGGATCATCCGCGAGCGCGGTCCCGACCCCGATCAAGACGGCGTCCACCTTGGCCCGAAGGCGATGGACGCGCGCCCGGCTGCGAGCGCTGGAGATCCACTGGCTCGCACCCGTTCGAGTCGCGATCCGGCCATCGAGTGTCTGGGCCCACTTCGCGATGAGCCACGGTCGGCCGGTGCTGAGTCGGTGGAGGAATGGCTGAGAGAGTTCGATGGCGCTCCTGCTCGCGTTGCTCAGCTCGACCCGGACACCGGTTTGCTCCAGGATGTTCCAGCCGCCGCTGGAGAGCGAGTGCGGGTCTCGGCTCGCGATCACGACCCGCCGGATGCCGGCCTCGATCACGGCCTCGGTGCACGGTGGCTGCTTGCCGGTATGGGCACAGGGCTCAAGCGTGCAGTAGAGTGTCGCACCCGAAGGATCGTGGCCTTGTGCTCGGCAGTTTGCGATCGCATCCCGTTCGGCGTGGAGTTCGCCGAAGCGCCGGTGGTGGCCGACCCCGATGACCACGCCGTCTTTGACGATCACCGCCCCCACGAGCGGGTTGGGCTCAGCGTGCCCGAACGCGCGCGAAGCAACGCGGGCCGCGAGGTCGAGGTAGTGGCTGGTCGCGTGCTCGTTCATGCCAATCGCACCATTGCTTCCCGCTGCTGATCCGTGATGAACTCGTGCGTGTCTTGCAGCCAGCGACGCGCGTCCTGGACATAGCCGGCCGTTGGCTTGAGATCTGGGATGCGTTCGCCCCAGTACGTATTAAAACGGAGCATAGCCAGCTCCCGGACGAGCTTCGCGGCCATGGATGCCAACGCCACCGGGAAGTACGCCCCGTCCGCGCCTGGCGTGAGAAGCACTCCAGTGTTCGTGTCGCACGTATAACGAGACGCCCTGGGTGATTCCTCCTCGATCCTCACATCGTTGAACAGATGAGCGAGCATCGGCGCGTACTTGGTCCGCCCGCTCTGGCGATCGCACACGATCCTTGCCTCGTCGCCACGCGAGCCGTGCTCTTTGGCCATTTCGATCAGCTCGCGTACCGCGGTGCCGGTCGCCGCCGCCTTGGTCCGATGTCGGGTATAGAGCGCGTTGAACTCGCTCTCCCCGACGACCCGGACGCGTATATCGAGCAGTTCGACTCCGTGCTTGTGCATGGTTCCTCTGAGCTGGTTCGATTCGATGGTGAGCATATCGGCGCACACGCCCATCGGTAGATCCACCGGCGGCGTGGAGTACCAGTCGCTTGAATCCAGCCGTGCGCTGAGGGTGTCCTGCAGTTCCTGATCCGTAGCCGGCGATCGACCATCGCGGCATGCGAGGAACGCCAGAACGCCACGCTCAAGGTGGTAGAGCGGGTGCTTTGTCACGCTGGAGTTGGCGAGTTTCAGGTCTTTCGAGTCCCCCACCGCGATGCGTCTCTTCGCTTCTTTCTTCGTTCTGCACACCGCGTCGCCGAGCATCGCCCAGAGGTCCGGTGCCGCCTCACCCGGGTTCCAGGAATCGATCCTGAGGGTCACGCTCGCGACGCAGAGCGGCCCGAGCATGGGGCCGTAGCCGGCCTCGTCGATTCCTGTGTAGATGAGCGTCATATCACCTAATCCTGTGGGTTTGGGCCCTGAGTGCCAAGGTTATCAGAACTCAATCCCGGACATTCGTTGCAACCAGAACTGCAGTATATGAAGAGATGTGGCCAGACTCGACCACTCAGCGATTCGTTCCGATCTGTTGCGAGAGGGCCCGCGTGATTCGGGCCCACCACATGGAACTCAATTCTTTCCCAGAGGACTCAACCACCATGAACGCAACACCAACACAGTCTGCACGCGCCCGCATCATGCTCGGGCTCTCCCCCCTCGCGATTGCGATGGCAGCCGGCCTGACCGGCTGCGGGAGCAGCACCCACCTGACCCGCAGCGGGAACACCGAGCAGTTCACCCCCGAGTACAAGGCATCGCTCGCGACGGTCCAGCTCGACGCATCCCGCACGCAGGGCGATTTCACGCCCGGCAGCTACATCACCGAGGGTGGTGAGATCGAACTCCCGCAGCAGTGGGTCTCGGAAGCACGCGAGGGCAGCGCCGCGATCCAGGCGCAGCGTGCGAACGCCCAGTCGTTCGAAGTCTTCGCGGAATCGCAGTACGTTGAATCGATGGCTGGTGCCGACGCTGATCTCCAGGACGGCTTCGTTGCCCGCGACACCGGTTACGCCGACGCGGAGCTGACCCGCAGCGTCCACAACGCCAACATCGCCAAGCTCAACAGCGACATCGATGCCCGCGAGTACGCGGCCGCCTCCAAATGGGAGCGTCAGGAAGCCTTCCTCGTTGCTTCCGTGAAGGAGTGGCAGGCTGAAATCGAGCGTATGCGTTCGTCGTCTGAGAAGGAATGGTCCTCCGCTCTCGCAGAGCACGACCGCATGATGGCGAGCTACGAGGCCGTTCGCGACCGTGGCCAGGCCGAGATCGACTCGATGATCCAGACCGCGGACCTCACCGAGCAGCGCGCGATCCAGAAGGTCCAGTCGCTGCGTGTTCAGGCGAACACCGTTGCCCAGCAGAGCAACGCCGAGGTTGCCCAGCTCAACCAGCAGATCCAGACCGTCACCGAGCAGTACAACGCCGAGTACGCCGAGCTGACCCAGCGTGCCCACTCGCTTGATGCGCAGATGAGCTCGGAAATCGCGACGCTCGACGCCCAGGCGAACCAGTTCAAGGTCGCGGACGCAGACGAAAACTACAAGCTCGAGGTCGAAGCCGCGCAGGTCACCTTCGAGGCGACCCTTGCCGAGGCAGAGGACATCCGCCTCCAGGCCCAGGAGCAGTCCGCACGCGACCGCGCTCAGTTCTCGAGGCTCAGCGCCGACGCTCAGGCGAAGCTCGATACCGCCAAGACCACCTTCACCGAAGCGCAGCAGTGGGTCTCGACCCAGTACGCCAAGTCGATGGCTGATATCCAGAACAAGCTCGCTCAGGCGGAGCGTCAGGAGCAGGTCGCACGCAGCGCGTACGTCAAGGCCGAGGTCGACGCACGCGTCGCAGCGATGAAGGCCGAGGCAACCCACAACAAGGCACTCGCCGAGGCGGAGCTGAACCAGATCCAGTCCGAGGCCGAGTCCGAAGCGAAGCAGCTGCAGGCGAAGTTTGCCAAGGAGTTTGCGGAGCAGGCACGCAAGGGCAGCTTCGTTGTCCCGAGCAACACCACCGACCGCGAGGAGGGCGTGAACGCTGGTGACAACACCCCCGAGCTCGCAAAGTCGGCCAAGAAGCCCGTCAATGTTGAGGTCGATCGCATCGCCGCGTTCAAGACCGGGCTCGCGAAGGCCTCGCAGCTTCGCCAGGAGGCGAACGCGGACCGTCTCGAGGCCGTCGCTCAGCGTGATGCGGAGATGGGCAAGTTCAACGACTGGTTCTCCGGCAAGGAAGCGGACTTCCACGCCACCATGGCCGCGGCTGATGCGTTCCTACAGAAGTCAAACGCCGAGGTCGATCGCATGTTCGCCAACCGCGACGCGATGATGGCCTCCGCTGAGACCGAGCGCAACCGCGCACTGGTTGACGCCGAGAGCGGCCGCACCGAGATCCTCGCGACCGTCGAGACCCTGAAGGGCAGCTCGGTCACCATGAGCAAGAAGCGTGACGCGAAGGTCAAGCAGCTCTTCGCTCAGGCCGAGGCAACCAAGCGTATCGGCGAGTCCAAGGTCGCGTCGCTGAGCGTCCAGCGCGACTCGGCGAAGCGTCGCGGCGAGGCCAAGAGCGCCCAACTGCTCGCCGAGGCCAACTCACTCGAGCAGACCCAGCGCGCGGTCGTCGCTCAGATGCGTGAGGAGATCGGCGGCGCACGCCAGATCCTCGACGCGGAGCTGGCACGCCTGAACCAGGCGGCCCAGAGCTACATGGCGATCGCGAAGGCCAACTTCGACGAGGGCACCGCCATGGCGGACGCGTTCGAGCGAATCGCGGTGGCCAATACCGCCGAGCTGACCGCACGCCACATCGCGAGCAAGAAGCAGTCGGACGCGGACCTGCAGTACATGACCGCGGTCTCGAACTCCAACGAGTTGCTGCGTGATGCAGAGGTCCAGCGCATGTTTGCATCCGCGGACGAGCAACTCGGCTATGCCAAGGCTCAGGACATCGCGACCCGTGGTAACATCCAGGCGGATTACAACGTCGCGATGGCATCGGCTACCCGCGACTTCACCGTTGCCGACGCTCGTGAGTCGGGCGTCCGCAGCCGATTCGATCACCGCGTCGCAGCGACGGAGTCGGATCGCAACCGTGCATACGCGGAGCTCTACGCTCAGGCCCAGCAGCAGGCCGCCCGCAACGAGATCGCAGCCGCTCAGGCCGCGACCTACTCGGAGCAGTCCCTCGCGGCCCTCGAGCGTCTGAACCAGACCTCGAAGACATTCCAGCTCACCGCGCAGCGGAACTGGGACAGCCGTCTTGCGATGCCCTCGAACCTCGATAATCCGGCCTCGGTCAACGAGCTCTACGAGCAGACCAAGCCGAGCTTCGAGTTCACCACCTTCACCAGCGTCCCGACCGACACTGAGTGATCGTGATCAGTTGAGTTGAGTTCTTGAGCCGCCCGGGTGAGTCCCCGGGCGGTTTTTTGTGCCTTCACAGCTTATTGGGCGCAAAGAAAAACGGGACCACTCGGTGTCCCGTTGTTGATTTTGAATGCGGATGAGAGGACTCGAACCTCCACGGGATTTTACTCCCACTTGGACCTGAACCAAGCGCGTCTACCAATTCCGCCACATCCGCGTGGGGAGGGGATCATTGCCCTCCCGCAGAGATTAGGCAAGCCGGACCGGTGACTGAAGTGATTCCGGATGGTGAATCACGCTTCGGCGAACTCGGGCTGGTCTTCCTCGATGCCCTCGGGCTGTGCTTCGATCTCGGGCTTCTTGCGTGCGGGGAGTCGGTTGTCGAGGATCTGCTCCTTGATTTCCTCGAAGAGTTCCTGATTCTCGGCGAGGAACTCCTTGGCCTTCTCGCGACCCTGACCGAGGCGGATGTCGCCGTAGGAGTACCAGGCACCGGATTTCTGCACGATCTTCTCTTCGACCGCGAGATCGACGAGATCGCCGGTGATGGAGATGCCCTCGTTGAACATGATGTCGAACTCGGCCTGACGGAAGGGCGGCGCGACTTTGTTCTTGACGACGCGAACGCGGACGTGGTTGCCCACCGCGGTGTCGCCGTCCTTGATGCTGCCGGTACGGCGGATATCGAGGCGGACGGAGGAGTAGAACTTGAGTGCACGCCCGCCGGTAGTTGTTTCGGGGGAGCCGAACATGACGCCGATTTTCTCTCGAATCTGGTTGATGAAGATGACGGTGCAGCTGGAGCGGGCGATGACGCCGGTGAGTTTCCGCATGGCCTGGCTCATGAGGCGTGCCTGCAGCCCGACGACCGAATCGCCCATCTCACCTTCGATTTCGGCACGGGGGATGAGCGCGGCAACGGAGTCCACAACGATGACGTCGACGGCGTTGGAACGCACGAGGAGCTCACAGATCTCGAGGGCTTGCTCGCCGGTGTCGGGCTGGGAGACGAGGAGATCGTCGATGTTGACGCCGATCTTGCGTGCCCACGTGGGGTCCAGGGCGTGCTCGGCGTCGATGAACGCCGCGACCCCGCCCTTCTTCTGGGCGTTGGCGAGGACGGTCAGCGAGAGGGTCGTCTTACCCGATGACTCCGGGCCAAAGATCTCGACGATTCGGCCTCGGGGGATGCCCTTACCGCCGAGCGCGAGGTCGAGCGAGAGAGCGCCGGTGGAGATGCCTGGGACGGCGTTGTAGGACTCCTCGTCGAGGCGCATGATCGAGCCCTTGCCGAAGGCCTGATCGATCTGCGAGAGTGCGCGATCGAGTGCCTGCTTTTTCTGCTTTTCGTTCTCGGGGAGGGGCTTGTGCTCGATCGCCTTCTTTGACTTTGCCATGATGTCGGTGCCTTTCTGGCTTGCCGTGCGTGGCCTCGGGCGCTGTTGGGTGGGCGACCTGCTGTGTTCAGGGGCCGACCCGCAGCCGTGTGGGCGCACGGGGATCAGCACGAAATCGAACGGGGCGATGTCCATATCGACCACGATTCGGCCGGGGGCGGTGCTGTACGCGAGCCCGGCGGAGCGACTTTACCAGACCCCGAACACAATGTCAAATGGTTGGGTTGTGTTTGTGGATAACTTTTGCGAGTTTCTTTCCCACGCCTTCGACAGCGTGGGGCGAATCGCGACACTATGAATCTGGTGGAGGTCATGCCATGACAAAGGAGACACGACAGGTCAGCGACTACATCGCCCGATCTACGCGGTGGGCGGACGAAATCCGAAAGCTGCGTTCGATCTTGCTGGGCAGCGGGCTCGAAGAGGGGCTCAAATGGGGCAAGCCGTGTTATATGGTCGAGGGTCGGAACGTAGCGATCATCCAGCCCTTCAAGGACTGCTGTGCACTCATGTTTTTCAAGGGTGTACTGCTCGAGGACACGCACGGTCGGCTCCGCTCACAGGGTCCCAACTCTCGATCCGCGAGGCGGCTGGAGTTTGGAAACGAGCGTGAGATCACGAAGGCCGTCGTTCGAGACTATCTCACGCAGGCCATACGCATCGAGCGTGAGGGCTTGAAGGTCGAACACGAGGACGAAGCCCCTGAGCTTCCTGAGGAACTGCGAGAGCGTCTGCGCGAAGATCGAGCGCTTTGCAAAGCTTTCGAATCGCTCACCCCCGGTCGCCAACGCGGCTACGCCATCCACATCGGCAATGCCAAACAGTCCAAAACCCGCGTGTCTCGGATCGAGAAATGTATCCCCGCGATCCTTGCAGGGAAGGGGCTGCACGATCGCTAGGCGATGCTGATGGGTGGCACACCCCGGAACCCATCTTGCACAGCGGCGGGCACATATACACGACGTGCTGAGTCGATTCATTTCGGGCCTGGGCTCCTCTGAGGGCCAGAATGGGCACTTGGGGGTTGGCGGAGGCCTGATTTCCGTGCATAATGCGTGAAACCGATCCGAGTCCGTTGCGGATCGGACATCGACGCCGATTCCGGCGGGAGAGATCCAGATATGAAGATGACGACCTTCCGGGCCACCGCCCTGATCGCGGCATGTGCCGCCCCGCTTATACACGCTCAGGTCCTGAACTACCCCGAGGATGCCGAGATCCCCCGCTCGATGACACCGGCGGAAGAGGCGTATACCAAGCTCAACCCGATCCGAGCGATGCAGTCGAGAGGGGCCGCGCCCAGTGGACTGATCCGAACGCCGGGGGAGTATGAGCCGGCCGAGGGCATCATCATGGCTTGGGAGGGCTCCGCCTCCTGGAAGTTCATCCTGGCCCAGATGGCCCGCGAGATCACAACCACGGGCGACGCCAAGGCGTTTATCTTTGTGGACTCGGCTTCGGAGCTCACCAGCGCGATGAACGATGTAGCCGCGCAGGGCGCGAACATGACCCGTGTTCAGTTCGAGATCAAACGCACCGACACGATCTGGGCGCGAGACTACGGCCCACGCTATATCTTCCTCGGGTCGCAGCCCGACGGCACCGGCGGCGTGAGGGCGATGGTCGACCATACATACAACCGTCCGCGGCCGAACGACAACTCGCTGCCCTCGTACTGGGCCAGCGAACGCGGCGAGCCCTACTTCCTCATCCCCCTCGTGCATGGCGGTGGCAACTACCACCTCGAAAGCGGCAACCCCGCAGGTGTCGGGCATGCAACCCGCCTGATCAACAACGAGAACCCCGGGCTGACCGAGGCGGAGATCATCCAGCTCTGGCAGGATTACCAGAACCTGACCACCACGATGTACACCCCATACCCGTCGTTCGTAGACAGCACGCAGCACATCGACATGTGGATGATCGTGCTTGACGATGACAAGGTGATGATCTCCGAGTGGGTCAACGAGCCGAACGCCTCGTGGGCCATCACCTCCGACAACGCCGCGGCAGACTTCGCCGCACGCGGATTCCAGGTGTACCGAGTCCCCGCTGTACGCTCCGGCGGGACCCACTACACATACACAAACGCTGTGATCTGCAACGATCTGGTGTTGGTGCCGATGTACACCAACGGCACTGCTTCCCAGTTCAACGATGATGCCCTCGCTGTATGGCAGAACGCGTATCCCGAGAAGACGATCGTGCAGATTAACTGCCAGGCGCTGGTGACCTCGGCGGGTGTGATGCACTGCATTGTCAAGCATGTCCCTGCCCCTGCCAACGGTGAGGCACCGGGCGTGTACATGACCAGCCAGAACAATGCGCCCGAGATTGATCCGGGCGAGCTTGTGCAGACCACGTGGCTCTTTGATTCCCCCGAGGGCGTAACGACTGCCGACCTGCTTCTGTCAACCGACGGTGGTTTGACGTACCCCACGGTCGTCGGTTCTGGCTTTGATGCATCCCCGGGCTCGTACTACTGGACTGCACCCGATGTGGGCACCAGTGACGCACGCCTGCGTCTGGTCATCCGTGACCCGGATGGCAACGAGTCGTTCGACGACTCTGATGTGTCCTTCACAATCACCGGCACATCGTGTGCTGCGGACCTCACGGGCGACGGGATGTTGGACTTCTTTGACGTGTCCGCGTTCCTCAACGCATACACGGCGATGGATCCGCTCGCTGACTTCACAGACGATGGCGTGTACGACTTCTTCGACGTGAGCGCGTTCCTGAATGCGTATAACGTCGGGTGCCCTTGAAACTCGATCCTGATCGATTGTCAACGCCTCTATACGACTAGGGCAAACCAACGAGATGCAAATAAAAAACGCCCCCAATCTGGGGGCGTTTTTGTTTTTACAACCGAGGTTTGATTGCTCAGCACATCTCAATACACATGGCCACCGCGTTGCCGCCGCCGAGGCAGAGGGCGGCGAGGCCCTTCTTGCCGCCGGTACGCTTGAGCTGGTGGATCAGTGTGACGAGCACGCGTGCACCCGAGGCCCCGATCGGGTGGCCAAGGGCGACGCCGCCGCCGCAGATGTTGGTCTTCGATTCGTCGATCTGGAGTTCCTTGATGTTGCACAGTGCCTGAGCGGCGAAGGCCTCGTTGATCTCGAAGAGATCGACATCGTCGCCGGTCCAGCCGGCCTTCTCGAGTGCCCCACGGATACCCTCGATCGGGGCCGCGAAGATGTCCTTGGGATCTACGCCTGAGGTGTGGTAGGACACGATCTTGCACAGCGGTTCGAGTCCGGCCTCCTTGGCCTTTGCCTCGCTCATCACGATCGTGGCGGCCGCGCCGTCGGAGATCTGCGATGCGTTGCCGGCGGTGACGCTACCGTCTTTGGAGAACGCGGGGCGGAGCTTGCCGAGCCCCTCTGCGGTCGAGTCGCCGCGGATGCCCTCGTCGCGCTGGATACCACCCTCCGGGCCGGGGACCTTGCGGTTGCCCAGCTGCTCACCGGTGAGGGTAACGACCTCGCTGTCGAAGTGACCAGCATCCCACGCCGCCTGTGCGCGGACATGGCTCTGGGCACCGAAGCGGTCCTGATCCTCGCGAGAGACACCGTACTTGTCGGCGATATGCTCGGCGGCGTTGCCCATCGGCCAGCACTCGAAGGCGCAGCGCAGCCCGTCGTAGGCCATGTGGTCTTCCATTGTGCCCGGGCCGTACTTCACACCCTGACGGACATGGGCGAAGTGTGGCGCAGCGGTCATGTTCTCCATGCCGCCCGCGATCACACAGTGGTTGTCGCCGGCCTTGATGGACTGGGCAGCCATCATGACCGCCTCCAGGCCGGAGCCGCACACTTTGTTGATGGTCTTGGCCGAGAGGGTGGTAGGCATGCCGGCCTTAAGCGCGGCCTGACGGGCTGGGTTCTGACCCAACCCGGCCTGGAGCACGCAGCCCATCACGCACTCATCCACGTGGTCCTTGGCTGCAGCCGCTTCACCCAGGGCGGCCTCGATGGCGAAAGCACCGATCTGCGGCGAGGGGACGCGGGAAAATGCCCCAAAGAACTTACCGATGGGTGTTCGTTTGGCGGCAACTATCACGGGCTGGTTCGACATGGTCGCTCCTGTTTGGTGAGAATCGTGGTGTCCCTGCGGGGTGGAGATGATAGGACCAAACCAGCCGAATACCCAACCTATTTCATGACCTCCTGTCCTCACACGTACACGGAAATACCGCAGTATGAGCTGCGAAAGCACTTTTGTCGTTGTGGTTTTGCGGCCATTCCCTTAGGATGACGACAACTGGCTCTCATGTGTTTTTGAGCCGTTTGACGCATAGTGACATTGGGGACATCCATCCATGAGTATTCGTTCCACCATCGCAGCCGCGATCGTTGCGGCTTGCACCATCGCTGTATCCACACCTGCGATCGCTTCACCGACCGCGTTCACCTATCAGGGCCATCTCGCACAAGACGGCCAGCTTGCGGATGGCGTGTTTGAGTTCCAGATCCGACTGCTCGATGAGCTTGGCACTCAGATCGGCACCACCCAGTTCGCGAATGTCGTCGTTACGGGCGGCGCGTTCACGATGGAGATCGATTTCGGAGCATCGGCATTTGACGGGAACGACCGGTTCCTCGAACTCGCTGTCCGCTCACTCGACGATGGCGGCGCGTACACCACGCTCACCCCCAACCAGCGCGTCACCTCAGCCCCCGTCGCCCAGTTCGCGCTCGCTGGCAACGAAGGACCACAGGGGCCACAAGGCCCCCAGGGCGAACCCGGTGAGAATGGCAGTGATGGTGCCCCCGGCACTGACGGGCAGGACGGTGCCCAAGGCCCAGAGGGACCGCGAGGCCCGCAGGGCATCCAGGGGCCGCAGGGCGAACCAGGTCCCCAGGGAGCCCGGGGACCAGCGGGCGATTCGCACTGGTCGATCTTCGGCACCAATACTGGCTACACAGCCGGTAATGTCGGTATCGGGACGAACAACCCGTCCGACAGACTCCAGATCATCTCTTCCGCTGGCGAAAGCCCCCTTCGAGTTCTGCACAACGGGCAGACCCGACTCCGCGTCAACGCGAACGGCGGCATCGCGCTCGGGAGTGACAGCACCGCCGTAGATGCGGGCGATGTCTACGTTCATAGCAGCATGGGTTTGGGGACTTCATCGCCAACCGACAGACTTCACATCACTGTGCCCGATGGTGAGAGCGCCTTTCGAGTGCAGCACGATGGCCTCACCCGCATCCGCGTCAACGCTAATGGCGGGGTTTCTCTTGGCGGCAACTCCACCATCGTCGCTGCCGGAGACACCTACGTCGCGGGCAGGCTGGGGGTTGGTGAGAACCAGCCCACCGCGAGACTCACCGTGGACTCTGACTCGGGCGAATGGCCACTCTCGGTACGCGCTGACGGCGACCTCGCCATGATCGTCGAAGAGAACGGAAACGTTGAAATCCTGACGAGTCTCTCGATTGGTACCAACTCACTCGTCCATAGCTTCGATCTCGCGGTCGACGGTCTTGCGGCGAAACCGGGCGGCGGTGGATGGTCTGTCTTCTCCGATCAGCGCCTCAAGAAGAACATCACCCCGATGTTCGGCTCGCTCGACACGATCGCCGCGCTCCGCCCCGTCAACTTCGAGTACACCGACAAGAACCACTTCTCCTATGTCGAAGGCGTCCAGCACGGTTTTATCGCGCAGGAAGTCCAGCAGGTCATGCCTCAGTGGGTTCGGGAGAACACAGACGGCTACCTCTATCTCAATCAGATCGGGTTCGAAGCATTGGTTGTAGATGCGATCCAGGAACTGCGAGCCGAGAACGCGAAACAGATCCAGTCGCTGCAGGACCAGAACGCCCGCCAGCAACGCGAGATCGAAGAGATGCGAGCCTTGATGAGCGAGATGATGCGTCAACTCGAGCAGCAGTACCACGATTGATCAACCAAGCGATCATCACCGCATACACCAACATCCCCCGTCCAGCCGGGGGATGTTTTTCGACCTCCGCACCTATCCTCCCCCGTGCCGGAGCCCAACCTCAAACCCACACTCCCCCTCCGCCTCTGGCTCATCTCCGAGTTCATCGTGCTCTATGTCCTCATCCCACCGCTCGTCGCCGGGCTGATCCAGCCGCATCTCGGCGACAACGTCCTGCGGCGCGTTGGTATCACGGCCTGGTCCTTTGATGTCGGACTTCCGCGCTGGATCTTTGTCTTTCCGCTTCTCATACTCACCTTCGTCAGCATGCTGATCTTCCTGCTGCTCGATAAGTCCTTCGAGAACAGGAAGCTCTGGGGCTGGTCGCGATTCCGGGGCGATTTCAAGCGGATCATCACTCGGTTTGTCTGGCTCGCCTCGGCGATCCTCGTGCTCACTTGGCTGCTCGCCCGCTACACCGACATCATGCCGATGGAGCGGTTCCTCTTCCTCCCCACACATGTGCCGTGGCTGATGCTGACGATCTCGCTGCTTTACCCTTGGCTTAGCGCCTACCCGCAGGAGATCACCCACCGGGCGTTTTTCTTCCACCGCTACCGCACGATCATTGGGGAGGGGCGGCTCGCCTTTGTGCTCAATGTCGTCACCTTCTCTTGGCTGCACGTCACGATGTGGAACTGGGTCGCGATCATCATGACCATCCCAGCGGGGATCCTGTTCGCGCAGACATACCGCAAGAGCGACTCCGCCCTGGCCGCGGGCTTTGAGCATGCGATCTATGGGATCTGGGTGTTCTTCGTGGGGTTGGGGTACTTCGTGTTCACGGGGAATGCCAATGTGGGCTGACCGATCTGAAGCCCTGCCAATCGTTCATGATCCGCGGTGAGGTGGGCCCAGAAGCCGTGGACGCCCATGAATCCCGGATCTGTCGTGCATACGATTCTTCCCCAATTCTGAGAGACCACCACGAGAACCACGAGGAAACGCATGCCCACCACCGCTGCTGAAACCCACGTCAAGCTCCCCGCCGACACCAACCAGGCGCTCGGCATCGCCCAGTACGCCATCGACTTCCTCTCCGACGACCCCGCCAAACGCGGCGAGCCGGATGCGAGCGTCCTCGAGAAGACCAACCAGTTCTTCACAGACGCTGTTCTCTGTGGGCTCTCGGCGCTCGCGCTCAAAACCAACGCCCCCACCATCCTGCGCGACGAGGCCCTCCAGTACCCCGTCACCGACGCAACCCACCGACTCGGCAAGGCGACCCAGCGCGGTGCAACCGTGTTCGGCTCCAGCGTCCAGGTCCAGCCGGAGAAGGCGATCCTCGCCAATAACTCGGCCGTGCGTGAGTGGGACTCCAACGGCACCAACTTCGGCTACAACCCTGCCCTCGGGCATACCGCAGGCGAGTTCGGCCACAACGACTTCTACGGCGTCTGCATCGCCGGCGCCCAGATGACCGGACGCGACGGCGCCTACGCCCTCAAGGCCATGGTCTGCCACGACGAGATCCGCGGGCGACTGGCCGAGGTCTTCTCGCTCAAGACCTACAAGGTCGACCACGTGGTTCACGGTGCTATCGCGTCCGCCGCGGTCTTCGGTGCCATGCTCGGCGCCAAGCCCGAGCAGATCGAGTCCGCCATCGGCATGGTCGTCGCCCACTTCATCCCCTTCCGCGCCATCCGTGCCGGTAAACAGCTCTCCGACTCCAAGGGCGCCTCGGCCGCGATCTCGTCTGAGGTTGCGATTACTGCCGTCCGGCGTTCGATGAGCGGCTTCCTCGGCCCGCGCGACATCTTCCGCAACCCCGAGTCGATCTTCCGCATCTTTGAGGGTCCTGGGCAGATGTTCCAGAAGGTCGGCGCCACCTCCGCCAACACCGAGAACAAGGACGCCTCGCCCTTCGACCTCGTCCTCGGACGCGCCGGCGACGACTTCGCCATCATGGGCATGCACTTCAAGCTCGGGCTCTACGAGCACCAGAGCGCCGGCGCCCTCCAGGCGCTCATCGACCTGCTCAACAAGGCGCCGCACCTGCTCGACGATGAGACCGGCTCCAAGATCAAGTCCATCAAGATCACCGCCTACGAGCCCGCCTTCGGCATCATCGGCGACCCCGCCAAGCGCAACCCCACCACCCGCCAGTCGGCCGACCACTCCATGGTCTACATCGTGGGCACCCTGCTCCGCAAGGCGCTCAGCGCCCGTAAGGCCGGGTGGAAGGAGCTCATGCTCGAGCCGTACGACTACTCAGCGGACGCCATCGCCAACGAGCGCACCCGCTCGCTCATGGACAAGATCGAGTTCTACCACGGCGGTGAGGAGTACGACAAGCGCTACCCCGACGGGATCCCCACGTCGCTGATCATCGAGGACACCGACGGCACCGAGTTCGACTCCGGCATGGTCATGTACCCCGCCGGTCACGCTCGCAACACCGTCGCTGACCTGAACGACATCCTTGCGTTCAAGTTCAACCTGCTCGGCAAGCTCGCCTTCGAGAGCCCCGAGCCCATCGTCGAGCGATTCCAGAACCTGAGCGACAAGTCGGCCGAGGACATCGCCAACCTCCACGACTTCGAGATCCAGACACGCGACGGCTTCGAGTAAGCCAACGCGTGACCCTGCACCCTGCACCCGCCAACTCCGGCGGGTGTTTTTTCATACCCACTTTCATCGATTCGTCGGCAGGCGATCGGGTGAAGTTATCTTCCGATCGGCGCCCTGACGCCGTATATGTGGACGAGCACCCCGCCGGTGTGACCGGTGTTGATGAGTCCCATCAGCGCGAGTGTATAGATGATCGCGACAGTCGCGCACCCCACGACCAGAACCATCCGCTCGCGCTTTGGCTGGGCCTTCGCGTAGATCAACCAAGCGAGCATGTAAAGAAACACCGTCAGGATGTAGAGCATGCGGGTTCGGTTTGCGAGCACCTCGTGAGCAGAGATCGCATCAGATATCTCCTGTGTCGCACCACCGACGATGCGTTCTGCTGCCTCTCCGGTCATCACCGCGAACTGCAATGAGGCCACCCCGATGAGCAGCATCACCGCGCCGCACGCGAGCCATGTGTGCCGACGCTTGCGATCGAGCACGCCGATGAGCATAGGCACCCACGCGACAAGAAGGACCCCGATGGGGAGGTGGACGGCCAGCGGGTGCAGCGCTTCGTATGGCGGCAGAGGTGGGAGCATGTGCACCCAAGGTTACTCACGGGCGTCGTAGAACGCGTCGAGATCTCGCTTCATCTTCTGGAGCATACCCAAGTGCGCGTACATCATGTGCCCCGCCTCATAGTAGTGCATCTCGATGTTGTCCTTGATCTCCGGGCGAAGGAACATGTGATCGATCGTGTACTGCGTGGCGAAGTACGGCGTCGCGAGGTCGTAATAGCCGTTCGCAATAAAGACCTTCATATACGGCATCTTGTGCATGGCCTGGCGGAGATTCTCGGCAACGTTTACGTACCTGTTCTCGCCGACGCTGCGGTATGACCAAGGCCACACGCTGGTCAGGATCTCATAGCGCAGATCGGACTTGTATCCGAGATCTTCGCGGAGGTACTGGTTCATCGACTCGGTGTAGATCGACTGAATCGCCGTGTACGAGGGGTCGTACTCATAGGAATCGGACGCGTCGTCTCGGTCGATCCCGACGAAGCGCGAGTCCAGTCGACCGACGGTCTTGCCCTGCTCGCGGAGCAGTTCTTTGGGGAACCGGGGCATGTTGAGGCGCAGCTGGGTCTGCAGCGCATACTCGGGCGACACACCCGTGTAGTCCGCGAGCTTCTGCGCGATGTTGGTACGCTGCGATTCGTCGAGCTGATCCCCGGCACCCAAGGCGAGCCAGTACTCGCCCATCGCGAACTCTTCCACCTCGCGCAGGAATGGCTCGATCTCCATTGATTGATACGGCTCATCGAGTGCATCATGGAACCAGGCCGTCGCGGCGAAGCTCGGCAGGAACAGCGGGTAGGGGAGGTCGTTGCCTACATCGAACCGCGCGGTCCCGAAGTTCATGATCGCGCTGACCAGGATCGTCCCGTTGATCGCGATCCCGTGCGTGTCCTGCAGTTCATCAACCAGCCCCGCGGCGCGCGTGGTGCCATAGGACTCACCCGTGATGTACTTGGGGCTCCCCCATCGGCCTGTCCGTCCAAGGTAGATGCGGATGAACTCCGCGACGGAGTTGATGTCCTCACGCAGCCCGTGGAAATCCTTCTCGCTCTTATCCTCGACCGGGCGGGAGTATCCCGTAGAGACAGGGTCGATGAAGACGAAGTCAGACTTGTCAAGCATGGAGTATTCGTTATCGACGACCGCGTACGGCGGTGGCCCGGGGTTCCCGAACTCATCGACAGGATTGACACGCTTCGGCCCGTACACCCCGAGATGCAGCCACACGGACGACGAGCCCGGGCCACCATTGAAGGAGAACGTGATCGGTCGCTCAGCCGCGTCCGGGAAGACCGGCTCCTCGCCCTCCTCGGGGATAGATTCCACCTTCCGGTAGGCCATGTAGAACATTGAGGCCGTCGGGTCGTGCTTGCCCCGCAGCTGCGCAAGAGTGAGCGTCCCCGCGACGGCCTGATAGCTCACTGGCTCGCCATTGATCGTCACGGTGTGGTATGTGATCGAAGCGTCATCGGGGTAGACGACGAAGTCGCGCTCATCGTCCTGCGCCTGCGCTGGCATGGCCCAGAAGAAGCTAACGAGGGTCAAGGAGAGGACTGCCAGGATACTGCGGGGGATGTGATGTCTCATGAGCACAGCGTAAACGCGATTGATCGTTGCCGCAAGCGGTCGCCGAGGGGGAAGATTCTCACCCAGTCCCCTACTGTTAGGGACCATGAGCGAGCCTGATCCAACATTGCGTACCCTGACCCAGGAGTTCCTGTCCCAAGAGGAGCAGATCAAGCAAGGCGGGGGCCCCAAGGCCATCGAACGCCAGCACGCCAAGAGCCGCCTGACGGCACGGGAGCGGATCGAGAAGCTCATCGACGACGGTTCCCATTTTCAGGAACTGGGGCTGTGGGCCGCGTACGGGATGTACGCAGAAGCGGGCGGCGCCCCGGGCGCGGGCGTGGTGGTTGGCATCGGGTCAGTCCACGGCAAGAAGCACATGATCATCGCCAACGACGCGACCGTAAAGGCAGGCGCCTTTTTCCCGATGACCTGCAAGAAAATCATCCGCGCCCAGACCATGGCCCATATGGCCCGCCTTCCGCTGCTCTACCTTGTGGATTCTGCGGGCGTTTATTTGCCCATGCAGGAGGATGTGTTCCCTGATACCGACGACTTCGGGCGGATCTTCCGCAACAACGCCCAGATCAGCGCCGATGGCATCCCGCAGATCGCCGCGATTATGGGCTTCTGCGTCGCTGGGGGCGGGTACCTGCCGGTCATGTGCGACACGCTGCTGATGACCGAGGGATCCGGGCTCTACCTCGCGGGGCAGGCACTCGTGAAAGCCGCGATCGGGCAGGATGTCTCGGATGAAGAGCTCGGCGGCGCGGAGATGCACGCCTCGATCTCCGGCACCATCGACTTCAAGGAGCCTAGCGACGACGCATGCATTCAGCGTCTGCGATCGCTCGTCGCGAAGTACCCCGACGCGAACTTCGAAGAGATCACCGAGACCCATATCCAAGCGTTCCGCGACGGCAACGACATCTACGACATCTTTACGGATAAGCCGGGCCAGCAGTACGATGTCAAAGAGATCATCGCATGCATCGTGGACTCGCGTGCGACGCCCAACGATGAGGGCCACAAGTCGCTTGAGCCGGACTTTGACGAATACAAGGCGACGTACGGTGAATCGGTCGTGTGCGGCTATGCCAAGATCGGCGGTATGGCGGTGGGCATCGTGGCGAACCAGGGCAAGCTCACCCAGCGCCAGATGCCTGGGGGCAAGGCCGGTCCAAGCAAGGCGACGGCCATGCCACGAGTGATCTACGACGACAGCGCGGATAAATCCGCCCGATTCATCATGGACTGCAACCAACGCAAGGTCCCGATCGTGTTCCTACACGACACGACGGGGTTCATGGTCGGCCGTGACAGCGAGCAGGGCGGGATCATCCGCAGCGGGGCCAAAATGGTCAACGCGATGTCCAACTGCGTGGTGCCGAAGCTCGTCGTCATCATGGGCGGTTCATTCGGCGCGGGTAACTACGCGATGTGCGGGCGAGCATTCGATCAGTTCGTCGCGATGGCGTGGCCCGGCAGCAAGTGCGCCGTCATGGGCGCGGGCTCCGCGACTGGGACACTGGCCATGATCGAAGAACGCTCCCGTGCACGCAAGGGCGAGGAGATCGATGCCGAGACCCACAAGGCGATCCTGGATGCCGTGCGAGACTCGTACAACGAACAGCAGGACATTCGCCACGGCGCAGCACGCGGCTGGGTTGATCGGATCATCGAACCCCATAAGACACGGGAAGAACTCATCGATGCACTCCGGGCCGCCAATCAGGGATGGGACTATTCCGTAGAGTTCAAGACCGGCGTGCTGCAGGTCTGACCAGCAGTATTCTTCCGACACCCCTCGATACTGAGGTTGTACATGCGATACCGAGTACTACATTCTCTCACCTGCTCCATATTTTTGAGCTGCGCTGGTCATGCGACCGCGCAGGATGCCGACACGCCCGACGCGCAAGCCAGCGAGCAGCAGGCTCAGGATGCAGTCGCGCCTCCCGAGCCCCAACTCTTCGAGTTTGAGACCGCCGGCTTTGATTTCAGTCTTGAGGTGCCATTCGAGCCGGTGATCCGGGAATCGACCAATGCATCAATTTATGCTGTCACGATTCAGCGACGTGCTTCCGATGGCCTCGCCTGGGGAACCGATGGGAAGATGGCATTCGTGCGCCTCACGCAGACCATCGATTCGGTTGATGCCACGGGTACCGTCGAACAGTTGCTCGGCGCCACGGTCTCCGATGCGTTCCGTGCGATCGAGAACGCTTACGGCGAGGTGACCCAGGAAATCACGACAGACTGCACGCTTGAGATCCTCGGTGAGGAACGTCAGGGCAAGCGCATCGATATTGGCTTGCTACCGAGTGGCACACTCGCGTACGTAGAGTGTTACGCGCTCGAACTGGAAGATGGGACCGGGGTTGGGATCACACTCAAAATCCATGATCCGGCCGGCGACGACATCCCCAACGACCTCATCATTGCGGACGACCTTCTCCTCAACCTCAGCGTGAACCCGCTCGATCCAGAGACCCCCTACTTTTATTCTCTGGGCGGCTATCCCATCTCTATCCCTGTGCGCTCGAGCATCCGCGAGGCCCAGAAGATCAACAAGTTCGTGACCGGCGCCACAATCGCCTACGAGTACGGCTCGCTGCGCCTGCAGGTAATCGAGATCCCGCCCGAGGTGAACGCGCAGCGTGCGGCGGACTTTCAGATAGAGAGCTTCGATCGCGCACTCGCTGATCAGGAAAGCCGCGGAGAGATCCAGTTACTCTGGTCGGGCGATGTCGCGATCCCGGGTGGGCAAGATGGCAACACGATCCTTTCCGGACGTGCGTATGAGGTCCGCATGGGGACGCAGGAGTTTGTGAGCACCATGCACGCGGCGATCGACGACGGGCGCATCGTTGTTGCGAACTTCTCAGGCGCATTGGAGCATGCTGAGAAGTTCACCGGCTACGCCTCCTCGTTCTTTGATCGACCGCTGGCCTCCGCCGCGAAGCCCAGGGGCACAGACGCCGCGTACGGCTATGAAGTTCTGATGCCGCATGGGCTTAATACAATCATCGCGCCCGAATCTGCAGAAAGCAGTGCTTTCGCCTTGACCGCGGATGAGCAGCTCAACTGGTCAGATTTGATCCCAAGCGTTACCGACCGCCATGCTGGGTTTACGCGCGTCGATTTCGAGATCGATAGTACCCTGACCCTCGCGGGAGCTCAGGAAGCGCTCCTTCGCAGCATCTTCGATGCGGAATCGGGTGAAGTCTTGGAGCGTGGTTCGCTCGATCTGGGCCGCGGGGACTCACTCGAGTACCAAGTGGTACTGGTTTCGCCTGAGATTCATGTCAAAAGCTATATGACGAACATCGACGGCGTTGGCGTGCTCATCTCGACCATCGCCCATCCCAAGTCGCTTGAAGGCCACGATCTGGTGACGCAGTCACTGATCGGTCGGATCAGCAAATCCGATCTTCCCGGCAGCATCGATCTACCGTTCGGCAAGCTCAGCTACCCGGTGGATGAGACCCTGCTCTCACGATCGAACCCGAAGGGTGTTCGCGATTCATTCGAACTCCGCATGGACGATGGCACGCTGAAGATCCTCGTTCAACCGCTCAGCCCTGACGCTGCGGACGATCCGTTTATTCAGCACCTCCAGCCTGCTTGGGCTGCCTACGCCGGCGACAACTCGGCCTTGGCGTTCCCCGCGACCACAGCGGATGAGTTGGAGCAGATCGAGTTTGCCGGATCGGCCGCGAGGATCCTTGAGCTGCGGTCGGGTGGCGCGCCATACACACGCCTCACCGGCTTCATCTACGAGAACACGTTCATCACAATCATCGCTTCCGGTCGTGACGAGGCGCACGCCGATCGGCTCATGAGCCATATTGAGACCAAATGAGATTGGAGAGCTCCCGCATGAACCGCAAAGCTTCCATACTGACGACGTTCACGCTCTCCATCGCATGGGTTGCGATGCCGGGGTGCGTGGTGTGGGATATCAACGATGGGATCCTCGCATCGAACGACAACCTCGGCCGCATTGAGGACGAACTCAACGCGATCGACGAAGGACTGGGGACGACGAACGAGAACCTCGGAACGGTCGAAGCACGCCTGACATCGATGGATCAGCAGCTCAAGAGCCTGCAGACCCAGCTCGACGCCACGAATAAGCATCTCGAGTCGCTTCGCAAGACGATCAACAACATCGACCAGACGATCCCGTTCCTGAGCATCTCAGGCGACGATGAGGAGGAGCAGGAAGCGCTCGAGCATGAGAGCGAGTCGCCGACGAAGCCCGCGGAGCCAACCAGAGAATGAACACGCACGTTCGCATCACGGACGTCGCCCCCCGCGACGGCTTGCAGGCCGAGCAATCGGTCGTCCCGACGAGTGATAAGGCGACCCTCGTCGGGCTTGTTCAGCAGACCGGCGTCGAAGAGGTTGAGGTATCCAGCTTTGTGAGCCCGAAGTGGATACCACAACTCGGCGATGCGGCGGAACTCTTCGAGCTCGTCGCGGCGTCGAAGCCCGAGGGCGTGCTCTATTCCGCGCTTGTGCCGAACATGCGCGGGCTCGAAGCCGCGATCGCGGTCAACCAGCACGCACGCGAGGAACACGGCATTGAGCGATTGATCGATAAGGTATCGGTGTTTGCAGCCGCGAGCGAAGGTTTCTCGCTCAAAAACACCAACGGCACGATCGAGGAAGTCCTGCAACGATTCGAGCCGCTCATCCCGAAAGCACACGAGCACCGGATGATGGTGCGCGGTTACATATCATGTATCGTGAAATGCCCCTTCGATGGCGACATCCACCCCGTTGCCGTCGCGGATGTCGCATCCCGGCTGCTTGAGATCGGTGTGGACGAGCTCGACCTCGGTGACACCATCGGTGCCGCCACCCCCGAGACCATCGAGCCGGTCATCATGGAAACCATCGATCGACTCGATGGTCGCGCGACGAACGGATTCGGAGACCCGACACTCACGCTCCACCTGCATGACACCTTTGGGCGTGCGAGCGATTGTGTTCGCATGGCGCTCGAGCTGGGTGTGCGGTCCTTCGATTCCTCCGCCGGCGGCTTGGGCGGGTGCCCCTACGCCTCGACAGAGACCACACGCGCGCCCGGCAACATCGCGACCAGCGTGCTTGTCCACACCATCCGGGAAGAGGGATACACCACCGGTGTTGACGATGCGGCGCTGCAGAGGGCGGGCGAGTTTGCCGGGGGACTGCTGCCATGATCGAGTTCTCTACCCAAACTGGCGTGAGCGTGATCGAGCTCGCACGCCCCGACAAACGCAACGCGATGCTGCCAGAAATGCTCGATCAGCTCCATGAAGCGATCAAAGCGAGCCACGATGCGCTCGCGTTGGTCATCCTCGGCCAGGGGAAAACATTCTGCGCCGGCTTCGATCTCAAGGCATGCGCGGCTGACCCCGGAGGGGAGACCATGCGTGCCCTCCTCACTGGTCTTTCACGGTGCGTCGGCGCCATGCGAGATCACCCCGCACCGGTCGTGCTCGGAGTCCACGGCGCAGCGGTTGCCGGCGGGTGCGCACTTCTTGGCGGCGCGGACGTTGTCATCGCGAACCGCACCGCGAAACTCGGGTACCCTGTGGTCAGGATCGGTGTCTCACCTGCGGTCTCCTCGCCATACATGCTGGCCGCGATGCATGAGGGAGTCGTGCGGGCACGCCTGCTCGATACGGAACTGATCGATGGCTCCCAAGCCCTCAAGCTCGGCATGATTCATGAGCTCTGCGAAGAAACGGGCGATGTGCGCCACCGCACGCTTGAGATTGCAGAGTCTCTCGCCAGCAAACCGGGCAGCGGCTGCAAAGCAACCAAGCGTTGGCTCAACGAGATCTGCAGCGTGAGTGGCGAGCGTGCGGGAGCCGGGCTCAACGCCTCGCTTGAACTGACAGGGAACGACGAAGAAAGGGCGCGACTCGCGGCGCTGTGGGGAGCATCATGACAAACGAACAGACTGCAAGCAGCGCGGTCCTCCTGAAGCACGATGGCAGCATCGCGACGCTGACCATGAACCGCCCCGACGCACGCAACGCGATGTCCGTCGAGATACTCGATGCGATGCACGACGCCGTAGACGCGGTCAGAGATTCTGATGCCAGCGTGCTCGTCATCACCGGCTCGGGTCGAGCGTTCTGCGCGGGCATGGACCTCAAGGCCGTGCTGATCGAGCTCTCCGGCGACCCCGACATGGGCGAGCGCCTGCTGACTCGCCTCGCAGAACTCACACTCAAGATCCGCTCACTACCACAGGTCACCGTTGCATCCGTGAACGGTGCGGCGATCGGTGGTGGCTGCGGCCTCACGTGCGTGTGCGATGTCACGATCTCGCACGCCGACGCGAAGCTCGGTTTTCCCGAAGTAGATCTGGGCATCTGCCCCGCCGTGATCGCGCCATGGGTTGTGAAGAAACTCGGCGCCGGTGTCGCACGCAAGGCCATGCTCATGGGCGGCGTGATGAGCGGCACGGCTGGCCACGAGATCGGGCTTGTCGATCAGCTTGCACCCAACCGCGATACACTCGACTCACTCACCAGCGACGTCGCCCATCGTCTCGCAGAAGGCGGACCGAAAGCACTTTCTGCTACGAAGAACCTCCTGAATCAACTTGACGGCTCGCTCGATGAATCGATGGTCATGCGAGGCGCCAAGCTGTCTGCGCAGGTGCTCGCGACACCCGAGGCACAAGCAGCGCTCGCGGCCCGGATGAAACGCTAACTCGGCGTCTTGAATCCTGCTCTGACGGGCGTTGATGCATATGATTTCATTGCACGCAAGCCCTGCGAGTACGCGTGCGTCGGGACGATACGGTTGTTGTCCTCGGCTTCGTGATCGCAAGATACGGATATCGCATGCCCACCGAACTCCTGCCCGTTGACTATGGCAGTGCCGGGGACGGTACCAAGAAGATTGCCACGCTCACGCTGGTCCAGCCGGGGCGACCTGTCGTTGTGATTGAGCAATCGCTGCTTGAGCAACTCGACGCAACCCTTGACACGCTGCCGGATGATCTGGACGGGTTCATCCTCGCGTCAGCCGCGGAGCGTGCGTTTGTCGCCGGAGCCGATCTCAAGGCCATCATGGCCCTGGATGATGCCGAACTCCACACCTACCTCGAGTTCGGGGCACGTGTATTCCAACGTATCGCCGATTTCCCGTTCCCGACCGCGGCGGCAATCCATTCGACGACACTCGGCGGAGGTCTAGAACTGGCGATGCACTGCGATGGGCTCATCGGGCTCAATGACGCCAGCGCCAAGCCCTATCTCATCGGTCTCCCGGAAGCGGGACTCAAGATCTGCCCAGGTTGGGGCGGGACGAACCTGCTGCCGGCACGCATCGATGCTGAGACCGCGATCGTGGCAACCGCGAACGGAACCGCGTTCAAATCGGACATTGCAACGAAGCTGGGCATTTTCGACCAAACCTGCGACTCAAGAGAAGAGCTGATCCACACTGCCATGATCTGGCTGATTGGTCAGGAGAAATCGGGTCGCTCAGGGCACCCCGCTCGCTGCATCCAGATGATGAACCCTGACGAAATCGAAACGGCGTTGGATAAGGCGAAGGACGATCTCGTATCGGCCTATCACACCGACGCTGTGCTCGACGCGGTTCAGGCCGGGCTGAGCTCCGGCTGGACTGCCGCGTTGAAGTGCGAGCGTGACCACCTCGTCCGGCTTCGGAACACTGAACCCGCGAAGGAAGCGATCGAGGCGTTCTTCAGCAAATCGAAGAAGTAAATCACCACCGTGTCCGAGGCGAAGCCGCTCCGGACGCGATTGACACCAGAGGAGTCTGAACCATGGCCGACACACAGAAAGCCGATCTCAAAAACATGAAGGGCGTCTCGGATCGCGACAAGCAGATGATCGCGGACGCAGAAACAATGCTCGGTCCGGAGCCCGAGGATATGGGGGCTGTCAAAAATCTTTTCTGGGGCAACTTCCGAGAAGAACTCTACTTTCCGTACCCCGAGATCGCAAAGACCTCGCCCGAGGAGACGGCGGAGTGCGACCAGCTCTTGGCCGAGTTGGAGGATTACCTCAAGAGCGAACACCCCGCGGTCGAGATCGATCAGGAGCAGTACATCCCTGAGCGCGTCATCCAGAAGCTTTTCAGCATGGGCGTCCTCGGCATGACCATCAGCAAGGAGTACGGCGGCCTGGGCATGGGGATTACCAGCTACAACCGCGTGCTTGAGACCATCGGCAAGTACTGCGGCTCCACCGCGGTCATGGTTTCCGCGCACCAGTCGATCGGCTGCAAGGCGGTCATGCTCTTCGGCACCGAGGAGCAGAAGCAGCGCTGGCTCCCCAAACTCGCCAAGGAATGGCTCAGCGCGTTCTGCCTCTCCGAGCCCAACGTCGGCTGCGACGCCGGTGGGCAGGAAACCCGATGCGAGCTCAGCGAAGACGGGACCCACTACATTATCAACGGCGAGAAGAAATGGGCGACGTCAGGCGCCATCTCCGGGCTCTTCACCGTCATGGCGAAGCAGAAGATCGACGGCAAGGACAAGGTCACCGCGCTCGTCTGCCACCCGGACATGGACGGGATCGATATCTTCTCCAAGAACCGCAGCAAGATGTGCATCCGCGGCACGTGGCAGGCTCGCATCAAGTTCACAAACGTCAAGGTGCCCAAGGAGAATCTGCTCCACAAGGAAGGGCGCGGGCTCAACGTGGCACTGACCTGTCTGAACTACGGGCGATGCACGCTTTCCGCGGGCATGCTCGGTGGCGCCAAGCGGGCCATGGATCAGGGGATCAAGTGGTCGCAGACGCGATACCAGTTCGGACGTCCGCTGGCCGACTTCGAGCTCGTCAAGCAGAAGATCGCGCACATGGCGGCACTGACCTACGCGATGGACTCCGTGCTGTACATGACCACGGGCATGCTCGATCGACACGATGACGACATCATGCTCGAGACCGCCATCTGCAAGGTGTTCTGCTCCGAGATGGGCTGGCGTGCGGTCAACGACGCGGTCCAGATCATGGGCGGCGAGGGGACCATGACCGAGAACGAGATCGAGCGGATCTTCCGCGACTCGAGGATCAATACCATCGTCGAGGGTGCCAACGAGGTCATGCAGTCCTTCATCTTTGCCTACGGCGGCAAGCAGCTCGCCGAGAAGATGCTCGGGATTAAGGAGATGGCGGACAACAAGAAGTTCACCCCCACCATGATCCGCGCGGCCGTGCCGCTGGGCATGGAGGTGTTCCTCGGCATGCGCCGCAAGTCGCCGACGATCTCGAAGGTCGACCCGTCGCTGCGCCGCTACGCGGATCGGATGACCAAGCTCGTCTCCGAGTTCACCTACCAGTTCAAGGTGATCAGCAAGAAGAAGGACTCCGCGATCGTCACGGCCCAGGCAACCCAGGCCCGCCTCGCGGACGCGGCGATGTACCTCCACGCCTGGGCGTGCACGCTCTCGCGTCTGGACGCGGATATGCGGAACGGCGAGTCCGGCACCGAGTTCGAGCGGAACAAGGCCGCGGCGATCCACTTCTTCGACCTCGCCGAGCTCGCGATCCATAACAGCTTCCGTGCGCTGCACGAGAACGCGGACGACACGATGCTCAAGGCCGCGGATCTCGCCCTCGCCCACTCCGATACGCTGCCGAACTCGAACTTCTCGATCCCGGAGAAGTCGCCGAATGCACAGGGGACCGGACGCGAACTGCCGCAGGATCACATCAAGCAGTTCCCCGGGACCGGCCGAGAGCAGCACGGCGCGACGGGTCGCGAGCACATGCAGGAAACGATCGAACAGCTCTAAACACCTGCAGGACTGATACTCAGCAGTGAGCCCAGCCGTGAGAGTTGGGCTCACTTTTTGTATGGCCGCCCACACTCAAGCGCGGCGACATCGAAGGACGAGTATCACAGCGAAGAGAAGGATGAGCGAGCCACCTGCCAGGATCAGGATCGGTACGGTGGTGCGTTGGAGGGAACTGCCATACCGCTGCATCGATTGCTGCCCATCTATAGGCAATGCGGATGAAGTTGGTTTATTGTCTTGTTGCGCAGCCAGTTGGATATCAAAGCGTGGCGGGATCGCTGGCCGCTGTGGGGCTTGGGCAACTTTCATTGATCGGGCAGTTACGACACGGATCTCCATGACGATATCGTCCGCACCGAAGCCGCTCCTGCTGTGCATTCTGGTTGGGATTGGCTGCCCGTCATCCAGCTCTTGCCACCCATCGTACCGAACCTCGACTTGATATCTCCCATCGCGTTTTATCGACCTGAACGCCGTGATCCTGCGACCGAGCACATCGAACTCGTGCTGTTCTGTCTGCCCCTGTGTCGTAAGCGTGAACCCGACTGTGACTGTCGAGTCATCGTGACGCTCGATGACATGAAGCCCGAGATCGTCCCGTCGCTGGGCAATCAACCGCTGAATACGCAACGGGCTTATATCTCGCTCACCCGCGTCGGTGAGTGTCTCGCGGAATCGTGAGCTGACACTGACGCCGGATTGCTCGTGATAGATCGCTATCGATTCCACATCGTCGGCGTACCGCTCGTCGTAGAGTGTCCTGCTCCCATCTGATCCGAGACGATAGCTTCGCATGGACAGCATCTCGGCGCAAAATGCAAACTCAACCCGTTTCCAATCTTCATCCTTGCCATTACCCACGACCGCAACCACGGCTTCGCCTTCGTAGCAATCAGCAAGCTCAAACCACACGTCATCAACCACGTGTGTCTCGTCAGCGACAAGCGGGCTGGCAGCGAAAGTGATGAAGCAGAACAGCAAGATCAGCCTGAGCATGTCACTTGTAACTGCAACTTCTGTATAAGCTGCGATAGGTGGAGTGTTCTTTCGATCTACACCGATCACCCGCTCCTGGAACACACACCTTCTCAAGACGATGCCATGATGGTCCAGAGTGGGGTATCTCGTGTACACTGGATCTGCTCTAAAGACACCTTTTCATACAGAATACTTTCGCTGGAAAACCGCAGGATCGCATGTCTTCCAGGGGGAGGTTGCCCCCTCGTATACACCCGCAAAGGGGTGCACAATCTCGATTGCATGCGGGCAAGTGGTTTCCTGATTCTGGTGATTGACCGAAGCCTTCGGAAGTGATTCTGGATGGCTTCGTTCCTATACTTTCCAACCCCGGTGAGTCGGCATTTCCGCATCGCCCGCCGCCATTTCGCACGACGGATGCGCGATCGTTGACAGCCACCGAGATGTGTAGGAGACATCATGCCACACCACACCGTGTTTGAGGCCAAAATCGAGCATCTGCAGATCCTCGATGAGAACGGCAAGCTCGATAAGAAACTCGCGAAAGACACGCTCAGCGACGATCAGGTCGTGCACCTCTACGAGCAGATGCGCATCTGCCGCGAACTCGACGAGATCGCCTTCAAGCTCCAGCGCTCCGGGCGTATGGGCACCTACCCCCAGAACAAGGGACAGGAGGCCAACGCCGTCGGCTCAGCGCTCGCCATGGTCAAGGGCAACGACTGGATCGTGCCTTCCTACCGCGAGAACGCTGCGCTGTTCATGCACGGCCTGCCCATGCACTACGTCATCCAGTACTGGATGGGTGATGAGCGCGGTTCGCAGTTCCCCGAGGAGCTGAACATGACGCCGCTGAGCGTGCCCATCGGGACACACATGCTCCACGCGACCGGCATCGCCTGGGCGATGAAGAACCGCAAGGAAGCTGACCGGGCCGTCATTACCTACTTCGGTGACGGCGCGACCTCAGAGGGTGACTTCCACAACGCGATGAACTTCGCGTCCGTGATGCAGGTCCCCACGATCTTCTATTGCCAGAACAACTCGTGGGCGATCTCGGTCCCCCGCGAACAGCAGATGAACTCGCGCACGGTCGCTCAGAAGGCGCTGGCGTACGACATGCCGACTATCCAGGTGGACGGCAACGACATCTTCGCGGTGTACAAGGCTACGATGGACGCCCGCAAGCGGGCCATCGAGGGTGGCGGCCCGTCGTTCATCGAGGGCGTGACCTATCGCCTGGGTGACCACACCACCGCCGACGACGCGCGTCGTTACCGCGACCAGGCCGAAGTCGATGCCTGGCTCGACAAGGACCCGCTGATCCGCACCCGCAAGTACATGGAAGATCAGGGATTCTGGGACGACAAGAAGCAGTCTGAGCTCGAGACCCGGGCGCAGCGCATCGTCAAGGAAGTCGTCGACGCCGCGATCAGCGTGACCGCGCCAGATAAGGCGGACTTCTTCAACGACATGTACGCGGAGTTGCCTGAGGACCTCAAGCTCCAACGCGACACCATGCGGACCAGTTCGATCGGGCGCAACCCGTCGCAGGTCGGACTCAAGGCGCAGCCAACGGAGGCCCGCTGAAATGCTGGTGGGGTTGCCGGACACGAAGGGGCGGATGCACTACATCAACGCGGTGTATGTGAAATCCGTTCAGCCCAAAGGCAACGACAGCGCCGTTGAGATCAGCGGCCGCTCGACCAAGCTGCGTGTCCGCATGCCCGCTGAAGACATCGTCGAACTCCTCAACGCCGCGATGCCCTCGAACATCGAAGCGATGCTCGCGGTTGAGGATCAGATCCAAGCAGACCAAGCCGCTGCGGCAGCTGCCGCGGCCGCCGGATAAGAAACCGGAGTCAGATATGGCACAACAAACCCTCGTCGGTGCGATCAACCAGGCACTCGACCAGATGCTCGAAAGCGACCCCGATGTCATCCTCCTCGGCGAGGATGTCGGGCTCAACGGCGGCGTGTTCCGCGTCACCGATGGCCTTCAGGCAAAGCACGGCAAGGACCGCGTCGTCGACACCCCCCTCGACGAGTCGGGCATCATGGGCACCTCGATCGGTCTCGCGATCGCCGGTATGAAGGCCGTCCCCGAGATCCAGTTCGACGGGTTCCTCGGACCGGCCTACGACCAGCTCGTGAACCACGCCGCCCGCATGCGGACCCGCACCCGCGGCGCTGTCACCGTGCCGATGACCGTCCGCGTCCCCGTCGGTGGGGGCATCCACGCACCCGAGCTGCACTCCGACTCACCCGAAGCGATCTACTCCCACTCCCCAGGCGTCAAGGTCGTCATGCCCGTGACCCCCTACGACGCGAAGGGACTCCTGATCTCCGCGATCAAGGACCCTGACCCCGTCATGTTCTTCGAGCCCAAGCGCGTCTACCGCTCGTTCAAGGAAGAGGTCCCCGAGGAGATGTACGAGATCCCTATCGGAGAGGCCAAGGTCGTCAACGAGGGCGACGACCTCACCGTCGTTACCTGGGGCGCCCCGGTCTTCCAGTGTCTGCAGGCGATGGATAACCTCCCCGAGGATGTCTCGATCGAGCTCATCGATCTGCGCTCGATCTACCCGTTTGACATGGACACCATCGCCCAGTCCGTCCAGAAGACCGGACGCTGCGTGATTGTCCACGAGGCGCCGCTCACCTGCGGCATGGGCGCGGAGATCGCGGCACGGATCATGGAGGAGTGCTTCCTCTACCTGCAGGCACCCGTCCAGCGCGTGGCGGGCTTCGACACCATTATGCCGTACTACAAGCTCGAGCTTGAGTACCTCCCCGAAGCACCCCGGATCCAGAAGGGGATCGAGGAGTGCCTCGCGTACTAAGGACTCGTTGATCGGGATTGATTCACACGAACACCAGACCAACTGGGTCTGATCAGATACGAAGATTGGGAACACATGGCCGGCAAAGTCTCATCCGATCCGAACAAGTTCATCCTCCCCGACCTTGGCGAGGGGCTCGAAGAAGCAGAGCTCATCAAGTGGGTTGTCTCCGAAGGCGACACCGTTGAGGAGCACCAGATCCTCGCCGAGATGGAAACCGACAAAGCGCTCGTCGAGGTCCCCTCACCCCGCGCTGGGACGATCAAAACCCTCCATGGCAGTGATGGAGACATCATCAAAGTCGGAGCCGTGTTTGTCACATACGAGGGCGGCGACGACACCCCTGCACGTTCGGAGCAGGACCCCGAGCTGACAACCGAGGCAAAGGAAGAAGAACCCAAGGACGCGGGCACCGTGGTCGGGGCTGTATCCGACACACTCGCCGGGATGGGCTCGGGTGACGGCAAGGCACTGGCCGCGCCTGCGGTTCGCCGCCTGGCGCGTGACCTTGGGATCGATATCGACACGGTGCAAGGCACAGGCATCGGCGGCCGGGTCACGGCCAAGGATGTTCGCAACGCTTCGGAGAACGGCGGATCGACCAAACCAGCATCGGCACCGGCTCCAGCGGCACCGAGCACACCGTCTCAGAGTTCGCAGCCGGCCCCATCACGCACTGCTGAGGTGCGCAAGCCGCTGAATCTCCCTTCGACGAACGTGGGCCAGTCCTACGCACCGCAGCAGCCGCAGGCACCGCAGCCGAGCTATCAGCCCCCCTACCCGCAGCAGCAGCCGGGTTATGGCTACGCACCGCAGCCGATGTACCCCTATCCGCCACAACCCTACCCCGCGTACCCGCCCTACGGCTACGCGCCCCCACCCCCACCGCCCGGCTACGGGTATCCCCATCAGGCCCCGATGCCACAACAGGGGCTGCCAACCGCACCTGGATACCAGGGCCCTGGCGCTTCCCGCCCGATCCCCGATCCGGCCCAGCAGGGACAGGTGCAGCCAGGGCAGAGCGAGGCCCACATCCCGTTCAAGGGCATCCGTCGCACCATCGCGAACCGGCTGCGTGAATCGGTGAACACGGCCGTACATTTCACTGTTGTCGACGAAGCCGACGTCACATCCCTGGATGCGCTCCGCAAGGAAGTCAGCGCCCAGACCGGTGTAAAGCTCAGCTTCCTCCCGTTCGTGTGTGCCGCGGTCGCCAAGTCGCTCGCGGGACGTTTCGGCGCGATGAACGCGATTGTCGACGAGCAGCGTGAAGAGATCGTTCAGTACGGCGCGGTCCATCTCGGGATCGCTACCGATACTGAGAACGGGCTCATGGTCCCGGTCATCCGAGATGCGGACCGCATGAACGTGGTTGAGCTTGGACAGTCGATAGTCAATGTCGCAACCGCGGCCCGCGATCGCTCGATTCCGCGTGACCAGTTGATGGGTTCAACCTTCACCATCAGCAACGTCGGTTCCCACGCGGGCAGATTCGCCACGCCTGTCATCAATGCACCAGAGGTTGCGATCCTCGCGGTCGGCAAGGCCTATGACGGAGTCGTGGTCCGCGACGGGCAGGCGATGGTCGGCAAGGTAATGCCGCTGAGTCTCGCCTGCGATCATCGCGTCGTCGATGGCGCAACCGCCGCGTTGGCACTGGCAGAGATTGTTGAATCGCTCCAGAACCCGGAGTCTTTGCTCTGACATGCCGTAACGGCCGACTCTGATATCTCAACCCATGCACAACCCAATTCCCGCCGCATCTGCGGCGGGTATTTATTATCTATATTCTTTATTGCTCAAAACCATATATGGCGGTACATTGCCAATGATGGTTGGCCTTGATGTGTGCAAGGCCGAGTATTGTGCACCATGTATGATCAGTATCAGGAGGAATGATGATGAAACTCGCGTATTGTCTTGGCGCATCGATCGTTACGGCTGCTTCTGCGGCACCGCTTGCCTATCAGGTCCCGGGAGCCGAGGACCGAGAGGTGATCTTCAGCGATATAGACCAATCGCTTCCCTCGATTCACATGTTCTTAGATCAGGCCTCCTATGGGGGCGGCTCTGGACAGGTGGGCTTCCGCCCGGTGGTTGTTGAAAACGGCGCATTCTGCTTTGTTCCCCCGCCTGGCATGGTCGATGTCGAGGTTGCAAACGTGAACCCCGGATTCAACCAGGGCTACTCAACCCCGATCGGCATGCCGATTGATGGTTCCACAGGAAACTGGCTCTACACCGAGCCGCTCTGTGATGTCGTCAGCGCTTTGGACGAGTTGTACTCCACCCAGAACGACGGCTGCTACACCTGTGACCAGGAGTCGTCCAACTACGATGACGGCTCGCTGCGGTTCATCCCGATCCGCTGGCGCGATGCCGGCACGACGCCGTGGCATTATGGCTGGATCGCGTTCACTCAGAGTCGCATTCTCAACCCCGACCCGAACTGCGAGAACATCTGCTTCCCAGAAGACCTATACGTCGAAGTGTTTGATATCGTCGCGTTCGGGCTTGAGTCTGACAGCGACACAGGCATCATCGCTGGCGGCGGGATCTGCGAAGCCGACCTCAACTTCGATGCCCAGCGTGATTTCTTTGATGTGAGCGAGTTCCTGAGCCGGTACTCGAACGGCGACCTCAGCGTCGACTTCGACGGCAACGGAACGCTGGACTTCTTCGATGTCTCCGCGTTCCTTGGCGCGTTCACCGCTGAGTGTCTGCCATAAAGCCTACGGCATCACTCGCCTTCATCTAGCTCTGAGCGTCAGATCGCTTACCCTTTGGGTACCCCGACTTCGATTTTCGGGGTTTTCCTGTGCGCACCTTGCGATCACTCACAGCGTTGGTCCGAGCCGCTCGCTTCGCGTTCTTGCTCTTGGGCTTCTTCCGCGGTGTTGCGCGATCGTTACCGCCCTGCTCCGGGCGGCGGTTGCCATTCCGGTTGCTCCGGCGTGGGCCCCGCTTGCGTGCGGGCTTGCCCTCATGCACGCGGCGCGTGGCGGGTGCATCGAAGGTGAGGTCCTCGTGATCATCACCGACTGGGATCTCGATCCTGGATCGACGCTCGATCTGGCGGTACAGGCCCAGCTCATCTCGATCACAGAACGAGACCGCGATGCCCGTCGCGCCCGCCCGCGCGGTCCGCCCGATCCGGTGAACGTAGGTCTCCGGGTCGAGGGGCATGTCGTAGTTCACGACGTGCGTGATGTTGCGCACATCGATGCCGCGTGAAGCGATGTCCGTGGCGACGAGGATCTTGACGGTCCCCTTCTTGAACTTCCCGAGCGCCTTGGTCCGCGCGTTCTGTGTTTTGTTGCCGTGGATTGCTTCTGCGGGGATGTTCTCTCGACGCAACCCCTTGACAATCTTGTCCGCGCCGTGCTTGGTCTTGGAAAAGATCAGCATTCGCTCGACTGGTTCGGTTTCGAGCATTCGAAGGAGCAGCACCTTTTTATTCTCACGGTCGAGTGTGTAGATCCGCTGGGTGATCGCTTCCACCGTGGTGGACTCCGGGGCAGTTTCCACAAGAACCGGATCTGTCAGCAGCGAGTTGGCGAGCTGCTTGATCTCGCGCGAGACTGTGGCCGAGAAGAAGAGCGTCTGGCGGTCCTCACGGACCATGGCGCAGACTTTGCGGATGTCGTGGATGAACCCCATGTCGAGCATGCGGTCCGCCTCGTCGAGGACGAGGAGCTCGATCTCGCTGAGATCGACGTGCCCCTGGTTGATGAGGTCGAGCAGGCGTCCGGGCGTCGCGATGAGGACATCGACACCCTCGCGCATCGCGGCGACCTGCTTGCGTTGGTTGACGCCGCCGAACATGACCGCGTGACGCAGGTGCTTGAGCTGACGGCCATATGCGATGAAGCTGTCGAAGATCTGCGACGCGAGCTCACGGGTTGGGGCAAGCACGAGTGCCCGGGGAGCACGCCCGCGACTGCGGTGTCGGTTGTGCTTCTGCTTATGATCCTCGTCGAGCAGGTGCAGGACGGGGAGCGCGAACGCGCAGGTCTTCCCGGTCCCGGTCTGGGCAGTGCCGAGGATGTCGCGGCCTTCGAGGGCCGCGGGGATGGATTGCGCTTGGATCGGTGTCGCGTCGGTGTATCCCTTGTCAGTGACCGCGCGGACGATGGACTCGTGGAGTCCGAGTTCGGTGAACTTCATGTGGTTTTCGTTCTTAGTTGCCGGTGCCTTTGTGGAGATTCCGGTGGGGTCTCGGGCTATCAGGTTGCCCTTGGAGATTCCGGAATGTCAGGCGTGCGCGTTTCGCGTCAGAGGCAAGCAACCGGAGCGGGTTTGTGGCGCCGTGGTCCTGATCCAGCAGGGCGCGGTGAGAACAATACGCACCACCCCCTCAGATATCGCTCAGAATCTGAGATTGTTGCAGAATCAGCTTGAACCCGAAAGCATCATCTCGATGAGGACCGCGATCACGAACCAGATGAGGATAGCACTCACGCCCACCGCAGGATTCAAGATCCAGATCGACCACCTGGGCAGATTTGAGCGATAGAGCCCGAGATTCACGGCACCCGCGGCACCGCCCAGCAGTCCGCCGACCAGACCACCAAAGGAGACGAGGATGATCGGCCAGAAGCATGCGACCGCAACCAGAGCCGGCAGCTTCTCGTTGGCTTGCTTTTCATGCTGAGCGTCTACCCGATCCGTATCCATGCTCCAGGCCCCTATTTACATACTCTGGGCACAGAGCGTACCAGAACTCGCCTGATGTACGTGAATCCGGGCCCACAATTGACCCAACACCATGCGGGGGCTATCGTTGGGGCCCTCCGGATGGAAACCGGGGGTTATTGAAGGAAACTGCCATGAAAAGCGATACCCACCCCACCTGGTACCCGTCCTGCAAGGTCTACTACAACGGCGAAGTCGTCATGACCGTCGGGGCGACTGTCCCTGAGCTCAAGGTCGATGTTTGGTCGGGTTCGCACCCCTTCTTCACCGGCAAGTCCGCGTTCGTCGACGCCGCGGGCCGCGTTGAGAAGTTCCAGAAGAAGTTCTCTGGCAACTACTTCCAGGGCAAGAAAAAGTAAACGAGCTGTTTTCGGGCCGAGACTATCGGTCTCAGCTTGTGATCACAAACCCAGAAAACACCCGACAATCGGGTGTTTTTTATCGTTAATTGCTCGAAACGGTCCTTCAATCGGGTACAAATGAATCTAGAGGCGGACGCCGTGCGTAGAGGTTTTCGTCTCTGTCCGTGCGCTCGCGTTGTTTGGGCGGTTTCGGGCCCTGTGGGTCTCACCACGGGTTGATCTATGCAGGCACAGGGGTCATGCGTTCCCAGTCACGGGGCGTGTGATGCTATGGGTTGGTCGTCCGCTCGTTGAGAGTTGGCGCTCCATTGTCTGTGACCGTCCAGTGTACTGCCCGCAACCCGGGCCGAATGACAACGAAAAGGGAACTACCACATGAGTCGCATCGCACTGACACTAACCGCAACCACCGCACTGAGCGTCTTGTCCGTCACCGCCACGGCTGAATCCAACGCATTCCCTGATTGCATCGCCAGCCAGCACGAAATCAACCTCAACGACATCGCCGGTCGCCTCTTCCAGCAGATGCCTCGTGAGCATCAGGAGAAGATCGCCCTCGGTGGCGGCATCGGCTCCGAGGGCTTCGATCTGAAAGCGTTCGAGAGCGGTGTGCAGATCGATGTCTCTGAGCAGATCGACGCGGGCATCACGGCCCACGAGTACCTCGACCTGCTCGTCTCTGATGAACTCGGCGCACGACTCACCGAGGAGCAGTGGAATATCCTCAACTCGATCGCTGACACACTCGACTCGGGCAAGACCGTCCCGGCATTGTGCTTCGCGCCGGGCACCGATCCCGAATACGCGTACGCGATCAACCAGCTGATCGAGTTCCCGTTCCAGATCATGTTCCAGCAGACCGGACGCTGGAACCGGACAGCCACCGACGGCTCGGGCCTTGGTCAGGGCGACCCGACCACGCTCACCTACTCGTTCGTTCCCGATGGGACCTTTATCCCGAACCTCGGGCTCGGGCTGGGCTCCGGCAACTCGGTGCTCTTTGCGTGGCTGAACAACCGCTACGGCCCGCCGAGCGTCTGGCAGCCCTTGTTTGATCAGGTCTTCGATCGTTGGGCCGAGCTGACCGGGCTGAGCTATGTGTATGAGCCCAACGACGACGGCGCAAACACCAACGGCGCTGTGGGCATCCTCGGCGTTCGTGGCGACGTCCGCATCGGCGCGTTCAACTTCGCGAATGACGGGAACTTCGGTGTGCTTGCGTACAACAACTTCCCCAACGACGGCGACATGATCTTCGACGCGTACGACAACTACTACAACAGCACGAGCAACAACTACCGCTCATTCCGCAATGTCGCCGCGCATGAGCACGGCCACGGGCTGGGCATGCTCCATGTCTGCCCCATCAACTCGACCAAGCTGATGGAGCCGTTCGCCACAAACTCGTTTGATGGCCCCCAGCTTGACGACATCCTCAACGGGCACCGCCACTACGGGGATCCGACCGAGCCCAACAACAGCCCGATCACCGCGATCGACATGGGCTCGATCGACGCGACGGACTTCTACGGCCTGAGCAACCTGAGCATCGACGACGAAACCGAGTTCGATATGTTCCGCTTCGAGCTGACCGAGCGTGCGAGCTTCCGCTTCGTGGTTGGTCCGCAGGCAGATGAGTACCGCACCGGACCCCAGACTCAGTCGTGCAACAACGGCACACTCGTGGATTATGATGCGATCAATGATCTGAAGATCGACCTGTATGAAGCGGGCAACCTCATCGTTCCGATCGCGAGCGAGAACACCGCTGGCGCCGGTCAGAACGATGATATGACCGTCCCCCTCGAGGACCCGGGCGTCTATTACATCATCGTTTCGTCGGCTACCAGCACGAACAACGTGCAGCGTTATCAGGTGACCGCGCTCACGCAGGAGCTGCCCCCGGTCGAATGTGAGGCCGACTTCACCGGCGACGGTATCCTCGACTTCTTCGACGTCTCGGCGTTCCTCGCTGCGTACAACAGCATGGACTCGTCCGCAGACTTTAACAACGACGGCATCTTCAACTTCTTCGATGTTTCGGCATTCCTGAATGCTTTCAACGCTGGATGTCCGTAAACACGATCGTAATCCTGATCGGGCAAGCCGCGTATCGCTCGATACGCGCTGCCCGTTTTTTTCAGCCATAGCACTTGAGTCCAGGTTGCAGGACCCGGAATCACAGGAGGGAATAGATGAACACGAAGACAAAGGCATCGCTGGCCATGATGGGCCTACTCGCGGCTTCCGGATCGGCACTCAGCGCCGGTACGGGAGCCGAGTACCCGAGCGCGATCGCATCTCACGACGAACTTTTCATGCAGGGGATCGCCGAGCGGATGTTTTTGCAGCTTCCGGCCGAGCACCAGCAGATGATTGCTGAGGCAGGTGGGATTGGCTCGCATGCCGTCGCGGACACTGCTCCGCTGTGTGATCATGGTGAACCGAGGCCGTTGCCTGAAGTCGACCCTGGTATCAGCGCACACGAATACCTTGATCTGCTTGTCTCCGAGGAACTTGCCGCACGCATGACCGACGAGCAGTGGAACATCCTCAACGCCATTGCCGACACCCTCGATACGGGCAGTACTGTGCCCCACATGTGCTTCTCTCCAGACACCGACCGTGAGTACGCGTTCGCGGTCAATCAGCTGATCGAGTTCCCCTTCCAGGTCCGTTTCCAGCAGACCGGACGATGGACCTCGACGGCAACCAACGGCGGCGGCCTCGGCCAGGGCACCCCCACGACCCTGACCTACTCCTTCGTGCCCGACGGGACCTTCGTGCCCAACCTTGGCATCGGTCTGGGCTCAGGCAACTCGCAGCTCTTCCAGTGGCTCGATGGGATTTACGGGAACACCCAGACATGGCAGGATCTCTTCCATCAGGTCTTCGACCGTTGGGAAGAGCTTATCAATGTCACCTACGTGTTCGAGCCCAACGACGACGGCTCGAACACCAACTCCGGGGCCGGCATCCTGGGGGTCCGGGGCGATGTCCGCATTGCCGCGTACAACTTCCAGAACGATGGCAACGGCGGCGTACTTGCTTACAACAACTTCCCGAACGACGGCGACATGATCTTTGACGCGTTCGACACGTTTTATAGCACGAACACATCGGGCAACTCGCTGCGTCTACGGAACGTCGCCGCGCACGAGCACGGCCACGGGCTGGGCATGCTCCATGTCTGCCCAGCCACCGGCACGAAGCTGATGGAGCCCTTCATCTCAACCTCGTACGACGGCCCGCAGCTCGATGACATCCTCAACGGGATCCGCCATTACGGCGACGTCAACGAGCCCGACGACTCGATCGCGCAGGCGACCGATCTCGGCACGCTGAATATCGGTGGCGCGGCGGCTGTACAGAACGTCGGTGTGGATGACAACTCCGATGACGATTTCTTCAGGGTTGGCCTGTCCGCACCGGCACGAATCCAGTTCCTGGTCGCGCCTGCCGCGGCAACGTATGACCAGGGACCGCAGACGTCGCAGTGCAACACCGGTTCCTCTACGAACTACAACGCGATCCAGAACCTGCGCATCACCGCGTTCGACGCGAGTGGCAGCACGCTCGGCTCGGTCAACGATACCGGCCTCGGCGGAACCGAAACGCTCATCATCGATTCGGTGAATGGCGACGAGGTGTTCTTCCGCGTTGATGGCGCCACGAACGTGAACAACGTGCAACGCTATCAGGTCTCGGTGCTCGTATTTAATATCCCATTCATGGGGCCGCTGATCAGCGCCGACGTCCCCAACGCCGTTGATCCCGGTGTCGCGACGTCCTTCGACGTCACGATCGACCCGCGCGAGGACGATCTCGTTGGTGGCAGCGCGCAGCTGTTTGCCTCAGTGAATGACGGCTCGTTCATCTCCTCACCGCTGATGAGCAATGGTGGCAACAGCTACACCGCGACGCTGCCGAGCGTCAACTGTGACGACTCGCTCGAGTTCTACATCTCCGTTGAGGGCGACACCGATGGCGTCGTGACACTCCCTGAGGGTGGTGCGAGCGCACCGTTCAGCGCGACCGTCGGCGAGCTCGTCGTCGCGCTCGATGACAACTTCGAGAGTGACCTCGGCTGGAACGTGAGCGGTGATGCGGTTAACGCCGGCGAGGGGCGCTGGGAGCGAGGAGTTCCCGGCGGCGATGGTTCACGCGGTGATGCCCCAAGCGACTTTGACGGTTCCGGCTCGTGCTATATGACGGGCAACGGCGGTCCCGGCGACAACACGGACGTGGATGAAACCACCATCCTGATCTCGCCGCCGCTCAACCTCAATGATGCTCCCGAAGCGATCATCTCCTACGCACGCTGGTACAACAATGCCGCGGGCGACAACCCCAATACTGATTTCATGACTGTGGATATCAGCAACAACCTGGGCATCAGCTGGACGACCCTCGAAACGGTCGGCCCCAACGATGGTCAGTCGGCGGGCGGCTGGTTCGAAGCATCGTTCCGTGTGGCTGACTTTGTCACCCCAACGGGGACGGTTCTTGTGCGGTTCACCGCCCAGGATCTCGGTGGCGGCTCGATTGTGGAAGCAGCGATCGACGCCTTCCGCGTCTCACAGTTCAGCTGTGAGGACCCGGACATCTGTGCCGCGGACCTGACCGGCGATGGGAACCTCGACTTCTTCGACGTGTCGGCATTCCTCACCGCTTTCAACGCGATGGACCCCGCCGCTGACTTTAACGGCGACGGCATGTTCAACTTCTTCGACGTGTCAGAGTTCCTCAGCGCGTTCAATGCCGGCTGTCCATAATCCCGCAATCGGTCATCGATACTGAAGACCACGCAGCCGGGACCATCGGGTCCCGGTTTTTTGCACTTTTGAGCATCTATTGATTCACTTATCCGGATATTTGGATATAGTCCCAGCATGACCGACACACGCCCAACGTTGCTCGAATCGCTCGCTGATCGTGTCCTGATCTGGGATGGAGCCATGGGCACCCAGACTCAGGGATATGACCTTGATGTCGAAACGGACTACATGGGCTGCGAGAACTGCCCCGATGTGCTGTGTCTTTCCAGGCCTGACGTGGTGGAAGAGATTCACCGCGGGTACTACGAGGCTGGCTCTGATGTCGTCACGACGAATACCTTCGGGGCGGCAGCCCACACGCTCGGAGAGTTCGATCTGTACGACAAAGCGGAAGAGCTTGCCCACAAGGCCGCCCAGATCGCTCGAAAAGCAGCAGATGCCTTCAGCACGCCTGAGAAGCCCCGCTACGTCGCTGGATCGCTCGGCCCTGGCACGAAGCTGATCACGCTGGGCCAGATCTCATTTGATGCGATGCGCGACTCGTACGCCCACGCAGCCCGAGGCCTGATCACAGGAGGCGCGGATTGCGTGCTCCTGGAGACGTGCCAGGATCTGTTGCAGATCAAGGCAGCGATCGCAGGCATCCATCAGGCATGCGATCAGTTGGATCAACCGCACGACTGCATCCCCATCTTTGTCTCTGTAACGATCGAGCAGACCGGCACGATGCTCGTTGGCTCCTCGATCGAAGCCGCGATCGAAGCCCTGCGACCGCTTCCTATCGCCTCGCTGGGGCTCAACTGCGCGACCGGGCCCGTCGAGATGGTCAATACCGTCCGCACGCTGGCCTCGCGCTGGGATCGTCACATCACACTGATGCCGAACGCGGGGCTCCCCACACTCGTGGAGGGTAAGACGATCTATCCGCTCACGTCTCAGGGATTCAAGGACGCGATGGAACTGTTCTTGCGTGAAGGCCTGATCAGTGCCGTCGGCGGATGCTGTGGCACGACCCCTGAGCACATTTCTTTCCTTTCAGATCTCGTTTCGGCCACCGAGCTTGGAAAACGTCCCGAGGCGCGGATCACTCCGGCGTGTTCTTCGCTTTACTCCGCTGTCGAGTACCGCCAGGATGCGTCGTTCCTGATCATCGGTGAGCGCTGCAACGCCTCCGGCTCCCGCGCGTTCAAGCGTCTGCTTGAAGCGGAAGACTGGGAGGGCATTTGCTCGCTGGCCAAAAATCAGGTGAAGGATGGATCGCACATCCTTGATGTCAACGTCGATGTCGCCGGTCGCAATGGGCCCGAGGATATGCATGAAGTGGTTTCACGACTGGTTCAGCAGGCGGATGCCCCTCTCATGCTCGATTCAACGAGCCCGGAGACGATCGAGGCCGGGCTCAAGGCGGCGGGTGGTAAGTGCATCATCAACTCCGCCAACTTTGAGGACGGGGAAGAGAAGTTCGACCGCTTCTGCCGCCTGGCCAAGAGCTTCGGCGCCGCACTGGTGATCGGAACGATCGACGAGGACCCCGACCAGGCCATGGCGCGGACAGCGGATAGGAAGTTCTCGATCACCGAGCGTGCGATCGAGCGTGCGACAACACTGCACGGCCTCAAAGAGTCGGACTTATTCATCGATCCGCTCGTGCTCCCGATCTCAACCGGTCTTGATTCCGATCGACGCAGCGCCCATGCGCTCATTGAGGGCACGAGACGTATCAGTGATCGCTACCCGGAGATCCAGCTGACGTGCGGGCTCTCAAACGTTTCGTTCGGTCTCAAGCCGGTCGCCAGAACCATCCTGAACGCCGTGTTCCTCCATGAGCTTGTCCAGAATGGCATGACCAGCGCCATCGTGCACGCCTCGAAGATCACGCCACTGAACAAGATCCCCGATAAGCAGCAGCGGGCGGCGATGGACCTGATCTATGACAGGCGCGCAGAATCCGCCGGCGGAACCGGGCTCCCGGACGGAGTTACCGACGACGGATTCGATCCGCTGGAGGAGCTGATCGACCTCTTTAAGGATGCTACGGAGGAGATCAACAAGACCTCGATCAAGGACCTCCCGCTTGAGGAGCGGCTCCAGAAGCACATCATTGATGGCGAGAATGAGTTCCTGCAGGAGTCGATCGATGAGGCGCTGGCCAAGTATCAGCCGCTTGAGATCATCAACGATCACCTGCTCGCGGGGATGAAGGTCGTTGGTGAACTCTTCGGTTCGGGCCAGATGCAGCTCCCGTTCGTGCTGCAGAGCGCACAGACGATGAAGAAGGCGGTCGCATTGCTCGAGCCGCACATGGACAAGGCCACGACGCAGACAAAGGGTTCCATTGTTCTTGCCACCGTCAAGGGTGACGTCCATGACATCGGCAAGAACTTGGTCGATATCCTGCTGACCAATAACGGCTACACCGTGCACAACCTCGGCATTAAGCAGCCCATTGACGCCATCCTCAAGGCGTACGACGAGACGAAAGCCAACGCGATCGGCCTCTCAGGCTTGCTAGTCAAGTCGGTGAATGTGATGGAAGAGAACCTCAAAGAGCTGAACGAGAAGGGCATCAGGGTGCCTGTCATCCTCGGCGGCGCGGCGCTCACCCGCTCATACGCCGAGGGTCATCTGCGCAGCGTGTATGAGGGGGACCTGCTCTACGCGAAGGACGCGTTCGATGGGCTGGCTACGATGGACGCCATCGCGACTGGGCGAACTGATACGCTGCTCAAAGCCGCAGAAGAACGGCAGTCCAGCCGCAAGGCGTCCGTGAAAAAGCACGAAGAGCGGCAAGCCGGCCAAGTGGGTGGCACGAAGACAGCGACCACGACCGCGACGCTGCAGCGATCTGAGGTCTCCCGCGAGAACACTGTGCCAAAGCCCCCGTTCTGGGGAACGACCATCGTCGAGAACCTGAACCTGCGAGACATCTTCGCGTATATCAACCCGACCGCGCTGTTTTCGATCCAGTGGCAGCTCAAGCGGGGCAAGCAGTCCAAAGAGGAATACGAACGCCTGCTCGATGAAATCGCTCGCCCGAAGTTCAAGGAGATGACCGAGCGTTGCATTCAGGAGGACATCCTCCGTCCACGATTGGTGTATGGGTATCTTCCTTGCACCTCGTCGGGTAACGAGCTGATCATCTTCGATCCTGAGAATCACGATCATGAGATCGAACGGTTCTCATTCCCACGCCAGCAGAGCGGGAAGAACCTGTGCATCTCCGATTACTTCAAGGACGAGCAGGAATGCTCGAAGCTGGGCCAGCGTGATGTGATCGGGATGATGTGCGTCACCATGGGCGAGCGGATCAGCGAGTATACAAAGGAACTTTTCGATCGGGATCAGTACCAGGAGTACCTGTATTGGCATGGGATCGGTGTCGAGACCGCTGAGGCGCTCGCCGAGTTCTGGCACAAACGTGTCCGTACCGAACTCGGTTTCGGTCATGAGGACTCCCACGACATCCCAGAACTGTTCAAGCAGGGCTACCGGGGATCAAGGTACTCCTTCGGGTACCCGGCATGCCCGAACATGAGTGACCATGAGATCCTCTGGCGCCTGCTGGATCCGACACGCATCGGGTGTCAGCTGACAGAGAATCACCAGATCGATCCGGAGCAATCGACGAGTGCCATCATCGCGCACCACCCGAACGCACGATACTTCAACGCGTGAGTCTCAGCGGCGCATCCTGAGAAGCATCACGAGAAAGACCGGCCCGCCGATCAACGAGGTGATCACGCCAATTGGGATGCGCCCGGCGTCCGTGGGGACCGCTCGCACGAGCGTGTCCGCGCCAACAACCAGCGCCACCCCCGCGAGGGCGGATCCGATCACGAGTGTGCGATGACCCGGCCCGGCGAGCAAGCGAACGAGATGGGGGCAGACGAGCCCCACGAACCCGATCGGACCCGCGAGGACGATGGAAATCGCCGTGAGCACCCCAGCGCCGATGAACTGGCCTGCGCGTACGGCAGGAACGGATACCCCAACCGACTTGGCCTCATCTTCGCCAAGCGCCATGACATCGAACGAGCGGGCCGCGGCGATCGACCACCCGACGATGCTGATCAGAAGCACTGAGCACGCGATCATGGTCCCGGTCTCGACCTGCTCGCGCAGCGTGCCCATCATCCACCGCGAGACGGAGAACCCTCGATCGGGCATGAGCGAGACGACGAGCATCGTCGCAGCCCCAAGAATCACTGACACGATGACCCCGACAAGGATCATGGTGATGGGGTTGATGATCCCCCGACGTTGACTGAGGAACCAGACAAAGAGCAGCACCGCCATCGCCCCAATCAGGGCTGGGAATGCTGCGGCGCTGGCTCCGAGGAGTGAGCCAACCTGCCACGTCCTGAGGGTCACCGCGAAGCCGGCACCGGCTGATAACCCCATGAGATCTGGAGAGGCGAGGGGGTTCCGCAAGAGGGACTGGAGCAGCGCGCCGCTGAGGCCGAGTGAAGCTCCGACGAGCCCACCGATGATCACTCGATCCATGCGGAGACGATAGATCGCGGGTTCTTCTGCAAATCCCCAACCATCCGTCCCAACCATCAGGCGGAGAGTGATCACGATCACACATGCGATGACCAGTATCAGGATCGTGAGACCTTGCCGCCCGAGCATGGATCAGCGTATGCGATCAGAGCCGGAAAAGCAGATCGTGTATACTGCAACTCAACTCTGAGAGGAAGCAATGACCATGAGCGATCACACTGTCCTGTGGGAAGCCGAGTTCAATCCGAGTGTCAAGAAGTACTGGCTCATGGCCCCGGTTCTCCTCTTTACTTGCCTGATCGTGACCATTCCGATCGCGATCCTGTACTACATCATCGCGAGTTTCTTCGTTGACCGGTACCTCGCAAATATGTCTTGTACCCTCACGGAACGCACTCTGGACATCAAAAAGGGGATCTGGAACAAGACGGAATCCACCATCCCGCTGGAGAAGATCACAGACCTTCAGATGTTCCAAGGCCCGATCATGCGATACTTCGATCTCCATGGGTTCAAGGTTGAGACCGCGGGGCAATCGAGCACGGCCGGTGGGGCGTTGGTCAACATCGTTGGCATTGTCGACACCATCGGGTTTCGAAAGGCGGTCCTCGCTCAGCGTGACCGCCTCCACGACCGGGATACAAGCACAACACCCCGCGCGACCCGCAACGATCCCGTGCCGGCTTCCGGCGGCGAGCAGGTGGAACTGATGAGGGAGATGCGGGACATGCTCGCCCGGATCGAAACCCACCTGAAAGGGCCTCACGAGCCCTGATTGCGGACTTTTGGGGGTCTATGATTGAGGCCCAGAATACGGGAGCCCGAGCGGGCTGCCGGGTTGAGATGCCCCCAAGCGGGGCGGAATGAGAAGGACCTCGAAGTGGCTGACAACACCATCACCTGCCGACTCGTCACCCCCTCCCAAGAGCTGCTCAACGAGCAGGTCGTGTACGCCTCCGTGCCCGCATGGGACGGTCTCATCGGTTTCCAGCACGGCGGTTCCCCGCTGGTGTCCCGCCTCGGGCTCGGCAAGCTCCGCCTCGATTTTCCCGCAGACGCGGGCTCCGGATCAAGGGAGTACCTCGTCGAGGGCGGATTCGTTGAGATGGGACACAACGAGCTCGTGATCCTCGCGGAGCGTGCGATCCCGGCCGAAGAGATCATCGAATCGGACGCGAAAGCTGAACTCGCGGAAGCAGAAGCCCGGGTTGTGCCCGATGACGCTCCGAACAAGCTTGAAGCGGTTGAGCAGATCACCCGGGCAAAGGAGCGGGCACGCCTGATGCTCAGCATGGCTCAGAACTCCAAAGCCGTTGGCATTTGATCGAGTACCAATAGCCGAACACAAAACGCCGCGAGTGAAACGCGGCGTTTTTTCTTTGTGCGCTCAGCGATCGAGCTTTGACATCGCTCGCTGCAGATCCCGCTTGTTCTCGCGCTTGGCGATCGCTCGGCGTTTATCGTGCTGTGCCTTGCCGCGTGCGACGGCGAGTTTGACCTTGGCCAGCCCGTGAGCAAAGTACAGCTCGAGTGGGACAAGCGTCACCCCCTTCTGGTCGACCTGGCGGGCGAGCTTCACGATCTCACGCTTCTTGGCCAGAAGCATCCGGTCCTGCTTGGGGCGGTGGTTGAGCGCGCCGGCGGGCTGGTAGGGCCCGATATCGACCTGATGCAGCGTGAGGCGGGGCGGGTCCATATCGACGCTGATGTACCCCTCCTTGAGCGAGCAGCTGCCCTCTCGGATGGCCTTGACCTCAGATCCGGCCAGAACGATCCCCACCTCGAGTGTGTCCTCGACGAAGTAGTCATAGAGCGCCCGGCGATTGTTGAAGCTGGGTGGGCCTTGCTTGGATTTCTTCTTGTTCTTCGCCATCTGATGCGTCTTCCGTGATGAGAATCATACGCAGAAGAACGTGTGAAGTGTGTATGATCCGTAGATGCGAGCCGTAGCCCTTTTCTTCATCGTCTGCGTGTGCCCGGCAATGCCCGGGTGCACCTATGAGAAGAACGCTCGCCTCACCCTCGGTGGCTCATTCGACCCACCATCGATCTTTGATGCCCCGGAAACGGTCGCGATTTCGGATGGCCAAGCACGGATCTTTGGTGAGAACGATCTGCAACGTTCGGAATGGGGTCCGATGACATTCGTTGCCCATTTCGATGGTGTGGTCCACGGGCACCTCCTGCGCGTCTTTCCTGCACGCCACCCGAATAGTCCAGCTCGGGCGTACGGACGCTTTCCAACAACCGGGGATGTGCTCGATCCGCAGAAACAGCCTTACTCGAACGATCTCTTGTATACCATCGGCGAGTATGGACGGAGCTCGATCGGGAGCGACTACTCCTTCTTCTACCTGCTCTCCCGCGGCGAGTTGTTTCAGGACATGATGTCCCCCTTCCCTTATAAACGCACTGGCGACGCCGGCTGGTCTTCGGGCCAGCCTGCGAATAAACCTCAGGATGTACCGGATGAGTGACGCAGAACAATACCATGAGAACGAGAACCCGCCTCGCTGGCACTTTCAGGATGGCCTGGAGATCAGTGTGCCCGAGACCGCTGAGCGGCACCGTGCGGGCGAGGATGGTTTTATCCTGATCGATATCCGCGAGCAGGAAGAGCTCGACATCTGTTCGATCGACGGTGCGCTCCATATCCCGATGGGTGATCTGCCAGCGCGGATAAACGAGATTGACGCGGATGAGGACACCACAGTCGCGCTGATCTGCCACACAGGCCGCAGGTCGCTCAAGGCCACCCTGTTCATGCATCAGCAGGGACTCGCGGGGACGCGCTCGGTAGCTGGCGGGATCGATTGGTGGTCCCTTCGCATCGACCCGGGTGTGGCGCGGTACTGAACTTAATCGGCGAAGGGTTTCTCGCATGCAGACGGATCTGATCGAACTCAACCTTGCCCACTCACCAGACTCGGACGATCTGGTGATGTGGTGGCCGCTCGTGGGCGTGCGCCACCCTGACGGCCGCCCCATCGATGGCCCGCTCGGCGAGCCTCAGGTCGATACGGGCCCGTTCCGCTTTAACCTCATCGCGCGCGACGTCGAGCAACTCAACAAGCTCGTTGTTGGGGAGGATCATCCCGACGCGTACGACATTACGGCGATCTCCTGCGCAGCTTATCCCCGCATCGCTGATCGGTATGCGATCACGAGCTCTGGTGGATCATTCGGTGAGAACTACGGCCCTCGCCTGGTTGCTCGAGAGGACTCCCAGCTGAAGTCGATCTCTGATCTACGCACCAAGGGTGGGCTGGTTGCCATACCCGGGGTGAACACCTCCGCGTACATGACCCTCCGCATGGCCGCTGGCGATCTCGAAATCAGGGAGATGCTATTCTCCGATATCCCCGGTGCCGTGGCACGCGGGGAGGTTGATGCGGGCCTGCTCATACATGAGGCCCAGCTCACGTTCGGCGAGATGCGTCTGCGGGAGATCGGTGATATGGGCAAGTGGTGGAACAACGAGACCGGGAAACCCCTGCCGCTGGGGCTCAACGTCTTTCGTCTCGATCTGGACGACCGCTTTGGCGCTGGAACATGCGAAACGCTCGCCAGGGTATTGAATGACTCTGTCCGCTGCTGCGTGGAGATGGGCGAGGCGTCACGGATGTACCTCCAGCTCAACAAGGGCGACCGGACAGAATGGGACGACCCCGAGTTGGTTGATCGGTATCTCGCCATGTATGTCTCTGGGCTGACGCTCAATATGGGCGAGCAAGGTCGTGATGCGATTGGAACGTTTCTCGGTCGCGCGGCCGATGCGGGATTGTGCCCGCGTGTTGAAAAACTGATCGTGCTCTAGGTCGGTTCCAAGACCGGCGCTAAGCTTGTGTATCTGACGCCCCGGCCGACCGCGTATTCGGAGCCCTGCCGATGCCCGAGCGATTCTCGCTGCCTGTCCTTTCGTCTTCCCCATGCATGAAGCCCATTGCTGCGCTCGCTGAGACGAACGATCAGCCGAAGGAGAAGTGCGGAGTCATTGGGATCTGGAACGACCCGGGGGCGGTCCGCAAGGCGTACCTCGGCATGTACGCTCAGCAGCATCGTGGGCAGGAGGCCGCCGGGCTCGCGGTGTGCAACGGGAGCGAGATCGCGTCGCATCTTGGCCAGGGGCTCGTGGTCGAAGTTTTTGACGAGCTCTCGATCGAGCGGCTCGAAAAGCACTACAACACCGCGATTGACGAAGGCGGGATGCGCGGCGTCATCGGGCACAACCGGTACTCCACTTCGGGCGGCACCGCGGCCCTCAACGCCCAGCCGCTGGTCGAAACGACCTTCGATGGCCCGGTCGCGCTGGCGCACAACGGCAATCTCGTGAACGGCATGGCTTGGCGGCAGGTGCTGTCCGCCGCAGGGCGGCTTTTCCATACCACATCCGACTCTGAGATCATGGTGCATCTGCTCGCTTCCCCCGAGCAGCGCGACACCCCCGATCCCGTTGGTGCCACACTCCGCAATCTGCTCGGCGCATTTTCTGTCGTGATTCTCTTTCCCGACCGCATCGAGGCGGCGCGTGACCCCTGGGGTTGGCGGCCACTCGTGCTCGGAGAGCTTCCCAGTGGGAAGCCGATGGTGGCATCGGAGACCGTGGCGCTCGATGTCGCGGGGGCACGATTCATCCGTGAGATCGAGCCTGGCGAGATCGTGACGCTCAATAACGACGGGGTTCACTCGAGACGCTACGCCGCGCCCAACGCGCCCCTCGCGCAGTGTGTGTTTGAGCACGTCTACTTCGCGAACCCTGCCTCGAACGTGTTCGGTCAGAATGTGCAGGTCTCACGCGAGCGGATGGGCGCCAAGCTCGCCGAGGAAGCCCCTGTCGAGGCCGATTATGTCATGCCGATGCCGGACTCCGGCCGGAGTGCCGCGAACGGCTATGCGAACGCGTCCGGCATCCCGTACCGTGAGGGCATCGTGCCGAACAGGTACGTCGGACGTACGTTCATCAAGCCAACGCAGGAAGAGCGATCGGCCGCGGTCCGTCTCAAGCTCAATGTCATCTCCGATATTGTTCGTGACAAGCGGGTCATTATCGTGGATGACTCGATCGTCCGCGGGACCACCACCCGTGAGAAGATGAATCAGCTCCGTGATGCCGGTGCGAAGGAGATCCATCTGCGGATCTCATGCCCACCGATCAAGCATCCCTGCTTCTTCGGCGTCGACTTCGCCGATCGGGAACAGCTGATCGCGCACAACCGCAGCGTTGAGGACATCCGGGCATTCCTGGGCATCGACTCGCTGCACTTCCTCAGTCTTGAAGGCATGCTTAGCGTCATGAATCATGCCCCTGAGCAGTACTGCACGGCATGCTTCTCCGGCGACTACCGGGTGGATATCGATCATCCGGTTGCGTGCGAGGTTGCGACCAAAGCCCAGCTGAGCATGTTCAACGCTTCGAACTGAGCCCTGATCGACTGAATCCGGATCTCGGTCAGCCGCCCCACGATGGATCGATCGGCAGATCCCGGCTCGCGCCCAGCGGCCGGAAGATGAATCCGATGCTCGTCTCCCCACGGATGTTGTCGTACCGGATGGTGACGCCGAGGGTTCCGATCTGGAATCTCCGGAGCACCTGCGCGTTGAATCGCTGGAAATCATCGAGTCGGAAGTTGTAGTTCGCATTCGTGTAGAGCGCGTACTTGTCGCTCAATCGGTAGCCGGCCCCGAGTGTCAGGAACGTGGCATCGATCGGCTCGATCTCGCGGTACTCGACCGATGTGGTGAACCCCGGCCGGTTCTCGATGATCGCACCGACGCTGGAGCGTGCCGTCCGATCGGTATCCAGATCGTACACCCACTCGCCCGCGATCCCGAGCGCATCGGTTGGCTGAATGATCATGCTTGCGCCGAAGGTTTCACCCGCGTTCGAGAGCTCCGGTCGCGATGAGAAGTAGTCGGGTAGCGGATCGTTACCCTGGTTGTCGTCGGTGTGCACATACTCCGTCCGGAGCTTGATCAGATCGACATCACGCCACCTCCCCACACCACCACGCTTCGTCTGCCAGGTCTGATCGATCGCCGCCCGCACAGCGCTGCCAACGAGGAGGTCTTCGACATCATCGTCGTAGATAGGCAGATCACCGCGATCGAAGTTCGAGTCACTGCCCCAGATCGTGATCGAGGGTTCAATGATGTGGCGGATGCGGTGCAAGTCCAGCAATCGGCTCTCGACTGAGTCATCGACCTTGCTGATGGTGGTTGAGAGCGTGAGGCCCGCGGCACCCCAGTAGCGGACTTCATCTGTCTGGGACGGCGAGTACGCCGCAAAGTCATCGTCGTACGATGTCACACGCCCAACCAGGAAGGGGTTGATCCTGATCGGGCCCATGTCCAAACGCGAACTGAGCTCGTGGCGGGTGTCCAGGCGTGTGACAGCACCCTCGTCGAGCCCCGCCGCGCGGAACAGATCGCCCAGAGACTGGGTCGCGGTCGTTCCGAAGGCGTCATCGGCGAGCGAGTTCGAGAGGAATCCATACTCGCGGGCATCGACCTCGGAGAAGGCGAGTCGCATCACGCCTGCTCGGGCCTCGAAGGAGTATGTCAGGAGGCCCGGCTTGATATCTGGGAGCAGGTCGCGACCGAGCGTCACGAAGCTGGCTTCGGGCGTCTTGTAGACGCTGTACCCCGGCGATTGGAGTTGGTGCTCCGGGACGATGAAGTCGTTTGTCGTCGTGCTCAGCTCGATCGCGAACTTTGCGTCGTCGCTGAGCCGCTCGAGCATCAGGCGGTTCCGGTACGCCTCCTGATTGCGCGCGAGTTCGTCGAAGAACGCGGGCACGAACGCCTCATCCGAGATATAGCTGAACTCAGACACGAGGGTCCACTGGTTTGTCACGCGCCACAGGTCGTGATAGGCGAACATACCGCGTGTTTCGCCGTCGCGGCTGATCTCTCGCCCGGAAGCGGTGATATCGGTGCCCGAATCGTCGGGTAACAGATAAGAGAACAATCCCCCTTTGTGCTTCTCGGTGCGCCAGCTGGCCTCGATGCCTGTTGCAAAGCCTCGCTCCGCATAGAAGTCCAGGTCCAAATCGACTTCGACGCCGGGTGGTGCATCGATCCGGAACAGCGACAGCGCGTTCCACTTGGTCTGCAACGCAAGACCAGAGCGATTCGAGTCTCCGATGCGCACCTGCCTGAGCGGGAAATCGCTTGGGTCTCCCTTGAACCCGGGCAACCAGAGCAGCGGCACAGGCCCGGCCTTCAGCACGACGTTTTTGGCTTCAACGAGCACATCAGGGCGTGGGTCCTGCTCTCTCTGCGCAGCTGTTGACTGCCCGAGCGTCACCCTGATGTCCTTGATGCCGATGGTGACATCGGGCTCAAAGAACGCTGTGTTGGAGATCGTCGCGTTCTCTGCAAGGAACTCGTCGCGCGCGGTTTGGCGAACGCTCTCAGCCCGGACATAGAGCGGCATGGAGCTCTGGCGGTCTGTTGTCCAGAACACCGTATCCAGCATCAACGCCTTGTTGTTGACGACATCGAGATACATCCGCGGTGCCCGAACCGACCACTGATCGTCACCCGCGAAGACCCCACCCTCGAGGTAAATACCCTCGATTTGTCCGGTGCTCAGCTGTGACGCTCCAGAAACCGGCTCATCGCCACGAGTGTAGATCACCACGCGTTCGGCGCTGAAATCGATCCATCGCCGCGAAGACGGCGACAAGTACTGTACCTTGACACCGCCGTCAGCAGTGATGATCGACTGTGTCCCGCCCTGCACGCCATCGACGACGATCCGACCTCCTACCGAGAGCGAGAAGATGCCGTCCTGATCGAAGACCGGCCCGTTTTTGACCGGGGCGGTCGGGTTGTTCACGATCGCGGGCTGCACCGCGTCTGCAGATATGCCAGTACGCTCCTGATCTCTCGGAGTATCAGTCGGGCTCGCCCATGGCCTGACGTCTCGCTCAGCTTGTAGAGTGTCTCCGAAACCGAGCACGCGCTCGGCGAAGACGCGATCGGCGTTCTGCAGGTACGTCGCGGCCTCTGTTTTTCGCTGCGGGGGCTGGTTGAACCGGGTGTCTACACCGATGCTGATTGGTTGATTCAGCTCGATGACACCACGGACTGGAAGGCGCTGAGCGCGCATCGTGATGGTGCCATCCGCCGAACGCATATCCTCAAACACCGCGTAGATTTGATACTGTTCATTCCCCTGATCACCGGGGAGTTGTTTCAACCAGAGACTCGCGGAACGGGCGTAGAAATAACTCCCGGCAAGCACGACCTGAACATCGCCCACAAGCTGCACCCGATGCGTCCTGCCCTCTCGCCATACCCAACCCGCTTGGGCGGTCGCGCTGATCTCCCCTACGACGGGGTTGATGGGGAAACTGATCGAGTCGAACGTTGCCTGTTCCGCGGGCTGGCGCTGGATCCCGTTCAGGATGCCCGCTGAAAGCTCGGGGCTGAAAATTCCCAGGCTCGTCCCCGCGAGCAGTGTCAGTGCGACACGACGCCGAATGGAGTTCTGGGGGCGCTGGGCCATGTGCATGAGTCCTTCCTGCAAACGGAGATCAAGTGTACCCGATCGGGTTCAGGCTCGCGTGAAATGGAGAAAGTGAGGCGGGATATCTATGCTGTCCCCATGAGCACCAACACCGCACGCCGCACGATCTCCGAGATGAAGCCTTCCGAGCGACTCGACGGGATCTATTCGATCGCCAACGCCCAACTGGGCACGACCCAGAAGGGCAAGCCCTACCTCCGCTGCCTGCTTGGGGATTCATCGGGACAGGCCGCGGGTCGGATGTGGTCGATCGAGGAGAGCACCTTCCGGCGCCTGCCCACTGACGGGTTTGTCTGGGTCGAAGGCGAAACGCAGGCGTATCAGGGTGAGCTTCAGATTATCATCCATCGGATCGATCCGCACGAGCCCTCGCCCGAGGAGCTCCGTGAGATCCTTCCCGCCTCGGATAGAGACCCGTCAGAGATGTTCGAGCAGGTCAGGCAGCTCTTGGACACGCTCGAGCACCCCGCGATGAAAGCGCTGGCACAGACCTACCTCGCGGACGAGTTCCTGATGGACGGCTTCCGCACGGCTCCTGCCGCGGTCCGCCTCCATCACGCGTACCTCGGCGGGCTGCTTGAGCACACACTCACGCTCATGCAGCTCGTTGACGTCATCTGCCCGATCTACCCCAAGATCAATCGCGATATCGTCATGATGGGGCTGTTCCTCCATGATCTCGGGAAGACCCGCGAGCTCTACTTCGATCGTGGGTTCGGGTACTCCGATCGCGGCGAGCTCATCGGGCACCTCGTTGAGGGGGCGATCATGCTCCACGACAAGGCCCAGCAGATGATGCGTGAGACTGGCACCCGCATGCCCGCGGGGGCCCTCACGATCCTCCAACACATCATCATCTCGCACCACGAGAAGCCCGAGTACGGCTCCGCAAAGATGCCGTCCTCGCCCGAAGCGGTCCTGGTTTCGCTGATCGACAATCTGGATGCCAAGACAGTCATGGCCCTCTCCGCAGCTCGTCCGGATCGGGAAAACGCGGTCTCGCTGGGCGGAAACTTCACGGAGAAGAACTGGGCGCTCGGTGTCAAGCTCTACCGCCCCGACCCGCTCGCTGAGTGACCCAAACCGGTCTCGAACATTGGGTTGAATCAGGATCGAGCTTGCTTGACCTGACCCGGTTTGGGACCTTCAATCGTCTCTCCCCAGGCATTGTGCCCGGGCCATTCACGCCGGACCGAAGACTCGGCCACCCGGCATGGTCGCTGCGAACACCCTCGCAGCACCGCAGGCGGACTCCAAACCCCGCCCTGCGGACGGAAGAAAGGTAGCCGATATGGCGACTTACACAGGACCCAAGGTCCGTCTCTCGCGTCGTGTTGGTGTCCCGATCGCGGACATCCCCAAGCACACCTCCAAGCGTCAGCTCACCCCGCCCGGCATGCACGGCTATCGCGGGCGTCGCCTGCGTGACTACGGCATCCGTCTGCAGGAGAAGCAGAAGCTCCGTTACCACTACAACATCCTCGAGAAGCAGTTCCGCCTGACCGTGGACGAGGCCAAGCGCCGCCCCGGCAACTCGGGTGACATCCTCATGCAGCTCCTCGAGCTCCGTCTCGACAACGTCATCCGTCGTATGGGCGTCGCCCGCACAATCTGGGCAGCGCGTCAGATGGTCGGCCACGGGCATGTCCTTGTGAACGGCAAGAAGGTTGATATCCCCTCCTACCGCCTAAAGGTTGGCGACACCATCACGCTCAAGACCAAGATCCAGAAGGTCGCTCGTGAGAACATGGAGTCGCTCGGCGGGCACGAGGTCCCGGGTTGGATCGCCTTCAATCCCAGCGAGCTCAGCTCGAAGGTCGCCTCGCTCCCGACAACGGATCAGATCCCGTTTGATGTCAATACGAACCTGATCATCGAGTTCTATCGCTAATCGACAATTCAACCCTCGCGTCCGGCATGTTCAGACGCCGAGGATGAGCCAAGCGAATCCTCGGGTCCCAAGCCCGAGGATTTGTTTTTCATCCCATCGCTCTCGTTTGAGATTGGATCCACATGCTCAAGTTCATCCGCAAGTACCAGATGCTGATCCTCGTAGTCGGCGGGTCGCTGCTCATGGTTGTGTTCCTGCTCCAGCCGGTGCTCACACGTCTGGCGCCTTCGCCGCTGAAATCGAAAGTGGCGACGCTCGGGGATGGGACGACATTCACGCAGGGGGACATCATCCGTGCCCAGGCGGCAATCACACTGCTGACCCGTTCCAACCCACGCGCCCTGCAGCCGATGAGCATGGGCGGGCTGGGACTCGAGCTCGAGGACGGGCAGGTCACCCGTGCGACGGCGCTGCACTGGCTCATGCTTGCAGACCTCGCCCAGCGTGCCGGGCTCGTGGGTGAGGTCGGTGATGGGATGTCATGGATCGACGAGATCGCCGAGAACGAGGCAATCATCCAGGCCCAGACCGAGATCCGCCAGGGGCTCATCCAAGACGATGCAACCTACCAGCAGCGGCTGAACGAGCTGAAGACGCAGATCATCAGCGCGATCAACCGCAATGCCAACGCCGCAGCGGCGAATATGAATGGCAGCATGGAAGACGTGTTCCGCACGCTCGCAGAAGCACGCGGCATGTACCGGCTGGTTAATACGGTCTATGGTGTCCCCTCGTTCAGCGATGCGAAAGCCATCGATGTGACAAGAGAGATGAACGATGCGGTTGCGGTCAACGCGGCCTTGATCGACTCCGCACTTGTGTCGAGTGCGATCGATGAACCGACCGATGCCGAACTGGCTGAGTTCTTCGATCGCTTCCGGGATCAGCAGCCGGGCGAGAATGACTTTGGTATCGGCTACCAGCAGCCCACCAGGATCAAGCTCGGCTGGATCACGCTCAACAAGCAGCGGATCAAGGATGCCATTGAGATTGATCGTGTCGAGATCCAGAAGATCTGGCAGCGCGAGAAGGAGAACTACACCGGCGACTTCGCGGCGGAGCGGTTCAATATCGAGGAGCAGTACCGCGAAGAGCAGGCCGCCTCGATCATGGTCGAAGCGGATCGTCAGATCCGCGCACAGGTCCTCTCGAAGACAAGCAACCTGACCAAGGTTGACGGCGTCACCCAGCTGCCAGAGAACTGGGAGGAGCAGGCGCCGCAGCTCGACGAGATCGCCCAAGCGGTGACGGCGAGGATCAACGAGCAGTTCGGCCTCTCGCTCCCCGCCCTCGAGGTCAATATCATCGGTGACCGGTGGCTGAGCGACCGTGCGATCATCTCACTGCCCGGGATCGGATTCTCGACGTACCGCGTCGGATCGCGCCAGATCCCGCTGTACACGCTGCCGCAGTTCTTCGAGCCAGACGCCCCCACCAACCTCGGTCTCGACGTGCAGCCCATGCTGCCGATCGTCGATCACGCGGCGACGGATCAGAATGAGAACCGCTACTACGCGATGGTGATCGATGTCCGAGAGGCGGGCCCCGCCGACAGCATCGATGACGCGGGGCGTGAGCAGGTTCTGGCAGACTACAAGTCGCTCAAGGGGTTCGAGCTCCTTCAGGCCCGCAGCGAAGAACTCGCCCAGCTCATCCGTGAGAACGATGATCTTGCCCCAGCCATTGACCTCATCATGTCAATGATCCCCGATTCTGAGGCCCCACGCCCCAGCGTATTCCGCGAGATCCTAGTCCGCAAGGGCTCGATCGCTCCCGGTCGCATCGCGAGCAATGTAAATCAGCGACTGAACGCGGAAGCTTTCCGTGAGGACGTGCTCTTGGCCGCGGCTGATCTGGATCCGCTCATCACCCCCGAGGAGGTGCAGCAGAGCCCGATCGTCGTCACGACAGCGCTGCCTCAGTCTCGGTCACTCGCGTTGGCACTCGTGCTCGCGCCACGCCCCCTGACAATCGAAACATACCGAGTTGCGGCCGCGAGTGCGATGCGCCAGGCCACGGGGACAGAAATGCGCGAAGCGGGCTACTTCGATAACAACCCGTTCTCTTACGCATCGCTGACAGAGCGGTTTGGCCTTGAGATCCTGAAGAAGGACGAGGAAGAGAGCTGATCGGGCTCACCCACCGCCGACGAGCGTCACGATCTCGATCGTCATGCCGTCCTGTATCTCAAACGAAGATCGTTCCCGCTTGGGGACGATTTTTTTGTCTACTTCTGCCGCGCAGATCGACTTCTCCAGTCCGAGCTCGGCGATCAGCTGCTCGATCGTGGTTCCCCGAGGGATATCGCGTTGTTCGCCATTCACGGTGCAGTTCATGGAGAAGTCTACGCCTCGGATCGTTCGGCTTCATGGGCGAGCTCTTCCTTCTCGCCCATGACCGCTTGGATCGCCATCTCAATCGCGTGCATGCACGACCAAGTACGAACACGCTCACGATCGCCTGGGAACTGAAATCGTCGGCAATCAATCGATTCATTTGGCCCGACAATGCAGATCCAGACGGTGCCAACCGGCTTCTCTTCGCTACCGCCATCCGGACCGGCTACTCCGGTGATCGAGATCGCATAGTCAGCTCCGATGCACGCACGACCACCCCGAGCCATCTCGACCGCTGTTTGCGGGCTGACGGCTCCGTGTGCAGCCAGCGTCTCATTTGATACCCCTGCCAACTCATGCTTGAGCCGATTGGAGTACGTCACAAGCCCGCCGGGATAGAACGATGAACTGCCGGGGATCGCGGTGATGGAAGCACCGACCATTCCGCCCGTGCAACTCTCGATGGTGGTCAGGGTTGATGCCTGCTCTCGCAGACAGTCTGCGAGACGCTTGGACGCCGTGATCACGTGTTCGCGAGGATTCACGATCCCGCAGTCATTAAAGTATCGAAGAGTTCAGGGATGCCCTTGGCGTGCGTCGCCACGGTCTCGACGATCGGCGTCTTGCCCGCGATGTCACGCAGGTCGCGCACCAGCTCGTCCTCGCCAGGGTGGTCGGCCTTGTTGCACACGAAGATATCTGCGATCTCGAGTATACCGGCCTTGTCCATCTGGACCGCGTCACCCATGCCTGGGGTGAGAACGACCGCCGTATGATCCACGAAGTCACGGATCATCGTCTCGTTCTGCCCAGCGCCCACGGTTTCAACGAACAGTGTGTCGTACGCGTCGTTGCCTTTGCACGCACCACCGATGAGTTCGATGGCATCCTTGAGCCCGTGGTAGTCCTCGCCGCGGATGGCAAGCGAGTGGTAGTAGACGTGCTCGCCGATATTGTTGAAATCAACGCGGAGACGATCGCCGAGCAGGGCACCATTGGTGATCGGACTCTTGGGATCGAACGCGAGTACCGCGCATCGCCCGATGCTCGGATCCTGCTGAGCGCGGGTGAAGTGCTCTCGGGCCAGCTGAGCGACGAGCGTGCTTTTCCCAGCGCCGGGTGATCCCGTGAACCCGATGACGCGTTTCGGGCGTCGGCGGGTCGCGTCAGGGCGCATCTGTTTCTCGTTGTGAATCAGAGAGATGTCGCGGGAGAGCTGAGCGCTCGGATGGTCGGTGTCCACCGTGAGCGATTGGGTGTGCACCGCATCCCTGACCGCGTTCACGATGTCGATCAAGCCTGTGCCAGTCGGGAAGCACTGGCGGACCCCCATCTCCTTGAGTTTGGGGATGTCTTCCTGCGGGAGGATGCCGCCCATAAGGACGGGGATATCCGGCCGCCCAACCTTCGCGAGCCCGTCGATGAGGTGCTTGCCCAGCACAAGGTGCGAGTTCGACATCATCGACGCTGCGATCACATCAACATCCTCGTCACGGGCAGAGATCGCGAGCGACTGCGGGGTTTGCCACAGGCCCGAGTAGATGACATGAACCCCGGAGTCGCGCAGCGCGCGTGCGATGACCTTCACCCCCCGATCGTGGCCGTCGAGCCCCATCTTGCCCAGCAGCACGCGCGGGCGGTGATCGAGATCGGCGCACCGATCGAGTTTTTCAAAGGCACTGGTCGCTTCGCCGAGCTGCTGGGCCATGGACTGATCCTCGGGGATGATCTAATAGAGCGCTGCGTGGCGCGGGGGGTATTCTATGCAGAATCGGTGCATATTCCCAACCCGTGTTCACGCCCGATCCGGGTGCGACGGGTGACCCCGCGTGCGGGTCGGACTATGATTTTGACCCACGAAACGAACCCAACCCCTGAGTTGAAGGAGCAGCGTCTAATGGATCACGGCATCAAGAAGGTCGGCGTCATCGGGAGCGGTCAGATGGGAGGCGGGATCGCTCAGGTTGCTGCGGTCAGCGGATTTGAGACCGTGGTCTACGACCTCTCGTCCGACGCCATCGCCAAATGCCAGGGGCTGCACGACAAGCTGCTCGCACGGGCACTCGATAAGGGACGTATGAGCGAGGACGAGGTCAGCGCCACCAAGGCGAAGCTGACCTACGCCACGGACCTCTCTTCGCTCGATGATGCGGATATCGTGATCGAGGCGGTCGTTGAGGATCTTGATGTCAAGAAGAAGATTTTCTCTGGCCTGGCAACAAAGCTCAATGGGAACCAGATCCTCGCTTCCAATACATCATCGATCTCCATCACCGCGCTAGCAACGAGCGTTGGAGACGCGGCGGACCGATTCATCGGGATGCACTTCTTCAATCCGGTCCCTGTCATGAAGCTTGTTGAGGTAATCAACGGGCTGGCGACAAGCGACGATACCACCAAACGCACGATCGCCCTTGCCGAGGCGATGGGCAAGGTCGCGGTTCCCGCGAACGACCGGGCAGGCTTCGTCTCCAATCGCATCCTGATGCCGATGATTAATGAGGCGTTCTACGCGTGGATGGAAGGCGTCGCAGAACCCGAGCACATCGACGAGATCATGAAGCTCGGGATGGCCCACCCGATGGGGCCGCTCCGCCTCGCGGATTTCATCGGGCTCGACACATGCGTGCACATCATGGACGTGCTCGCAGAGGGTTTGAACAACGATCGGTACCGCGCGTGCCCGCTCCTCAAGCAGTTGGTTGTTGCCGGTCGTCTTGGCGACAAGACCGGACGCGGCGTGTTCGATTACAGCAGGTAGCTTGTGAGCAAACGCTTTTCGCATCCACTTGTCCGCAAATAAGTTCTCGTGCTTGTCCATCACACGCGGATTTTCATGCGCTGTATGATTGAGCATGCCCACTATCGAACAACTTGAGAAGCTGCTCGCTGTGGATCCGAACGATCCGTTCGTCCACTATGGGATTGGCCAAGAGCGAGCCAAGCTCGGCGAGCATGCCCAAGCGATCGAGTGCTTCAACGAAGCATTGCGTTTGGACCCAAGCTACTGCTACGCGTACTACTTCAAGGCGATCTCGCTGAAGGAAATCGGCAGACGAGACGAGGCGCAGGACATCATCCGCGTGGGCATCGATCATGCGCAGTCTGCAGGTGATATGAAAGCTCGATCTGAACTCGAGACCCTGCTTCAGACCATCTCATGAGAGCGCGGTATGCCAGGAGCCGCAATCCTGAACCCGAACCGATACCGCTCGACGGTTCGGCAACAATCACATCGATCAGAGCCTGCGCCGATGATCCGGCACGCGTTTCACTCTGTGTAAATCACCAGCGTGTCGGTCGCGTACTGCTCAATACGAAGCTTGAACTCAAACTCGAGGTTGGAACGCCTTGGACCGCTCCGCTCGCAGAAGCCCTTCGAGAGGAGCTGGATCGTGGGAATGCGTATCGCGCGGCTGTTCGCATCCTCACGAAAAGAGCGAAGTCGAGCGGTGAGCTCCGACGCAAGCTGCGTGAGTACAGGTACGAATCGGAAGCGATCGAATGGAGTATCACGCGGCTTACGGAACTGGGCATCCTGAACGATGAGGAGTATGCCCGGACGGTCGTCCGGTCTCAGCTGAGCCGAAAGCCGGCAGGAAGAAGATTGCTCGCGGGCAAACTGCGCGAAAAGGGTATTGATCAAGCAACGACCGATCTTGTACTCGATGAGATGCTGGAAGACCGCGACACGATTGCCGATGCAAGGAAACTCGCCCAGCAGGCCGCCAGATCAATCTCAGATCGCTACGAGCGGGATATCCGCGTTCGGCGGATCAGCGGACGCCTGGCTCGTCGTGGGTTTGATTTCGATGTGATCCGTAAAGTGGTTGACGAGCTTGATCTGTAGGTTCCAAAACACAGATCGGCCCGCCGTTATGGCGAGCCGAGCAATGACCCCAGCGGGATTCGAACCCGCGTTCCCAGGATGAGAACCTGGTGTCCTGGACCTGACTAGACGATGGGGCCAAGACAGAGGTGTTGAAAATGCCGAGCACCCTTTCGGATACTCGGCGAATGACCCCAGCGGGATTCGAACCCGCGTTACCAGGATGAAAACCTGGTGTCCTGGACCTGACTAGACGATGGGGCCAGAACGATGGTCAGGCGGGATTTTAGCCCACACATGCGAGGCGTCAAGTCGACGGCTGGATCTTCAGGCCCCGGTCGTCTGCCTGGTGCATCTATGCGCTGATTGGTACAGGTGAGTGAAAGCCAGCAGATGGGCGACGGTCTGAGATTTGGCCGTGACGGTCTCCCATCCATAACCGGGCATCTCCC
>JAEPOJ010000040.1 GCA_017642965.1 Phycisphaerales bacterium
CTCGAGTGTTTTGGGGGCGCTGGTTGCGGGGTTGATGGAATTGTACTGGGTTGTTTCGTCGGCTCAAGTGCGGCTTGGGGTAGTGCACGCATTTTGCGCACAGATGCGGTGATAGAGGGTGTTTTTTTGAATCCAGCGGTGTTGGGAGGGAGCACTTGCGGGCGACGTGTGCGTGGCGGGGTGCGGCAGGCGCGTGGGATCCGAGATCCTGCTTCAGCTGCGCGTAAGCAGGGCACCCGGCGGAAGAAGCCCCCTCCGTCTTGCTGGCGCATGACACCTCCCCCGCTGGTGGGGGGGAGGCCGCGGGATGGGGCGGGGATGTGGTAGAGTGGCGGGGTTGGAATGGAAACAGTACTCGAAAGGAGCTGCGCGATGACGGGTTTGATGCGATTGAAGGGTGCTTTGGGTGTGGTGCTGGTGGTTGGGGTGGTGCTGTCGGTGGGGATGGCCGGGGGTGAGCGTGAGGGAACGCGGGAGAAGGCGATGCAGGTTCGGTTCCTGGAGATCGTGACGCCCGAGCTTGAGGCGACGGTCGCGACGCTGGAGGCGGTGCATGGGGTGACGTTTGGGGAGGCGGTGCCGGAGCTTGGGAACGCGCGGACGGCGGCGCTGCGCGATGGGGGTGTGGTGTCGGTGCGGGCGCCGATGCGGTCGACGGAGACGCCGGTGGTTCGGCCGTACGTGCTGACGGACGATATTGATGCGGCGGTGAAGGCGGCGAAGGGTCAGGGCGCGGAGATCGCGATCGGGCCGATGGAGATCCCGGGGCAGGGTCGGTTCGCGATCTACATCCTTGGGGGGATTGAGCACGGGTTGTGGGAGGATTGAGGGTGGTGCGTTCGGTGGGTTCTTTTTGAACGCAGAGGACGCGAAGGTCACGCAGAGGACGCAGAGAAGAGGGGGATTGGGGAAGAGGAAAGAAGGGTGGAGAGATTGCTTCAACTGCGCGTGAGCAGGGCACCCAGCGGGGAGCGCGGGGCGTGTGGGGGTTATTTGAGGGATGTGTAGTCGGTGATGAAGAGGACGGTGATGTAGAGGAGGGTGAAGGTGCCGACGAGGGGGTAGCCGAGGGTGAAGAGGGCGAGGGCGTAGATGAAGAGCATGATGTAGCTGAGCTCGTTGAGGCCGTGGCGGGCCATGACGTAGCGGAGGGCGATAGGGAAGATGATCGTGATGACAAGGATGGAGTAGAGCTGCACTCGGGGATGGTACGAGATGCTGGCGAGCGTGGTGTGGTAACGGAAGTGGTAGCACTACTACCTCCTTCGCTCTTCGAGTCGAAGGAGGGCACAGTTCACTGTGGTGATGTAGGATGGTTGGGTGAGCGGGCCGAGGTTTGACAACATCAATCAGGCGCGGTTTGTGACTTTCTCGTGTTATCGTCGGCAGTTGTTGTTCGGGGATTATTCGACGCGGGATCTGTTTGTTGAGCATCTTGAGGTGCAGCGGCGGCGGCTGGGGTTTGATGTCTTCGCGTATGTGGTGATGCCGGAGCATGTGCATCTGGTGGTGTTGCCGCGTGATGGGAAGATCGGGCCGGTGCTTCGGGGGATCAAGCAGGGGTTTGGGCAACGGATGATCCGGTTGTTTCGGGATCGGGAAGATCCGGTGCTTGAGTCCATCGAGGACTCTGACGGGATCGTTCGGTTCTGGCAACGGGGTGGTGGTCACGATCGGAATGTTCGTGATGATGAGGCCATGAGGAGCCATATCGAGTACATCCACTTCAACCCGGTGAAGAGGGGGTTGGTGGAACGGGGTGTGCATTGGAAGTGGTCATCCGCTCGGGACTATGCCGGGGAATCCGGTGTGGTGGAGATCCGGAAGTGTTGGTAGGACTGTGCCCTCCTTCGATCCGCAGGACGAAGGAGGGGGTGGTGCTTGTGGGTCGGAGTTTCAGAGGGTTTGAGATATGGGAGTGGTTGCACTACGCCCTCCTTCGCTCTTCGAGTCGAAGGAGGGCACAGAAGAGGGGGAAGGAGGGCACCCGGCACGAATCTGAGAGAAGGAGGGCACCCGGCATGGTGACTCCGGGGGATGGTTCTGTCGATGAATGAGTAGGGTACCCGGTTGATGGATGTAAGGACATGCAGGAGCCGGAGACGGCAACTGCATGGCACCCGAGATCCTGCTTTGCCCTTCGGGTCAAAGCAGGGCACCCAGACCGGAGATTCCCCGCTGCGTCACTCGGTGGTGCAGATGACCCAGATGGCATGGGCGATGACGAAGAGGGTGAAGGGCGGGTTGCCGGAGATGGCGAGGGCGATGGCGAAGAGGTAGAGGGCGAGGTTGACGCAGAACAGGAGGCGGACGCCGTCTTTGATCGCGACGGCGAGGGGTGGGAGGATGAAGGCGAGGATAATGAGGAGGAGGGTGGTCACAGACAACACTAGGGGTCTTCAAGGACATGCAGGAGCCGGGGACGGCACCCGGCATTACTAGCTAAAGCATCGAAACCGCGCCACTAAATCATCAGCTCTAAACAACTCTCGATCCACATATGTCATGCCCGGCCCAGAAAAATCAGCTTCGAGTATATCCGCCATATTCCGAACCCACGGAATTACACGAATATCAACTGTTGAGTACCTATTTGAGATCCAGACACGCCAATCACCTCTTAAGTGCTCATCTTGCTCAAAATATTGTTCCAGCAACTCAACTGCCGTCTCGCCCGTGGCATTACACAGCATCACCAAGAGCTCCAAGTCATGATGGGACCAAACCAAGAATCTGTCGTCGAAATGCGAGATCGCATCGGCTGATTCTGGCGACACATTTTTATACATACTCCGATACCAGCTAGTATGTGTATCATAAATGTAGTCATCGACGATAACGATTCCGTAACGCCTTTCATCTTCCCTCTCGATGCTCGCAGCCATTTGAATCGCTGCCTCGGCAACACGCTTTGTGGAGGAGTCCTCTTGAATGAGCCGAGGACTCAATTTGTCATGCGAAACACGGACCGCCTTAGCCTCGACATAGAGCACGCCTCCCGGCAACTCAACCCTAAAATCGCACCTACTTTCCTTCCTTGACTCTTCGTCAGGAAAAGATATCACTGAATTAGAAAGGTCTTCCAGGAGCAACTGAGTATACCTCTGAAAGGCCAACCCAAACCCATTTGACAGTGCGTTGTCACTCCTCACTAAGTCCCCCATTCTCTTGTACACTGCGCGGGGCAAGATCTCGGGAAAAGGACATATAAAGTTCTCTGAATCAAGCATTATTAGCGGACGAGACACCAGCAGAGGGCGATCAGCCCAAAAGAAAACTCTATCTTCTATATTCTGCAATCTATCGTGATAGTATTTCCGTATCTGCCCCACAGTGACGCCGACATATTCGAATAAAAGCATTGAGTGCCAGGGCAACACCTTAAACCGCACTAAATCGGCTGCAACTCTCGAAATGGGCGATTCGAATACCTCATTGAAAAATGCCATGCAGAAAATCTGGGATGCATATATAATATCACAAGGATCTGCACAAAGCTTGCGCTGTAGCGCACCTGTTAAGTTCTTAGGAAAAAGCTGCCTGTATATCCATTTGTACCGACCTATCTCTTGCTGCGATACCTGATGCTGGTAGCCAAACTGCTCGCGTCCAACTGCCTGCATAAACATATTGATGTCATTCAAATCATTCATGCCTAGCAGATGGACAGGATTAGTGAGTGACGCAACTACATTTCTTGCCTCAGTAACATTGTCAACTGGGACCCCGCCAAGCTCCAAATCTCCGTATGCACAAGCGCCACAGATAATCTGATAGACCAGATTGCCTGGCCAGTGCCCTGGAGTCTGATTCGCTCGCGCAGATCGACAAACAAATGAAACAGCATTGCGCATATCAACACCCGTAAAGAGTGTTTTCATCTTATCGTCGAAAAAAACTACCGCTTCTTCGGCATACTTACGGATATCCGTGTATGAGCCCGTGAACTCAAATTGCGGAATGCCGTCAATCACTACTTACCCCACCGCCGCAACCACCTTCTGCGCCGCATCCCCGAGGTCCGTCGCGGCCTGGAGGGTCGGCAGGTCGCCCGAGGCCTCTTCGAGGATCTTGCGGCCGGCGTCGACGTTGGTGCCTTCGAGGCGGACGACGAGGGGGATGGTGAAGCCGATTTCCTTGGCGGCGTTGACGATGCCCTGGGCGATGATGTCGCAGCGCATGATGCCGCCGAAGATGTTGACGAGGATGCCGTTGACGGCGTCGTCGGAGAGGATGATGCGGAATGCCTCGGTGACGGCTTCTTCGGTTGCGGAGCCGCCGACGTCGAGGAAGTTGGCGGGCTCGCCGTCGAAGAGTTTGATGGTGTCCATGGTAGCCATCGCCAAGCCCGCTCCATTCACGAGGCAGCCGATGTTGCCGTCGAGGGCGATGTAGGAGAGGCCCATCTTGGAGGCGCGGACCTCGGCGGGGTTGTCCTCGGAGGGGTCGTAGAGCTCGGCGATGTCTTTGTGGCGGAAGGTGGCGTTGTCGTCGAAGTTGAACTTGGCGTCGATGGCCATGACCTTGCCGTGGGGGTCGGACTCGGTTGCGGGTGTGACGATGAGGGGGTTGATCTCGGCGAGGGCGCAGTCTTTTTCGGTGTAGAGCTTGGCGAGTGCGAGCATGATCTTGACGGCCTGGTTGATCTGCTTGCCCTTGAAGCCGAGCTTGAAGGCGACCTCGCGTGCCTGGTAGGGCTGGAGGCCGAGCACGGGGTGGATTGGGGTTTTGACGATGGCGTCGGGGGTGTTTGCGGCGACTTCCTCGATCTCGACGCCGCCCTCGCGGGATGCGATCATGACGTTCTGTCGGGTGTTGCGGTCGGTGGTGATGGCGAGGTAGTACTCGTCGGGCTTGCCGGGCTCGCGCTCGGCGATGTCGACGCCTGCGGCGATGAGGACCTTGTTGACGTCGAGGCCTTCGGGGCCGGTCTGTACGGAGACCATTTTGTTGGAGAGCATGAACTTGGCGGCTTCGTGCGCTTCGTCGGGTGAGTTGACGAGTTTGACGAAGCCGGCCTTGCCGCGGCCGCCGGCGAAGACCTGTGCCTTGACGACGGCGAGGGTTGATTCCTGGGTGGCGGCGATGGTTTTATAGGCCTGTGTGGCCTGATCGGCGGCGGTGATGACCTCGCCTGCGGGGACGGGGATGCCGTAGGAGGAGAGGAGGTCGCGTGCCTGGTATTCGTGGATCTTCATATTGGGTCTCCGTCCCTTGGATTGGGTCTTGTGGGTTGGTGGGTGTATGGTAGTCTGGAAGGGTGTGCCCGTGTTCCCCCGGCTGCGGTGTATGTGTGCTGAAAAGGGCGATTTTGGGATGGCTCGGATTTGTGGCTGGGCGTCGTGGGCGGCCTGATGATGGAGTGTGATTGAGATGATGCGTTTGAGCGGTCTTCGGTTTGGTGGCGTGGGCGTTGGGCTTGTGTGCCTTGGGCTGGCGAGCGGGGTCAGTGTTGGTGAGCCGATCTTTTCGGGTGTTCACTACTTGATGGCGATCTCTTCTCATTCGATCGCGACGGGCGATATCGATGGGGACGGGGTGATGGACATTGCGTTCAACGATTACTCGCTGAACCGGGTGGGGTATTGCTTTGGTCGTCGGGACGGGACGTTTGGGGCGGCGGTGTATATCGAGTCGCTGGCGGCCCCGTTTGGTGTCGAGCTTGGTGATATGAACAACGACGGGCACGTTGATCTGATGGTGTCGTTGCTGCAGGGCGATGAGGACCTCGCGATCTGGCTCGGTGACGGGCAGGGCGGGTTCGGGGATCGGATCCCGCTGTTCCAGTATTTCACGAATCGGTTCGGGGTGCTGGACGCGAACGGGGATGGGAACCTGGACCTGTTCTCGGCTCAGCATGACGACGCGTATGTGTATTACAACGACGGTTCGCTGGGGTTCAGCGAGCCGGTGCGGTTTGAGACCGGCGATGATTCGCGGGGGTTCGACTGGGGCGATGTGAACGGCGATGGGGCGCTGGACTTCGTGACGGCGAACTATGAGTCGGGCGACGTGACGCTGATGCTGAGCGATGGCGCCGGCGGTTTCGGTGAGGAGATCGACTTCGCGTCCGGCGATGGGACGAGCGGCGTGGTGGTTGTGGACTACGACGGTGACGGCGATGCGGACATCGTGGCGTGCAACGCGCTGGAGAACACGGTGAGCCTGATCCGGAACATGGGGGCGGCGGGGTTCTTCGGGCCGGTGCAGTTGCCGACCGGCGCGTTCCCGACGGGGGTGATGGCGACGGATCTTGGGCGCGACGGGGTGATGGATCTTGTTGTGACGTCGTCTGCGGAGGGACGGTTCGATGTGCTGCGCGGGAACGGGAGCGGCGGCTTCCTGCTGTTCGAGTCGTACGTGGTTCCGACGCCGATTTATGATGCGGAGCTGGTGGATCTGGATTGCGACACGATCGAGGACCTGCTGTACATCGGGCAGAACCTGGGGTATGTGGGGGCGAGCTTCGGTCAGGAGGACGGCTCGTTCTCGCCGCTGCGGTCGTACACGATCCGGGAGGAGCCTGAGGCGATTGATAGCGGCGACTTCAACGGGGATGGGATCGACGACTTTGCGGTGGGGTATGACGCCGCGGAGCTGCTGGAGATCTTCCTGTGTGATGCGGACGGGACGCCTCGGCTGGCGCATTCGTTTGAGCTCGGGCAGGTACCCAACCGGATTGTTGTGCGTGACATGGATGGGGATGGGCGCCAGGATCTGCTGGTATCGCTGCTGACGCTCCCGGATGAGCCGAAGATTCTTGTGTACGCGGGGCGTGGCGATGGCGGGTTTGATCTCTCGGCGGAGCTGTACGGCGAGCATATTGCGCGGGATCTGTCTGCGGGGGATGTGAACGGCGATGGGCTGGTGGACGTGATAGCGCCGCTGTTTGCGCTCGGGCAGCTGGTGGTGTGGCACGCGGAGGGTGGGCTGGCGTATGGCGAGCCGGTTGTTCTGGAGACGGGCGATCGCCCGGACGGCATCGCGGTGGGCGACCTTGATGGCGACGGGTATGACGATGTTGTGGTGCCGAGCTTGTTTGACTGGAAGGTGCAGACGTTCATGGGGTCCCCCAGTGGCCTCGGCGGCGTGACGTTCGAGATGGAGCTGCCGGGGCGCCCGAACGAGGTTGGGCTGGTTGACCTGAATGGGAACGGACGCCTGGACCTGCTGATCGGGTTTGACAACTGGGACGCGATCGCGACGGCGTATGGCAACGGGCTTGGGCAGTTCACGCCTTCCGGGCGGCACGTCTCGGCCTTAAACGTGTTTGGCTTCGAGGCATCGGACTTTGACCTCGATGGGCACGCGGACCTGCTGGTGTGGCGGCGCAACACGCTGACCTTTGACCAGCATTTCGAGGTGCACCTCGGGCTTGGTGACGGCCGGTTCGACGCGCCGATGCTGCTTGATACCGGGGGCGGGTTCCGCTCGTGGGCGGTGGGCGATATCGATGGGAACGGGTATGCGGATATCCTGACGCTCGACCCCGACTTTAACCTGCTGCGCATCCACCCGAACCGGACGGGCGAGAGCGGCTGCGCGGTCGACCTTGATTCCGATGGCGAGCTGAACCTGGCTGATGTGCAGCTGTTTGTTGATTACCTGCTCGCGGGTGATCTGTGCGGCGACTTCAGCGGCGACGGCGTGATGAACTTCTTCGATATCGGGGCGTTCATCGCGGCGTATCAGGCGGGGTGTGACTGAGCGGGTGTGCGGTGATGGGCGTCTTCGCTGATGCCGCTGGAGTATGCAATTCATCGGTTCGTGGTCAGCTTCGATCGTGGCTGGATGTAGTCGTACGCGGGGGTGTCGTCGCTTGATGAGGCGCACGGAAGTGCGCTCCGTGCGTGGGCGGGCTTGCTGCGCGGCGCGCCCGGCCAGGCCTGCATGTGTCGGAGCCAGCCTGTAGCTTCGATTTCTATAATATTCCGATTGGCAACACAAAGTCGTGCTTTATTTGCGTCCACATGCCTCACATTTGTGTTTCGCACTGCTATACCTGTGCTATCTGAAACTGCCCATCCCGGCACGCCCTGTACCCGACCCGCATGCGAACAGGTTTGATAGAACTGTATACATCAGGCACTATCTGCGCATTTACGCTTTTCTTATATAGAAAGCATGGCAACTCCGCTTGCGGCTGCGTGTGACGAGCAGTAGGTTCGCTGCACGTACTTCACACCACCTCAAATAAGGGAGCATTATGTATCGAGTAGCAACAGTTCCGATTCTTCTCGCTGCTGCGGGTGCCGTTGGGCAGTCGTACACGACGTATCAGCTTGGCGATGCTTCGGCCGAGGCCGACGTGCAGTGGAGCGCATTGGGCAAGATCAACTGGCGGCCGATTGTTTCGGCCGATCCTTGGCCGACGCTGGATTCCTCATCGAGCAGTGATTACGACGATTTGTTTCTGAACTCGTCGATCTCGCCCAACGGGGAGCCGGGCATGACGCCGTACGGCGATGTGCTGGCATATACGGCTCAGGGTGTTGGCGATGTGGACAACGATGGGTACGGCGACTTTGCCATCACGTGGTACACGGCGGATAAGGACCGGGGTGAGCCTTGCGACCCGGTGAGCGGGCATCCGCCTTCGTGGGCGAACAACCCCGCGAACACGACACCGACGGTCGTGGACGACCGGAGCGTTGGCAACGGCGCTGGGCAGACCATGGACCGCGTTGGTTTCGTGCGGATCATGTCGGGCAATCCGAGTTTTGCGAATACGTGCGCGGACTCGGGTGATATTGAGGATGATTTCTCGGATGCGCACTCCGGGGATTCGAACGACATTCGCCGGATCGGTGCGGAGGATTTCTGGGGCGGGGCGAACAACGCGATCTGGTCGCACGAGATCACAACGCTTGGAGATATCGATGGGTTCCCGGGCGATGAGATCATGCTGTGCGCGAACTCGAATATGGTGGGGAAGGCCGAGATCTGGTCGTTCACGGATAAGTATGTTTCGTGCAACGAGACGGTCACGGAGAAGCGGTGGGTGCGGCTTCTGGTGATCGAAGAGGAACCTCCGGTGAGCCCCGAGAAGCAGGAGGAGTTCGGGTATCAGTCGTTCGAGGGTCCGCCGCCCAACTCGAGTTATGTGAGTCTGAGTCAGGACTTTAATAATGACGGGCAGGCCGACCTGATGATCGCGTCAAAGTGGTATCGCGATTCGGATGAGGGCCACGCGGTGAACTCAGGCGGCGTCGGCACGGCTCGCCAGCAGGCTGCGGGGGCGGCCTGGGTCTTCCTGCTGCCGACCGAGGATGTCTGGCAGGAGATCGACCGGGTGAGCGGGTTCGACAGCGACACGACGCACAACCGTCCGGAGATGCACCATTCTGGTGCGGATGATGTCACGGATCGGCTGCCGCTGACGATGACCACCGAGGAGTTTTCTGTGAAGATCGTCGGGAGCCAGTTCAAGCATTGGAGCACTGGGATCAACACCTCGAAGTATCCGCGCCACTTCGGGTTTGAGGTTGCGCCGGCTGGTGATATCGACGGGGACGGGAAGCTCGATCTCGCGGTTTCTGCGCCGCTGCATTATGACGACGACACGTACGACGATCTCGATAACTGGACAACCGACACAAACAGTGACAGCGTGGTGGACGAGGCAGATATCCCGTATCACGCCGGGCGGCTGTACTTCTTCCTGAACGACTCGGTTGTGCGTGGCGATGATCCGTGGACGGACTTGAGCCCCAAGTACTACTACGACCAGTACTCGACGAGTTCGCACAAGAAGTGCGGCAGCCAGCTGTACTATTTTTACGACGTGAGCGAGAACTCGATGAGCGAGAATCAGGTCTCGTTCTATTCGGACGACGCGGACTACATCATCGAGGGCGGAACACCTGCAGCCTCAGGCAATCCCAGTCAGGCCGCGTTCGCGCACCAGTTCCTCAGCGGGGTAGACCTGGACGGGACAACGTTCACGAATCTTCAATCCGAAACGGACAAGCTCAGTGATCTCGCGATCTATCACGCGCGTTCGAACGCGGTGTATGTGATCCGCGATCTGTACGACATCCTGGACCGTGAGGGCGTGCTCGATCCGTCAACAACGACGGTGCTGTGGGATGCGGATGACACGCTCGGCCCGACCGCGCATGCCGTGTTCGAGACCGACACGGATGTGTTCGGGATTCGTGGTCTAACGCACTCGACGCGTCCGACGTCGCAGCTGCCGATCTACGGCGTTCGATCGGTCGGGAGCATGGACTACGGCGCGCCGAGCGGGCTGATGATCGGTGGTGATCAGGACAACGACGGAGACTGTGAGATCTTTGTCGGGTGCTCGAGTTCGAGCAACACGACGTACAACAACCCCGCGACGCTGCTGATCGATATCGAGGACCTGAGCGCAATGAGTGACGCTTCGCTGCTGGCGGAGTATCTGCCCGAGGACTTTGACTGGGAAGACTCGGCGATGTACAGCGCGGGCTCGTCGAGCGTGAAATATCACCAGAGCAACGGGTTCAATGATGGCCAAACGCAGGTCCGAGCGGTTGGGTTGCGGGCGTGGCCGGTCTGGCAGACGGGCGCAGACGACACGCTGATCGGGGTGCGTCAGTTCCCGCGCCGGATCACGCAGTACCCGAGCTTTGATGTTGAGAGTTGGCTGAGCGTTCCCGGTATCGGGCTGACTTCGCTGTCGGGTGCCGATTATGATGCGCAGACGCTGGTACCTGCCGGCAAGGCGTACTACCTGCAGAACAAGCTGCCCTGAGTTGCGGCATGATCCAAGACTGAGCAGCCATCGCGTCGCGGTGGCTGTTTTTTCATTGGGGTGATGTAGCTGCGGGGGTTTAGAGAAAACAGCACGGGCTCCCTCGAGCCCGTGCTGCCATTGTGACCAATGTGTTGCCGCGTCATCGGGTTCGATGAACGGCAGCGTCGCTGGATTAGCGGCGACGGCGTGCGGCAGTCATGCCGCCCAGGCCCAGCAGCGCGAGTGCGCTGGGTGCGGGGACGACGCTGTAGGTGCCGATGAAGATTGCGCCAGCGCCGATGTCGTCGTCGGTGTCAGCACCGAAGTAGATATCGCCGGAGGTTGCGCCCGCGAGGAAGTCGGCGTACTGGAGTGCGTCGAGGGTCCATGTTGCGGAGCCGGTGAATGCCTGTGCGCCTGCGTCAACGTCGACGGTGCCGTCGCTGGAGAAGCTCCAGATGTTGAGGCCAACGCTCGAGCCACCGACGAAGCCCGAGGGGGTGCCGTCGGAGGGGTTGTTGAAGGTGGTGAGGTCGCCGGAGTCCGCGCCGAGGACGCCGCCGAAGCCGGCGCCGGGGGTCGCGAAGAAGTCGGCGAGGAGGAAGCCGGTGAAGTTCGAGGCCGAAGCGGACTGCGAGGCGAGGCCGTCGGTCGCGCTGATGGTGACCTGGTTGGTGACGGAGAGGTCGATCTCGAGGAGGACCTCTGAAGCGACGCCAGCGGCTGCACCGGTGGCTGCGACAGCGATGCCTGCGATCATTGCGATCTTGTTCATATTCATTTCTCTCTTTCTCGTGGGTTGAGACAGGAACACACACTTTGCCTTCGATCTCCTGTCTCGCGATCGTCGGCACACAAATGAAGACGCCCGCTAGAACGGGACATCTGTAAAACACCAAGTCTGCGTGTTAGTGATTGAGGGTCTCTCTTCTCATCTCGCGAAACACAACGGGACGGGGCCCTTGCTTGGGATTGGAATGGTACCGCGAGAATGGGGGATTGCGAGTAGAAAACCCGCAAACTGGGGGTTTTTGTGGATCGGCGGGGTTACAGGCGTGCTGAGGGGGTTATCGGGGCTTGAGGCGGCTACTGAGCGCGTGGATTGGTCAGATATCGCCCGTGTACTCTCGCCTGAGCTGGCGGTAGAGGTGGTAGAAGCCGAGGGCTCCGGCGGTGGTGATGAGGAGGGCAATGGCGAATGACCACGAGCCCTCGCCCGGATGGTGGGTCTCGATGGCGTTGTAGATGGCGACGCCGAGGAAGGGGGCGGTGAGTCCGCGGAGCCCGGTGAGGGTGACGTGGACAGCCATGTAGTCCTGCGATTTTTCGGGCTTGACGAAGGAGAGGTGCCCGAGGTTCCAGGCGAGGGCACCGCCGCCGAATGCGATGCCTCGGAGGACGGATGCGGCGTAGAGGAGCCAGAGGGTGTTGGTCTGCCCGGCGACGAGGGCGAGGAGCATTGTGCCAACGAAGATCCATGAATGGATGGCGCGGAACTGGATGACGTGGACGGAGTCGAGGAGCTTGGCCCAGAGCGGGATGGTGAAGGGCATCATGGCGAGGGGGACGACCTGGGTGAGGAGGATGCCGGGGAGGTAGTCGAGGTTGAACTGCTGCTTGGCGATGATGACGAAGGGGGTCCAGGACATCATGTTGCCCATGCCGATGAGGAGCTGGCAGATCTGGTAGTTGCGGTAGCTCTTGTCGTCGATGAGGACGCGGACGAGGGCGCGGAAGCGCGATCCCTCGTTGCGTTTGGCGTCGCATTCTTCCTCGCGGAGGATGGATCGCTCGGAGCGGAGGCGGACGCGGGCGAACGCGGAGACGCCGGCGAGTGCGATGAAGCCGCCGATGGGGAAGAAGACGCGGAACGCATCCTCGTTGGCCTGCATTGCGGCGCCGATGCCGATGGCGATAAGGGAGGTGATGGTGACGGAGACGGTCTGGAACTTGCCGGTGACCTTGGCACGCTGGGCGGGGTAGTTGACGCCCCAGACGGTGGCGCGGACGGTGACGATGCCGGCGAGGAGTGTGCGGGCTCCGAATGCGGCGGCGACGATGAGGATCAGGCCCGAGGATGTTTTGGGTGAGAGGGCCATGAGGGCGACGCAGATGAGGACGCCGAGCTGGAGGGCGGTGATGAAGGGGACTTTGCGCTTGCCGCGTGCGAGGATGGCCCAGAGAAACGAGGTGATGTTGGCGAGTGCGGGTGCGGCGATGAGTGCGCCGGCGGCGTAGTTGAGGGTGGTGTCGGGGACGATGCCGTCGTAGAGCTTGCGGACGATGAAGCCGATGACGCCGCCTTCTGTCGCGGCGATGGCCCACGGCATAAAGAACGCGGCTCGCAGCTCGCGGGCGTAGTTGGCTCGTGTGAGCCATGGCATGGCGTTGGGGTGGAAGGAGAGGAAGGCGAAGATGACGAAGCGGACGGGCGTGGCGGCGTGGTAGAGGACCTTGCCCGGGACGGTGTCGGGGGAGGAAGAGTCTGGGGAGAAGAGGGGAGAACGCACGGGGGATACTAGCTTCTGATCGTGATCCTTCTCGTTTTGATCTTGTTCTGAATAGACTTGGACCATGAAACTCACCACCTCTGACGGCCGGTCGGTCACCATTTCGCAGATTTTTGGGATCGGTCGCAACTACGCGGCTCATGCGCATGAGCAGGGGCTTGAGGCGCCGGATCATCCGATGGTGTTTACCAAGAACGTCGCGTCGGTGATCGGGGATGGTGAGGACATCGTGATCCCCCCCATCGCTCGCGATCCTGGCTTTGGCGGGAACCAGACGGACTTCGAGGCGGAGCTGGCGGTGGTCATCGGGGTGCACTCGGGCGGGGCGTTCTGCAGAGACATGGCGGGCGAGGACGCGATGGACTGCGTGCTTGGCTACACGTGCGCGAACGATGTGTCGGCGCGGTGGTGGCAGAAGAAGGGCTCGGGTGGGCAGTTCTGCCGGGGGAAGGGGTTCGATACGTTCTGTCCGATCGGGCCGCGGCTTGTGACGCCGGCGGAGCTGCGCGCGAGGGGGCATGATGTCAACAACCTGAAGATCGAGTGCCGCGTGAATGGGGAGACGATGCAGTCGGCGCGGACGGATCAGATGATGTTCCCGGTGGCGACGCTGATCGAGGAGTTGAGCAAGGGGACGACGCTGATGCCTGGCACGGTGATCCTGACAGGGACGCCGAGCGGTGTTGGGATGGCGCGTGATCCGCAGGTGTGGCTTGGTGAGGGTGATGAGGTCGAGGTGGAGATCGAGGGGATCGGGGTGCTGGGGAATCGGGTCCGGTTTGGCTGAACCCCGGGGCCCTTGATCCCTTATAATGGGTTGTGCACGATCAAACACCAACCCGACTGCGTCGTTTCCGGCTGTGGGTCCGCTGTTTTGCCGCCACGATGGCGGTGATGGCGTTCATCTCGAATGCGACGCTTGCGCAGGGGGGTGCGGGCGCGGGGGGGGTGACGCCGGTTGAGGTGTCGTCGATCCCGGCGGCTCGCCAGGCGGACCGGATTGTGGTGATCACGGTTGAGGGTGCGATCGACGCGACGACGGCGGTAAGCGTGAAGCGGCGCCTGGAGGCGGCGGAGCGTGCCGGGTTCGATGGGATGGTGCTGGAGGTCAACTCGCCGGGGGGTGATCTGGGTGCGTGCCTTGAGATCTCGCAGGCGATCAAGTCTTCCTCGATCCGCAATACGGTGGCGTGGGTGAATGATGAGGCGCACTCGGGCGGCGCGATCATCTCGCTGGCGTGCCGGGAGATCGTGACGAGCGATCCGTCGTCGTTTGGTGATGCGCTCATTATCCTGGTGGACATGTTCGGTTTGACGGGGATGCAGACGCTGACGCCGGAGCAGCGGACCAAGGCGTTGCCACCGCTGATGGCGGACGTTGTGGATTCGGCGCGTCGGAGCGGGTACGACGAGTTCCTTGTGCAGGCGATCGTGACGGACGGGATCGAGCTGTGGCAGGTGGAGGATGTTGAGACGGGTGAGCGTCTCGCGATCAGCGAGAACGAGTACCGGATGCTCTTCGACGGTGAGCCGGTGCGTGGGCGTCCGATGCTGGCGCAGGTGACGGGCGGGGTGCGGACGTATCAGCCATCGGATGGGCCCGGGGACGGATCTGCTGATGGGTCGGCGGAACAGGAGGCGGGTGCTGATGCTGGTGTGGATGACGAAGATCCGGATGCTTCTGCGGCTGATCCCGGTGGGTCGCAGGATCCGCAGGGGGATCCTGTCGGGGATACGGGCGGGGTTTCGCAAGCTGACGGGGAGGGACTGAGCGAGAATCCTGGCGGGTACATCCCCGCGAGTGAGACGCTTGAGGATGTGCAGCGCGAGTTTGGGAACAGCGAGCGGGCGCTGGAGTTTGGGCTGGAGGTCGAATCCGACCGCGTCGTGATCACCCCCGAAGATCGGGGGAGTTACCGACTGGTGGGTTACATCTGTGACGGGACGTCGGCGATCGTGATGCGGACGCAGGACATGCGCGACTTCGGGTTCAGCACCGCGACGGTGCAGAATGACGAGGAGCTCAAGGCGTTTTTCGGTGCCGAGCAGCTCGTGCGGACGAACGAGAACGTGTTCGAGAAGCTGGTGCGGTTCCTGACGAACCCGATCGTGAAGCTGTTCCTGATCATCGTGTTCCTGCTGGCGTTGGGGATTGAGATGCTGACGGCGGGCACGGGCATCGCGGGCGGTGTGGCGGTCGTGGCGCTGATCGTGCTGCTGGGGTCGAACTCGCTGATCGGGCTGAGCAGCTGGTGGGAGGTGCTCGCGATCGTGTGCGGGCTGCTGTGCCTCGCGGTTGAGTTGTTTGTGATGCCGGGCTTCGGGGTGTTTGGGGTTATCGGTTTCCTGCTGGTGTTCGTCGGTCTAATCGGAACGTTTGTGAGCGCGGGCGGCTCGATGTCATCGCCCAAGATGCAGCAGCAGCTGATCACGGGTTCCGTGGTGGTGCTGCTGGCGTTTGTGAGCGCGGGTGTGGGCTGGTGGTTGATTATCCGCAATGCCCAGAATCTGCCGTTGTTCGATCGTTTGATCCTGAGCAGCGCTTCTGGTGTTGGTGGGATGCCTCAGAAATCGATGCTGCACGCGATCGTGATGGATGACGGGTCTGTGAAGGTTGGCAGCGAGGGCGTGACGACGACGCCGCTGTACCCGATCGGGCAGGCGGACTTTGATGGTCAGATCGAGGATGTGCACTCGGCCTTTGGCCCGATCGAACGCGGCGTGCGTGTGCGTGTTGTTTCCGCGACCAAGATGCGGATCGAGGTCGAGGAAATCAGCGAAGACGGCTCCGACGCGGGCGCGGGCCCCGCGGGGCCGGTTGCTCACGGGCCTGATGATGATGCGCAGACGGAGAATACGTGATGGAGAGTCTGCTGCTGATCGGGATCGGGCTGCTGCTGCTGGGTTTGCTGCTGATGGTGCTCGAGGCCTTCGTGCCTTCTGGCGGGATACTCGGGATCGGCGCGGCAATCTCCGCGGTGGCCGGGATCGTGTTTCTGTTCCGCCACGATCCGGTTTGGGGCGCGAGCGGGCTGCTGGTCACCGCGGTCCTGGGGCCGATGGCGTTTGTATCGGCGATCAAGATGCTGCCGAGCACGCCGTTCGGGCGGACGATGGTCGGCCGGAGCGGCGAGGAGATCGCCGAGGAGCGGCAGGCGGCGCAGATGGAACTGCGTGAGAAGCGGAACCGGCTGCTGGATCAGGAGGGCACGGCGTTGACGCCGATGCGCCCGAGCGGGGTGATCGAGGTCAACGGCGAGCGTCACGACGCGATTGCGCGGGGCGGGCTGGTCGAGCGGGGCGAGCGTGTGCGTGTTGTCAGGGTAGATGGGCTGACCATCGAGGTGCGTTCTGCGGGATGATGCGTGCGTGACCCGCGGCGGGTATGATGCATGGGCGGGGCATAGGACCCCGCGGCAATGAAGGAGTGATGCATGTCACCAATCGTTTGGGTACTCATCGGTCTTGCAGCGATCGTGGTTCTGGCCGTGATCGCGGTGCTTTTCGCCTATTTCCAGCTGTGGTTCCAGGCGATTCTGTCGGGCGCCCGGGTGAGCCTGCTGTCGATCGTGGCGATGCGGTTCCGGAAGGTGAATCCGCAGGTCATCGTGATCAACAAGATCCGCCTTGTGAAGGCGGGGATCCACAATATTGAGACGGACGACCTGGAGGGGCACTACCTCGCGGGCGGGAACGTCGGCAATGTGGTGAGCGCGGTGATCGCGGCGTCGAACGCGAATATTGACCTTGATTGGGGCATCGCGACGGCGATCGACCTTGCGGGTCGTGACATCCTCGACGCGGTGAACACGTCGGTGAACCCGAAGGTCATCGATTGCCCCAACCCAACTCTGGGGCGACCGACCATCGACGCGGTCGCGAAGGACGGCATCCAGCTCAAAGCACGTGCCCGCGTGACGGTGCGGACAAACCTGTCTCGCCTTGTTGGCGGTGCCACGGAAGAGACCGTTGTGGCGCGTGTCGGCGAGGGCATCGTTTCGAGCATCGGTTCGGCGGAATCGCACAAAAAGGTGCTCGAGAACCCGGACGCGATCTCCAAGGCGGTGATCGGGCGTGGGCTCGATGCCGGTACTGCGTACGAGATCCTCTCGATCGACATCGCGGACGTGGATGTCGGCGACAACATCGGCGCGAAGCTCCAGGAGGACCAGGCCCAGGCGGACACGAAGGTGGCCCAGGCGTTGGCCGAGAAGCGGCGAGCGATGGCGGTGGCTCAGGAGCAGGAGTTCCGGGCCGAGGAGCAGAAAAACCGGGCGTTGGTGGTTCTGGCGGAGGCCGAGGTGCCCAAGGCGATGGCGGAGGCGTTCCGCTCGGGCAATCTGGGGGTCATGGATTACTACCGGATGAAGAACATCAACGCGGATACCTCGATGCGTGATTCGATCGCGGACGACTCGAAACAAGGCTGATCGGGTTTTTCCGGGTTGTGCTCTCGGTAAGGTTTTGCTAGGATTGGACGCGTGTCATTATATGGCACGCGTTTTTTTCTATCTCCCATCATCATTTTGGGATTTCGCAGGGGATGTTGCATGAGTCAGGGTGAGAAGATCTGTGTGCACTGTGGGAAGAGCTGTGCAGGACAGGCGCGTGTGAAGGATTCGAGCGGGAGCTATGCGCACACGGCGTGTGCCGAGCGGCGTAAGGGTGCTGCGTCCAAGTCGAGCGCGAGCAGCGCACCGAGCGGCGACGCTGGCTCGATGGCCGCGATCCTTTCGGATCTGGATGAAAAAGACATGATCGGCGGCGAGCACTCGTGTCAGGGGTGCGGGTATCCGATGGATGAGCAAGCGATTGTTTGTTTGCACTGCGGATTCAACCGTGACACGGGCAGAGAGTACAAAACACGCGTTGGCAAAGACCCTTCTAAGAAACGACCCGCAAGTGATTCGAAGATGGCTGGCGTCATCGACGATGTTGCCTCCCTCGGGATGCGGCCGGTCTATCCGCTGATCGGAGCACTGATCGGCGGTGCGATCGGCGCTGCGATCTGGGCGGGGCTAGCGTATTCGACCGGGTACGAGTTTCGCTGGACCGCGATCGCGGTCGGTGCGCTTTGCGGATTCGGTGCGAGGATGGGTGGTGAGGCGCAGACAACGGGTGGCGGGATGATCGCCGGCCTGCTCGCTGCATGCATGGCAATCTTGTCGATCGGCGCTGGCAAGTACGTTGCGTTGAACATGATCTTCGAGCGTGACTTCGGCGGCAATCCTTTCGATGTCGGCACGGCGAACGTGTACGACCTGAGCGAGAACGATGTGCTCGCCAATATGACGTTCGAGCTCTGCAAACAGAAGATCGATGCGGGCGAGGATATTGCCTGGAATGATCTCACGCTGCCCATCCAGATCGCGGAATGGCCTGATGACTATCCCGAGTCGTTTCAGGACGAGGTTTACGATCGCTGGACGGACATGTCGGATGCGGAGCAGCTGCGATTCAGGCGGGATATCTCTGATATCTACGGGCTAAACTCGTACCGGGACGTTGATGTGGATTGGGCGATGCAGGTTCTCGCGGATGAGATGGTGATCGAGCTGAGCGATATCGGTGAGTCGATCGACTGGCCCGACCCGCACCTGTACAACCAGGCGGCGATTTGGCCTGCCGATTATCCCGATGAGATCATTACTCAGGTGCGAAACGAGTGGGATCAGCTGAGTGAGAACGAGCGGAGTGAGCGTCGTTACAGCGCCGTTGATGCGCACAATGAGCTCGCGGAAGAACTCAGCTCGATGAGCGGTGAGTTTACGCTGAACGTCGTGATCGAGAGTTTCAAGCACCCCTTCCAGATCATGTTCGCGATCTTCGCGGTCGGGACCGCGTTCTGGATCGGCCAGAACGATTCGTGATCCTCACCTGATGGTCACGGCGATGTCCAGGCGGACGGTCTGGGGCTGCATGCAGGCCTGATCGGAGCATGGCTGGAACGAGATGCCCAGGACTGGATCACCGTCCGAAGCCCCGATGCCCGGGGCTTTTTCGATGGCGACCTCGAAGTCGAGGGTGCCGGTGTGGGCGTTGAACTCCCCCACTGACTCCACGCCCATGGGCTGGCCCTCGGGGTAGTCGGCGTAGACGGCGATGCCCTGGCCGGAGATGAGCCCGACGCGCATGGGGTAGAGGGACTTGGCGGCCTGTGAATCCCCGGTGTCGGCGGCGGCGATGTGGTAGCCGTCTTCGATCTGCAGGCGGATCTTGAACGTGGCGGGCGTGTCGTCGGCGACAGTGATCTCGTCGGTGGAGACGAGGACCGCGACGGGTGATTTCGAACGCTCGAGCGAGTCGGACCCGTCATTGGCGGCGAAGTACATCAGGGTGTGGTAGCGGTCGCGGCGTGCGAGCATGGTGAGCAGGGCCCGCGTGGAGTTGATGGTGCCCAGCGGGTGCTCGGCGAGTGTCGCGGAGATGGACTGCATGAGCTTGGCGGCGCGCTCGGCGAATCGGGGTTCGCCGGTTCGGTGGGCGAGGGCGATGAGGGCGTGGAGCATGACGCCCGATGAGCCGGGGGTGGCGCCGTCGTGGAGCGAGCGCGTGCGAACGAAGAGGTCCTTGGCGTCCTCGCGTGTGTCGAAGTAGGTGCCCGATTCGTCGGCGAAGAGCCCGTGGGTCTCGTCGGCGAGGGCGATGATGTCCTCGAGCGGGAACTCGTCGGCGGTGGACGGGTTCGCGTTGAGCGCGAGGAGCGCTTCGAGCAGGTGGGCGTGGTCCTCGAGGAGTGTGGGGATGGCGCTGGTGCCGCTGCGGTGTGTTCGCAGGCGGGTGCCCGATTCGTCGCACATGGTGGTGAGGATGAACCGCGCGGCGCTCTTGGCGGCGTTGATGTAGTCGTCACGCTCGAAGACGCGTCCGGCCTCGACGAGCGCGGGGATGAGCATCGCGTTCCAGGAGACGAGGACCTTGTCGTCGAGGCGCGGCTGCTTGCGCTTAGCGCGGTGTTTGAGGAGGGTGGTGTTGATGGTGCCCAGGTGCTCGAAGAAGGTTGGCGCGTCGAGCTTGTGGCGCTGGGCGAAGTCCTCGAAGCGCGAGGACAGGCGGAGCACGTGTCGGCGGGGCTCGGAGGGGTGGTGCGGGTCCTGAAAGTTGGGCGACGCGTCGAGCCCGTAGAGATCGATGGCGAGGGGCTGCAGGTCGGGGTGATCGGCGAGGGCTTCTTCGAACTCGTCACGGGTCCAGAGATAGTTGAGGCCTTCTTTGCCGTCGACTTCGGCGTCCTGTGCGGAGTAGAACCCGTTGACGCCCGGGTTCTCGGGGTCGGTCATCTCCGCGAGGCAGTAGTTGAGGGTCTGGCGGGCGACGCCGGCGTAGTAGTGGTCGTCGAGAACGGCGGAGGCGCGGGTGTAGGTGCGGGCGAGTTGGGCGTTGTCGTAGAGCATCTTCTCGAAGTGCGGGACGGTCCAGAACTCGTCGACGCTGTAGCGGTGGAAGCCGCCGGCGATCTGGTCATGGATGCCCCCGGTGGCCATGGCGTCGAGGGTTTTCTTGAGCGCGAGGTCGATGGCGGATTTGGTGGCGGTGTCGGCGACAGGTCGCATGTCGAGGAGGAACTCGAGGAAGACGGGCTGGGGGAACTTGGGTGCGCCGGATAAGCCGCCGTTGGTCTGGTCGAGGCGCTGGAGGAGGGATGCGAGGGCCTTGGTGAGGTGCGGTTCGCCGACGGGGACGGGGTTGGATGATGCGCTGACCTGCTCGGCCACCGCATTCGCGAGCGTCTTGGATTGCTCGACGACCTCGTCGCGGCGTTCCTTCCACGCCTGGCTGAGCCCCTGGAGCACATCGGGGAACGACGGGCGGTTGTGCATGGGCTCGGGCGGGAAGTAGGTGCCGGCGTAGAAGGGTTTGCGGGCGTCTGGAGTGAGGAAGACGGACATGGGCCAGCCGCCGGAGCCGGTGAATGTGGTGGTGGCGGCCATGTAGATCTCGTCGAGGTCGGGGCGTTCCTCGCGGTCGACCTTGATGCAGACAAACTTGTCGTTCATGAGGCGGGCGATATCCACCGACTCGAAGGATTCGCGCTCCATGACGTGGCACCAGTAGCAGGTGGAGTAGCCGATGGAGAGGAACACGGGGACATCACGCTGGCGGGCGAGCTCGAAGGCCTCGTCGGACCAGGGGTGCCAGTCCACGGGGTTGTGGGCGTGCTGGAGGAGGTAGGGGGAGGTCTCGTTGGCGAGGCGGTTGGTGTGGGGAGGGGCGTCTGGCATTGGGGATGGTAGGTGGTTACTTTTTTGAACGCAGAGGACGCAAAGGTGACGCGGAGGCGCAGAGAAGAGGGTTGAACGCGAAGATCACGAAGGGCACGAAGGGCACGAAGAGGTTCTGAGTGCTCGATGGAGGGCTTGTGTGCTCACCCTTGATTGTTCATCGGATGCCCCCTCCGTCTCGCTGCGCGAGCCACCTCCCCCGTCAGGACGGGGGAGGAGCAATGCCTGTTCAACCAGTAGATCTAGCCGTGCGTGATGTATTCGCGGAGGGAGAGGACTTCGATGGTGAGGTCCTGGTTGGCGGCGGCGTTGAGGTCACCGATGGAGATGAGGCCGTGGAGGGTGGTGCTGTCGCCCGGGTTGGTGATGGGGATGTGGCGGATCTTGCGTTTGGTCATGATCTCGCGGGCGTGCTCGAGGGGGGTGTTGGGGGAGCAGGTGATGAGGTCGCGGGTCATGATGTCGTGCACGAGCGTCTCTGCGGGGTCGAGGCGTTCGGTGATCACGCGGGTGAGGATGTCGCGTTCGGTGATGATGCCGGCGATGTGGCCGAGCGTGTCGGTGACGATGAGCGCGCCGATCCGGTACAGGTTCATGCGTTCGGCGGCTTCGATGACCGTGCGGCCCTGACCGATGGTGTGGACGGTGTTGGTAGGCTTGGCTTCGAGGAGTTGAGAGACGGTCTGCATGATCGATTCCTTTCGAGAACGATCAGCGGCCGCTTCCTGTCGCATCGTCCAAGGCACGCACGGCTGGAAGTGGCCGATGATCTTGGACGGGTCCAGTATGACAGGTAACTCGTTATGACGAAAGAAAAAACCGCCTGATGGCGGCTTGGGACTGTCTAAACGCGGTTTGTGATTCACAATCCTGCGCGTTCGAGGCGTTCGATTGAGCCGTCTTCCTTCTCGATGAGGATGATGTCGGCTTCGTCGATGAAGAGGCCGTGGTCGATGACGCCGGGGATGTCGTTGAGTTCGGTGGCGAGTTGGGCGAGGTTTTCGTCGCCTCGCAAGCTCGCGTCGAGGACGAGGTTCCCGTTGTCGGTGATGAAGAGGCGCCCGTCCATGTCTTGGCGGATGACGCCGTTGATTCCGACATGGCGGAGCGCGTTGCGTGTGGAGACGAGCCCGAAGGCCATGACGGCGATGGGGAGCGGCGTGCCCGCGCCGATCTGGGATTCGGCGACCTTGTTCTCGGTGACCATGAACACGGTCCGCTTGGATGCCCAGCAGATGATGCGTTCGCGGGTCATCGCGCCGCGGGAGCCCTTCATGACCTGCATGTGGCGGTCGACGGCGTCGGCGCCGTCGATGAGGATGTCGAGCTCTTCGAGGAGGGCGAAGTCGGTGATGCGGAGCCCGAGCGAGCGGGCGAGGTCTTCGGCCTGCTCGGAGGCGGCGACGCATTCGACGTCGAGGTCCTCGTCTTTGACACGTTCCGCGAGGGCGGCGATGCCGCGTGCGGCTGTTCGGCCGGCGCCGAGGCCGACCTTCATGCCGGACTGGACCATCTCAACGGCGGCGAATGCGAGGGCGTCGGATTGGAGTCTTGATTCACTCAAACTTGATCCCCTGTGCCAGTGCAAGTGTATCCCCGAAACCGATGGTGCACGTCTGGCGGCGCATGTAGGCCTTCCAGGCGTCTGAGCCGGATTCGCGGCCGCCGCCGGTGTCCTTCTCGCCTCCGAACGCGCCGCCGATCTCGGCGCCGGAGGTGCCGAGGTTGACGTAGGCGAGCCCACAGTCGGAGCCTGCGCCGGAGGGGTCGAGGAATCGCTGGGCGCTGTTGGATGCGCCGGTGAAGATCGCGGAGCTCAGGCCCTGATCGACGCTGTTCTGCATGTCGATCGCTTCCTCGAGGGTCTTGAAGGTAAAGACGTAGAGGATGGGGGCGAAGGTCTCTTCCATCGCGATGGGCAGCTCGTTGGAGCTTGGCACGCGGATGATGGTGGGCTTGACGAAGTGGCCGCCCGCGAGCTCGCCTGGCATGTCGGTGATGCGCTCGCCGCCGGTGAGGACGGTCGCGCCCTGCTCCTTGGCGGACTTGACGGCGTGCTCGTATGCCTGTACGGACTGCTCGTTGATGAGCGGGCCCATGAGGACGCCGTCCTCGAGCGGATCGCCGATCTTGACGGTCTCGTAGGCCTTGACGAGCTTGTCGCAGAAGTCGTCGGCGATGGACTCGTGGATGATCAGGCGGCGGCTGGTGGTGCAGCGCTGGCCGGCCGTGCCGACGGAGCCGAAGACGGTGGACTTGAGCGCGAGGTCGAGGTTGGCGTCCTCGGTGATGATGACGGCGTTGTTGCCGCCGAGCTCGAGCAGGCACTTGCCGAGGCGCTTGGCGACGGTGGCGCCGACGTGGCGACCCATGCGGCAGGAGCCGGTGGCGGAGATCAGCGGGTAGCGCTTGTCGTTGATCATCGACTCGCCGACGATGTCGTCGGTGCCGATGACGTACTGGAAGATGTTCTCGTAGCCCATCTCCGACGCGACGCGCTGGGCGATCTCGTTGGTGGCGATGCAGGTGAGGGGCGCCATGAGCGAGGGCTTCCAGACGCAGGTGTCGCCGCAGACCGCGGCGAGCATGGCGTTCCATCCCCAGACGGCGTTGGGGAAGTTGAACGCGGTGATGATGCCGACGGGGCCGAGCGGGAGCCACTGCTCCTTCATGGCGTGCTCCGGGCGCTCGGAGGGCATGGTCTTGCCCCAGAGCTGGCGGGATTGACCGACGGCAAAGTCGGCGATGTCGATGGTTTCCTGGACTTCACCGATGCCCTCGGCCTTGATCTTGCCCATCTCGAGTGTTTCGAGCGAGCCGAGCTCTTCGAGCACGTCGCGGTAGGCGTTGCCGATGCGGCGGACGAGTTCGCCGCGCTTGGGTGCGGGGATCTTGCGGAACTCCTTGAACGCCTCGGCTGCCTGCGCGGTGATGCGCTCGTAGTCCTCCTTGGAGTCGAGCGTGACACCGGCGATGGGCTTGCCGGTTGCGGGGTTCATGGAGAGGATGACGTTGTCTTTCTCGGGTGTCTCGTCGCCGCGTACATCGGTGATGACGCGTGGGTGGTTGTCGAGGCCGAGTTTGGTGAGCAGTGCGTGGGTCATTGAACAACCATATGCGTGGGATGTGGAGATCGCCGGTCGTGGATGGTGGTTTTCGGTGCGGGGGGCTCAGTCGGCGAGGAAAGCCGACATCGCGTCGAAGTACGTGTCGTAGTCCTCGACCTGCGGGATGTGCCCGATGCCGTCCATCTCGACGAGCTTGGCGTTGGGGATCATCGCCTGCGCGTTCTTGCCGAGCTTTTCGTAGCGACCGAGGGTGGCGCGGACCTCCGGGGAGACGAGGTTCTTGCCCAGGGCCGTGCGGTCGCGGGTGCCGATGATGAGCAGGGTCGGCACCTGGATGCGGTCGAAGTCGTGGATGACCGGCTGGGTGAAGATCATGTCGTAGGTGAGCGCGGAGACCCATGCGAGGCGCTGCTTGTCGGGGCTCTGGGTCCAGTTCATCTGGAGTTTGGCGAGTTCTTCATACTCGGGTGCCCAGTTGCCGTCGTAGTAGCTCTCGCGCATGTAGTTGCGGACACCCTCGGGCGTCTTCTTGAGCTCGTTGGCGTACCACTGCTCGATGGTGAGGTAGGGGACGTGGTGCTGCCAGTCCTCGAGCCCGATGGGGTTGACGAGGATGAGCTTCTCGGCGCGATCCGGGAACATGAGCGCGAATCGTGAGGCCAGCATCCCGCCCATGGAGTGCCCCACCACCGCGACGTTGTCGACACCGATCTTGTCGAGCAGGTTGCGCGTGTTGGTTGCGAGCGCATGGAAGGTGAACTGGTAGTGCCGCGGCTTGGAAGACTTCCCGAACCCGATCTGATCGGGTATGACGACGCGGTAGCCCTTGTCGAGCAGATCATTGGCGGTGCGCTCCCACGAGCTGCCTGAGAAGTTCTTGCCATGCATCAGCAGGACGGTGTGGCCATTGTGCTGATCCGGCTGCAGGTCCATGTATGCCATTTCCAGCGTCTGCTGCTGGGCCTCGAAGCGGTACGTCTTGACGGGGAATGGGTAGGCCACACCGGTCAGGCGTGCGTCGTAGGACGCCGGGGTGAGGTAGGCGCTTTCTCGTGCCGACTCGGGCTGGGTGCTCTGTTGGCTGGTGTGCTGGATGGTCTGTTGGGACGACGAGCAGGCCGCGATCATCAGCGATGATGCGGCGGCGAGGGCGAACGGTGCGAAGCGAGCGGTCATGAATGACATGGGATGAGTCCTTCCTTCGTCGTGCGGTCCCTCTCCACAACGATGGTAGTCCGCGCCGGCAACGGACTGGGACGTGCGGAATCGGGGCGGACGCAGCGCGTTGTGGTGTGCGATGGGATAAGGTGTGCCTGTGCGCTCAGAGCAGGATCAACGCCAAGGGTGGGGTCGGATTGGCATCGCGTTGCCGGTGGCGCATCTGCTTGCGCTGGCGCCGCTGGATGTTTGGCTCCGGATGCTCGGGCGCGCTGATGGGGTGCATCCCAAGTACTGGCCGCGTCTCGCGTTCGTGCTGTTCACGAGCTTTGTCGGAACGGTGATCTCGGTCCATGAGCGGGTATTGTGGTGGGCCTGGTCGAAGGTGCCGCAGAACCGGCGGCTGCTCGACCAGCACGCGCCGCAGGTCATCGTGGTGCTTGGGTATTACCGATCGGGGACGACGCACCTGCAGAACCTGCTGACGTGCGATGAGCGGTTTGTGACGCCGCGTTGGTATCAGTGCCTCGCGGGGCAGGGGTATGTTCTGGCGTGGTCGATCGTTCGGGTGCTGCTGGTGCCCTTCCTTGGGCGGACGCGGCCGCAGGACCGGGTTGGCTTTGGCCCGGCCTGGCCCGGGGAGGACGACTTTGCGCTGGCGACATGGGGTGGGTGCTCTTCGATCGCGGGGCGGCATGTGTTTCCGCGGAACCGGGATCGGTGGCAGGGCTGGCACGCGCTGGAGGGGCTCGACGAAAAGCAGCTCGGGGCCTGGCGATCGCTGACACGGCGGTTTGTGTTCAAGCTCACACGCGGGAAGCGTGACCGGATCGTGGTGCTCAAGAGCCCGAGCCATACGGCGCGGGTGGGCGAGCTTGACCGGCTGTTCGGGGGACGCGTGCGGTTTGTGCATCTCGTACGCGAGCCCGGATCGGTGATCGACTCGAACGTGCGGATGTTCCATGCGCTGCGGAACCATGCGTTGCAGGACCTGCCGGGCGTGCAGGAGATCCGCGACGGTGTTGTCGCGGAGTATGACGAGACCGAGCGCAAGTGCGGCGATGAGCTGGCGGGCATCGATTCGTCGCGATGGGTCCGCGTGCGGTTCAAGGACCTGCGCAGCGATCCGATGGGCACGCTGGGAAAGGTGTACAGCGGGCTGGGGCTCGAGCTTGATGAGTCGGCCCGGGCCGGGATCGCTGCGTACCTCGGCTCGCTGGGCTCGTATTCGAGCGAGCGGGCAGCGATCGAGCTCGGAGAGGCCTCGGATCGGGAACGCGACGTGTGCGCGGCGATGAACGAACGCTACGGGCTGGGGGCACCGGCTGTGCCGGGTAAACCGGTCGAGTATGTCCCATGGAGCGATGCTCGGGCGGCACGGGGGGCTTTCGCGGCGCTGGCGATGGCGGGCGCGTGCTGGTGCGTCTGGCTGATGCTGGTGGCGGGGCTGACGGCGGCGGGTGCGCAGATGCGCCTGGTGGCGTTGGTGTGGCCAGCGGGCGCCTTGATCGGGATCGCGGCGAGGCAAGCCGCTGGCGGGCGTGGATCGCGTTGGCTGGGTATCTGGAGCGGGCTTCTGACGATGGCGGTGGTCGTGACGGTGCTGTTCCCGGTGAGTGTGGTGATCTGGAACTGGGCCAAGGACGACGGGTTCGAGGCGTGGTGGTACCACAACTGGCGGAATGTGTGGCAGGCGCTGAGCGGGACATCCAGCATCGTGCTGGTGGTGCTGGGCGTGCTCAGCGCGTACCGCCACGCGAGCGAGGACGGGCCGATCGTGCCCGGACGCTGATCGGACCTGAAAAGCCCGGCGATTTCGGCTAGTGTCATCGCATGCTCAAGCTATTTCTGGTCTTTCTGGGCGGTGGGTGCGGCGCTTCGCTGCGGTACGGGGCGGGTGTGCTGGTTGCACGCATGACGCCCGCGGACGCGGACACCCCCCACTGGCTGAGCATGTACCCGGTCGCGACGTTTGGTGTGAACCTGCTCGGGTGTGCGCTGATCGGGCTGGCGTGGGGGCTGCTGGGCGAGCCCAAGGAGGGTGATGAGGCGATCCGTCTTGCGCTCGTTGTGGGCGTGCTGGGCGGGTTTACCACGTTCTCATCGTTTGGATGGGAGATGCTCGATCTGATGCAGAGCGGGCGCGTCTTGACGGCGATCGTGTACGCGGCGTTGAGTGTGGGCATCGGGCTGCTGTGCGCCTGGGCGGGGCACGCGCTGGGGCTGAGTCTGAGCGCTGGTTCTTGATTGATGGGAGAGATGATGGATATCTATGTGATCCGCCACGGCAAGGCGGAAGAGGATTCGAACTCGGGGCTCGATCGTGATCGGGTGCTGCGCCCCAAGGGTCACCGTCAGGCCCAGTGGCTCGCCGAGACGATCGTCAAACGCGATGCGAAGCCGGAGCTCGTGCTGTCGTCGCCCTACCCGCGGGCACGGGAGACGGCGGAGCCGATCTGGGAGGCGCTGGGCATGGAGGCGCAGATCGACGATCGCCTCGGCGCGGATCGCTCGCTGAGCGACATGATGGATGTGCTCAATGATGCGAAGGGGAGCGGGTGCGTTGCGGTCGTGAGCCACAATCCCAACTGCGCCCGGATCGTGAGCACGCTGTGCAACGGATTGATGACGATGCCGGGCGCGCACCGGACGGGCGAGCTGGCACACGTGCGGGTTGAGGGGAGCGAGCTTGTGGGCGGAGGTGAGCTGCTTGATCGCCTGCGGATGGAGTGAAGAGGGGCGGAGATTTGGGTAATAGGCAATAGGCAATAGGCAATAGGCAATAGGCAATAGGCAATAGGCAATAGGCAATAGGCAATAGGCAATAGGC
>JAEPOJ010000041.1 GCA_017642965.1 Phycisphaerales bacterium
CGACGGTCGATGAGGACACGCTGCAGTTTCTGGCGTATGAGCAGTGCTTCAAGAACGCGCTGACCGGGCAGCCGATCGGCGGGGGCAAGGGGGGCTCGAACTTTGACCCGAAGGGCCGAAGCGACAACGAGATCATGCGGTTCTGTCAGGCGTTTATGCGTGAGCTGCACCGGCACATCGGCGCGAACGTTGATGTGCCTGCGGGCGACATCGGCGTGGGCGGTCGTGAGATCGGCTATCTGTATGGGCAGTACATGAAGATCACGAAGCTGCGGGACGGGTCGATGTCCGGCAAGCCGCTGGGGATGGGCGGGCTGCTGGGGCGCACGGAGGCGACCGGGTACGGCGCGGTGACCTTCGTGGAGCAGATGCTCAAGCACCGCAGCGAGGAGCTTGAAGGGAAGCGAGTGGCGATCTCGGGCGCGGGGAACGTGGCGTTGTATGCCGCGGAGCTGGCGCGTGAGAAGGGGGCGCAGGTTGTGTCGCTGTCGGACTCTGGGGGTGCGCTGATCTGCGAGAATGGGTTCAGCGAGGAGCAGGTCGAGGAGCTGATCGACTTCAAGGAGAGCCAGCGCGGGCGGCTGAAGGACTGGGAGGGGGACGGGTGCGCGTTCTTCCGCGAGGACAAGCCGTGGTCGCATGTGGATCACGATGTGGCGCTGCCGTGCGCGACGCAGCATGAGATCGAGGAAGAGGATGCCAAGACGATCGCGGACCGCGGGTGTCAGTTCGTGGCCGAGGGGGCGAACATGCCCTGCACGCACAGGGCACGCGGCGTGTTCCTTGACAAGGGCGTGACCTTTGGCCCGGGCAAGGCCGCGAACGCGGGCGGGGTGGCGACGTCGTGCTTTGAGATGCACCAGAACGCATCGCACGACGCGTGGACCAAGGAGCGGGCGCTGGACAAGCTGAATGAGGTGATGCTGCACATCCATGAGCAGTGCGTGGAGCACGCGCCCGAGGAGAATGGGATCGTGAACTACGGCGCTGGCGCGGACCGTGCGGGGTTCATCAAGCTCGCGGACACGATCGTGGCGATGGGTGTGTGATTTTCGGTTGGAACGCGAAGACCACGAAGGGCGCGAAGGCGCCCTTGTTTTTTCGCTCAGAGCGCCCGGATGATGGCTTCGAGTGAACGGACGGCCGCTGGGATCAGCGCATCGGGGAAGTCGTAGGTGCTGGCGTGCAGGTGGGGTTGGGATTCGCCGGAGCCGATGCCGATGAGCATGGCGGGGAAGTGGTCGCCGAAGTAGCCGAAGTCCTCGGACCAGGGCATGGGGTGGTCGAGTGTGGTGTAGGCGAGGTTCTCACGCTCGGCAATGTCGGTGACGTGGGCGGCGAGGGTTTCGTCGTTGACGGCGGCGGCGAACTGCTCGTGGGTGGTGTGCTCGAGGGTGAGGGCGGCGTCCTCGGCGGTGCGCTGGGCGAGCTGGAGGGCCTTGGTGAGCAGGGTGTCGAGGTGTTCGCTTCGCAGGGCGCGGAGGGTGGCGCAGAGGACGGCGGTGTCGGGCGTGATGCCGAAGTTGGCGTCGATGCCGGCGCTGAGGTGGGTGATGGTGACGAGGGAGCCGGCACGCTCGATGCGTTTGGGGAGCTCGGTGAGCTGCGGGACGAGCGATGCTCCCGCGGGCAGCGGGGAGCGGGAGAGGTGCGGCTGGGATGAATGGCCGCCGATGCCGCGGAGAAGAAGGCGGAGGCCGAGCGACGCGGGACACATGGGGCCGGCGCGGAGCACGAGCTGGCCCAGCGGGTAGCCCGGTAGGTTGTGGATGGCGAGGGCGCGGGTGGTTTCGGGGTCGTGGATGAGCTCGGTGAAGCGTGGGTCGGAGAGGATGGCCTGGGCGCCGGTGCCGATCTCCTCGGCGGGCTGGTAGACGACGATGAGGCGGGTGTCCTTGAGCGGGTTTGTGGCGACGTGCTCGGTGATGGCGGCGGCGATGGTGGCGTGGCCGTCGTGACCGCAGGCGTGCATGACGCCGGGGACGGTCGATGTGTGCTGGGCGCCGGTTTCCTCAACGATGGGCAGGGCGTCCGTGTCAGCGCGGTAGACGATGGTGCGGGTGTAGGAGTCGGGCGCGACGATGGCGAGCAGGCCCGTGCCACCGACGCGCTCGGCGATCTCGATGCCCGGGGCGTGGGCGCGGAGGTGGGCGACGATGCGGTCGTGGGTCTCGTGCTCGCTGGCGGAGAGCTCGGGGTGGGCGTGGAGGTCTTGGCGGAGGGCGGTGAGGTGGTCCATGCTGCGCGGAGTGTATCAGAACAGGGGGTGCGATTGTGCTCAGATGTCTTTGCGTGCTTGGATGACCTTTTTGAGGTCGCGGCGGACGTACTCGATCTGGTTCCAGTAGAGGACGAGGGTGATGAGCGGGCCGATGAAGAAGATGGGCATGCCGACGATGGCGATAAGTGGGCCGTACCAGACGAAGTGCTTCGATCGGCGTGCCATCTTTCGGTTGCGGACGAGCCTGGCGAACCAGCCCATGTACATGACGTTGGAGATAAACACGAGGAGCATCACGACCAGTGAGAGGAGTGAGAAGATGCCGAAGACGATGTCGACGGTGGTCACCTCCAGTGGGTCGCTGGGGATGAGCCCGTAGATGAGGGTGAGGGCGGTTGTGCCCGCGAAGATCCAGAGCATGACGCGGTTGAAGGAGCGTTTGTCTGCGGCGTCGAGGCGTGGTGTGAGCCCTTCGAGCGGGGCGGAGAGCTTGAGCCAGCCGGCGATGATCATGATGATGAGCCCGTTGTTGATGATGGCGGCGCCGGCGGTGAACGGGTAGTTGAAGCTGGGGTTGTTGACAATGACGAAGGTCAGGATCATGGTGGTGATGATCGAGACGATGTAGATGAGGATGCCGTTGGTGACGAGGCGGAATCCGGTGTGAACGGACTTGAGGCGTTGCGTGGGTACCTCTCCGAGGGCGCTGTTGCCCATGGAGCAGGAGACGGGCGTGCCGCACTCCGGGCAGGGGGCTTCGGGCGCGGTCCCTGAGAGGTCGTAATTGCAGGTGATGCAGGTGGAGATGATGGGCGTGTTGCATTCGGGGCATGCGCCGTGCGGGTCGATGCCGGAGACGTCGTAGCTGCATTTGATGCATGCGTGGCGGTGTGGGGTGTCGGGGGTAGTGTTTGATGAATCTTGATCCTGCATGAAATCAGGATAGCAGAAGAATGCTTTGTCGCACTGCGCAACTGCATCGCGAGTAGCTGTTCCCGTTACACCTTAAAGAAAAACCCGGCAGATCGCCGGGCTCATGTGCACACTTGGGTTCGCCGTTATGCCGGGTCGGGGACTGTGTCGCCGGGCATGTCGGTTTCGCCTTCGGTGGCGGCTTCTGGCTTCTTCATGCTGGGTGTGTTTCCCTTGGACTTGCCGGAGGGACCGGAGCCGAGGAGGTCGGCGACGGTGGAGCGGCCGAGGGATTCGCCGCGCATGAGGGTGTGGACCTCGTCGGCGGTGAGGTTCTCGTACTTGAGGAGGGCCTGAGCGACGGCCTCGACCTTCTCCCAGTTGTCCAGGAGCATGCGTTCGGCGTCGGCGTAGGCCTCGTCGACGATGCGGCGGACTTCCTCGTCGATGACGCGTGCGGTGTCATCGGAGTAGTCCTTGTCGGGGATGTACATCTCGCGGGAGTCCTCGCCGGCGTAGTTGACGAAACCGAGCTTGGAGCTCATACCCCACTCAAGGATCATGGCGCGTGCGAGGCGGGTGACCTGCTGGATGTCGGAGGAAGCGCCGGAGGAGACGTCGTCCATGGCCTTGGCCTCGGCGATGCGGCCGCCGCAGATCACGCGCATGGTGGCGTGGAGCCACTTGAGCGAGTAGCCCATGCGGTCCTTCTCGGGGAGTGAGAATGTCGCGCCGCCGGACTGTCCTCGGGGGATGATGGTGACCTTGTGGAGGGGGTCGGAGTCCTTGAGGAGTGCCTGGAGGACGGCGTGGCCGGCCTCGTGGTAGGCGACGAGTTTGTTCTCTTCCTTCTCGCGGACGCGTGACTTGTTGGCGCGGCCGAACTTGACCTTGTCGCGTGCTTCTTCGAGGTCCTCGTGCTCGATGAACTCCTTGTCGAGCATGGTCGCGGAGATGGCGGCCTCGTTGATGATGGCGGCGAGGTCGGCGCCGGAGAACATGGGGGTTCCTCGGGCGATCTTCTCGAGGTCGACGTTGGGGCCGAGCTTGACCTTCTTGGCGTGGACCTTGAGGATCTGGAGGCGGCCGGCGACGTCGGGGAGCGGGACCATGATCTGACGGTCGAATCGGCCCGGGCGGATGAGCGCGGGGTCGAGGACGTCGGGTCGGTTCGTCGCGGCGATGACGATGACGCCGTCGCCGGACGCGAAGCCGTCCATCTCGACGAGGATGGCGTTGAGCGTCTGCTCGCGTTCGTCGTTTCCGCCGCCGGAGAACCCGCCGCCGCGGCGTCGGCCGATGGCGTCGATCTCGTCGAGGAAGATGATGCAGGGCGAAGAGTCCTTGGCCTGCTTGAAGAGGTCTCGGACGCGGCTCGCGCCCACGCCGACGAACATCTCGACGAAGTCTGAGCCAGAGATGCTGAAGAAGGGGACGTCTGCTTCGCCGGCGATGGCCTTGGCGAGGAGCGTTTTGCCGCAGCCGGGCTGGCCTGCGAGGAGGACGCCGCGGGGGATGCGCCCGCCGAGGCGTGTGAATCGCTTGGGGTTCTTGAGGAACTCGATGATCTCGGTGACCTCGGACTTGGCTTCCTCGATGCCGGCGACGTCCTTGAAGGTGATGCCGGTCATCTCCTTGGTCATGGTTTTGTGACGGGATTTGCCGAAGGAGCCGATCATGCCCGCGCCGCCGCCCGCTGCGCGCATGCCTCGTGCGAGCATGAACCAGATGATGGCGATGAGGAGAAGGATGGGGCCGAACATGTAGAGGAAGTTGATCCAGCCGGAGGGCGGCGGGGACTTGAACTTCCCGTTGGTGAGCTCATCGAGCTTCGCGGCGTAGAGCTCGCGGGTGCCCGTGTTCAGTGGGACGCGGACCAGACGGTCCTTTGATTTGTTGGCATCGACCTCGGGCTGGACCTCGACGGCGGTGATGGCGCTGTCGCGGAGGATCACGGTGTCCTTCTTGATGGTGCCCTGAACGTAAGAGGTCTCGAACTCGGAGAACGTCAGCTCGGAGCCCTTCTCCGCGGAGGAGAGGAACATCACAAGCATGAGGACCATGAGCATGATCGCGAAGAACCCGAACATGCCACGGCTCTGCGGCTTATTGGGCACCGGCGGCTTGTTTCCGTTGGGGTCCTGCGGGTTGGGCTTGTTGTTTTCGGGTTTCTGTTCAGGCATAAGTATTCGTGGGGTGTCTTCGTCCGTGTGGACGGCTTCGATCCGTGTTGCTTCTCGGATCGAGGAGAATGTGGTCGGCCGCGTTCAGAATATCGACCGATGCGGGGTATCTATTTCCCCGGATGGCTTCGAATGCGACAGAACAGGCGTCGGGACGCGAATCATAGCGCTGTGGTGTTGCACGGCCGCCCGATTGTGTACGCATGCGGCGGGGTGGGGGATCGATTTTCGGTCGAAATTGGGTATTACCAGCTTGAACGCATGTCCGAGACGATATCGCTGGCAAGTTCCTCGATGGCGCTGCGCTGCCCGAGCTCGAGGCGGTCCCCCACCGCTCTGGAAGGGTGGAAGACGGCGGAGGCGCTGTAGTTGTCGCGCGCGACAAGGATTTCGCCCGAGCGGTTGTCACGCCACTCGAAGCGGATGGTGACCTGCACGGCCTGCTCCTGGACGAGGCCTGTCTGCGGGTCGTCGGAGAGTGCCCGCAGCGTGGTGCCTGTGACGACGCCGACGAGCGTGGTGTCCGCGCGGTCGGAGGGCGTGAGGCGCCACGGGGTGCGCTGGCTGACCTGCTTCATGATCGCTTCGGTGAGCTGGACCTCGATGCCCCGGGATGTGGTCTCGTTGCGGAAGATGGGGATCGCGATCGTGTTGATCGATTCGTCGAACGTGGAATCGAAGGCGTAGCCCTGATTGGGGGATGAAGCGCAGCCCGGCATGAGGGCGAGCCCCAGCGCGATGATGGCCGCGAGGATGATGGAGGGGAAGCACCCGATCATGGGGAGGGTTCCTCGGAATCGGTGGCGGGCTGTGTATTCTGGGAGGCCGTTTCCGACTCGGCGGCGTCGCTGGGGTTGGGCTCGGCGGGTTCGAAGGTGACCCATTCACGCTCGAGCATCATGTCCAGCGCTTCGTCGGCGGCGTCGGTCGCGGGGTGGCGGCGGATGAGACGTGCGAGCACGAACCGCGCGGATGCGTCGTCGTCGACCTGGAGATACCAGCGGGCGGTATCGAGGACCTGCTGCGCGGCGGACTCGTCGATCCACGCGTCGAGGCCCTCGGTGATGCCCGAGCGGATGGCATCGGCGGGGAACTGACGCTGGTACTCCTCGATGAGGAGCTTGGCGTCGAGCAGCCCGGAGCCGTCGTAGCGTGGGCCCTTGAAGCGGGCGATGTTGGCCTCGATCTCGCGGAGCATGGCGCGCTGCACGCGGGGCGAGTCCGGGAAGTTCTGGCGGAAGATGGAGTACATTTCCGCGGCGAGCTTGAGCTCGCGACGCTTGTAGTAGTGATCGGCCAGTCGCATCGCGGCTTCCTCGGCGAGCGCGGAGCCGGGGACGCGCTCCTGGGTGCGGATGAGGAGTTCCTCGCCGGTCGGGCGGGCGTTCTCGATGCGCATGCCGAGGAATCGGCGTTTTTTGCCGTTGATGTAGTCGAGCCCGATCTGGTACTCGAGCTCGACGGCTTTGAGGAAGTATGGCGAGTCGGGGAAGTCCTGGATGATGGACTCTAGATCGAAGAGCGCCTTGTACTCGCGGTCGTTGTTGTAGCGTGCGAGGGCGTGGAGGTAGTAGCCCTGGGGGATGTAGCTGTTGCGGGTTCGCTTGTGGTCCTCAAGCCAGTCACCGAGGCGGTCGCTGGCGCGGCCAGGGTTGCCCTCGGCGATGAGCCTGGTCATCTCCGCCATGAACGCGGCGTCTGTGCCGGGCTCGGGTGCCCGGGTCTGGGTCCACTCGCCGGTCTCGTTGAGTTCGAACTCCGAGCTCTGCGCGAGGGTGATGCTCGTGGAGCACATCGCGGCGAGCGTGATGATCTGGGCGGTGTGGCGCGGGTGTGGCATGCGTGCGTCCTCGTCGTCGCGTCTGTGCGAGCGTGTGTATAAGAGGATAGCGTGGCGGGGTCGTGTGTGGGGCGGGGCGAGGCGGTTTTACGGGCCCTAGACTGGTTTGATGAGTGGTTCAACGAGCGGTACATCACAGGATCCGATGGCCTTGGCGCGTCAGGCCCAGCAGCTGGAGCGTGCGGGGCGGTCGCGGGAGATGCTGGAGGTCGGGCAGCAGATCGTGAAGCTCAAGCCGCAGTGGTCCATGGGGCACTACTTCGTGGGTGCAGGCCAGTGCGGGCTCGGCAAGCTCGACGAGGCGGAGCGGTCGCTGAACAAGGCGATCTCTCGGGATGACTCGCATTACGGGATGCACACCAAGCTCGGGGAGGTGCTCAACCGGCTCGGGCACAAGGAGGAGGCGCTGCGGTGCGCCCAGCGGGCGATCGAGCTGGCCCCCAACGACGCGGACGCGTTGGTCCCTGCGGCGATGATCCGCTGGCTCGGCGGGAACGCATCGGGCGCGGATGAGCTGCTGCAGGATGCCATCGCCCGGGGGGTGGATGCGCCCAAGCTGATCAACGTGGCGGCGCTGCTCAGCGGTGAGATGGGTCGCCTCGACGAGGGGATCGGATCGCTCGAGCGCCTGCTCGCAGCGCACGATGACGGGCGGAAGCTCCCGCGCCTGCTGCACTCCGAGATCCGCCTGCACCTGGCGAAGCTGCTGGACAAGGCGAAGCGGTACGACGAGGCCTTCGAGCATGCGCGGATCGGCGGCGATCTGCGTGAGACGGGGTACGACTGCGACCGGATCATCCGGACGTGCAATGAGCGCTTGGACGCGTGGAGCGCAGAGCGGTATCCGCGGATCCCGATCTCGAGGACCAAGAGCGAGAAGCCGGTGTTCATCATCGGTATGCCGCGCTCGGGCACGAGCCTGGTGGAGCAGATCATCGCGTCGCACCCGAAGGCGTACGGGGCTGGAGAGCTGCTGGATTCGTACTGGTCCGCGCGCGAGCTGACGGACCCGAACGAGCACCTGCGCGATCGCACAGAGATTGTGGAACAGCTGAAGGTCGCTTCGCTGGATCGCCACGCCCGCAAGGCGCTCAAGATCATGGAGAAGGCCGCGAAACGAGAGAAGGGCTCGGGCATCGAGCGGATCACGGACAAGCTGCCGAACAACTATGAGCACGTGGGCGTGATCAGCAAGATGTTCCCCGGTGCGCGGTTCATCCACTGCGTCCGCAACCCGCTGGACGTGTGCGTGAGCTGTTTCATGCTGGACTTTGTCGGCGACAAGAACCACGGCTACGCGTACGACCTGAACCACCTCGCGAACCAGTACCGGGTGTATGAGCGGTACATGGCGCACTGGCATTCGATCGGTACGATCCCGATACTTGATGTCCGTTATGAGGAACTGATCGCGGATCTTGAGGGCGGGGCACGCCGGATCATCGATTTCATCGGGCTGGCGTGGGACGAAGCGTGCGCCTCGCCGCACAAGACCGACCGCGCGGTGAGTACCCTGAGCAGCGATCAGGTGCGCAAGCCGGTGTACTCGAGTTCGAAGGAGCGTTGGCGGAACTACGAGCAGCACATCGGCGTGCTGATCGAGGCGCTGGGGACGGGCGAAGACGCTGGGGATCGCTGATGGATCTGCGTTCGATGCAGCAGATGATCGCGATCGCGGAGCACGGGCATATGACCCGTGCGGCCGAGGATCTGGGCGTGACGCAGCCGGCGCTTTCAGCGGCGCTACGCAAGCTTGAGGATGAGCTGGGAACCGAGCTGTTCCACCGCACGGGGCACGGGGTGCAGCCCACGGAGGCGGGGAAGGTGTTTGTCGAGCACGCAAAGATCACGGTGCGCGCGTCGCAGCAGACGGCGGAAGCGGTGCGCTCGCTCGTGGGGTTGGAGACCGGTTCGATCCGCGTGGGCGCGGGCGCGACGGCCACCGGGTACCTGCTGCCCGGGGCGATTCAGGCGGTGCGTAAGAAACACCCGGGGCTGCGGTTCTCGATCCGTGAGGCGGGCAGCAGCGCGGTGGCGCAGGGGGTGCTCTCGGGCGAGCTGGACCTGGGGGTGGTGACGCTGCCGATCGAGCACCCGCGGGCGGATGAGCTGATGATCGTCAAGGAGATCCGCGACGAGCTGATGCTGATCGTGCCGGAGGGGCACGCGCTGCACGGGCGGAAGACGTTCCGCTGGGAGGAGCTGGCGGGCGATGCGGTGATCGCGTTCGAGGCGGGGTCGGCGGTACGCAAGATCATCGATCAGGGCGCTGCGTCCCACGGGGTGACGCTCGAGGTGGTGATGGAGCTGCGTTCGATCGAGTCGATCGTGCAGATGGTGCGGGCGAACATCGGGGTGGGGTTCGTGAGCAAGCACGGGCTGCCCGGCGGGGTCGGGCTTCGCTGCAAGGACGGTGGCTTGACGCGAAATCTGGGGGTGGTGCGGGCACGGGATCGGATTCAGAGCCATGCGGCGGCAACATTCGAGCGGGCACTCTCGCAGAGCGGGCCGGCGGCTATGGGCTAATTCGCGGCCCCGGAGCGTCTGAAGCTGAGTTCTGTGAGTAAAGTTCGGCACGACCGGGCGCGTGCCCGGCACAGATCGATGGAGGGAAACCGATGAAACTCAGAGTTACGCGTTCGAAGATGATCATCGCCTTGCTTGCCGCCGGTGCCGGCGTGGTGTTGAGTGCCTGCAACACTGTTGAGGGTGTTGGCAAGGACATCGAAGCGACGGGTGATGCGATCTCGGATACCGCACGCGACGCGAAGGATTGAGCCCAGCGCAATGGAACGTATGACGCGGCCCGCCGGAGAACCGGCGGGCTGCTGCGTTATTGAAACCGGTTCTCTGCGCATCACAGTTTATTATGCGAATCGTAAAACCGATTGATTTGATTCATGCTGGCGTGGATCCCATACTTCTTGTGGAATCAGGAGTCCCCCACTTCCACAAGGAGCAACACCATGGCAGGCGACCCGTTCAATGCGAAAGACAGCCTTTCTGTCAACGGCAAGGACTACAGCTACATCAACCTCAAGTCGCTGCAGGAGCAGGGCGTCGGGAACATCGACACGATGCCGTACTCGATCCGGGTGCTTCTGGAGGCGATGGTGCGGAACCTCGACGGGTTCATCGTGACCAACGACGATATCTCGGGGCTGGCGAACTACAACGCCGGGGATGTGAACAGCGTGGAGATGCCGTTCATGCCCGGGCGGGTGGTGCTGCAGGACTTTACGGGTGTGCCGTGTGTTGTTGATCTCGCGGCGATGCGGGACGCGATGAAGAACCTCGGGGGCGATCCTGAGCAGATCAACCCTGCGGTGGCGTGCGATCTGGTCATCGATCACTCGGTGCAGGTGGACGACTTCGCGACGCGGGTGGCGCTGACGATCAACGCGGAGAAGGAGTTTGAGCGCAACAACGAGCGGTACTCGTTCCTCAAGTGGGGGCAGGAGTCGCTGGACAACTTCCGCGCGGTGCCGCCGGCGACGGGCATCGTGCACCAGGTGAACCTGGAGTACCTCGCGCGGGGCTGCCTGACCAAGGCGCAGGACGGGGCCGAGTGGGTCTACCCCGACTCGCTGGTGGGCACCGACTCGCACACCACGATGATCAACGGCGTGGGCGTGCTGGGCTGGGGTGTTGGCGGCATCGAGGCGGAGGCCGTGATGTGCGGCCAGCCGGTGTACATGCTGACGCCGGAGGTTGTCGGCTTCAAGCTCAAGGGCAAGCTGCCTGAGGGCGCGACGGCGACCGACCTGGTGCTGACGGTGACGCAGATGCTTCGTGCCCACGGCGTGGTCGAGAAGTTCGTCGAGTTCTTCGGCGAGGGTATGGCGGAGCTGAGCATCCCCGACCGGGCGACGATCGCGAACATGGCGCCCGAGTACGGCGCGACCTGCGGGTTCTTCCCGATCGACAAGAAGACGATCGAGTACTTCCGCTTCACCGGCAAAACCGAAGAAGAGGTCGCGCTGACCGAGGCATGGGCGAAGGCGAGCGGGTTCTTCTGGACCAAGGACGCGCCGGAGCCGGAGTTCGCCAGCGTGCTGGAGCTCGATCTGGACACAGTTGAGCCGTCGCTCGCCGGACCGAAGCGTCCGCAGGACCGGATCGGCCTCAAGGATATGAAGCCGCAGTTCCACAAGGACATGGTGGACACCTTCGGCAAGTCGGCCCCGAGCGAGGCGGTTGACCTGGGCGGTTTCGCCGACGAGGGCGGGCAGGCGGAGAACGCGCCGGTCAACCCGCCGGAAGAGGACATGGCCTGCAAGGACATGGGCTTTGCCAAGGTCACGCTGACCGAGGCATCGCACCCGCACGAGGTCGGGCAGGAGGTCACGCTGCGTCACGGCTCGGTCGTGATCGCGGCGATCACCTCGTGCACCAACACCAGCAACCCGGACGTGATGATCGCGGCGGGCCTGGTGGCGAAGAAGGCCAAGGAGCTGGGCCTGAGCCGCAAGCCGTGGGTGAAAACCTCGCTTGCTCCGGGCTCGAAGGTGGTCACGGAGTATTTCGAGCGTGCCGGCCTGACGGATGACCTTGAGGCGCTCGGGTTCCACACGGTCGGTTATGGCTGCACGACCTGCATCGGTAACTCGGGCCCGCTGCCGCCGGAGATCGAGCAGGGGATCAAGGACGGCGATCTGGTGTGCACCTCGGTGCTGTCGGGGAACCGGAACTTCGAGGGTCGTGTGCACCCGGCGGTGAAGGCGAACTACCTCGCCAGCCCGCCGCTGGTCGTGGCGTACGCGATCGCGGGGACGGTTGATCTGGATCTCGCGAACGATCCAATCGCGCAGACGGCGGACGGCAAGGACGTGTATCTCAAGGACATCTGGCCGACGCGTGCGGAGATCGACGAGGTCGTGAACAGCGCGGTGACCACCGAGCAGTTCGAGCGCAAGTACGGCTCGGTGTACACCGAGAACGAGACGTGGAACAAGGTGCCGGTGAGCAAGTCCGAGCTGTACGGCTGGAGCGACGAGAGCACCTACATCCAGAACCCGCCGTTCTTCGAGGGGATGACGGAGGAGGCGCCGGGCTTCTCGCCGATCAACGGGGCGCGCTGCCTCGTGTACGTGGGCGACTCGGTGACGACGGACCACATCTCGCCGGCGGGGCGCATCGAGCCCGAAACCCCGGCAGGTCAGTACCTGATCGAGAAGGGCGTGGCGAAGTCCAACTTCAACAGCTACGGCTCGCGACGCGGCAACGATCGCGTGATGACGCGGGGCACCTTCGCGAACGTCCGTGTCAAGAACCGCATCGCCAAGCAGGGCGACAATCAGCCCGAGGGCGGCTGGACGCGCAACTTCACCAAGGGCGACGACCTTTCATCGGCCCCGGTGGAGTACATCTACGACGCGGCCCAGGACTACAAGGCCGCGGGCACGCCGCTGGTGGTCATCGCGGGCAAGGACTACGGCATGGGCTCAAGCCGCGACTGGGCGGCGAAGGGCACGCTGCTGCTCGGCGTGAAGGCCGTGATCGCGGAGAGCTTCGAGCGGATCCACCGATCGAACCTGGTGTTCATGGGCGTGCTGCCGCTGGTCTTCAAGAACGGCCAGAACGCCGCGTCGCTGGGCCTGAATGGCGATGAGAAGTTCGACATTGTCATGCCCGACCCGGTTGAGCCGCGTTGCGACGTGACGGTGCGTGCAACCCGCCCGGACGGGAGCACGTTCGAGTTTGAGACGATGTGCCGTGTTGATACGCCGGTGGAGATCGAGTACTTCAAGAACGGCGGGATCCTGCACACGGTGATCCGCAAGAAGCTCAACGAGAGCAAGCAGATGGCGTGAGAGAAATCGATTGAAACAGACTTTGAGGACGCGGTGTCAAGCCGCGTTCTTTTTATACGTCTAGATTGTGATCATGATTCGATCTCTCATCATTGTGCTCCTGCTGTCTTCCGCATGCACGCCCGGCTGCTTACCCCATGACTGGGCACGGGTCACCGTGGAGCGAACCGCTTCAACGGGATCCATACCCGCCGAAGTTCACTTTGGTGAGATGTATGCCTTTGTGAGCATCCATGGCAGCCCGCCGCTTCAGTTGCTCGTCGATACTGGTGCGCCCGTTCACAGCATATGCGAGCGTGTTGCTGCAGAGCTCGGGCTTGTGGCAGATGGGACCATCCTGTTCCGTGACTATGCACGCAACGAGCGGCACCAGCCGACCGTTCGGGTCGATTCGATGCGGGTCGGCCCGCTTGAGTTGCGCGATTTCGATCTGGTGATCGTGCCGAACAAGCGTGATGCGAGGGTCGATGGCGTGCTGGGGATGCTCGGACTCCGCGAGGGCACCATGACGCTTGATCTGACGAGCGGCACGATGTCGATCAGTGATGCGCCGCTGAGCCCCGACGCAGAGGGGGTCATGCCCTTCCGCACCACGCACGATCAGAAGATCCTGATCCCGATGCGCCTGAGCAATCGCGGTGGTATCGAGCGCGTTTTCTGGGCAACTCTGGACACGGGTCATAACTCATCGCTGCTGCTCAATCCGACCTCGACGCTTGAATGCCTTGATCGGAGCCGGCTCGCATACCGAGCGCAGGCCGTGGGCGTGCACGGCGAGCCTTGGACCGCAGCGTATTTTCCGACGTACGGCCCGGTGCGTATCGGCGGCATCGCGTACGAGGGCGTTGTTGCCGGCGCAAATCAGGCGTCGAACAACATCGGCGTCGGGATGCTGGAGGGTTGCCGCGTTCGAATCGATTGGGATTCCAAGCTGGTTCAGATCGTGCGGAACGATGGCGCGACCCGGTTGGTATCGTGCGAGTCGCTCGGGTTCTTCGCGATGCACGAGGACCCGGACGGATACCGCGCGAGCGTGATCCCCGGATCGGTTCCGCAACAGCTTGGGCTGACTCATCGTCAGATCGTAACGCGAATCAATGGAGAAGAGATCGATTCACGGTTCGACATGACCCGTATGTGGCCCGTGCCGGCTGATGCTGCGGGAGTTGAGGTTGAGTACTTCGATCCGGTCACTGGAGAGACGGGTGCGGTGGTCGTTCCAATCGATTAGACTGGACTTGGAGGTAGCTATGTCAGATCTCAACAGCAAACACAACCGCATCGTCTGGTGTGATATCTTCGTCGATGACCTCGATCGCGCTTGCGCGTTCTACGAGGGTGTCTGCAACATCACCTGTCAGCGGGAGACGTTCGGGGATATCCAGTTCGCGGTGTTGGAGCACACCGAGGGCAACGGCGGATGCCTTGTCCCGCGTCAGCCCGGGCAGAGCGATTCTCGCTGGGGCGGGGTGCTGGTGTATCACAATGTGGACGGGCGGATCCGTGACGCGGTGGAAAAGGTCGAGGCGCTCGGGAGGAAGGTCGTGCAGGGTGTGCACGCGATCGGGCCGCACGGGTGCCGGGCACTGATCGAGGATTCGGAAGGAAACCCGATGGCGCTGCACAGTACGAGTGATGAGTGATCTGGGATAATTCATAAGCGGGCTCAGGAAGCTGCGCATGCTCGGCAACGCCTGAACCCGCTCTTCCACACAGCACCGATCAGGTCTATCGGTCTGCGTGGGTCACACACCCGGCTGCCCATCCCTCTCAATATTCAAGCAGCCGGGTCGGCGTTGCGGTTAGTGCTTCTTGGGTGCACCCTTCTGGGCTTCCTTGGCAGCGGCCTGCGATGCGGGGGTCTGACTGGTCATCCCTGTGTTCATCTTGAGTGAATCGCTGATGTGTTTCTGATTCGATCTGACCTCTTTCGTCTCGAATCCTCTCGCAGAGACCGCCGTGCACGCTGCGTCACAGCCTGCCTGATCGGTATCGATCTTCGCTGAGCCCAGGCTCACGGACCTGATCCTTACGCCCTTTACATCACGGAGTGCATCGGTGACTTTCTTGATGCATGAGTCGCTGTCCATGCCGTTGATTCTGAGTGATCTGTTTGAACTTGTAGCTGGCTGCATGTGGGTCCTTCCCGAGTTTGTGGATCAAGCATCCGGAGTGTTGCTTTCACCCTTTGTACGACGCCGCAGATGATCGCTGGGTTCAATTCACTTAAAACGGTTGAGATTCAGAGAGTTCCTTTCAAACCAAGCCCCGTTCAGGGTGTGCCCGCTGGATCGAGTGGCGTTTGCACCAGCATTGATTGAGGACAAAAAAACAGCCGCCCGTTCGGTGGTTTTGGTCCCACTTCCCGGGCGGCCTGTGCGGTCGCGGGTTACGGGGAACCCGCGGCAATGTCGCGTTACTTGCCCTTGGCCGGCTTTGTGTTCGGCTTGGTCGCGGGCTTGGTGTCTGCCTTTGGTGCAGGCTTCGTGGTGTTGGTCTTGGTTGCCATTCGTGCAACTCCTGTCAAAGGATGCGCCGGCTCGCGGAATGCGCCCGGCATGGCACTATGCTGACATGTTTGCGATGCGATACAAGAGGTGGGGATCGGTGCGCACAAAAATCCCACAGATTTCATCTGCGGGGAACCCCGAACGGGGTGGATTTTTTGGGGGTGATCAGCCGGTGGATTGCATCGCTGCGGCGACGGCGTTGATGCTGGCCTGGATGATCGGCGCGATCTCGGTGCGGGCCTGGTCGTCGGAAGCGCTGCGGTAGCGGTTGAGCAGCTCGATCTGGGTGAGATGCAGGACATCGGTCATGGGGTTGCGCTCGAGGATCGAGCGTCCGACGACCGGTGAGTGGGCCATCAGATCTTCGTTGCCGGTCGCGTCGAGGATCGCCTCGCGGGCACGCAGGTACTCGGCGTGGATACGCTCAAACATACCAGCGCCGCCCGGCGCATTCTTCGCGTAGCGTTCGAGGATGGGCATGCGGGCGCGGGCGAGTTCCTGCGAGGCGTTCTCGAGGATGGTCGAGATCAGCGGGCGTTGGGCGTTGGCTCGGAGGGTCGCGCGGTCGGCATCGGAGGCGTCCGCGATGGCGGTCCCGATGCCGTACCAGCCCGGGACGAGGGCCCGCATCTGAATCCAGGAGAAGCCCCAGGGAATGGCGCGGAGACGGTCGAAGGTCAGCGCTTTGCCCTGTGCGCGGGAGACGGGGCGTGACGCGATGGGCATGTTGCCGATGTGCTCGATGGGCGAGGCCCCGACGAACCAGTCCCAGAACGAAGCATCATCGATGAGCTCGCGGTACGCGGTCTGCGCCCGCTGTGCGAGCTGGAGGAGGAGTTCATCGAACTCGGGATCGCTCGGCGATTCGCAGGCGTCGGACGATGCGAGCAGCGCCGCGTGCACGATCTGCTCGAGGTGACGCCGTGCCATGTCTGGGAGGGCGTATCGGAAGGTGATGACCTCGCCCTGCTCGGTGAAACGCATGCGACCGGTGCGGGCGTTGGGCGGCGCGGCCATGATGGCCCGCCCGGCGCGCCCCCCACCGCGGCCGATGGTCCCGCCGCGGCCGTGGAAGTAGCGGAGCTGGACCTGCTGCTCGGCGAAGACCCTCGCGACAGCGTCCTGGGCCCGCGCCAGGGCGATGTTGGCCATGAGGAACCCGCCGTCCTTGTTGGAATCGGAGTAGCCGAGCATGACCTCCTGCTCCAGCGGCCCATCGCCACAGATCGTGTCGAGGTGGGCCCTGAAGACGGGGTCGGTGAGCGTTTCGATCATGAGCGAGGGCGCACGCTCGAGGTCGTCGATGGTCTCGAACAGCGGGACCACGTGCACGCGCGACTGAGCGCCGGTGCCGTTGGTCGGCGGGCGGTAGATCCCGGCCTCCTTCATCAGCAGCAGGAGCGAGAGCATGTGGCTCACGTCGTGGGTCATGGAGATGACCCAGGAGCGGACCGCATCGGGTTCCTGCTCGACGGCTTCGCGGACGACGTCGAGCGTGTCCATGAGCTCGCGCGTGTCATCGGAGAGCGCGGCGCCGCGTGGCGTGAGGGGGCGGGGTGTTTGCAGTTCGCTGCGGAGCAGCTCGAGCTTCTCGGGCTCGCTGAGGGCGGTGAAATCGTCGCACACGCCGGAGATGCGGAGGAGCTCCGTGATGGCGTGCTCGTGGACGCGCGAGTGCTGACGGATGTCGAGCGTGGCGAGGTGGAGCCCGAAGACACGGGCGCGGACGATCGCGTCGCTCAGCAGGCCCTCCTCGGCAACATCAGACAGGCCCGCCCTGTGCAGGGCCTCACGGATGAGCATCAGATCGTCGAGGAGGTCCTTCGCGCGGTACCCGGGGTCGCGAGCGATGCGTGCCTGAATCTGCACGATCCGCACGCGGATTGGCTCGTACTGGCACTGGCCGTAGTGCTCCATGTCGTCGATCCAGTGCAGATCGTCCTGCACGCGCTGGGCGATCTCGTCGCCGAGATCGGTTCGACGGGTGGAGACGCTCAGGGCGTGGCGCAGCTTGCCCAGTTCGGCGTCCCACAGCGTGAGGACCGCATCTCGCATGCGCCGGAACGTGTCTCGGGTGACCTCGGCGGTGACGTTTGGGTTCCCGTCGCGATCGCCCCCGATCCAGGACCGGTAGCGGAGGATCGCGGGCAGATCGTTGGCGACGATCTGGGCCTGCTCCTCGCCGTACGCGCGCTCGGCGGCGTGGACGATATCGCGGAACAGGCGGGGCACGGTCTGCCAGATCGTGGTCGAGAGGAAGTAGATGCCGTTGATGACCTCGTCGGGCACACCCAGGCGCTGGGCGCGGATCTCGTCGGTGAGGAGCATGACGGAAACAATGCGATCCAGGCGCTCGGCGATCTCCTTGCGTCGGCGTGCTGAGAGCGTCTCGTCCCGCAGCGCGATCACGCAGGCTGCGATGTCTGTCTGCTTGTCGAGGATGGTGCGCCGGCGGGTCTCGGTCGGGTGCGCGGTGAGGGTTGGCTGGATATCGAGCTGCTCGAGCAGTTGCTTGGTGCGATCGATGGTGACGCCGTGCGTGCTCAGTCGGTGCATCGCCTGGTCGATGGATTCGGGGCGGGGCTCGCCGGTTTCACTGTCGCGCTCGCGCTGCTGGTTGACCCGGACGATATTAAGCTGTTCCGCTTTGTTCAGGAGGTGGAAATGGGCCGTGCCGACCCGGATGAGGTCGTTGATCTGCGCCGTCTCCATGTCGGCGATCATTGCCGCGGCCTCCCCGAGGCCCTTGTGCCCGGTGGTGTCGCTGGAGCAGTCGCACATGTCTGCGAGCTTGTGCGCTGCCTCGAGCGTTCCCGCGAGCCCGACGTGGGCGCAGGCGGTGCGGAGGGTGCTGGAGATGGTCTGCTGATCGTGGGTGTGCATGGGCAATGGTATCCGCAGGACATGAAACCAGAATGAAAAACGCACGCCCAACAGATCAGGCGTGCGTCGGCTGTGTGTGGAGGAGAAAGAGAGCTCCCGGGGTATCGGGGGAGCTCAGGTGTTGCGCGTGCCTTCGACCGCGTGCGCTTCCGCGCCAGCGCCGGACCCGGCCATCATGGCGTCGACATCGACACCGAGCTTGGTCGCGATGCGTGCGCCGTAGTCGGGGTCTGCGCGGAAGAAGTGGCAGAGCTGGCGCATTTGGATTTCCTTGGTCGCGTCGCCCAGCACGCCCGCGAGGCGGGTGGTCAGGCGGTCCTTCTCCGCGTCATCGAACAGGCGGTACAGGTTGCCCGCCTGCGTGAAGTCGTCGTGATCGACCGTGGAGTCGAAGCGATCGACGATGGTCTGGCCGAGTTCCCACGCGGGTTCGTTGAACCGGTCGCTGGGCTGGGGTGCCCCGGACACGGTGTTGGGGTAGTAGTTCGGCGCTGAGCCGTAGGTCTCCGCGGTAGCGCCCTGCCCGTCGCGCATGTAGTGCATCACGGGGCAGCGGGGCTTGTTGACGGGGATCTGGTGGTGGTTTACGCCGACGCGGTGCAGGTGTGTGTCTGCGTAGCTCATCAGGCGGGCCTGGAGCATCTTGTCGGGGCTCGGGCCGATGCCGGGGACGAGGGCGCTGGGCTTGAAGGCGGCCTGTTCGACCTCGGCGTGGTAGTTCTCGGGGTTCTTATTGAGTTCGAGCTGCCCCACTTCGATGAGGGGGAAGTCGCCGTGCGGCCAGACCTTGGTGAGATCGAACGGGTTCCACCCGGTCTTGGCGGACCACTCGTCGGCCTGCGACTGGGTCATGACCTGGACCTTGAGGGTCCAGCTCGGGAAATCGCCCTTATCGATCGCGTTGAACAGGTCGCGCTGGTGCGACTCGCGGTCCTGACCGATGGTCTCCGCGCTCTTGTCGTCCATCCAGTTCTCGATGCCCTGGTTGGTCTTGAAGTGGAACTTGCACCAGACGCGCTCGCCCTCCGCGTTGATGAACGAGTAGGTGTGCGAGCCGTACCCGTTGAGGTGGCGGTAGGACGCGGGGATGCCGCGGTCGGAGAACAGGGTCGTGATCTGGTGGAGCGACTCGGGGCACTGGGACCAGAAGTCCCACTGCATGTTGTTGTCGCGGAGGTTGGTTTTGGGGTCGCGCTTCTGGGTGTGGATGAAGTTCGCGAACTTGTACGGGTCGCGGATGAAGAACACGGGGGTGTTGTTGCCCACGAGATCCCAGTTGCCCTCGTCGGTGTAGAACTTGAGTGCGAACCCGCGCACGTCGCGCTCGGCGTCAGCGGCTCCACGCTCGCCGGCGACGGTGGAGAAGCGGAGGAAGCACTCGGTCTTCTTGCCGATCTGCGAGAAGATGGAGGCCTTGGTGTACTTGGTGATGTCGTGGGTGACGGTGAAGGTGCCGTAGGCGCCCGAGCCCTTGGCGTGGACGACGCGCTCGGGGATGCGCTCACGGTTGAAGTGCTGCATCTGCTCGAGAAGCTGGGTGTCCTGCATGAGCAGCGGGCCCTTGGGGCCTGCGGTGAGTGCCTGCTGACGCGCGGCTGGTGCGCCCTCGGCGGTGGTCATGTATGGGCATTTGGGTTCGTTGGTGTCCGACATGCGTCTCTCCGTCTTGAAGGGTCCCCGTGGTGCCCGCATGGGACCACGCCGTGCTATTTCTAGAACTATTCTAGTTATAGACAGTAGAGCTCATGGCGGCCACCCGCGCAATGGACAAAGGCGGCTGAAATCAGGAGCGGGTCTGCGCGGTCCCCGCGAGCATACCCCCATCCAGGGTGAACTCGGCGCCGGTGGTGTACGCGGATTCGTTGCTCGCCAGGTAGACGGTGAGGTGGGCCACCTCCTCGGGCGTGCCAAAGCGCTGGATCGGGCAATCTGCCGCGAGCTTCGCGATGTTGTTCTCCCGATCTGGGCCAGACCCGATCATCGGGTCCCACATCGGGGTGAGGATGGCTGCGGGCTGGATGCAGTTGCATCGGATCCTGAGCCCTTCCTCGGCGCAGTACAGCGCGACGGACTTGGTGTGATTGCGGATCGCGCCCTTGCTCGATGCGTAGGCGGCGGCCCGGGGGATCCCGACCACGCCTGAGCGGGACCCGATGTTGATGATGGAGCCCGGGCGGTCACCTGATCGCATGGAGCGGATCGCGTGCTTGCACCCGAGGAAGGTGCCGACGAGGTTTGTCTCGTGGACATTGAGCCAGTCTTCCAGTGCGGCGTGCTCGGGGTCGTGAGGCCGGGGATGATCCGGATCGAACCCGGTGATCCCCGCGTTGTTGACGAGGATGTCCAGCTGCTCGACCGATTGGAGCATATCGATCCAATCGGATTCCTCGCGAACATCGAGGCGTCGGTAGGACGCCGCCTCGCCGATCGCTTCCGCCGCCGCCGCGCCCTTCGCATCGTTGATGTCGGTTAGGATGACCCTCGCGCCCTCCTCGATGAAGCGTTTGGCGATGGCAAGCCCGATCCCCTGCGCAGCGCCGGTGATCAGGGCGGTCTTCTTCTCGAGTCTGGGCATTCATGCACTCCTTGTGTACCAATCACATCCTATGCCATACGACAGCACCCCCACCTCGACCGACGCGGGTGTCGATCAGGTGGGGGTGCGGGTGGTTTCAGACTCGAACTCGTTCGAGCTGTTATGCGGTCTTCTGGCCCGCGTGAATGCCCTCGGCGATCTCCTCGATCGTCTTCTCGATGAAGGCCGGGAGATCATCCGGCGAGCGGGAGGTGGTGAGCGCCTGATCGCAGACGCACTCCTTGTCGACCCAGCGAGCGCCAGCGTTCTTGAGATCGGTCTTGATTGAGTGGTAGCTGGTGACCTCGCGACCCTGAAGCACGTCGCACTCGATCAGGAGCTGCGGTGCGTGGCAGATGGCCGAGACCGGCTTGCCCGCCTTAAAGAAGGCACGGGTGAACTCGATCGCGTCCTCGTTGGTGCGGAGCGAGTCCGGGTTAGCCACGCCGCCGGGGAGGACGAGGGCGTCGAACTCGTCGACCCGTGCGAGCGCGTCGGCGATGGTCATATCCACGTCGATCGAGTCGCCCCAGTTGTCGCCCGACCAGCCCTTGATGGAATCGGAATGCGGCGAGACGATCTTGACATCCGCGCCCGCGTCCTTGAGTGCCTTGAGCGGCTCGAAGAGCTCGCTCTGCTCGAAGCCGTTGGTGGAGAGGATGGCGACCTTGGTATCTTTGAGTTTGTCAGACATGGAATGTGTCCCTTCGTATACGTGGTGTCGTGGTGAAGCGGGCCGTTGCCGAACCCGCCTGCTCATGAGAGAGGATTCCATGCGCGTATGGGGTCACGATGAGGAGCGCATGAAAATCGCATCATCCGTGAGGATTGACGCGAAATCTCTGCACAGACACGGCAAAGAGCCCTCCTTTGAGGGACTTTCGCGTCCTCTTGATCTGTCAGGAAACATCCACAGGACCGAATATCCAGGCACGTACCCCTAGATTCATCTCAACCCACCCCGACATCAACAGGTATGCAATGACATGCCAAGGATCATTTGTCATGTTGTTTGTGCTTGTGCGCTCCCGCTCGTTCTCGTGTCGGGATGCACGCGTGATCCTGTCACGGTCGTTGAAACACGCGGCGAGATGCCGCCCCCACAGAGCGTGGCGCTGCACAGCGCCGCATCGCAGGATGCAGTCCTCTCCGGGCGGGTGCTCCTGCCCGGAGATGGCGGGCGTCGTGGGTTGGAGGTCCATGCGTGGTTCACCGATCCCAGCGGGAGGGAAGGCCAGCTCTGGCTGCTCCCGGAGGATGACGGTCGGTTCGAGCACATGTTCTCCGGGGAGCTCACTGGTGCGCGGGTCTTCGCGGGGCTGGGCGTGCACGAGTTCGACGCGGTTGATCTGAAGCGATCCGTGGATACGGGCGGGGTCGATCTGGGGACGATCGATCTGCGCGATCGTCTCGCGGTGTACCCGATCCGGGTGCGCTCGGGCGATGGATCGCGTGAGGGGTTCGTCCGCGTTGGGCTGTGGGTTGGCCTGCCGCACACCGGGCCGCAGGGCGAGCTGCCGTCGCTCGGGTCCAGGCAGTTCCCGACGTACGAGCTCCGCCAATCGATCGATTGGGTGCTCCCCCCAGACACGCGTGATGTGTACTTTCTCGTCGAACGCTCGGATGGGCCTGGGCAGGGCACGAGTTGGCGAGCGGATGGGCAGCAGCTCTTCGGGCCGTTCGATTCCTCGTCCTTCCCGCTGGAGCTGGTTCTGGACTGAGCAGCTGGCCGGGTCGATGCGTGACATCGCGAGAAGTCATTCCCTCGATGAACACGCAGAAATCGGGCGATCTATACTCCTTCTATGCCCGCGATGAGCACGGAAGATCAGAGCACGGAACCGCTGCGGAACGAGATCCTGGAGGTCGTTGAGCGCGTTTGGGGCTACGACGAGCTCCGCCCGTTGCAGATGCGTGCGATCGTTGCCGGGATCGAGGGGCGGGACTGCCTGACGATCCTCCCGACGGGTGGCGGCAAGAGCCTCTGCTATCAGGTCCCCCCGCTGATCACCGGGAAGGCGACGATCGTGGTTTCGCCGCTGATCGCGCTGATGCGGGATCAGGTCCGTGGGCTTGAGCTTCAGGGGTACAAGGCAGCCGCGATGCACTCGGGGTTGGAGCTCGACGAATCCCGTGATATCGCCAAGCAGCTCGTCACGGGTGATCTGGATCTGGTGCTCGCGGCGCCCGAGAGGGTGGTGACGCCCTCGTTCAAGACGCTCGTCGGGATCCTGTGTGATCAGCAGCGTCTCGGGTGCATCGCGATCGACGAGGCGCACTGCATCAGTCAGTGGGGACACGATTTTCGCCCGGAGTACCGGCGGATCGCGGAGCTGCGCTCGATCGCGCCGGGTGTGCCGATGCAGGCGTTCACGGCCACAGCGACGCCTCGCGTGCGCGAGGACATCGTCAAGCAGCTGGGGCTGGAAGAAGCCGAGGTGATGATCGGGACGTTCGATCGCCCGAACCTGACCTACCGGATTCAGGCGCGGGAGAACGCGGCACACCAAATCGCGGCGGCGGTCGGTCGCCACGCGAGCGCGGGCGACGGCGGCGGGACCATCGTGTACTGCCTGAGCCGCAAGGACACGGAGAAGATCGCGGACGAGCTGCGATCGCTGGGGCTGGACGCGGACGCGTACCACGCCGGGCTTGACGCGTCCAAGCGCCACGAGATTGAGCAGGCGTTCAGCAACGAGACGCTGGACATCGTGGTCGCGACGGTCGCCTTCGGCATGGGGATCGACCGGAGCAACGTGCGCCTTGTGGTGCACGCGAGCATGCCCAAGAGCATCGAGGCGTATCAGCAGGAGACCGGGCGCGCGGGGCGTGACGGGCTGGACGCGGAGTGCCTGCTGCTGTATGCACCGAGCGACGGTGGGCGCTGGGAGCGGCTGATCGAGATGAACGCGGCGGATTCGGGTGTGGATCCCAGCGCGCAGATCCAGCTGGTGCGTGATATGCGCCGGTTCGTGGCGAGTTTCTCGTGCCGCCACAAGTTCCTGAGCGAGCACTTCG
>JAEPOJ010000042.1 GCA_017642965.1 Phycisphaerales bacterium
TGTCAGTCCCTCGGGGGGTGCTCTCCTTGAACGAAGTATCCAAACCGATTGTTCCGGAATGATTCGGAATTTCCAACCGAAAAGTCAGAAAACGCGATTCGGCCGCGTTTGCTGGTCAGAAAGCGTGATTTGGGGGTGATTCAGGCTTGGTTATGCCCGGATCGATTCAAAGAGAGCGCGGACGGCGTCCTTCTTCTTCTGGTCGTCCGGGTAGCCGCAGCCGGCGTAGCTGGTGATGCCGGAGTGGACGAACATGAGCAGCCAAGCGGCTTCTTCCGGTGTGATGCCCTCGCGGAGCTGGCCCTGATCGATGAGGCGGGTGAAGGTGTGGACGAATGCCTCGTTGATGCGTTGGCGGGTGTGATCGACCTTGCCGAGGGTGCATTCGTCTTTGCCGGCCATGTTGACGGCGGCCTTCTGGATCATGCAGCACGGCGCGTCGGCGTGTTCGCGCTGGTGGTCGATCATGCCCATGAAGTGCTCTTCCATCTCGGAGAGCGAGCCGAAGGCGTCGATCCGCTCGAGGATGGGCTCGAGCACGGACTGCTCGTAGGACTCGAGTGCCTTGAGGTAGAGCGAGTGCTTATCGCCGAAGGTGTCGTAGAGCGAAAAGCGATTGATGCCCATGGCGGCGGTGAGGTCTGAGATGCTTGCCGCGTCGTAACCCTTCTCCCAGAAGACACCCATCGCCTTGGTGAGGACGGTGTCGGGGTCGAATGACTTTGGGCGTGGCATTGGAACAGTTTCCTTTTACTTGCGGACCTGCAGCACCATTATATACCCAACCGATCCGTAAGTTATTCCATAATCACGGTTTCCACGGTAAATGCGGATGATTGGTGGGATTTGCCCTTAGCTCGGTTGATGAAAAAACCCGGGCGGGCCCGGGCTTGAAAAGGTGATACATGCCAATGTCGTCAGCGTCGGCGACGGGCTGCGGCCAGTCCGCCGAGCCCGAGGAGCGCGAGCGGTGCCGGGGCGGGGACGCTGGTGGCGGTGAAGAAGCGGAATGAGCCTTCTGCGACGGTGTAGTTGTCTGTCGCGAGGAAGCTGCCGTTGGACCAGAGGATCTCTCCGTTGCCCAGGTCGATCGCGGCGCGGGTTCCGAGGTCGAGCCCCGCGACGATGCCGAGCGATGTGCCGTCGGCGAGGTATTCCCAGACGCCTGATGGCGATGAGAAGCCGCCGACGAGCAGGTTGCCGTTGCTGCGGATGAACATCTGCTGTGCGAAGTCGATGCCTGTGGCGCCGTCGGAGCTGACGAGGTTGCCCAGGTAGTCGCCCGCGAGCGAGTAGCGTTCGATGCCGTCGTTGCCGGTGTCCGAGTTGGTGATGTAGAGCTCGTTGCCGACGTTAACGATATCCCAGTAGCTGGTGTCAGCGGTGTCGCGTCCGTTGAACTGGCCGGTGATCGAGGCGGTGTTCGCGTCGATGGTGATGATGCCCCGGTCGTAGACATCGCTATCGGAGCCCATGGCGACGTAGACGGTGTCGCCGACCTGGTGCATGCCGCGGATGTTGTTGAGCTGCCCGGAGCCGATGTCACCGATGAACGAGCCGTCGGATCCGAAACGCCACACACGGTCGGCGATCTGGTCGGAGACCCAGAACTCGTTGCCGACCTGGATGCACTCGATGGGGGTGGAGCTTGTTCCTGCCGCTGCGGCCGCGGACGCGACGTCGAGGAAGTTGGCGTCGATGATGGAGCCGTCGAATCCGTTGAGGAGCATGACCTGGTCGGAGTTGGATTCGATGGTGAGGATGTTGTTGCCTCCGGCGAGGGCAGAGCCCGCGGCCAGGGCGATCGCGGATGCGATGGCTGTGTGATTCATGATGATTCCCTTTTCTCTCAGTGGACGCGTGTTCAACCGAAGAGCACGCGCGTGCCCATCGTACAGGAAAACGGTCCGAGAACCAAGGAAATAGGGGGGTCAGCCGCGGATATCGAGCGAGCGGCCGGTGTTGGTGTTGGCGGCGTGGTTGGTCGCGGCCTGAACGCGGTCGGCGGCCTGCGGGTACATGGTGTAGGTGCCGGCGCTGGTGACGGTGGGCTTGGGGCCCTGGACCTTGGCGACGTCGCTGCTGAGGTTGATGGGGTCGACCTTGGCGCCGACGAGCTTGTTGATCGACCCGGCCTTCTGTGCCATGGGTGAGGGTGCGATCTTGGCGACGGTGTCGGCGGGGTTGGTGCGCTGGGTGGGGCTGGTCGTGGTGACGCTGGGCGGCTGCTCGGTTGGCGCGGTGCGTCGGACGCCGGACGCCTGCGTGGAGTAGGGCGCTCCCGCGGGCCGGTTGACGCGCGGGGCCTTGGCGTAGGCGCTGATGGCCTTGTTGATCGGGTATGAAGCGGGGTTGGTGCTGTTGATTCGGTCCATCGATGTCTCAGCCCGGTAGATCGTCGGTGTGCTCGGCATCCGCCGACGACGATCGGTGCGTATCTCCGTCCATCCTTGGACACGGGGCCCATGGTAACCCGCGTGTGGGTGTGATGCACGTGTAGAGATCGGTATAACCGGGGTGGACCTTGAGAAATCTGCTTATGGGGCGCAGAAGTTTGCGCGTTCGAGCGCGGGTATGGCCGTCTGGCTTGCTGTACGATGCGGTGATGATTGATCGATTCCGGCTGTATCAGCAGAATGTGGGCACGACCAATGCGGTGATCTGGGTTGCCGTGCTGGGGTATCTTGTGTGGAACGCGTTCCAGTTCACGAGCCCGCTTACGACCTGGATTGTGCTCATCGCGCTGGTGTTGTGTCTGGTTGCGCCGCTGGCGACCATGCCCATCTGTGAGCGGTACCCGGTGCAGGCGTCGCGGATCGCCCGGTGGTTCCAGTACGGCATCCTGGTGATCATCGCGCTGAGCTTCTTTAACGTCTATCAGCTGCCCGGGCTCTGGTTCCTGGCGTTCCTTCTCGGACTGTTCTTCTACTTCGGGTGGACGTTCTGGTTCCACTCGAGCCCGGCGGTGTACACGCGGCGACGCGCCGAGCGTCTGGAAGAAATCTTCATAGCGAATGAGGAGGCCGCGTTGCAGCGGGAGATCGAAAAGAACCAGCGCGAGCTCGATGGGATGGGTGGCGATACGGCGGGGCGTGATGGCTAGCGTGGAGCATAGAGCAGGCGTTCAAGGATGCCTGGGGCATGGTTGAGTCGTATTTGCGGGAGTGGGCAGAGCTTGATCTTGATTGGCTGGGTGCTCAGCCCGCGGGCATGACGCAGCAGGCCCGCGGCCGCGCGGGCCGATGCGCGGAGCGCGGGCAGGGACCTGATGCTTTCGAATCGGATATCGATGTGCTCCGCGTTTGCGGTGCATGACCAGGGCCGGCCGTCAACCGAGCCGTTGATGCGGCCGGCCAGCGTTAGTTTGGGCGGTCGCTGCTCTCGCTGGTGGTGACTTTGAGGGTGCCGTCGAGCTTCCAGCTCGCATGGTTGGCGCCGGTGCCGGTGCCGCTGGGGACATCGATGATCATGTTCTGGAACTGGTATGTTATTTCAGCGTTGCGTCCGGTGAGGCGGTCGTAGAGTCCGATGGCGAGGTCGGGCCAGGTGTTGGTGTGCTGTTCGTTGGGCATTGTTTGGTTCCTCTCGGTGTGGGTTCCGGTTGTCGGGTGGATTTCGCTGGCATTGCTGGGGTGGACGCATACCGCGTCGGGAATCTTCTCGGGTTTGATTTCAATCTGTCAGATCGTGGGCGGTAGATCGGTGAGGTTGCATGGAGATACGGGCTTATATCGATTCGCGTGAGGTTCGCTGGCTGCTTGTTTCGCTGCTGGTGATTGTGCTGCTCGCGGCGATGGTGAATGTTCCGTTTGCGTTGACAAAGATCAGATCGCGAACGGCGGCTCGACCGCCGAACCCGCGGGTGTACGATGGGCGTGAAGCGGCGCAGCGGTCGTGGCCTTCGCGGACGCCGCACGATGTTGCGTGGTCGGATCCGAACTATCGCATGGAATGGTCTGGCTTCGCGTACCGCGAGTTTGATGTTCGTTCGCCGAGCCCGGAGGCGGGCGTGAACGGCTACTCGATGACGACCCAGCTGCTGGGCTGGCCGCTGCCCGTGATCGAGCTCACGCAGATGTGGTGGGACTGGAACAACCCGACGCTGGATGGGCCCGAGCCGGACCCGCGCCCTCGCCTGGTGCCGCTGGGGCTTGTGGCGAACCCGTTGCTGGTGGGGGTGCCGCTCTGGGCGCTGTTGTTCGGGCTGCCGTTTGCTTTGGTGCTGATGCGGCGCGTCGTGCGATCGCGTGGGGGTCGATGCGTGTGGTGTGGGTTCGATGCGCGTGATTTGGAGCTCTGCCCCGAGTGCGGGCGTGCGAGATCGGGTATGCTGGGTTCCTGAGTCACTACAAAGGGGGTGCCCATGGGACGCAACATACTCGGTGTGATCGCGGGCTACGTCGCGATGGCGGCCATTATCTTTGTTATTCAGATCGGTGGGTACTTCGTGCTCGGGCCTGATCGGGTGTACCAGCCCGGTACATTCCAACTGAGTATGCTCTACCTCGCCATCTGGGCTGTGTCCGGGCTCGTCGCGTCATTCGTTGGCGGACTCGTGTGTGCGATAGTCTCGAAGAACTCCCGAGGGGCGGTGCTCTCGATGATCGTGCTGATGGTGTTGTTTTCAGGGATCCAACTTGTGGGTGTGATGATGCAGCCCGAGCTCACGGCAGAGGAAAGCGTCCGGACTGCTGAGCTTACAACGGAAGAGATCTTCGAGCGTGGTCAGAAGGCTATGCCGGTCTGGGTTGTTCTTACGAACCCGATCATCGGCGTTGTGGGTGTCATGCTTGGGGCGACGCTCGCGTGTCCAAAGCACGGCCCCGTTGCGAACAGTTCCGATCAGGAATAACGGCGAGCCCGATCGGGTTTACAATCGACCATGGGCGAAAACGCAGTCACGACCGTCACCCTCGGGACCCAGGACTACCGCACCCGGGTCATCTCGCGCAGCCACGAGTTTTACGTCGATGAGCCGGGCGATCTGAATGGTGGCGACACGGCGCAGGATCCGTATGAGACGCTGCTGGGCGCGTTGGGCGCGTGCAAGGCGATCACGGTTCGGATGTACGCCCAGCGCAAGGGCTGGGACCTGCAGGAGGTGCGCCTGGATCTGGCCCACTCGCGTCCGAACGGGCGTGGGAACCCGGAGCAGATCGATGTCTCGATCAGCTTCATTGGGGACTTGGATGAGGATCAGCGGAAGCGCCTCAAGGAGATCGCGAACGCGTGCCCGGTGCAGAAGACGATCACCGGCGAGCTGAGCGTGAACTCGATCCTCGAGGAGTAGCGGTTCAGTCCGCGGTGATCAGGAAGTCGATCGGCTTGAACGATCCGTTGTTCGACTTCTCGGCCGAGCACGCGGTGAGCCCGATGATCAGATCGCGCTGGGCCACAAACTCGGTGTAGTCGCCGGCCTGCGAGTTGGGGGCCCCGATCGTGAGCTCGCCCGTGTATGAGCTTGGGCGCACGTCCATGAAGATGTTGAGTGTGGTAGGGATGCGGTCTGGACCGATCCCGAAGGGCGCGAGGTTCTTGGCGAGGTTCGAGAAGCAGGACGGGCGTGGCTCGGTGATGCCGTAGAGCTTCTCGAACATCTCCTGCGAGCACGGCGTGAGCAGGAAGTCGTGGCCGTTGACTGTGTCCTCGGCGATGACGAGCATGGGGTTAGAGCGGTTCGAGTAGAGGGTATCACCCTGGCGCAGGTAGATGCGGTTGGCGTAGTCGATGGTGCGGCCGGAGCTGAGCCATTCTTCGGGGTCCTCGGCGTCGAACGCGGTCAGGTCGCTGACCTGCTCGCCCTTGGGATCGATGACGCGGAGGCGCTCGCCCTTGTGGAGAATGAACGCGACGCCCGTGCGCGGCTCGATCCGGTGCACGTCGTTGGTGGGGCGCTCGTCGAGTTGTTCTCCGTCTTTGATAAACGCGGTTTGCAGCGCGGTGGTCATTCGATGTTCTCCGTCCTCTGAGTCGTGTTTGTGCGCGGTGTGAACGCGGGTTTCCAGGGGCACCCGTGTGCGCGACCTGCGTACTGCTGGGCCTCGCTGCGTGTGCCGAAGTCGGCGAGGAGCGGGTTGGGCTTGCCCTCGAGCTGGCGTTCGCGGTCACGGATGGTGGTCTTGATGGATTCGTACTTGCCCTGCTCTCGCATGGCCTCGAACTGGTCGTGGAGGTTGAAGACGAGTGTGGGGTAGGGGAATCGGCGGGATTCGCGGCTCGCGTGTGGGTACATCCCGATGATGAAGAACGCCCGCCCGGCGATGCTGAACGAGAAGTCCGGCTCGGATGGGTCGGAGGCGACCGCCGGGTCCCAGTCGTAGCTGATCGAGTCGATGTCGTGCATGCCCTGGAGCTGCGACCAGAGCTTTTCCTCAAACTCGACTTCGTTGTTGATGTCGGGGTCGTTAAAGACCGCGATGAAGCTAGCGGTGCGTGGGTCGATCTGCTCCGCGGCTGACGCGAACCATTGCAGGTCGTGGGTGCACTCAACGATGGATGCGTGTCTCCCGAGCCCGCCGTACTGGGCGATGCGGTAGGCGCTCTTATTGAGGGCGGCCTTGGCGCCGACGCACGGGTAGGCATCGTGCGAGATGAACGCGCGGAGGGCGGCGTTGATCGCGTTGATGGCGGGGCCGGGCGCGCTGTGGTCGTCTTGGTTGGTGTCAGCCAGCAGCAGCGTTCCGTTCTCGGAAGGCGCGTAGACACGATCGCTAGGCGTGAGCGTGTCCGACTTTGTTGAGATCATGTCATACTCCCGTGTGTTGAATGATGAGGAACGTCAACATAGGGAATGTATGAGACCGGACCCTAGCCCCGATGAAGCCCCGGTGAAAGGTGCTTCATAGTTGGCCGATGATTCAGGCGTACGTGCCGACCGGCTGGGGCGCGGTGTCGCGCGGGGTATCGAGCAGGCGGTGCGTGGCGCGTGCGCGGAAGCGGAGCGACTCCGGTGTTCTGTGCTGATGCCTGAATGCGATGAGGGTGGGGGTGTCGAATCGTCGCATGGTTTGGCGTGCGCAGGGATGGAGGAACGTGAGGTCGAGGAGCGTTCCGTTGATGCAGAACGCGTGCTCCGTTTCGTTCGGGTCTTGCTGGAAATCGGGCTGCCAGCAGTGGTGGGCCGCGTCTCGGGCGTACATCCCCATCATTTGCGACCAGAACTGGTGCTCGATGTCGCTGTCGTTGCGGAGCGACTGGTCCTCGAAGATGAGCACGAGCGCGGAGTCCGTGGGCAGGGATTGGGCGGATGCGAACCAGCGGAGGTCCTGCTCGGCATCGGCGATGGACTCGCTGGTCCCCAGCCCGTGGTACTGGGCCACGCGGTACGCGCCGCGGATGATCGCGTTGTGCGCCCTTGGGTGAGACTCCGGATCGTTCTCCAGCATCACTCGGAGGTTGTGGTGGCGATCGCGCAGGGAGTCGTGCGGCGCGTTGAGGCCGATGGGATCGTCCCACTCCGCGGAGAGCCCGCGTGCAGGGTCGGGCCTGAAGATGCGGTCAGAGACCATTTCCGTTCGTTGAATTTGGCTTGTCGAAATCATGCTGTTCCCTCTCGTATCTACGCAAACATCTCGGTATCAACATTGATCTGATACGCTGGGGTCAGCATGAAGTCTGCATGAATGCGGATTCATTCTCTGGTATTTGCTTCGCGCAGGGTGTAGCTGTCGGGTGATGTATTCGTGCAACTGGTGCGTGCGCACGAGTTTGTGCGCGTGCAGCGAGCAGAGGCATGATTGTGAAGATGTATTCCGGATGCGGAGGTGTGCGCAAAGATCACGCGGTAACTGTTTACTGCTGGGTCGCCTGAACACCAAAGAAGCGCAGTCGGTTGTGCGCAAACCAGAGGTAGAAGCGATCGCACAAGCGCGAGATCAGCGGGAGGCGGGTCCACGCGACGAGCCAACCACGCCCGACGGCGCGCATCGCCACGCGGACCGCGTCCATCGCCGTGTGGACTGTCCCGTCTGGAGTGATGGCGTGCATGACGCGGCGGACCTCGGCCGGGCGCAGGTTGTGGTCGCGGATATGTCGATTGTCCTGGCGCAGATCGACGAGTTCCAATCGTCCGCGATTGTTGTCGAGGCGTCTGAGCCGCTCTGCGATCTGGGTGCAGGCGGGGCAGATGCCGTCGTAGAGCACGACTGTGGGGCGATCGCTCATCGGTGGATGGTAGCGTGTGAGATCAGCCGCCGAGTCCCTTGATGAGGTCATCGGTCATCTTCTCGACGGAGTCCGCGGTGCCCTTGAATCCTGAATCGCCCACGCTGTGGTCGGGCTGGATCTGCCCGCTGGCCGTGTCGTATCGCCAGCCGTGGGTGTTGGCACCCGCGTTGGCGCCGCCGCGCCGGATGGTGATTTTGCCGTTGATGGGGTTGACGGGGATGCCGTTGATGTATGGCCCGTAGATGCCCGTGGAGGCGTTGATGGTGCCGTCGAGATCGCTGGTGCGGAGCAGGCGGAAGTAGAAGGTCTTCGCGTCCGCGGCCCCGACGTGCGGGAGCACCCCCTCGTGCTCAACGGTGTAGAGGTCGATGGCCTTCTGGAGTGCGGTCTGCGAGCCGACGACGGCACGTTGTGCGGCGTTGTCCGCGGCGCTGGACATGCGCGGCACCGCGATCGCGGCGATGATCCCGATGATCACCACCACGATGACGAGTTCGACGAGTGAGAATGCCCGGCGCATGCGCATGATCTCTATGTCGGCCCGATGCAGGAGCGTTGTGAGCCGGGGAGACTGCGTCCGGCATGATCGCGTGAGATCACCTACGGGGCGATGTGTGCGCGTCCGAGAACCGTTACCAGAGACGCTTGGCCACGCTGGGCAGCAGGAGCACGGCGAGCACGGTGGCGATGCCGGTTTTGAGCAGCATGCCGGGGATGAAGACGACGAAGCCGAGGTAGATGGCCTGGCCCCAGCTGAGCCCGTCGAGCTTGGTGTCGATGGAGTGGATCCAGTGCAGCCACGGGACGCCGAAGATGAAGACGACCATGTGGACGGCGATGCCAGCGGTGAAGATCGCGAGCCAGCCGCGGATGGATGCGTCGGGGCGCTTGATGATGGCGTGGGCGACGGGCTGGCAGAACAGGAAGCCGAGCAGGTAGCCACCGGTTTGGCCGAGCAGGACGGGGAGCCCGGCTTCTCCACCACCGAACACCCCGACGCCGACGATGCCCATGACGAGGTAGAGGGCGATGCTGGCGAAGCCGAGGCGTGGCCCGAGCGCGAGGGCGCACAGGAGCACGCCGAGCGTCTGCATGGTGATGGGGATGCCCAGCGGCGATGTGGGGATGGCGATGTGCGAGCAGACGATGATGATCAGGGTCATCAGCGGGACGGACGCGAGGCGCAGCAGCAGGCGCTGCTGCGATGCGGCGTGCTCGTCTGCTTGTCCACGTGTTTTTGTTCCCTCTTGCGTGCTCATGTGTTTAGCGTACGACCCTGAGTCGTTGTTGTGTGCTCCTGGGGAGCACGATCGTAGGGGGTGGTTCCGGGGTGCTGAGCGGGTCCTCGAAGGGCTTGATCTCGATCTGGGAGGCGGGCCCTGTGCCGGGGCGTGCGCGTGCGGCGGCTTCGATGTCGAGCGTGCCCAGCGCCTTGGATGGTGATTCGATGACCGAGCCGGTGATGCGAGCGCCGGGCTCGATGATGACACGCGCTGCTCGGACACCGCCCCGAAGCTCGCCGGTCTGGGTGAGCGTGACGGTGCCGCCCGCGATGCACATGGAGTGCACGGAGCCGGCGATGGTGATGTCGCCGGACGCGACGGTGAGGTTGGCGATAACCTGGGCCTCCGGGTGCACGATGATGGACTCGGTGGTGAGCAGCGATGTGCCCCAGTGGCCTTTGGTGATCTCGAGCGGCAGGAGCCGCAGGTTGCCGGCGCACCTGGGGCATGACGCGGACTCGGCGTAGCCCGAGACGGGGAGGACGGCCGCGCATCGGTAGCACACCACGTCTCTGGATTGCGGCACGACTGGGCGCGCTGCGCCGCGGTCACGCATCAGGAAACGGGGTGGCTTGAAGAAGCTGGCCATAAAACGGGCCGCTCCGGCGTTTGCCGAACGCGGCCTGGGATGGGTGGCTCGTGTTCTGGGCGAGCTCGCCCAAGTGGTGTGGTGTCTTGTTGGATCAGGCGACGCTGGAGCTCGATTCCTGCGCCCAAGGCGGGGTCAGGTCGAGCTGTGTGGAGATGTTCGCCTTGGGCTCCGTGCTGATCGGGGCCGTGTTGGTCTGGTTCTGGGTGGGCTGGCCGGTCATTTCCTGCGCACGGGGCCCGACGTTGCAGTGGCCGACGAAGCTGGCGCCCTCGGAGACAACGAGCGTGCCTGCGGTCAGGTCGCCCTGGACCTGCGCGTTCTTGGTGAGGGTGAGGCGGTCGCGGGCGAAGAGCGGGCCCTGGACGGAGCCGTCGACGATGATCTGCTCTGCCTCGACGGCGGCGTTGCAGTTGGCGCCGTTGCCGATCTGGACCTCGCCCTGCGCGGTGATCTTGCCCTCGAAGTGCCCGAGGATGCGTGCGGATTTCTCGAAGAACATCTCACCCTTGATGCGGGTGTCGGCCCCGATGACGGTGAGTTCCGGGGTGCTCGCGGCGCCCTGGTTGTTGCCTTGGGTGTTGGCCTGGGTGTTCATGGGGTTCTGGTTCGACATACGGCGTTTCCTTCCCTATCCCGGTCGGTTTTCACCGACGAAAAGTTCGTGTGGGCCCTGCTGTGCGCGGACGGATGGCGCAGCGATGGCGGGTCCAGCTCGTGGTTCAAGTCTTGGCTTGGTTGTGGTTTGGGCATCCCTGCCGGATCGTCGCCTTCCCTGGCTGGGAGTGTGCATCGTCCAGATAAGCGGGGCGACTGAAGTTTCGGTTGTGCGGATTGGGGAAAATCTGCGGAATGGGTTGGGGCGAGTGTACGGGTCGATATTGCGATGCGATGGGCGATGCGTTATATTCAGCGCATGATGTATTTGATGAAGAACGCGGGAGTTATGGGGCGATCGGTGGCGGTTGGTGCTCTGGGTTTTCTCTGTTCATCGGGGAACGCCCAGGTGTGTGATCTGGAAGAGCTGTTCGATCGGCATGTTCAGTATGGGGTTGGCGACGAGCCCATCGCGATCCGTGTCGCGGACTTTGACGGCGATCGGATCCGAGATCTCGCGGTCTTGAACAGAAGGGGCGGTGATCTGAGCATCCTGCTCGGGGTAGGGGAAGGGCAGTTTGCGCCGGAGAGTCGTTATCCCGTGGGTAACTACCCGAGGGAGTTCGAGGTTGGAGATATGGATTTGGACGGGGATCTCGATCTCGTCGTCAGCATGGGGTCTGAAACTGATTTCAAGGTGATGCTCAACGATGGTCATGGGGGCTTTGATGTTCTCCATTCGTACAGCTTGGGGTACTACCAGAAAGAAGTCGCCTTGTACGACTTTGATGCGGACGGGTTGCTTGATATCGCACTTGCGACGAATGAAGGTGTTCGTGTGCTCATCAATGATGCAACAGACCCATTTATGAGTGGCTTCGAGCTGCTCACAGAACTGAGCGTCGCGGAGGTAGAGCTCGGTGATATCGATGTGGATGGGAACATCGATGTGCTCGCGCGGATCTGGCAACACAATGATGGGTGTGACTTCCGGGTTGTCCGCGGTCTGGGCGGCTTGACTTTCGCGGAACCGACTTGTGAGCCGACGACATCGGGTGGCAATACACATAGCTTGCTACTCGATCTCGATGAGGACTCAGATCTTGATCTTGTATTCACAAAGTTCAGTGATGATGGAGTCTGCACCATGAAGCACCGTGAGTTGGGTGACTTTGTGAACGAGTACCATATTCCTCCATCCGTGAGTCGCCCAAGCGGGATTACGCATGCAGATTTCAACCTCGACGGGTACCCAGATCTTGCGATGAGTCGGTACTCAGGGATTTCTGCGACTGTGTTCCTCGGTCTCAGCAGGGGGTTCTTCCAAACAGGTGGGGTATATTCTGTCGGATGGGATTCTCGGAGTATCGATTCTGGTGATCTCGATCGAGACGGTGATATTGATCTGATCGTCGGGAACGACGACAGTGATACGATTTCCGTACTGATTAATCTTTGCGATACCGTTGTTTGCTTCGCGGACTTCAGCCCGGACGGGCAACTCGACTTCTTCGATGTCTCGATCTTTCTCGCATCGTATCTCGCGGGGAGTTCGATCGCGGACTTCAACAACGACGGCGACCTCAACTTCTTCGACGTGACGGCCTTTATCGCGGCGTTCAACGCCGGCTGCCCGTGAGGGCGTGGGCTGGCTTTGCTGGGCGGTGTCTCGGTTCTTTTCGAAGCCATGTACTCATTCAATACGGTGCTCGGTGAGGGGAAAATCTCCCCTCAGGTCGGCGGGTTTCGATTGAGTTGCGGGGAAAGTGCCCGTACCTTGTCAGCATGCCGACTGTTGATTTGAAGCGTTGTATCCTCGCCGCTGTCTGCCTGTTGCCCGCCGCGACTCCGGCTGTTGCACAGAGCGCGCCGCTAGGGCCGAACGGGCGGTACAGCTTTGGGGTGCTGCGTGAGATCGGGGTTTTTCAGAAGCAGTTCGCGTTCGCGGATCTCGATCACGACGGTGATCAGGACCTCGTGGTCACACAGACCGACGACGGCGTGAGCGTGTACCTCAACGACGGGAGCGGTGTGTTCGATGCGCAGCCGGACGTTTACAACGTCAGCAATGAGGAGCACGCGCTGGCGATCGGGGATCTGGATCTCGATGGCCATCCGGACCTGATCGTGAGCAATACCTTTTCCTGGGGGCTTACTTTCCTCTGGGGCGATGGCAGCGGCCAGTTCGGGGAGTCGACGCAGGTCCTGCCCGCGAGCGACCCGCTCATCCTGACGCTGGGCGACACGGACGGCGATGGGGATCAGGACATCCTTGTGTCGAACTGGAGCCGCTTCTCGGTTGTTGCACACATCGAGAATCTCGGCGACCGCCGCTTCGGCGAGGCGGTCCGCCTTGAGGGCTTCGAGGATGGCGTGCTCGACCTTGCCGATGTGACCGGCGACGGCGTGCTCGACATCATCACGGCGGATCAGTTCGCGCAGAGCATCCGTGTGCACCCGGGGCTCGGGGGCGGGGCGTTCGGTGATGCGATCGATTCCTTCGTCTTCCACAGCCCGGGCCCGCTCGCGACGGGTGATCTGGATGGTGATGGCGATCTCGACATCGTGAACGCCAGCTACAGCGACGATTCGCTGGTTGCGCTGTTCAACGACGGGAATGGGAGCTTCCAGATCACCTTGGACAGCTTCCTTGAAGTTGCCGAGTTCCCGGGTGATCTGCTGCTTGAGGATCTCGATCTCGACGGCGACCTCGACCTGGTCGTGGCGTCTCAGGTGGAGCGTGTGATCCAGATCAGCCACAACGACGGCCAGGGCGGGCTGCTGCTGGAGCGAGAGCTTGAGGCGTGCCCGGACATCGATCAGCCACGCCAGCCGATGCGCATCGGGGCCGCAGACCTTGACGGCAACGGGGCGGTGGACATCGGTGTGCTCAACCAGTTCTATCAGTTCAACAACACGATGCATTTCTACTATCAGGGCTACGGGGCGACCTGCATCGCGGACATGAACAAGGACGGGCAGCTCAACTTCTTCGATATTTCACAGTACGTGCAGGCGTACATGGCGCGTGATCTCGATGCGGACTTCACGGGCAACTGCGCGCTGAACTTTTACGATGTGTCATCGTTCATAGCCGCCTTCAACGCCGGCTGCCCGTGAGGGTGTGGTCCACGTTGCGCCAAGTTGTAAGTTTTCGTTGTGCCCGCTCATATTCCCTGTACAATCGAAGACGTGTGTTGTTCGGCTATCGGACCACCACGGAAGGTTCGATGGCCGCACGGTTTATTGTGTGTGGCAGATTGATATTGGAGTTGATGAGATGCATGGATCAGGACATTGGATCCCGCGGTGCGGTTTTCTCGCGCTGGGATTGGTTGCCGGTAGTGTGGTCGCGCAGGGCGATCTTCCATTTCCGCGTTCGGTGATCGGTGGCGTGCCCACCTTGGCGGCAGGCGATATCGATGATGATGGGGATATCGACTTCGTCGGCTTGTACCGGGATGGCTCGGATCGGTATTACGTCGCGATGGTGAACGATGGTGAGGGGCGATTCGAGGAGGTTGTTTTCCACAGCATCGTCTCGCTGACGCCGCCTCAGTCGGTTCCCGCGGGCGAGATGCACCTGATTGATATGGACGCGGACGGGGATCTCGACTTTGTTGTTCGCTCTGGCTCGAGCGATGTCACGATCTTTGAGAACGATGGTTCCGGCGGTTTCACCGAGGGTGACACCCACAACATCGGATTCGGCTCGATGATGGTGGGCGACCTCGATGGGGATCAGTATCCCGACATCGTGACGCTCAGATCAGCGAATACCTACGTGTTCATGAACGATGGGAACGGAAGCTTTGCGCCCGGCGTGGCCTACTACAACGAGGTCGTGGGCCATGCGCACCTTGTGGACCTGGACGGCGACGCCGACCTGGACGTGGTGGGGACGACCTACGGCGAGCTCTACCGGATCCTGAACAACGGGAACGGGACGTTTGGCTCCCGCCGCATGACTCCCTCCTCGATTCAGATCGAGAAGGGGATACCGATTGAGCTGAGCGGCGATGGGCGCCCAGACTTTGTCGTGTTCGATGAGTTCACGCCGGGAATCGTAGTGCACCTGAATAACGGGTCCGGCAACTTCGGTGCGCCGGTGACGATCTCCGGTGATCAAACGTTTGATCACCTGACAACCGCCGACTTCGACAACGACGGCGACGATGACCTGATCGCCCGGAACGTTGATGGCGAGGTGTATTGGTACCGCAACCAGCAGAACGGCTCGCTCGATGGGCCGTTCATGACCGGTGTTCACAACGAGAGGGGGACGCACGTGGCTGGGCCGTACGCGGCCGACGTTGACGGTAACGGCGTGACCGATTTGGTCAGCGTGGTCGAGGGCAGGGTGCCGCTCGGAGGTGGTCTTATCCTTTTCGCGATGGAACTCGTCTCCCAGACGCGCGGTGAGCAGGGGAGCTACCTCGGCGCCGAGTTCGTGCCCTTCGAGTCGCCACGCATCCATTACAACGCCCACGGCGACCTCAACGGCGATGGGTTGGTGGATATGGTGGGTGAGGACTACGACGATCGGTACGGCGTGTACGTGCGTCTGAGCCAGGGCAACGGCCTGTACGCTCCGCCTCAGCGATACGAGTTCTCATACCTCGATGTGGAGTATCAGCTCGGGGACTACGACAGCGATGGGGACCTTGATCTTTTCGTGACGCTCGAGGATCTTCCGATCTCGCACATCGCGGTGATGCGGAACGACGGCAACGGGCAGTTTGGTCTGCCCGAGAATCTCGTGACGACCACGCTCTCGTTCCTGCGCTACGACTCGTATGCCACGGGTGATGTGGACGGCGATGGGGTGCTGGACCTGGTTCTCAAGCGTATGTACACAGGCAGTGAGCCGGAGGTCGAGGCGCGCCTTGAGATTCGACTGGGGGATGGGGCTGGCGGTTTCACGATCGCGAGCGATGAAGAACTGCCCGGTATGTCGATCACGGATGTACGCCTCTTCGATCAGGATTCAGACGGCGATCTCGACGTGTTCCTGCGTGGGCGATTTATTGAGATCGGCCCGGGTGGGACGCAGATCTCCCAGCAGACTATCGATACGGACCAGTACTTCCTTCCAGTTGATCTGGATCAGGACGGCTGGGGCGACGTGGTCAGCTCTGAGGGCGGGCTCTCGATCCTCTGGGGTGAAGCTCCGGGTGGGTTTGCCGGGTCAGTTCAGCAGCTCAGCGAGCTCTTGTGCTTGCGGTTCCTCGTGACCGATCATGACGGCGATGGTCACCTCGACCTGCTGGCCACCTACTCGGGTGGACACCCTGAGAGCGCTGTGGGGCTCTTCCGCGGCGAGGGTTCGCGTATGTTTGAGGATCGTGGTCGCTTTGGATATTGCGACGCGTTCCGCCCCTTGCATTACGAGGATCGCGACGGCGACGGCAAGCATGAGCTCTGGGTCGAGGGTGAGAACGGCTATTGGAAGTACTCGGATTCGGCTTCGGTATGCCTGGCCGACCTGAACTACGATGGCGTGCTGAACTTCTTCGATATCAGCCTCTTTCTCAATGCGTACAACGCGAGCGATCCGATCGCTGATTTCAACGGCGACGGCGTGTTCAACTTCTTCGACGTTTCACTCTTCCTGAACGCCTACAACGCGGGCTGCCCATAACAGCACCGATCTGAGCCGGCAGCGATGTTTTCGCTTTCGTGTGGGCGATTGATGTGCTAGATTCGTGCATCATGATTCATACGTATACCAATCGTTCAGAACCCAATCCGTCTCGCAACCAAAGCCCCGCGCTGTGCGCGGGGCTTTTATCGTTGATCGCCGGCCTGTCGCACGCTCAGGAGTGCGCCGGGCCGGTGTACCCGCTGCCGCTCTTTCAGGTGGGTGATTTCCCGACGCAGATCAAGCACGCCGACGTGAACGGCGATGGCCACGCCGACATGCTGACTCTGAACACACAGAGCCGGACGATCTCGGTCCTGCTCGGGCGTGGTGATGGAACGTTCGAGGCCCAGTTCGGGTTCTTCGCCGGGCAGGACGGGATCGACATGCAGCTCGCGGACTTCGACGCCGACGGGGACCCCGACCTCGTGGTGCTCAACCGCCAGAACGTACAGGTCAGCTATTTCACCAACCCCGGGGACGGGCGGTTTACGAGCCGGGTGACGTACCCGCTGCAGGAAGATTTTCAGTTCACCGATCTGTACTCGATGACGGTCGATGATCTGGATGGTGACGGGGACCTGGACGTGCTGGTGCCTCGCCCCGAGGGGTACACGGCCAGCGTGCTCTGGAACAACGGTAGCGGCAGCTTCACGCTCGAAGCGGTGTACGAGCCCGTGGAGTGGGACGAGGCATCCTTTATTGCCCGCGCGGATCTTGATGGAGACGGCGACCTCGATTTCGTGTACACGTACGATTTCATCGGCGTCTGCACTGCCCTGAACAACGGAGACGGCACGTACGCCGACAGCGCGTGTGTGTTCTCGAAAGGCCCGAGCGTGAGCACCCTGCAGATCGGGGACCTCAACGCGGACGGCTTTGTCGATCTCGTGGGGCTGCCGTCGCAGGGGTTCTTCGAGAGTGAGATCTCCGTGTACCTCAACGATGGCACCGGCGGCTTCGTGTACAGCGATGAGTACGGGTTCTTCGATGAGCCAATGAGCGTATCAGTGGGTGATCTGGATCGGGACGGCGATACGGATCTGGTCGTTGGCTACAGCAACCGCTTTGGCGATGGCGGTGCCAGCATCCTCTTCAACGACGGGAACGGTGCCTTCGACGATGAGGAGCTGGTGCTCGGGGATGAGTTGGGTGTTGGTGGTGTTCGGGTCACCGACATCACGGGCGACGGGCTGCTCGACCTGCTCTATACCATCAGCCTCGCGGACCGCGCTGGGGTGCTGGTTGGGCGTGGGGCGGACGGGTTCGTGTTCCCGGAGCAGATCGTTGCCGATGCGAACGATGATGACTTCGAGCTGTTCGATGCCGATCTCGATGGCGATGCCGACCTGATCTCTGCGGATCCCTCTACCGGCGAGCTGCTCGTCTCGATGAGTCTCCGCAACGGGCAGTTCGCGGACGCGACGCGATACCCGGCCGGCGAGAGCGCGTATCTTCGCGGGGTCGCGGATTTCAACGGCGACGGCCACACCGATGTCCTTCTGGCGACGCCCTCGTCATCGCCCGTTGTTGAGGGCACGCACGCGGTGCTGCTCAACAATGGCAACGGAACATTCGGTGGGCCGCTGTCCAGCGAGCTCCGGTCTCGGACCACACCGCTGAGCATCGTCGACTTCAACGCCGACGGGACGCCCGATCTCGTGGAGCTCAATCAGGATGTCCTGTACCTGTACGAGGGCGCGGGCGATGGGACCTTCGGCGTTGGCGTGCAGCTCCATGAGCTCATCTCGCTCGATCGGTTCGAAGTGTTCAAGGCGGGAGACCTCGATCAGGACGGGCACATCGACTTCATCGCTTTCGGTCAGGTTGTTGATGCGCTGTGGTATCTCGTCCGTGTGATGAACAACGCTGACGGGACATTCTCGCAGAGCACGCCGATGGTGGCAGGCCTGCAGCCGAGCGGGGCCGAGCTGCGTGACTTGGATGCGGACGGTGATCTCGACGTCATCACGGTCAACGCCGGCAGCGACGACGCGAACGTCTATATCAACTCGGGTCAGGGACAGCTGGCGTCCGGTGTCCGCTACACCACCGGCGATGAGCACTTCTACCACGAGCTGGTCGATTACGATCAGGACGGCGATCTCGATCTGATCACGGTCTCCGACGGCGAGTCCAACTTCACGGTGCTCAAGAACGACGGCAACGCCGGCTTCGCGGAGAAGGAGCACTACTCCGGTATCGGGTTTATCGGCAACGGCGGGTTCCGTGTGGGTGATATCGACGCGAGCGGCTCGCCCGACATCGTCGCCTCCAACAACAGTGGTTTCGTGGTCTATCTGGACGAGTGCTCCGACCGCGCGCCCTGCCCCGCGGACCTCAACGGCGATGGCCAGCTGACGTTCTTCGATGTCTCTGCGTTCCTTCAGGCCTACGGGGATGCGCACCCGGACGCGGATTTCAACGGCGACGGGATGTTCAACTTCTTCGACGTGACCGCGTTCATCGTGTCGTTCAACGCCGGGTGCCCGTAAACACATCCAGCTCTCGCCAACGCACAGCCCGCTCCAGTTCCGCGTAGTCGGCGCTGTCGGTATCGCCGTCGCCATCGATATCCGCCGGCTGCTCGTCGAAATCGTACAGGTCTTCGACATCGACCAGGCCGTCGTTGTTGATGTCCCACGTCACCGGCTGGCGTGTGTTCGGCGTTGTGAACGCGTCGAGCTCTGACGCGGTGATGAACCGTTCGCTGCCGCCGGCGATGCCGGAGATCCGGATCGCATCCGCAACAACGGGCTCGTCAAGCACGAGGTCGATGATCTGAAACGGGATCTGTGGGTCAAGGGCGACGCCCTGTGTGGTCTTGAGCGTGACCCACGACCCGTTCACGCGTGCCGACGCCGTGATGGATTCGAACCAGCCACCCTCGCCAAAGTGATCGCCCTCGACGAACCGGACCGTGTGGACTTCGACCGGCATCGAGTAGGTCACGCTCAGGCTCACCCGACCCAGCGGGTCCGGCGCAACGCCGCGTGTCCAGAAGTACTCGGAGTTGGCCGTTGCGGGCTCGACGCCTCGCGCGTCGTGTTCTCGCCCGTTCACGAACCACGCCGCGGAGGGAAGCCCGTCGCCGCTGATTGGGATGCCGCTGAGCGAGTGCGACCCGACGACGGTCCCGCCACCCGAGACGATCGCGTTGTTCATGCTGCGGATGCATTCGTTGAACCAGGGGTTATCATGCAGCACATCCGCCGCGGGCTGCTGCGGGATCAGCCAGCCAGTCGAGTTTGCGATGCCCGCGTTCATCCGCACCGTGTCATCGACCCGGGCGAGCATCCGCTGCGAGAGCGCCGAGAGCAGGTCCTCGGCCTCCGGGTCGGACGGGAGGTAGTCTGGCATGGCATCGCGTGTGCGCGAGATCCAGTAGCGATCGCTCAGGTCATCGGCGGGGAAGCTCGCCCGGACACCGTCTGCCCCGTGCATGAGCCCGATGAGCCCGCCCATGGACGCGGTCGGGTTGTCGCTGTCCCAGCCGGTGAGCGTGCCGATGCGGATGGTTTCCAGCAGATCGCCCTGCCCATAGAGCAGACACACGATCGCAGCGCCGAAGTTCACCGAGCTCTCAGTCCAGTGCAGGTAGCGGTAGCCGTTGAGGGCCGCGTCTGTCTGAAACGTCTGCGCGAGCAGATCGCGGGTGCGTTCCCAGTCCTTGCGGTCTGGGTTGGTTCGGTAGTCATCGAGTACCAGTCGCACGATGTCCGCGGCCTTGGAAGTCTCGGGGATGTATGCGAGGGCGTCGACGACGAGCTGCTCGATGCCTGCGGGGTTGAGCGCGTCCGGGCCGCGTGTCGCGCCCAGCGCGTGCAGCACGACGAAGAACTGCGCCGCGTGGGCCGCGTGGCCGCGCGCGGTGGTGAGGATGGGGGTGTTGGCCAGCTCGAGGGCGACGCTTGGCATGCCCGGGGCGAGCACGCCGAAGAACTCGGTGGTGAGCTGGGCGTCGATTCGGAGGTAGAGGTTGTTGGCGGCCGGGATGCTGGTGGCGGGCGGAGACACGCCGCGGTCCATCAGCTCGCGCGCCCGGGCATTGCTGACCCAGATGAAGCTGTTAATGTGCTCGATCCACCCATCGCGGATCTGGTCCGCGTTGAGGTCCGGACGCTGGTGCTGGTGCATGACTTGGGCGTAGACGTACTCGATGTCGGTGTCGTCATCGGCCTGCCATGGGTCCTGATCGGTTACGAATCGCAACGCACGCCCGTCGAAGGTCATCGGCCAGTCCGCGTCGGTATAAAAGGGCGGCTGCTTGCGGACCCCCTCCGTCTGCAGACCCGTCCAGTTCGCGATGCTCTGCGCCAGCCAGAAACCCTCGATCCGATCCGCGTAGACATCGCGGTCGAGGTCGATCGCGCCGGCCGGCGGTGCGGACCGGGCTGAGAAGGCGAGCGCACAGAGGGAGATCGCGCCGATCAGGCTGGGTGAGAGAAGCGGCATCGTGATGGTGTATTTTATCGACTGTTTGCGCCGGCTCCAAGAGCGAAGTTGAAGTGGCCTGGCAGCCAGGCGAATTGTTTAGAAAACAGGAAAGCTTGTGCTTTCTTAGATTTCATTCTTGAAAAATTTTTGTTTATTCATGTACCCTTGGGGCAACTGGGCTCGCCGTCTGTGTGCGACGGTTGGGCCGAGGACGATGATTTGCGTTCCCAGGAGGAGATGATGATGCGCAAGGTGATGATTGAACGTGCCGCGTTTGCGGTGGTGCTTATGAGCATGAGCGGTGCAGCGGCGGGCTCGGACGGCCCTCTGTTCCCATCGTTGGCGCTCGATTACGAGGGGTTTACATCAGAGGAAGCGGACACGTTCATCGCGGACCTCGATAACGACGGGGATCTGGATATCGCGACGAGCGGCGAGGATTCTCAGCGCGTTCATGTCTATCTCAACGGCGGCGACAGCTCAACCTTTGCACCCGCGGTGTACTTCCCTGGCGATGACGCGCCTGCGATCACAGGGGCCGATTTCAATGGCGACGGCTATATCGATCTCGCGGTCGCCAAGCGGGGCTTCGATGGCGATGTCGTCATCATGCTCAATCAGGGCGACGGCACGTTCGCGCCGGGTGTCGACTACCCGGCCCGCTTCGGCCCCTCGGACATCACCACCGGGGACATGAACAACGACGGCAACGCCGACGTGATCGTGACCGACCGGTTCGATAGCTTCATCGTGATCCTTCACGGCAACGGCGACGGCACGTTCATGCCCTTCACGGGGCGGTACGTCGGTGAGCAGCCCGAGGGTGTTGAGGTGGGGGACATGAACGGCGACGGGCACCTCGATCTCCTGGCCGTGAGCTCGTTCTCGAACGAGCTTGGCGTAAGCCTGAACAGTGGGAATGGCTCGTACGGGAACCCGGTGTACTACCCCGCGGGCAGCGACCCACGACGGGTCCGCGTCGCGGATATCGATGGCGATACGGACCTCGATGTCGTGGTCGTGAGCCGGTCCTCGCACAACGCGACGGTGTACAAGAACGACGGCGGGGGTGCGTTGAGCGTGCATGCGACGGTCGGTGTTGATTTCCTGCCGCTCGATCTTCGCCTCACGGACCTCGACGCGGACGGCTCGCCCGACATCCTTGTCTCCAATGAGAACGAGCGGGACATCAAGATCCTGATCAACGATGGCGCCGGCAACTTTGCCCCTGACACCGGCGCCGGTCCTTATATCGGTTCCGCCCGGAGCGTGTGGGCGGCCGACATGAACGGTGACGGGCTGGTCGATATCGTCGCGGGCAGCGACCGGGCGCACGCCATCAGCTTGCAGCGAGCGGACGGATCGTTCGATAGCTCATACAGTCTGAGCGAGATCCCACGGGGCTGGGCCCGCTACGCGGACCTCAACGGCGACGGGGCGATGGATATCGTTGCTTCCAACGGCAGCTCCATGGCGCAGCGGTTCACCATCGCCTTCGGTGATGGCAACGGACAGGTTTCGTCGACGACAACGATCACACCCATGTCGAACGCGACGGTCCTCGATGCCATCCCATCCGATATCGACGGCGACGGTGATGCCGATGTCGTCGCGATGGTGCAGACGGTCGAGTTCGGCAAGTTTGATCCGTATTTCACAGTGTCTCTGTACGCGTACATCAATGACGGTTCCGGGAACATGACGCTCACCGGCACGCCCGTCGAGGTGGACTCGGACATCGACGAGTTCTATGAGATGGACTGCGGCGACTTCGACGGCGACGGGCTGCGGGACGACTTCCTCGTGAGCAACCTCTACGAGGCGCAGATCAAGGGTGTGAGCTGGAACCCGCTCCAGTCCTGGACCACGATGGGCACGGTTGTCAGCGTGCCCGGGAACGGTGTAGGGCTCGAGGCGATCGACTACGACATGGACGGCGACGATGACATCGTCTCCATAGGTGCGGATCAGGTCATCGTCAGGCGGAACAACGGCGTTTTCAGTTTCTCCGCAGGTGGGACCATCGCAACGGGTGATGAGCCGGTCGATATCGCGATTGGTGACATCGATGGCGACGGTGATCCGGATCTCGTGGTGCTCAACGAGTACAACTTCCAGACGGACAACACCGTGAGCGTGATCATGAACAACGGGGCCGGGTTTGACCCGGGTGTCGAGCTCTCGATCGGCTACTACGGGTCGAGCTCGGTCGATTATGCCAGACGGCTGGCGGTCGGGGATGTCAACCTCGACGGTCACGCCGACATAGTCGTGTCGCCCTTCGTCCCGGTTGACGCGGTGCGGGTGTTTCTGGGTGACGGCACGGGGGGGTTCGTGCTCGATTCCAGCTACCTCGCGCAGGTCCCCGGCGCGATCGATCTGGTCGACCTGAATATGGACGATCAGCTCGATGTCGTGATCTCCCACACCGGATGGTCACCGATGGTGCTGCTCAATCAGGGCGGCGCGTCGGGGTGCCCGGCGGACCTGACCGGCGACGGTGTGCTGGACTTCTTCGACGTCAGCGCTTTCCTGAGCGCCTTCAACGCTCAGGACCCGGACGCGGACTTCACGAGCGACGGGTTG
>JAEPOJ010000043.1 GCA_017642965.1 Phycisphaerales bacterium
GTCGATACGCGTCGGCCGATCATTTGCTCGACGAGCGTTGGCTCGTCGATGTCCTTGACGACATTCGTGGCGACGAACTTGCCGTCACGCAGGACGCTGACACGGTCGCAGCAGGTGAAGATCTCGCTCATGCGGTGGGAGACGTAGATGATCGTGAGGCCGCGGTTAGCGAGCTCCCGGGTGATCTCCATGAGACGCGAGGCCTCTGTCAGCGACAGCGACGAGGTTGGCTCGTCGAAGACGATGACCGTGGCGGCGTTGTTGCCGTGCTCGTCCTTGTCGAGGGACGCGGCGATCTGGCAGATTTGGCGTCGTCCCGGTGAGAGCTCGCCGAGGGGGCGTGTGACGTCGATGCTCGGGTCGAGCTGGTGCACGAGCTGCTCGGCGCGGTGGCGCATTTCGTCGAAGTCGACGGTGAGGCCCTTCTTGGGGATGTCGTGCAGGCACAGGTTCTCGGCGACCGAGAGATTGGGGCACTGCGCGAGCTCCTGATGGACGATGCGGACGCCTGCGGCGAAAGCGTCGTCGAGCGAGCCGGGGATCAGCTCGCGGCCTTCGAGCGTCACGCTCCCTGTGTCCTGCTTGTGCAGGCCCGCGATGACCTTTCCAAGGGTTGACTTGCCCGCGCCGTTTTCGCCCATGAGCGCGTGGACTTCGCCCGGGAGGAATGACACGTAGACATTGCTCAGCGCCTGGGTCATCCCGAAGGCCTTGCTGATGTTGCTCGCGATCAGAACGGGTTGTGCGCGTTGCACGTCGGTGCTCATAATCTCACACCCCGCGTTTTCACGCGGGGTGGAGTGTTGTGGTTCTTAGTCTTCTCCGAGCCAGGTCTTCCAGTTCTCGCCGTACTCATCGACGTTCTCATCGGTGACGATGTCGAAGTCGGCAAAGATGAGTTCGGACTCTGGCGAGCGGTTGTACTCGAGCTTGTCAATGATCATCTCGACGGACTTCTCGCCCCAGCCGTAGTAGGGCTGCCCGACGAGGACCTGGACCTGTCCCTTCTTGACATACTCGAGCGGGAGCGGGAGGGGATCCATGGAGACGACCTTGGCGTTCTCGTAGATGCCGTCGAGCGCGTTGTCGGTGTAGAGCGGCCAGCCGCCCACGAGTGCCCAGCCGGTGATGTCGGGGTTGGCGCTCTGGACCTGCTGCATCTTGGCTGCTGCTTCGGTCGCGGTTTCGGGCATGAAGGAGTAGACGGTTGCGTCGGTGATACCCTCGTACTCTCCCGCCTGCTCCATCACGCCTTCGACACGCTTCTGGAGGTTGGACGCTGCGGGGTTGCCGGTGAGGATGGCGACCTTGCCGCTGCCGCCCATCTGATCTGCGAGCTGACGCATGACTTCCTTGCCGGCTTCCTTGTCATCGACGCCGTAGTAGGCCATACGCCCGGACTCGGGGGCGTCTGAGTCAAAGGTCACCACAACGACGCCCTTATCGACGGCGGCTTTGAGGGCGCTCGTCAGCAGGTTGGCGTCGGTGCAGGAAATGGCGATGCCGTGGACGCCGGATGCGACGAGCTGCTCCACGTACTGGGCCTGGACCTGCGCGTCTTCCTGGGGCGGGGTCTGCCAGAGGACTTCGACGGTGACGCCGTCGAGTTCATCGCTGAGGCGTTCCGCGGCGTCCATCGCGCCGGTCTTGGCGGCTTGGAACGGGGGGTTGCTGTTGCTCTTGGCGATCAGGCCGATGCGGTAGACGGTTTCGTCGCCGGCGTTGGTTGAGGTGCTCGATGTGGATTGGGATCCCTCTGAGCCCTCGCCCGAGCTGTTGGAGCAACCGCTGGCGAGGAGCAGTGCGCCGATCGAAACCGAGTAGGACGAGATGAGCCATGCGCGTCGCGTGGTCATGATGTGTCTCCTGTGTTGAGTTTAACCTCGGCGGGCCTGGACCCGCTGCTTGGTCTGATCGATGACGACCGCGATGATGATCGCGGCACCCATGACGATCTGGTTGTAGCTCTGGTCAACGCTGAAGATGACCATCGCATTGTTGATGAGCTGGATGATGATGGCGCCAAGAACGGCACCGAGCGCGGTGCCGCGGCCGCCCATGAGCGATGCCCCGCCGATGACCGTGGCGGCGATGACCTGGAGCTCGTAGGCGTTGCCGGCGTTGGTTTCTGCTGCGCCGAGGTATCCGAGGTAGATGCATGCACTGAGCCCGCAGAGCGCGCCGGTGATGGTGTAGACCAAGACCTTGACCTTGCCCACTGGGATGCCCGCGTACTGTGCGGCGGTTTCGTTGCCGCCGATTGCGAAGATGCGCCGCCCGAACACGGTGCGTGAGAGCACGAACCAGCCGGCGATGGCGACGAGGGCCATGACGATCACCGGCACCGGGTAGACGCCCATGATCTTGGCCTTGAAGAAGCCGGAGGTGAAGCTGGTGGGGAATCCGCCGATGGACTGGGTGCTGAAGAGCTCCTGTGGGAGCACGACCGTGAGCCCACGGAGCGCCGCCATCATGCCGAGCGTGATCACGAATGGGTGGACACGCAGCCCGACGCTCATGGCGCCGTTCGCGAGGCCGCACATGGTTCCTACGGCGATGCAGACCGCGAGCCCGATGGGGAGCGCGATGAAGATGGATGCCTCGGCCGGGAGTGCGCTCAGGGCCATCGCGCCGACGATGGCGCTGAGGCCGTAGATCGAACCGACGGAGAGATCGATGCCCGCGAGGATGATGACGCCGGTCATGCCGACGGCCATGATGGCGAAGAAGCTGGAGTCCTTGAGGATGAGGAAGAGGTTGGAGGCGTTGAAGAACTTGTTCTTCATGCGCGACTGGAAGATGGTGTTGGTCTCGGCGTCGAAGCGGTCGATTGTTCGCGCGTCGTAGTTTGTCGTGCCGTCGGCGTCGATCACGCGGTACTGGGCGATGTTGCGCTTTGCGATCTCGCCGATTTGGTGCTCGTCGCCATTTGCGTCGAGGAGGATCACCTGAGCTCCGGGCGCGAGCTGGGTTTTGATTGCTTCGGGTACTTTGTTGAGTGCGCCGTAGACGGAGAGGACGGCCATCATCAGGATGATGACGAGTACGAGCCCGGACTCCTGATGGGAGAAGAGCCGGGAGAGAAACGAACCCCGAGTCGAGCCCGGGGTCGTTGGTTGTTTGTGCTGATGATCAGCTGCTTTGGTCCTGCTCACCATGCGTCCTCGTGCCTGAACAGTCGTGTCGTTGGGTATCGATTGTACCGTGAATCCGGTGTGCGTGATTCTCGATTAGTCGATGACCTGGACCTTATTGCTGCGGTCGGATTTGATGAGGTTGATGCTCAGGTTGCTGGTACGCAAGTCCTCGTTTTCGATGTCCTCAGCGTCCATGAAAAACGTCGCTTGTGGGTTCGTGGTGACGAAGTCAGCGCTGCCGTCGGCACGGACGAAGTTTCCACCCTCGTCGCCATGGTTGTCGTCGCGGGCATATCCGGTCTGTGGGTTGAAGCCGTACTCATCCTTCGGATTAGGTTCACTGCCTTGGCCAGATCCAGGCATGTTGTTTATCCAGTCCCAGCCGTACCACGCATGAACACTGATGTCGCCGGTATTCGTTTCGTCGCCCCAGAGCGGTGGCGAGAACTGAATTGAGGGATCGATGGATTTGAGTCCTGCGATGTAGAGGTAGCTGACGTTGTAGTGGATTACATCTCGTTCAGAGGCCGGCGGCTCGGGGGTTTTCTGGTTGTCAGCTTGGGCAATATTGTGGCGCACGTTGGTTGGGAATCGGCTCCAGTAATAGTCGATTCTGTCACTCGGGCAAGTGAGGATCTCCAAGCCGTCAAGATAGCCACGCATGAGCGGAGTGTCCTCGCCACCGTAGTAGGTGCCAGGTGCTCCAAACTGTCCGAAGTAACCGACATCACCGCTCACAGTGCCACCGGAGATTGATGCCTCACCATCTCCGACCTGAAATGTGGAGAAGAGGCCTGAGACACCGCCAGCGGTAAACTGGCCGTCGAGGAACTGCGTGTTGGGATACACGGATGGGTTGGTGGGGATGATTGGGTACCAATCTCTGTTGTCATCTGCATAAAAGGTGAACGCCTGTCCCATGGCTCTGACCTGTGTGAGGCACTTGAGCTTCTTCGCTGACTCGCGTGCTGCACCCAGTGCGGGGAGAAGGATGCCGATGAGCAACGCGATGATCGCGATGACGACGAGCAGTTCGATGAGTGTAAACCCAGCACTGCGGGTCCGGTTGTGATGGCGTTTCATGCGTGTTCCTCGGGGTAGAGCGTGCCCATGACGACTGCAGTGATTCCCCAAACACAGTCAGGCGGGCGCTCATACAATCGTAATGGAGACCCATCATGCCTGTCAACCGAATCTACTTTCGTATACGAAAAACATTTCGCGGATTTTGGCTGCCTTGTCTGGCCCTGAGCCTTTGTGGCTGTGGGGGCGTGCAGAGGCACTATCTCACTGCAGAGCAGGATTTAGCCGAATTTGGTCCGCATGAGCACACTTCGCCGGATTGGGCGAAAGGACTTGTGTGGTATCAGGTCTTTCCGGAGCGTTTTCGCAATGGTAATCTGGGCAATGATCCGTCGGCGTGGGACGTCTCGCCGCTGGATTGGGGTGCGGACTGGGCGGGCGTGCACGATGAAGAGATCGAGCGGGCGTGGAATCGGGGGCGGATCGCGTCGGAGATGTTCGGGCGTGCTCAGGTCTCAACTGGCACCACGATGCGCGGTGGTGTCTACGCCAGGCGCTACGGTGGCGATCTTCAGGGGCTTTACGAGCAGTTGGAAGAGATCAGGGCCATGGGGTTCACGGGGGTGTACCTGTGCCCAATTTTCGAGTCGCGCTCGCTGCATAAGTATGACGCGAGCGATCATCGCCATATCGATCCCATGCTGGGGCACCCGGGGCGCATCAAGGACCCCGGCCCGGGGCATACCACGATGCTTGACGGCGAAGATCCTTTCGACGAGACGACGTGGGCTTGGACGCCCGCCGACCGGTGGTTCGTGGATGTCTTTCTGCCCAAGGCCAAGTCGCTCGGGCTCCGGGTAATGCTCGATGGTGTGTGGAACCACGTGGGGCTCGATCACTTTGCCTTTCAGGATGTCCGGCGGAACGGTGCGGAATCCGAGTTTGCGGACTGGTTCGAGGTGGTGTTTGACGACGATGGGCATCTGATCGGGTGGCAGGGATGGAGCCGGGTGAATGGCAGCCTGCCGGAGTTTCGCCATGTCGGAGATGACCTTTCGTCCGGGCCGAAAGCGCACGTGATGGCGGTGACGCGGCGGTGGATGGACCCGAATGGTGATGGGGATCCGAGCGACGGCATCGACGGTTGGCGTCTGGACGTCGCGGGCGAGATCGGTGCTGGTTTTTGGGCGGATTGGCGTGGGCTCGTCAAGTCGATCAACCCTGAAGCGTTGATCGTTGCGGAGATCTGGCATGATGCGGACGAGATGCTCGGTGAGGCCGCGTTTGATTCGCAGATGAACTATCCGTTCGTGTATGCCGTCTCCGACTGGCTGAGCATCGGGAACGCATCCGTTCTGGGGAATGCAGAGGTGGTTGCGAACCGGCTGCGGGGTGTGTTTCATCACGGCGCAGAGGTTGACCTGGTTCAGCTGAATCTGATGGGGTCGCATGACACGGAGCGGCTGTCATCGATGATGCAGAACAGCTGGCCGCGCGGGTATGACAACGAGTCATCACGCTGGTTTCCGGGGTACGATGCGGATCTGGTCGATGGTGATGCGCGTTCTCGGGCGCTCGCTGCGGTCGCCACGATGGTCGCGAGCCCTGGGGCGGTCATGATCTATAACGGTGATGAGTATGGCGTGCCCGGTGCGGACGATCCTGATAATCGCAGGCCGCTGCGTTTGGGGGCGTTTTCGGTTGAGGAAGTCGCGTTCAGCCGCCAAGTGGCTCGACTGCTTTCGTGGCGTCAGGATGATCGGATTGGGCGTGCTCTTCGGATCGGTGAGGCCGAGTTTGAGAGTGTGGGAACGGAGACGCTGCTTGTGCGGCGCAAGCTAGATGGTCTGGTCGTAGAAGTGGCGATCGCGCCATCAAGACAGGCGCTGGAGGTACGGTCGGTCCGTCGGGATGGGTATACGCGAGATTACGAAACTGAGCGAAAGCTGATGGTTGGGCTCGATGAATCAGCGGTCACGGTGCGTGTGTACGTTGCGAGGTGATCTGTTCTGTGCGTCCGAGAATGCCCGGAAACAGGGCGGAATCACGAGTTGATATCAAGAAAGCCCTTTCGTTGCGTTTCTTGCTCGCACCCGGAAAACAGTTTCGCTATTCTCTCTGGGGCTCATCCCCGATTGGGGATGTTGTCAACCCAACTACATGGGAATCAGTACCCATCTCGATCGAGCAAAGATCTCGATCACCAGGAGCAACCAAGGGAGATCAGCATGAACAAGCAGTTTGCACACAGCGCGGGCATCATTGCGATGCTCGCAGGCGCAGCAGCCGCACAACCCACACTTGACGGCAAGTACGATCCGGGGACCGAGGGGTCGTTTTACGGCGATGTGATCTGGGTTCAGAACCAGCCGACCGCTTTCGGTGACAACGTCGCCGGGCTCTTCACGGGTGGCGAGTTTGGCGATCCGGAGAACGTGGACACCGGCATCGAGATCTGTATTCCGCTTGCATCGCTCGGCCTGAGCGGCAATGAGACGATCCGCCTCGCCGGCTGGGTGAACTCCGGCGATCGCACGTTCAAGTCGAACCAGATCATCGGCGATCTGCCGCTTGATACGGGGAACCTTGGTGGCGCGCAGGACTTCAATGATGCGCCGCTTGATGGGACAACACAGCACATCAGCATCGATCTTTCGGGCGTTGCATCCGGCACGCCCACGGTTGACGGTACGCTCGACGGCGGCGTTGGTGGCAGCAGCTACACGAACGCCTTCATCCAGGGCAACTACACCGGCTTCGGCAATGAGACCGACGGCACCGTCGACGGCGACGGGCCGAATGGTGGCGGTTCTGAGATCGACGGAATCTACATCGCGAAGGACGGCACGAACCTCTACATCTTCGTTGCTGGCAACCTCGAGTTCAACGGCAACGCGATCGACATGTACATCGATACCGGCGCGGGCGGCGACAGCACGCTGGGCAGCGCGGCCGGCGATGGCGGGTTCATCGTTGACGGGCAGTCCGGGCTCGTGTTCGATTCGGGCTTTGATGCCGACTACGTGTTCTCGGTGGATTCGTTCGATGACGACGCTGACGGCATGACCCCGAATGTTCCCCGCGCGTACTTCGGCGGCATCAACAGCTCTATCGACGATCTGGGTGCTCTCGCGGGTTGGGGCGCGGCGAACGCCGGTGCACTCTCTGGCGGGATCTCGATGGGTGTCGACAACTCGAACGTTGACGGTGTGATCGGCGATCCTTCTCAGGCCTCTCCGGTTTCCCCCGATGTTGACTGGGCGTACGGCTCCGAGCTCAACAACATGCGTGTCTTCATCGATGAGACCAACAACAAGCTCTGGGTGTTCCTCGCTGGCAACATGGAGGGCAACTACAACAAGCTCGTCATGTTCTTTGACAGCCAGCCCGGTGGCCAGAACGTGATCCTCGACAACAACGTCGACATCTCGTTTAACGCCCTGAACAACATGTCCGGGATCACCTTTGATTCGGGCTTTGAGCCGGATTACTGGATGGACTTCAACCAGGGTGTCGATGGCGGCACTGGTGCGCTCCAACGCTTTGCTGATGCTGCGACCATGCGGACCGAGGGTGCCCTGATCGACCCGTTCTTTGGCGTGATTGTCGATTACGGTTCGTTCGATGGTGGCCTGATCGCTGACTACCCGACGATTCCCTTTGCCGGTCCGCGGATCGACATTCAGGACGGCTCGCTGGGTTCGCTCTTTGCGAACTACGGGCCCCGTCTCTCGCAGCTCGACCCCAACAACCCGATCGATGGGCTGGTTCAGTTTGCGATCGACAACTCGAACGTTGAAGGTGTCTCCGATTCGTCCGCGGCTGGCGCTGCGAGCGTGAACACCGGCCTTGAGCTGTGCATCGATCTCGATGAGCTCGGGTGGGACGGCTCGCAGGACATCCTGATGGCCGGCTGGATCGCGAACTCGGGATTCGATTTCCTCTCGAACCAGGTTCTGGGCGGTCTTCCCAGCTCGGACAACATCGGCCCGCGTGACGCGGACGGTGACGGCGAGAACGATCTCGATTTCAACGCGATCGACGGCGACCAGTTCGTGAACCTCTCGAACCCGGTCATTCCTTCCTGCCCGGCGGACCTCAACGGCGACGGCATGCTGAACTTCTTCGATGTCTCGGCTTTCCTGAGCGCGTACAACGCGATGGATCCCATTGCTGACTTCAGCGGCGACGGCATGTTCAACTTCTTCGATGTTTCGGCGTTCCTGACGGCGTTCAACGCTGGCTGCCCGTAATCGAGAAGGTTTCAAGCCCCGTTGTGGGACTGACTACTGATCGGGCGTCCGTGCCCAACCGCGCGGACGCCCTTTTCTTTACCTTGAACGAATGAGTCCGATAGGATTGGGCGACAATAACCGTTTCACATGAGGAGTATGCCGTGCTAGCAAGGCCGCGTATCTGCACCGTTCTCGTACTGCTTCAGCTGTGTCTCGCTTCCGGGATCAGCTGGGCGCAGGATATGGTCAAGCCGGAATCGCTCGAGCAGGGCTTTGTGCTCGTCGTGAAGGACCAATCGGGGAAGGCGAACAAGGACAACCCGATCTACTTTGCCTCGAGCATCAACGGCTGGAACCCGGCTGATCCGGAGTATCTGCTCTCGGGGCGTTCGGATACGCGTTGGCAGATCGTGATTGATGAGAACCTGCAGGGCGTGAGTGTGCAGTTCAAGTTCACGCAGGGCGGCTGGGACCGTGAGGAGCTCGACGCCGAGGGAAACTCGATCCCGAACAGGTCGCTGCCGCTGGTTGATGCCTCGAAGCTTGGGGACGGTGAGCGGCCGATCATCGAACTCGAGGTCGTTGACTTCCGGGTTCCGATGTCGCTCGCGGATCAGGTCCGCGAATCGGGGTTCTACCGCGAGCTCGAGGTGACTGGTGACGTGCACCGAATGCAGGTGCAGAGCGGGAGCGGGGCATCGGAGTCGGTGACCCGGGACCTGCTGATCTGGACGCCCCCGGGTTACGATGATCCGGAAAATGCTGAGCGTGACTACCCGGTGCTGTACATGTTCGACGGTCAGAATATCTTTGAGCAGCTCCCGGGGCTCCCCGATGAGTGGCACGCGGACGAGACGGCGATGAAGCTGGTCCAGTCGGGTGAGATTGAGCCGATCATCATCGTGGGCATCCCTCACGGTGGCGTGAACCGTCTTGAGGAGTACCTGCCGTTTGGGCGCTACAGCAGTACCGAGGGGCGTGGCGATGAGACGATGGCCTGGATGCTCCGTGAGGTGAAGCCCAAGATCGAGCGTGCGTTTCGCGTCCGGTCCGGCCGTGAGTCGACCGCGATCGGCGGGGCTTCGCTCGGTGGTGCGATGGCGTTGTACGCCTCTACCGCGTATCCCGAACATTTCGGCATGGCGATCGTCGAGAGTCTTCCGATGATGGGTGATGAGGGCAAGGCGACCGAGGAGTACCTCGTCGGCGTGAACACGTGGCCTGACAAGATCTTCATCGGCATGGGCGGGCGAGAGGTCGGCAACGATGAGTCCAATCAGGAGCGGAACGCGATGTATCGCAAGTGGGCCCAGCGGGTTGACCGGTTGGCGGGACGTGCCGGGGTTCCGGACTCGAACCGCAAGCTGATGATTGTCCCGACCGCGACGCATAATGAGTCTGCGTGGGCCGACCGCTTTGACAACGCGCTGCGGTTCCTGTTCGGCAAATAATCCCGCGTACCGGTTCTGACGAATCTGCATCCTCCGTGCCGATGAGATACGATGTTCTCAACGACACGGAGGTTGTCTATGTCTCACACGCTTGTTCTGCGCCTGCTCGTATTCGTTTCTCTGTTTACCGGTGCTGGGTGTACGATCGACCTTGGTCATGCCCGCGCTGACCGGTTGAGCAGCACGGCGCTCAATCAGGATCTGTTTGGGCTTTGGGTCACGCGTTGGGATTTTCAGACTCCTGAGGATGTGCGGACAATCGTTGCGGACGCGCGAGCGTCTGGTGTTACGGATATCTTCTGGCAGGTCCGCGGCCAGGGCGACGCGTACTACGACTCGCCCTATGAGCCGTGGGGTGAGGATCTGACGCTCAGGCGCGACAAGAACAACAAGCCAATCCAGGATCGCTCTCGCCCCCTGAATCCGGGGTTTGATCCGCTGCGACTGGCGATTTCAGAATCGCACGCGAACGGGATCCGGGTGCATGCCTGGGTGAACGCGATGCCGCTGTGGAAAGGTACGGATGAGCCGATCGATGTGCGTCATCCGCTTCTTGCGCACCCGGAGTGGCGTCTGCGTGATGAGACCGGCACGGCGCAGCCGTTGAGTGATGGGTATGTGGTGGTGAATCCGGTGCTGGATGAGGTCCAGGACCACATCGTTCGGATCGTTGGGGACATCGCGGATCGGTACGACATCGACGGGCTGCACTTGGATTACATCCGGTTCCTGAGTGATGAGCTGGGGACCGAGAAGCTGTACCCTGGCGATGCGCGCTCACTGTCGCTCTACAACCGGCAGGTGGGTGACCGGGCGACGATCGGGCAGCTGAACCGTTCGCGGTATCGCGAGTGGATCAGGGATCGGATTTCGACGCTGGTTGCTCGGATCGGGGAAGAGTCGCTTGAGGGACACGACGACGTCGTCTATTCGGCTGCCGTGTGGCGTCGGCCGGATCTCGCGAAGAACCGCTATCTGCAGGACGCGGAGCGGTGGGTGAACGAGGGCACGGTCGACCTGATCATGCCGATGATCTACACGGAGGACGACAGCCAGTTTACAAGCGATCTGCAGGCGTGGTACAGCGTCGTCGATCGGCGCAGGGTTGTTCCCGGTATCGGGGCGTACAAGCACAAGGGCGCGAATCAAACAATCACGCAGGCATCGCTCGGTCATCCTCGTCGGTTCGTGCTCTTTGCGTATTCGACGATCTTTGAATCCGTGAATCCGGGGCAGGAACGTTCGGATGCCGGAGCGAAGGAGCGGGAGCAGAAGCGGGCGGCGTTATCTCAGTTCATAGATCGCGTCGGGAGCTGAGGCGTGCCGTCGCTGGGCATCGATATCGGCGGTTCGAGCGTCAAGGCGGCTCTTCAAGATGATGGTCTGGTCACGACCGCCCGGAGTGCGGGGTACTCGCGTCCCTCACGCGACGAGCTGGTGTCATCTGTGCGGGAGGCTGTGCGTTTGCTCGGCGCACCTGCGGATGAATCAACTCCGATTGGGCTGTGTGTACCTGGCAAGCAGGATGCGGCTGGCCAGCGTGTCGAACGCTCAATCAATCTGCCGTGTCTCGATGGCTGGTTGTTCGCGGATTTCCTGAGCTCGGTGCTGGGATTTGTTCCTGATCGGTATCGTGTGGTCAGTGACATTCATGCGACTGCGATCGAGATCGTGAATCGGTATGCGCTCACAGGTCGGGTCGGGGTGATCGCGATCGGTACAGGAGTGGGTTTCGCGATGGTTGAGGATGGGGAGGTGCTCCGGCTTGGATCGCGCGGCGCGGGGCACCTTGGGCAGCTCGATGTCGGGCGGTGCGACGATCGTGACCGGTTCCACGCGGATGGTGCGCGGAACACGCTCGAATCCTTCGTTGGGGTTCACGGGCTGCGCGATCAGCTCGGGACAGATGACGAGACCGTGATCGAAGACTACTTGATGGAGGTTACGGCAGATGAGCCAGTGATGCGTGCTCTGGTTCATGCGTTGCGCGTTGTCCATGCGATTCATACCCCAGACACGATTGTCCTGGCGGGCGGGGTTGGTGTCGCGTTGCGGCCGTGTCATGATCAGATCCGCTCGCTTGTCGATGAGGGACTGACATCGCTCGCGCGGCCGGGCTGGACGCTGATGTTCGGCGATTCGATCTTTCACGCCGCGTCTGGTGCGGCCCGTCTCGCGGTATCCTGACGCGAGCCGAGCGAGCAGACTGCAAACGCGAGCACGGCCCCGATCGTGAGCTTCCAGCTGAAGTGGATCGCGTAGAACGAGGCGACTGGCTCCGATTGGAGGAGTCCAAGGTGATCGTACATGAACTGCTGGGTCAGGAACATCCAGAGAAAGCCGACGATGAGTGCGGCGAGCACGCTTGATGAAGTGCCGCGATTGGTGAAGATCGCGCAGAAGAACACGCCCACCAGTCCGGCGTACGCGAAGCCCATGACGCCGAGTGCGAAGTTGATGAGCGTGTCATCGTTTGCTGATTGCCAGTAGATGCAGGTACAGGCGAAACCTCCCAAGAGGAGACCGCAGACGATGACGCCGATGCGTCCCATGCGGACGAGATGCTTCTCGGTCGCTCTGGTTGGGGCTCCGTCGACCCACGGCTTGTAGATGTCTGAGATGAATGCGGCGCTCATGGCGTTGATGGCGCTGTTGAGGCTGGAGAGCCCGGCAGCGAAGAGCCCGGCCATCATCAGGCCGCGGACGCCAGATGGGATCTGTGTCAGGATGTAGTGCAGGAACACCCGCGTTGAGTCGTCGGGCTCTGTCGCGTTTGGGATGCTGGTCATGTGCGGTCGTTGGTAGAGCACCCACAGGAGCAGCCCGAGGGTAAGGAAGACGGCAACGCTGGGAACCCCGAGCAGAATGCCTGCGACGACGGAGCGGGCACCGTGCTTCGCGTCCTTGCAGGTTAGCATGCGCTGGGCGAGGTCCTGGTCGGTGCCGTATGAGCCGATCCCCAGAATGGTGAACCCGATGATGCAGGCGGGGAGTGTGAACGGTGAGGTGAAGTCGAGGCCTGTATCGAGGACGGTGAGCTTTGATGAGCCGTCGCTCATGCCGGTTCGAAGCTCGGTGATCACCTCGTTGAGTGTTGCGTCTATCGCGTTGATGAGGATGATGATGGCGCTGAGCGCGGCTCCGATGAGGATCGCGAACTGAAGGACATCGGCCCAGATAACGGACCGGATCCCCCCGGCGAGGGTGTAGACGATGCCGACGAAGGTCAGGACGGCGATGGCGGCGATGAGGTATGCCGGCTTGATGCCGTCCTCTATCCCGAAGAGGACCATCGATGCGGGGATCGCTCCCGCGTACACGCGTGCGCCTGATGCGAGCACACGGCCGATGAGGAAGGTGATGCTCGCGCCCTTGCGTGCCGGCGGGCCGAAGCGGGTTTCGAGGAACTCGTAGATGGATGCCGAGCGGGTCTGGTAGAAGCGGGGGATGAACAGGATCGCGATGACGAACGCAGCGATGATCATCCCGATGTTTGTTGCGAGATAGGTGAGGTTGCCCTTGTACGCGAGTTCTGGTGCGCCGACGAATGTGACGGCAGAGAGGGAGGTGGCGACGATGGAGACCGCGACCGCCCAGCTGGGCATGGAGCGTGAGCCGAGGAAGTAGTCTTCGCTGTTCTCGCTTTTTCTTCTCGTGAACAGATAGCCGGAGACGGCAAGGATCGCGAAGTATGCCGCGAGGACGATCCAGTCGATCGCCCTAAATCCGTGTCCCGGGTTCGTGATGGACGCGAGCAGCATCATGCACCATCCATCGGGCCGATCAGGTGGTCCGAAGCAGAAACCGGTTTAGGTGTTGGAGAGGATCTCGCTCATCACCCGGTATACCAGTTTGGCGGCGATAAAGTCTGAAGCATGGTGGTTTGGGTTGGGACAGAGTTCGACGACGTCGAACGCGACCACCTTGCGTGCTTTGGTCACTCGGCGGACCAGCTCATTGATCGTGAACCAGTCCATGCCGCCGGGCTCGGGAGTGCCGGTGGAGGGGAGGATGGAGGGGTCGAAGGCGTCGAGGTCGATCGTGAGGTACACGGTGTCCTCGAGCTGATCGATCACACGGTCCATCCATGAGAGATCATGGGTACGCGTCCAGAGGTCGACCTCATGGCCGAAGTACACGCGGTCTTGGTCCATGTGGGTGAGTTCTTCGGAGTCGATCGCTCGGATCCCGACCTGGACGATGGAGGCGTGCTCGCGTGCTCGGGCCATCACGCAGGCGTGGTTGTGGGTCGATCCGTGGTAGGTGTCTCGGGTGTCGCCGTGGGCGTCGATCTGGAGGACGGAGAACCGATCGCAGTGCTCGGCCATCGCTTCGATCGCGCCGATGCTGACCGAGTGTTCTCCGCCGAGCACGACGGGGAGTTGGCTGTTGCGAAGCGCTTCGGCAACACGCGCTCGGACGAGGGGAGCCAGTTCGATCGGGTCCGTCGCGCTGCAAGTTATGGGTGGCTGGGTGTGGATGCCCTGACTGAGGTGCTCCGCGTCCGTTTCGATATCGAACCACTCGATCTGGGCGGACGCGTCGATCATCGCCTGCGGGCCCTTGTCTGCGCCCTTGCGGTATGTGGATGTCGCGTCGTAGGGGACCGGGATGATCTGTACGCGCGAGGACGGGTGGGTGTACTCGTCGGGGATATCAAGGAATCCGGGCATATGGGTGACTCGCTGGTCTGCTGGATCAGGTGAGCTGATCGTCGATGTTGAGGTAGGTGTAGCCGCCGAGTCCGGACTCGTAGAACTGCGTCAGGATTCGGGATTCTTTTACGCTCATGTCCTTGCGTTTGACCGCGCGCTCGCATTCCTTCTCGAGTGCTCGAGAGAGCTTCTCGGGCTCGAACTGAACGTAGGAGAGCACCTCAGAGATAGAGTCGCCTTTGACGATTTCGGTGATCGACCAGTCGTCATCTTCCACCGCGATGTGGACGGCGTGCGGGTCACCGAAGAGGTTGTGCAGGTCGCCGAGCGTTTCCTGGTACGCGCCGACGAGGAAGACGCCGAAGTAGTACGGCTCGTTTCCACGCAGGTCGTGGACCGCAAGGGTGTGCTCTGCTTCCCCGGTGTCAGAGATGAACAGGTCGATTTTGCCGTCTGAGTCGCAGGTGATGTCCGCGAAGACCGCGCGGTGCTCGGGCTCCTCGTTGAGGCGGTGGATCGGCATGATGGGGAAGAGCTGATCGATCGCCCATGTGTCGGGGAGGGATTGGAAGAGCGAGAAGTTTGCGAAGTAGGTCTCGCTCATGAGGTCATCGAGGCCCTGGAGTGGCTCTGGGACCTCGTCGAGTTCCCACGCGGCCCGCTGGAGGAGCGAGCAGTTCGTCCAGAAGATGCGCTCGATCTCTGCGCGGTGCTCCAGGGACAGGTAGCCGAGCGAGAACAGCGACATCGCGTCTTCTCGGGCACGGGTGGTGTCGTGGAGGATCTCGACGAGGCGGGGCTTTTTGTCGCGGAGGGAGTTGAGAGCATGCCGCAGATCGCGGAGGGGCTGGGGCGCTTCCGGATCGTCTGCCGGGACGACGAAATCGTGATCGACGAGATCGCTGGGGCCTGTGGATCCGAGCACGTTGAAAATCAACACGGAAGAGTACGCGACCATGGCGCGGCCGCATTCGGTGACGACTGTGGGATGATCGATGCCCTTGGCGTCGCAGACCGAAGAGATCCGATAGATGACGTCTGAAGCGTACTCATCGAGTGAGTAGTTCATGGAAGAGGGACGGTCGGAGACGGAGCCCTGATAATCCACACCCAGCCCGCCACCGATATCGATGTATTTCAGATTTGCACCCTGGTCGTGCATCTGTGTGAACACGTGTGCCAGCTCAGTGATCGCCATCTTGATGGTCGCGATGTCCTGGTGCTGGCTGCCGGAGTGGCAGTGAAGGAGCTGGAGGCAGTCGAGCATGTCGTGACGTTTGAGCGTGCCGATCGCTCTGAGGAGTTCCGCGATCGTCAGGCCGAACTTGCTCTTGATGCCGACCGATGTGGCCCAGCGTCCTGAGCCGGTCGCGGCCAGTTTGACACGGACACCGATGCGGGGACGCACGTTGTGCTTTTCCGCGAAGTTGATGATCAGGATCAGCTCCTTGAGGTTCTCAACGACCGGGATGATGGTCCGTCCGAGCTTGTGGGCGAGGATGACCGCTTCGATGTACTGCGCGTCCTTGAAGCCGTTGCAGATGATCAGCTGATCGGGGGTATCGATCGTCATCGCCATGACGGCGAGGAGCTCTGGTTTGGATCCGACCTCGAGTCCGTAGCCGAGCTTGTGACCGTAGCGGGCGATTTCTTCGACGACGTGGTGCTGCTGATTCACCTTGATGGGGTAGGCCGCGAGGTAGCCGCCCTTGTAGTTGTTTTCCTCGATGGCGCGATCGAATGCTTCGCGGATCGTCCGGAGGCGGTGATCGACGATGTCCGTGAACCGGAGCAGCACGGGTGTGTCGATACCTCGTTCGCTCAGCCCCTGAACGATCTCGTGGAGATCGATTCCCGTTCGATTCGCCCCGAGCGGGTGCGTGTAGAGATTGCCGTCCTCGTTGATCCGGAAATACCCCTGCCCCCATCGGCTGGCACGGTAGACCTTCTCTGACTCCTGGTGATCCCAGTGAGTTGAAGGGGTTTCATTTGCGGATTGTTGGCCCTGCGGCGCGTCGGCGGTGGTGGGTGTCGGCATGGTGAATTGTATGGCCAGTCGAGAATCGCCTCGGCCACGCCGAGTATGATTTTCTTTCCCGGGTTTGCAGCCCAGTATCCGCATCAGACTGGAGTCAAGCATGAACATCCGCTCCTTTATGGAAGAGCACTACCGCCACTTCAATGCCGCAGCCGCGCTTGACGCCGCGAAGGGGTATGAGGACCACCTCGCGGGCGGCGGCAGCATGCTGCTCGCAATGGCGGGCGCGATGAGCACCGCCGAGCTCGGACGCTCGCTCGCCGAGATGATCCGTCAGGGCAAGGTCCACGCGATCTCGTGTACCGGGGCAAATCTGGAGGAAGATGTCTACAACCTGATCGCCCACGATCACTACGAGCGGATTCCCAAGTACCGCGACCTCACGCCGGCCGACGAGCAGGCCTTGCTCGAGCGTCATCTGAACCGGGTCACCGATACCTGCATCCCCGAAGAGGAGGCGTTCCGGAAGCTCGGGCACCTGCTCATCGGGAAGTGGAAGGCGGCGGCGGAATCCGGCGAGCGAAAGTTCCCTCATGAGTACCTCTACGAGATTCTGAACGAGGGCCTGCTCAAGGACGAGTATCAGGCCGATCCCAAAAACTCCTGGTTGCTCGCGGCGGCTGAGAAGAACCTCCCGATGGTTGTGCCGGGCTGGGAGGACTCGACGAGCGGCAATATCTTCGCGGCAGAGGTCCTGAGCGGGAACGTGAAGTCCGCTTCGGCTGTCAAGTCCGGCATCGAGTACATGATGGAGTTCACCGGTTGGTATAAGGAGACGTCCGCTGCTTCCAGCATCGGGTTTTTCCAGATCGGCGGGGGTATCGCGGGTGATTTTCCGATCTGTGCCGTGCCGCTGATGCGTCAGGATATGGAACTCGATGTCCCGCTCTGGGGATATTTTTGCCAGATCAGCGATTCGACGACGAGTTATGGGTCGTATTCCGGCGCGGTCCCCAATGAGAAGATCACCTGGGAGAAACTGGCGGTAGATACCCCGAGTTTCGTGGTCGAGTCCGATGCGACAATCGTTGCGCCCCTGATCTTCGGTTATGTGCTTGGCTGGTGATTCTGAGGGATGACTTTTTCGATAATCGGCCTATACTGATTTCCCCCGCCTGGAGAGGTGGCAGAGCGGTTGAATGCGCTGGATTCGAAATCCAGTATGGCCTTCGGGTCATCGGGGGTTCGAATCCCCCCCTCTCCGTTAGTTTCAAAGGTATACGAAACGGCGTCCCTGATATGACGCCGTTTCGGCCGTTTTGGGGCGTGCTACGGGGTTTGATGCGTCTCCGATATTTCGCTGATCCGACCAGTTTTCGATTTGTGGCCGGAATCGGCGCGAGTGTCTCTCGTGGCGATTTGAGTGGTGTCTCCACGCCATCCCTGTATTCCCTGTTCCGGGCTGATTTACAGGGAGTTGCTGTTCAAACAGGGAGCAGTGTCGGGATCGATCCAGTGATCACCCGCACTCATGGCAAGGAATGGCATGTTTCGGCATGGGTACGCTGGATTTCCCTGCTTCCGAAACAGGGAATGAGCAGGGAAACATCGCATGCTCATCCCGCGGATCGGATCCCGAGTTCGGTCACCTGCAAGTCCCAGTCGAGTGGCTTGGATGCGGAGATCAGATCGTCGAGCGTGACGGTGCTGGGGAGTGTGCCGGCCAGCGCGTGACGCAATGGTTCGGGGCCGAGCTGGGTCAGGGGTAGCAGCTCGATCATGCGCGAGCGGGCGATCCGGTGCTGCTCCGCATATGCACGGATCGTTGTGCCTGATCGGATCAGCTCATTGTGCCAGCGGTACGCCTGCCCGATCGCATCGACGATGTGCTGCTGGGGTACCGGGTTGGACGGGATGATCAGATCGGATCCATCGGGGCTAAGCAGCAGCCGGCGACCATCGAGTTTCTTGATCTGGATGCGTAGCGTGAGTGTGACGGTCTTCCCACATTCCTCGATTTCAGGCGTGTGGAGGCAGGAGGGATACGCCGGGGTTTCTGAGGGTGCGGCTTTGAACTTGTGAGACCGGAGCCGATCGATTTGCTCTGACAACAGCGAAACGGCTACTTGATCGGTATCGAGCGTGACGCTCTCGATCACACGCCTGATCCAACGGTCACGTACCGATTGTGGCTGCTTCACGATGTCATCTTTGTTGATGTATCTGAGTACCAGCCCGCGAACGAGCTCGTCAAGATGTTCGGCGTTGATCGTTTTGATTGGGCAGGTCTTGAACCCGTGCTTGATCGCCTTCTGGCTGATGTAGTACCGGACGAGCCGCTTCTGTTTGGTTTCGCTTCGTTTCGTCAGCGGTCGATGCGTAGAGGAAGGACTCATCGCAAACCCATCGCTCGTGCGGAGCTTGCCCTTGAGCAGGTGCGGGTGCGTCCAGCGGTGCAGCTCGGACTTCTCCTGCTTCTTTATGATCTGTTGGGCGGCGTCCCAAGCCTCTTGGTCGATGATGGGTTGGTGGAGTCCCTCGTAGACATCGGTCTTGTCATTGCGGGTGTGCGTGATTTTGCCGATGTAGAGCCGGTTGGTGAGAATGCCGTGGATGTACTTCGTGGTGAGCAGTTTGCCGCCGTGTGTTCGACCGCTCTTGCTTGTCCATCGCTTGGTGGTACGGCCCAGATCATTGAGATGATTTGCGACTGTGACGAGTGACTGATGCTCGGCGTAGCCTGTGAAGATCGCGCGGACGAGCTCGGCTTCTTCGGGGATGATGTAGATGCCCTTCGATTCATCTTCTCTCTGTAGCCTATACCCAAGCGGCGGTGTCCCACCGACCCAGTAGCCCTTCTTCTTGGTCGCCGCGATCTTGTCGCGGATCCGCTCGCCCGAGACCTCCCGCTCGAACTGTGCGAAGCTCAGCAGCATGTTCATGGTGAGCCGCCCCATCGAGGTGCTCGTGTTGAACTGCTGCGTAACGGAGACGAAGGACACCCGTTTCTCGTCGAATATCTCCATCATCTTCGCGAAGTCGCTCAGCGATCGGCTCAACCGATCGACCTTGTAGACCACGACGACATCGATGCGCCCTTTGTTAATGTCGTCGAGCAGTTGCGTCAGGCCCGGGCGTTTCATCGTACCGCCGGAGAACCCGCCGTCGCTGTAGATCGTCTTGACCGATTCCCATCCCTCGTGCTTCTGGCTCTTGATGTAGTCGAAACCGGCTTCGAGCTGCGCGTCGAGCGAGTTGAACGCGAGTTCAAGACCTTCCTCATTGGACTTGCGGGTGTAGACGGCACAGCGGATGGTCTTCATCTGTCAACTCCTTACGCAGGCTGCTTGATCTTCTTGAGGCCAAAGAATCGTGGCCCAGACCAGCGAGCCCCGGTGATCTCGCGGGCGATCTCGGACAGGCTGGCATACTCAGTGTCGCGGTATCGGAACCGCTTCCCATTGTCGAGCACGCGCACCTCGTGGCGGTGCCCGTGCCAGGTCCGGACGAGCGTGGTGCCTTCGGGTAGGTTCAGAGGTGATCGTTCCTTAGTCGAGTGTGATCCGCGCTGCCGTGACGCGGGATCGGGGGCGTACCGGATCGCGGCCTTGAGCAGTCGTCGGGTCTCGGCGTCGAGGTTGCCGTGTTCTTTGCTCTGCAGGTGCCACGCGATGCCGCGCACCAGCGCCTGCTTGAAGTGGGGCGGGTCACCCCGGAAACCGAACTGGTTCCATAGATCCTGAAGCTGGGCGGTGGTGTGTTCACGGAGTGTGTGTAGGTCCATGGATGCATTCCTGTTGGAGCCCCTCACGCGCGGCCCCGGCGCTTGCGCATGCGGATGTTTCCGAGTGCTCTTTGCACATCAGCGTCATCACGCTTGTTCGTTTGCCGGGGCCGGCGGCAGGGGCCGGTCGGGGTGCTGCGGGGATACGCCCGCGGTGTCACATGTAGCCATGGATCGTGGGCGAGTTCAAGTCATATCACAGAACTTCGCGGGATCTTTCTGGGGTTTCTGCACAATCCCGCGGAACATGCGCCACAGCGCGATGTCATCGGGGCGAGTTCTCACTAAACTCCGTTGTCGCGGCAGACGCGGGCTCGTGGCCCGCGTCTGGCCGAGATGACGAAAGGAAGCCGGACCACCGTTCCTGGCCCACAGCGGGCCGACAAACCAACTGACGCGCGAGCGTTCGATGCTGCTCCACAGCAAACGACCAACCTGGGCCTTGGGTAACCAAGGTCCCTGAAAACACGGTTGCGGCATCTGGATCCGCGCTCCCGAAAGGGGGCGTCGGCCAGGTGCTATTCCGTGAACCCCTTGGTCGGGGTGCTGTGGGTGGCCGAAGGTCCGGCGCCCTCTTTTTCTATCGATGGGTGATCACTCCGGCGGGCATCGGACACGAGCGCGTTGCCGAAAGGAGATCCCTATGCATGTCGTATCAATTCGCCTGCTCGCCGTTGTGGCGATGCTCATCGCCTTACTCAGCGTTGGTTGTGCAGGCACCCAGACTGTGGACACCCCGGGTACCCCATCGAGCATCGGTACCCCGAACGATACGGGTGGGCCACGCGAGCTGGTCCGGCGGCTCAACCACATCGGGATCCCCGATTCGCTCAATGGTCGCGGATGGGGGCCGTCGCGGTCGGAAGACGGTCGATGGATTGCTATCCTGGTGCGAGACTTCCCGATCGATGAGTTACTCGAGAACGAAGTCTCGTGCTGGTTCGAATCAACCGACCAGAGCCGGATCCATCACCTCGAACTCAGCGCTGAGCTATACGCGCCTCGCTATTTCAAAGCGGATGTGATGGATCTCTTCAAGCAGGCGGCCCACGAGGTCTGCCCGAACCCACCATCGTCGCTGCTTCGCTCGATTGATCGCAGATCGAGTTGGAGCGGGGACGGATGGACGCTCGAGATTATCGATTACGGCAACCGAACCAACGGGTATGAGGTCATGCTGCGATGGAAGGAGTAGGGCCACGAATAACGCAAATACAACTCATGCGGTCCGATTGATCTGCATACCTCCGTGTCGCTCGATCCACTCTTCTGTACTCATCATTGGTGCAGGCCCTGCCCGGAAGCTGTTCTGCTCACCGAACATGCAATCGAGCACGAAGAGTTCCTCCGGTAGTTGCGCAAAGAATACCGCGCTGTTCTTGTGCTCTGCCTCGGTCCCATCGGTGTGCGGTGAAGTGTGATAGACGCCGCCTCGGTGATGTCGGACCGGGTAGGGATCCTGCTGGTATTGTGCACAGAACGCCCTCGCGCCCATGCGCAGCATCTCGGCACGGAGATCTTCTCGGCTCTCCCTGGCTGGGTGCAGGGCCTCGCCCTTTCGCCGTGCCATCACTCCGCCGAGCGATTGTGGCAGGTACTCATCCCGCGTCGCGATTGCTGGCAGGCTAAGCACCTCCCAGCCGTCCTGCTTGAGTAGGTGTGCGGTCAGGTCGTCGATCGAGAGCCGCTGTGTCACCACAATGATCACGCCGTCGTGCTTGTCGTTGAGCCGCTGGTAGATGTTGCGGTCGTACCAGCTGCGGATCTCGGCACACTTGGCGGATTCTTCAGCTTGCTGTGGCGTTTGCGGATCGTCAATGATGATCATGTCTGCGCCTTTACCCGTGACAGCTCCTGACGGCGTCAGTGCCAGGCGAACGCCGCCCTGCGGCAGCTTCAGGCGACCGGGGCTCTCGCTGACCCGCACATGCGGAAACAGCCCCCGGTACCGTTCGTGTGTCATCAGCCGGTGTGCCTGATGATGATGCTCGTCCGCGAGACCACGATGGCCGGAGATGCACAGGATCTTCTGGTCTGGTTGCACGCCGTGTATCCATGCAGGAAAGGCGATTGACGCGCACACTGATTTGAGCGAGCGCGGTGGCATGTTGATAATCAGCCGGGTGGCCTCGCGCCGGTGGCACCGGGCGAGGGCTTCACCCAGCACATCGATCGACCAGTTGTGCTGATAGCAGATGCCGGGGTGCATTAGCCTGAACGCCAACTGCATGAACATCCGCGGATCGGTGCGGTACATGTGCCGGATAGCTCTCGATTCAGGGCTGGTCATGGCTCGCCTCCGATACTTCAGCATTACCGCTGTGCTCGTAAGTTCTAAGCAGCTGCTCGAACGCCTGGCGATCGGCCGCGTCGGGCTCGAAGCCGGCGATGCTCTGCTGGCTCACCATGAAGGGCAGCACCATCTTCATGGCGCGGAGATCACCCTTGAGTGCGTCGTTGACAAGTGACTTGAGCAGCACCTCACGCTTGGAGATGCTGATCTGCTTTCCACCCTCGGTGATCGTGATCTCCTTGCTCAGCTCGATATCGAGCAGCTTCTCGAAATCTTTGATTTTGCGGGGACGGCCGTTGGGATTTCCGGACTGGCCTGGTTTCCACTGGGTTTGCTTCGGCGGCTTCTTGTAGCCGACCTCGTACTCGTGCTGATCAGTCATCCGAAGCCTCCTTCGCGAGTTGGTTGTATGTGCGGCCGGTTGCTTCGTGGACCGCTTCGCGACCGGTCCAGAGTTGCCAGCGCGTAATCGCAACATCGACATACCGCGGCGAGAGCTCGATGCCCACACAGTGACGCTTGGTCTTCTCAC
>JAEPOJ010000044.1 GCA_017642965.1 Phycisphaerales bacterium
CCAGCAGACACACCCCCTCCGTCTCCGCCATCGGCGGATCCACCACCCCCGGATGACCGGGGGAGGATGCAGCGTTTTGATTCCGAGCGGGTACACTGGTGCATGCACGCACAACTCCTCACGCTCACCGCCGCCGTCCTTTTTGTCTCCCCTGTCTCTGCCCAAGAGCAGCAGCCCCTCGATCGCGATGCGATCGTAGAGAAGCACCTGCAGCCGCTCATCGACGCGGTGCTCATCCCCGGGGCGGTGGTGGGGCTCTACAAGGACGACGAGCTGAGCTTCCACACCGTCGGCACGCTCAACTACGACACGGACCAGGCGCCCAGCACGAACACCATCTACGAGATCGGTTCGATCGGCAAGGTCTTCACCGGCGTGTTCTTCGCCGACGCGATCCGACGCGGCGAGGTCACCAAGCACACCAAGCTTCAGGAGCTGGTCCCCGAGGGGATCGAAGTCATCAAGGGCGCCGAGGGCACCGAGATCGAGCTCTGGCACCTGACGACGCATTCGTCCGGCTGGGGCACCATCCCGGTGAATCTGATGCCCAGCGACCCCGACCAGCCCTTCACCGGCTACACCGAGGAGATGCTCTACGCGGCCCACGAGTCAATGCCGCTCAACCGCGAGCCGGGCACGGGGTTCGAGTATTCCAACTTCGGCGTGGGCACGCTGGGGACGGTGCTGGCACGCAACGCGGGCGGCGAGTACGAAGCGCTCGTCAAGCAGCGGATCTTCAAGCCGCTGGGCCTGACGAGCATCTCGATCGAGCTGAGCGATGCCCAGCTCGCGCGCCTCGCCCCCCCGACCAACGGCGGGCTCACGGTCAAGCGCTGGGGCGACTCCAACCCGATCGCGCCCGCGGGGCTCTGGTCCGCGACAGCGCCCGAGCTCATCACCTTCGCGATGGAGAACCTGCGCGAGACCAATGAGGACTCGCTGGAGATCTACGAGTCGCTGACGAACGCGCGCGAGACAATGTTCGACACGGGCTACGGCAAGGTCGCCTTCGGCTGGATGCTCGCGATGGACGGCTCCACCTACTGGCACAACGGGCAGACGGGCGGCTACTCGTCGTACATGGGGATCAACCACGTGTTCGATACGGCCGTCGTCGTCCTCGCCAACGGCGCGACGCACGCGACCACCAACGCGGGCGCCAAGCTCCTGCAGGAACTGATCGGGATGAACCCCGAACCGATGCAGCTCGAAGCACCCGATCGTCTCGATGATGCGTACCTTGAGCGTATCCTCGGCGTCTACCGATCCGAATGGGGGTTCGACATCACCTTTACCAGCGCCCACAACCTGCTCTACGCGCGCGTGACGAACCAGAACGCGTACCGTGTGGACAAGGTCGGCGATGATCGGTTCGGGTACAGCGCCGTGCCCGCGGAGCTGCAGTTCGCGTTCGATGAAGAGGGCGGGGTTGCCTCGAGCGTCACGCTCTTCCAGAACGGCGCGGAGACGAAGTGCGTGCGAGTTGATGAGTGAGGAACCGTTGCAGGGTGCCACTACTCGCCTTGAAGAGGCGCAGTAGTGCTCTACGGACTTCGGTAGACACTACTGCGCGGCTGCGCCGCGAGCAGTGGCACCCAGATCACGCGATGCGATCGCAACCACTCTTCCCCGAGTGGCTGATGGCTAGTGGCCGATCCCTTCTTCACTCCCCCAGCGTCTTCTTCCGCCTCAGAATGTGGTGGTAGTGCTGCGCAAACCGGTGGGCCTCGTCGCGGACCTGTTGCAATAAACGCAGACCCGGGTTGTTGCGCCCGAGTCGGATCGGGTCCTTTGAGCCCTGCTGGTAGATCAGCTCTTCCTTCTTCGCGAGCGAGACCACCATCGGGGGTTTGATCTCGAGTTGCTCGAAGGCTTCGAGCGCGGCGTGGAGCTGCCCGAGGCCGCCGTCGATCATGATGACATCGGGGTAGAGCTCGTTGCCCTCGCCCGCGTTGCGGTAGCGGCGCGAGATCACCTCGCGCATCGACGCGTAGTCGTCGTTGGCCCGCCCGCCGGGCAGGTTCTGCACGGTCTTGATCCGGTAGCGCCGGTACTCCTGCTTGAACGGACGCCCATCGACGAAGCAGACCTTGGACGCGACGGTCTCGTTGCCCTGCAGGTGCGCGATGTCGAACCCCTCGACGCAGCGGACTTCTTTGTCGATCCCCAGCGCCCGCGCGAGACTCTCGCATCCCTTCTTGGGGTCGATGTACCCGATCTCGGTCTCCGGCTGCCACTGATCGCTCGTCGAGGCGCGCTCGTCGAGGCGCTGGATCGCTTCGACCTGGTCGCGCAGCACCGCGGCCTTCTCGAAATCCAGGTCCATCGACGCCTGTTTCATCTCGTCCGTGAGTTCTTTGAGGACCGTGGTGCGTTTGCTCTTGAAGAACCGCACGAGGCGTGCGATATCCTCGCGGTACTCGTCGCGCCCGATCGAGTTGTTGCACGGCGCGGTGCACTTGCCGATCGCTTTGAGCAGGCACGGGCGGAAGTACCGGTTCTTGGGGTCGTCGGCGATGATGTCCAGCGAGCAGGTGCGGAACTTGAACACGCTCTGCAGCGCATCCATGGCCGTGTACAGCGCGGCCGGCGACGTGAACGGTCCGAGGATCGTCGCGCCGTTGAACCGCGGGTCCTTGCTCCCGTCCGCCTTGATGCCGGTGGGGTTGCGGGTCACGAACACCCGGGGGAAGTCCTCGCGCATCGTGACGACCAGGTAGGGGTAGGTCTTGTCGTCCTTCTGCATCGCGTTGTACGGCGGGTTGATGTCCTTGATCAGGCGGTTTTCCGCGAGCAGCGCCTCCCACGCCGTGTCGGTGATGTAGATATCGAACGAGTGCACCTCGTCGAGCATCATGTTCTTGCGCGGCCCCAGATCCGTCGAGGGGATGAAATACGACGACACCCGGTCGCAGAGCTTTGTCGCCTTGCCGACGTAGAGGACGGAGCCCTTCGAGTTCTTCATCAGGTACACGCCGGGCTTGGGCGGGAGCTGGCGGGCTTCGTTGCGGAGGCGCAGCAGCCGCGCCACCTTGGTCTCCGTCCCCCAGGGCGGTGGATCGGAAGCCGGCGCAAAGCCCTCTTCATCGAGAAATGGCGTATCTGGATCATCAGCCACGGGGGATTGTATTCGCAGGAATCACTCGGTTGGATCTGGCGATTCATGCCTTGAGCGTCTGCACATCGTACGACTCGATCTGTGCGTCGCGAGTAATCAGGATCAGTTGCTCGTGCTTGGCTTGCGCGATGAGTATCCGATCGAACGGATCCTGGTGATGCATCGGGAGCAGTCCTGTGCCCAGCGTGTGCGCGATCGAGATCGGGAGTGATTCGATCTGGTTCTGCTCAAGCACCTCCTCAAGGTTCGAGGGGAACTCCAAACGCCCGAGGCGCTGCTTGATGCTCATCTCCCACGCGGACGCGGCGCTGCACATGATCATGTGCGCCGGTTCCGCGATAACCTTGCGGGCGCTGGGGCTCAACTGCTGGGGATCGGACAGCCACCAGATCAGCGCGTGCGTGTCGAGGAGATACGAGCCCATCTCAGTGCTGCACCCCGAACGCGTCGTTGAGGTCATCGGGCAGTGGTGCGTCGAAATCGTCGCTCATCCGCACCAGTCCCTTCCATTGCCCGCCCGAGCGCTCGGTACTGGATGTGCGGTACCCCACTAAGCGGGCGATGGGGGTGCCCGCCTTGGCGATGATGATCTCTTCGCCTCGCGCGACCTGCTCAAGGAGCTTGGAGAGGTGGGTCTTGGCTTCGTGGGTGTTGATGATCCGCATGTATTGAGTCTACAAACTTAGTTTACTTAGTCAATCAAAATCTCAAAGAAAACCGGCCCTCGTGGACCGGTCGAGAGAAGTCGGTTGTTCGATTTACTCGTAGATGTAGTCCGGGCCGCGCCACTGCTGCCACTTCTTGAGGCGGAAGCGCCAGAAGTTCTCTTCAAAGTTCTTCTGGGCCTCGGGCGACCATGTCTGGTAGGCGGGGAGCATGCGGGCCTCGGAGGCGACGACACGCAGCAGGTCTTCCGCTTCCTGCACGCTCAGGGGCTCGGCCTCGCCGGATCGGATCGCGGCGTGCAGCAGCTCCTGGTACATCGCGTTCAGGCGGGCGTAGTCCTCCAGCGTCGTCTCGCTGAGGGGCTCCTGATTCAGGCGCATCGCCTCGGCATCGAGGACGGTGCTGATCGCACGCGCCTGATGACGTTGCCCAGTCGTGCGCTCGACGCGGCAGCCGCTGGAGAATGCCAGCACGGCGCCGGCGGCGACGAGGGCGGACGTTTTCATGATGTTCTTCGCTGTGCGATTCATACTCACTCCATCGGTTTTCGGACCGGGACGCATGAACAATATACCCACGAAACCGTGGCCGAGTTCACCGGATCATCGGCAAGAAATGCCCCTTACGATAGTGCCAGTCGGCACATCATCTCCATCCCCACCGGGATCGCCTTGTCATTGAAGTCAAAGCCCGGCGTGTGCAGCCCCGGGTACGGGTCCCTGGCGGGCTCGCTGAGCCCGATCAGGTAGAAGCACGAGGGGACCTTCAGGGCGTAGTACGAGAAGTCCTCGCCCCCCATGCCCGGCTCGGGGAACCACTGGAAATCGTTCGCAAGCTCTGCTTCGGCAGCGATTTGCGCGATGCGATCGGCCTCGTGCTCGTCGTTGCGTGTGACGGGGTAGCCGTCGTTCCACTGGACCGTCGCCACGCAACCCATGGCGCGGGCCCCCAGCTCCACGATCTCGAAGAAGCGTTCCTTGGTCGTCGAGCGGGTGTCCATGTCGAGGGTGCGGATCGTGCCCTTGAGGGTGCAGGTCTCGGGGATCACGTTGTAGGCGCTGCCCGCGTGGACCGACCCGAACGTGACCACGACCGAGTCGGTCGGGCGGGTGGTGCGCGAGGCGATGGACTGGGCCATGGTGATGATGTGGGCCGAGGCAACGACTGGGTCGACGCAGAGGTGGGGATAGGCCGCGTGCCCCTGCACGCCCTTGATGGTGATGTCGAATGTGTCGGTGGCCGCCAGCAGCGGGCCCTTGCGGGTCGAGACGGTGCCCAGGGGCAGGTCGGGCCAGCCGTGCAGCCCGTACATGCGTTTGACGGGCGGGCCGAAGCCATTGGCCTCGTCACCATCGAGCGCCCCATCGCGGCACATCTTGTCGCCGCCGCCGCCGCCCTCTTCTGCGGGCTGGAAGACCAGCGTGACGGGGTTGGGGCGGTGCTCAAGCTGCATCAGGACACGGGCGACCCCGATGAGGATGCTCGTGTGCCCGTCGTGCCCGCACGCGTGCATCTTGCCGGGGACCGTGGATTTGTGGGCGATCTCGCTCGCTTCCTCGATGGGCAGGGCATCCATGTCGGCGCGAAGCCCGATGCAGTCGCCCGGGTTGTCGACGGTCGCGGGGATGTGGGCGACGACGCCGAAGCCGGTGTTGGGCTCGCGACCGCCCATGTGGGTCTTGTGCACGATCCCGAGCTTGCCGAGCTCTTCCTGCACCACCTTGGAGGTGCGTTCCTCGGTGAAGAGGATCTCCGGGTGCGCGTGCAGGTCACGGCGGATCCGGGTGATCTCGTCGTGCTGGGCCTGGATGAGCGAAGAGAGCGGCGGTGTCTGTGTATCGGGCATGGGGGAGTATAGTGCCCGATCCTCAGGCCGCGGCGGCGTAGCGGACCTGGGCCTGCTCGTCGATGAATCGACGCGCGACCTCCTCGAGGTCCAGCATCTGGAGGGCGTTCACGTCGTCCTGCTGGTTGTGGGCTCGGATGACGTTGAACTCCCGCTCGTTGGTGAAGAAGGCGTCGGCGACCTCCGGGTCGAAGTGCGAGGCGCGGAGGTTGCGGATCAGGTTGCTCGCCTGCTCGTGCGACATCGCGTCCTTGTAGACGCGCTTGCTGGTGACGGCATCGTAGAAATCGGCGAGTGCGACGATGCGGGCGGCGAGCGAGATGTCGGTCTGGCTGAGCCCGAAGGGGTAGCCGGTGCCGTCCCATTTCTCGTGGTGCTGGAGCGCGATCTCGATGCCCATGTCGATGAACTCGTCGGCCCCGATCTTGGTGCGGATGGCCAGCAGCGTGTCCGCGCCGATGAGCGTGTGCTTCTCCATCGTAGCCCGCTCGTTGTCGGTCAGCAGCCCGGGCTTGAGCAGGATTGAATCGGGAATGCCAACCTTGCCGATGTCGTGCAGCGAGGATGCCAGCACGAGCCGGTCGATCCACTTGGCGTTGATCTCGGGGTGATTGGGGCGCATGGTATCCGCGAGCACGCGAGCGTACAGCCCGATGCGTTCGAGGTGGGCCCCTGTATCGGTGTCGCGGTAGTCCGCGAGCTTGGCGAGCCCGAAGATCAATGCGTTGCGCTTGGCCAGCCCGCTGGTGACCTGCTTGCTCACCTCGCGCTCGAGCTCGCTGTTCGCCTGCTCCAGCGTGTCCTTGTAGCGTTTGGACGCGAGCAGGAGGATGACGCCCGTCATCATAAAGACGCAGAAGGCGATGGAGATGCGGAAGACGAAGAGTCGGTCGGCGAGGTAGGGCGCGAGCACGAGTTCGTGCCGCAGCCAGGTATCGACGAGGAACTCGCCCGCGACGAGCACCGCCGCCTGGAAGATGAGCACGCCCAGCACGAACGACTTGCGGTCGCGGGGGCGGAACTGCCATTCGAGTTTCTTCTTGGGACTGCTCACGAGCGGTGCATCGGCGCGCAGTATTGCGTTCATCGAGCTGACAAGCAAATGAGGGCGACGATTGGCGATCACGGTGCAGGATGCGCGGGTGGGTGCGGGTATTTTGGCGATATCCGGACCCTGCGTGTGTTATAGACCCAGCACCCGCTCGCACGCCTCCATGGCCTGCTCGACCAGCCGGCTCGCACCCTCATAGGACGGGAGGGCATCGGCACCAGGCCCGTCGCCCGTGCCCAGCGGGGGCAGGCCCAGCTCATCGCGGAGCGCCGCGTTCACGGGGTGATTGCCGGATGTGGACTCGTAGAGCAACCGCTCGACCGTCGGCGAGCTGAGGTACGCTGCGAGCCGCTCGGCCAGCTCCGGGTTCGGCGCGTCCTTCACGATGGCCACGGTGTTGGGGATGAGGATCTGGTCCGCCGGGAGCACATAGCGGGTGCCACCCGACATCGCGCCCGGGTCGTAGGCGGGCTCGGTGGTGAACTGCACGTCCCAGCCGTTGCGTTGGCCGGACCAGACGTCGTCGGTATCGGTCATCGCGACGTCGATCTCGCCCATTGCGACGGCCCGGACAACCGTGGCGTTCCCGTCGTAGAGGCGCACACCGTTGGCTTCGAGCTGGCTCAGCCAGTCCTCAAGCCCAGCGAGACCCCACTTGGCCGCGAGCAGCGCCATGTGGATGCGCGTGGTCCCGAACTGCGGTCGGGCCATGCCGACGCGTCCCTTGAACGCGGGGTCGATCAGCTCGTGCATGGAGGTGGGGGGCGAATCGACCCGGTCGGGTGCGTACACGATGACCCGGCGACGCAGGGCCGTGCCGACCCATGTCCAGTCGTCCGCGCGGAAGGCGCTGGGCCAGTCCGCACCGACCGTCCCCTCTATGGCGCCCGGCGCGAGCACGCCATCGCGGGCCAGCAGGATGGTGCCCATGGGCTCGCTGGACCACCAGACGTCGCACGTCGGGTCGTCCTTCTCGCTCTGCAGGCGGGTGACGAGCCCGGTGGTCTTGGTCGCCTCGGTGTCGCCGAGCACGTCGACCCGGATGCCCGTGTCCTGCTCGAACTGGGCGACGACCATCCTGGCAAACTCATCATCAACGCTGGTGTACAGCGTGACGCGCTGTGCGGCGTCCGGCTTTGTTGCTTGCGATTCATTCCCAGCGCGCTCGCATCCGAAGAAGACAAGGGCCGCACCAATCAATAAAGAAGCCATGCGTTGCATGGCTGATGGTACCGCTGTCGGTGGGTGAGGTTCCGAGGATCAGTCGCTCTTGTTCGCGTCGCCGCCCTGCGGAGCGGGCTCGGTCGGCTCGCCGCTGGCCTTCTTGGCCTCGTTGTCGAGCTTGCCGAAGTAGTTCTGCACGGCGTTCTCGTGCTTGCGGGGCACGCGCTTGGTCTCGATCGCCTCGGCGGCCTGCGTGGTCGCGCTCTGGACGGCGTTGGAGAAGGTCGCGGTGGATTCGCCCTTGATCTGTGATCCCTGCACCATGGTGGACGCGATGACCGGGCCCTCGTTGGTGGTGTTCACATCGGCGCGTTCCTTCTTGAGCAGGTAGTCGTTGGGCTGGGCGTCTGGCCCCTGACCCATGCCCTGCCCCGGGCCGCCGGAGCCGTTGCCGAAGCCCTGCGAGTTGCCCTGGGCGTACTGCCCGGTGCTGCCCCACTTGGAGTTCTCGCCGAAGCCCTGCCCCGGGCCGCCGCCCGAGCACTCGCCCAGCGATGCGAGCTGGCTCTGGCACTGGCCCATCGCGGAATCGAGCGCGTTCATCTCCTGCTGCATCATCTCCATGTTGGAAAGCTGCCCGGACATGGACTCGAGGCCCTGCGACATGGATTCGGGGTTATTCTGCTGCATCCCGGCCGCCATCTGTCCCATGGACTGGGCCATGGATGAAGCGGCATCGGAGGCGCGCTGCTGGGCCTGGGCCGCCTGCGAGAGCTGCTGGGCCTGCTCTTCGCTTGCGCCGGCCTCCTGGAGCGCCTGCTTGAGCGCCTCGGGGTCGGTCGCCAGCTGCTTGGCCTGCTGCTCACTCAGGCCGGCGGCCTTGAGCTGCTCCTCGAGGTCCTGGCGGTTCTGGGCCATCTGCTCGAGCTGTTGTTTCATTGCTTCGAGCTGCTCGCTGGCCTGCTGCTTCTGCTCTTCGCTCATCTCGCCGCTCTGGATGGCCTCGGCCATCTCTTCGAGCTGCTTCTTGGCCTCGGAGAAGTCGCCGCGGGCCATGGCCCGGGCCATCTCGGTCATCGGGCCGTCCTTGGGCGCATTGAGCTGACGGGTCATGTCCTTGATCGCGTCAAAGGTCGCGCCGTCCTCGCTGTTGCGCTGCTGCTCGAGCTTATCAGAGAGCGAGGTGAGCTCCTTGATCGCGCTGCGGGCGATCTCCTGCGGGTCCACAAACTCGGTGGATTCGGGCGTGAGCTCGGGCGCGGTTTCATCGCCGACGGTTTCGAGGTCGATCCCGGTCTTGGCCTTGATCTCCTCGATGAGGTCCTTGGTGTTGTCGACCTCAGCCCTGACCTGCTCGACCTGGGCCTGGTTGGCCTGCTGCTGTTCCTTCTTGGCCAGCATGCCCATGACATCGGTCCCGGGCACCCACCACACGCCGAGCAACGCGATGACCGCGAGCACGGGCAGGTAGGATCGCTTCGGTGCTTCGATCGGGAGCGTGTCCCTGATGATGACGCGGCGGGCGCGATCGGAGGCATCGCCAACGATGGCCCGCGACCAGTTGTCGTTGTTCTCATCGACGCACAGGGCCGTGGAGATGGTTTCACGCAGACCCGCCCGCTCGTCGATGGTGCGGGCGACGCTGTCTTCGTCGGGGCGACGCACGAGCGAGGCGATCAGGGCGATTGCAAGGGTCGCCGCGACGCCAATGAGCGCGATGATGGTCCAGTCGATCTCAAAGGTAGGGAAGAGCTTCTGGGCGATGCGGATCGCGACGAGCGCGCAGAGGACCACGAACGCGCTGAAGACCAGCGTGCCGAGCAGATCGATCAGGAAGAGTCGTCTCGCGGCTCTCTGGATCACGCTTCGGATGTCGTCCATGGGTTGCTCCCGTTCAATGACTGCCACTCAAAACAATCGTTCTCGTACCAGATGTATTCGGATCCAATCGCGGGGGATCTCCCCGATCCGAGGATTTTTTGCATATTCTGCTCTTTGTATCATACCGAGCCCGCCTGCCCGGGTTGCCCCAGAATCTCATAGCGCGATGCCTGAACCGCCCACAAATCCGATCTCAGCGGCCCCAAACGGGGTTCTCGCCCGCTGCCTTGGCTTCGTGATGGGTTCTTACATCGATCGGGAGAGCTGTGACGCGGGGTTTGAGCGGATGCACCGTCGCGACGCGATCGGCGACCGGGTGATGCTGCTGCTCGGGGTTGGGGGGATGGTCTGCCTGTTCGGGCCGGTCACCATGACCGAGCTGGCGCTGATCCCGCTGATCGTGTTTTTCTTCGTTCGGGTCATCAATACCTACCCGATCTGGATCCACGCCTTCGGTCAGCCAACGGTACTGGTCGCACTGGCGCTGGTGGCCTGGATGTTCATCGCGCTGGGCTGGTCGGAGGACCGTGCCCACGGGCTGGCAGAGATCGGGCAGCTGCGTTGGCTCTTCGCGATGGGGTTCCTGTTGCCGATCATCGAGCACCGCGCCAAGCTGATCGCGGCGATGTGTGTCGGGCTGGTGCTGGGGCAGGCGGGACAGCTGCTCGACGCGTTCGACGGGTTTGGCATCGGCCCGATCGCGTCGCTCGTTGAAAACCACGAGGGGCGCATCGCGGGCTGGTGGCACCCGGTTGTGGGTGGCGGCATCCTGGTCGCCGCGATGGGGCTGCACATGCCCGCGGCGCTGTGGGGAACGGGAAGGACGAGATGGATCGGGATCGGCGGGTTGACGATCTCCGCGATCGGCGTGCTCGCGACAGGAACCCGAGGCGCGTGGGGCGCCGCGATTCTGCTCTGCGTTGTTGGTGTCGTGTTGATGCTCGTCGTTCGGCGTGTGGTGATCAAACGCATCGCGCTGGTCGGCGCGATCGCGGCGGCGCTTGTGGGCGTGACAGGGTTCGTCATCCGCGACTCGATCATGATCCGCATCGACGAGACCCGCGCCGAGCTTCGCGAGATGGAGGCGGGGGATTACAGCTCATACTCTGGGCGTCGGGTGCGGATGGCGCAGGAAGCGATCAGTGCGATTCGATCCCACCCAGTCCAGGGGGTCGGCACGGGTGCGTTTGAATCGTGGTGCGCATCGCAGGGCCAGGCGTACGGGGCGCATGCGCACAATGCGCCGCTGCACATCCTCGCCACGCTCGGGATTGTCGGCGGTGTGCTCTGGTTGGTCCTGTTGGTGGTCGTGCTCGTGAACGCGTACCGGTGGGGCACCCGCCCCGGCGCGAACCCGTACGCGATGGGGCCCATGCTGGCGATCGTGGGGTTGGTGCTCGCGTCATTGACGGATTGCGTGCAGATCAACGCCCAATCCGTCGCGCTGCTCGGGGTCCTGATCGGGTTGTGCCCGGCGTACGCCCCGGACGCGGGGTTGGGGCGTGGGTCAGAGGCATCCCGCGTTGAAAGCGCTGAGGAACGCTGAGACATCGAAGAAATCGAGCATGCCGTCGTGATTGAAATCCGCGACGCATTCTGGGTCAGTCGAGGGGTTGTACTCGAAGGCGCCCCAGTCCATCACGCCGTCCCAGATGACGATGGCTTCGTTTACGGTATCCGGATCATCCACGAGTCGGTTTCGCCCCAGCAGGTCGGTCTGAACATCGAGTATGTCGATCCCATTGAATGATCTGAGCGCGTCGGCCCGATCGATCACGGGCGAGCCCGCGAGGATGTCGAAATCGTTGTCCGGGTCCGCGTCGAGCCCGTCCGGGTCGCGGTACATCGGGTCGGCGTGGATGTTGTCATGATTGCCACCGGGGTTGTCGCTCGCGGGGAGCAGCGATTCGTCCACCGCGAAGTTGCCCTGCCCACGCCACGACTGGGCGTGCTCGTTCGTGATGATGCTTGAGCGGATCACGAAGAACGCTTCGGATCGGTTCCCGCTGAAAGTGTCAGCGACGCCCGCCGCGACGGTGCGGTTGTCCGCGAAGGTACAGTTGAGCGCGTTGACCCACTCATCGTTGCTGATCGCGCCGGCGTAGAGCTGTGCCTCGTTGCGTGCGAAGAGGCACGCGACCGCGTTGAACATGTCGTTGTCCGAGACCCAGACGGCACCGCCGTGCTCGTCGGCAATGTTGTTCTCGAAGATGCAGGACTGGGCGTTGAGGATCGCCTGTTTGGAGTTGAATCCGAGGACCGCGATCGCGCCGCCACGCCGGGTGGCGGTGTTCCCAACAAATCGACACCGATCAAGTATCGCCATCTCGCCCGAGTCGCTGCTGGAGAACGCTCCCCCGTTGACCGCCTGGTTGCCCTCAAAGACGCAGTCCTCGAATCGAGCCTCGCCCGAGAAGAGGATGCTGGTTGCTGCGCCCCCGCCGGACCCGCCCGCCGTGTTGTTACGGATCAGGCAGTTGCGGATCACGGCGTACGACTCGCAATAGATCCCGCCGCCCAGTTCGCCAGCATGGTTGTCTTCGATGACGCAGTTGTTCATCTCAACGAACGCGGACCCGTGGATGGAGATCCCGCCCGCATCGAACATGCTGAACCCGTCACGGATCGTGATCGAATCGAGGATGATGTGGCTGTTCACGCCGCCGACGCGAACGGGGGTGTAGGTGTTCTGGCCCGAGACGATGACCTCGCCGTTGCCCGCGGCGCGGATCGTTCGTCTTTGGTCCTGAATCGCCAGCTGCTCAGCGTACACCCCTGCGGAAACCACGATCTCGTCGCCGTCCGCCGACGCGTTGATCGCGGCGTTGATCGTCGTGTAGTCCTCGCCGTTGGGCCCGACCGTGATGATGTCCGCGCGCGCTCCGGTGATCAGCACGAGCACGGAACACGCAGCGATCCGTATGCACTGTTGAAATCGCATCAAGGGCACCCCGCGCTGAAGCTTGAAAGAAAGACTGAGACATCGAAGAAGTTGAGCACGCCGTCGCCGTTGAGGTCGGCCTCGCAGACTTCGACATCGGGCGGGTGGTACTCGTGAGCGCCCATATCGATCGCCCTTCCCCAGAGATTCAGCCCCGTATCCGGCGTATCCGGGTCGTTGAAGATCCGGTGATGACCCGCGAAGTCCTCGTCGAGGCGGTAGATCGCCTGGAGTCCCTCGCCCGCTCGCGCGTTGCCCGCGTCGATGGCCGGCGAATCCGAGCGGAGCGCGAAGTTGTTTCCCGGATCGGCATCGAGCCCGTCGGGGTCCACGAACCGGGGATCCGCATCGAAGACGCGAGGATCATGAGGGTGCGTGGTGCCCGCGCCGGTGAGGATGGAGTGATCGACCACGAAGATCCCACCGCCCGCGAAGGTCTGGGGGGTGTCGTTGAGCACGATCGAACTGGAGACCTGAATCGTTGCTTCGCTGTTGCGTCCGTGGAAGGTCTCGCCGAGGGGGTCGTCGCCCGAGTTGGAGACGAAGGTGCACGCGATCGCGACGAACTCGGTATCCACGCTGACCGCGCCGCCCAGGCCCGTGCTCTGGTTCATGGAGAAGATGCAGTTGCGTGCGATGCACCGATCGAGGTGCGAGACCCAGATCGCCCCGCCCCGCTCTGCCGCAACGTTCTCGGTGAAGAGGCAATCGACCGGGTACAGGCGCCCAGCGTTCGTGGGGCTGCCGAGCAGCGCGATCGCGCCGCCACGTCTGGTTGCGATGTTGTTGTTGAATGTGCAGTCTTCGAGGGTTGGTCCCGAGCTCTGCTCACGGATCGAGAGCCCGCCGCCGTCCTCGGCGCTGTTGTCGATGAACGCGCAGTCCGTGATGAAGTGCTGACCCGGGTCGGAAATGGACTCGAGGTGCACCCCGCCCCCGAACACCCCTGCGGTGTTCTGCTCGAAGACGGTGTTGCTCGCGGTAAGCCGCCCAACCACGGACACGCCGCCACCGTTGGTCAGCGCCTCGTTCTGGCGGACAATGCAGTCATGAAGCGATGCGGAGGAGTTGGAACCGACATAGACCCCGGCGCCCTGCCCGTCCGTGAACCCGTTGGCGATGGTGATCGAGCGGAAGTCGATCGTGCTATCGCCGGTGATGAAGACGGTGCGATCGAGCTGCCCGCCGTCGATGACGACCTCGCCGCCGATCGAGTAAAAGCTGATCCGCTTGTCGTGGATGACCAGATTCTCGGTGTACACGCCCGATTCGATATAGATCGTCGTGAAGAACCCGTCCGCGTTGGCGATCGCTTCAGAGATGGTGGCGTAGTCGTCGTCGGGGTCGGGCCCCACCCGGATGATTCCGGCGTGTGCGAAGGCGCAGCACATGCCCAGGGTGATCAGCACAGCCAGCATGATTGTTGAACGCATACAAAGATCCCCCATTCGTGGGCCGCCAGTGTACTCTGGATTGGACACTTCCCCAAGCGGGATGTGAGGCCTGCGCGCCCGATCTTTGTCCGCTTTGAGGGCCGATAATACGAGCTTTCGGTGCTTTCATGACCCGGGCGGGGTTGGGGAATACACTCCTGTTCCATCCGGGTGCGGTGGCTGAGCGGTTGAAGGCGCTCGACTTGAAATCGAGTGACTCCGAAAGGGGTCCGTGGGTTCGAATCCCACCCGCACCGTTGATTGCCGCCCGATCCATCCCGGACCGGGCGGTTTTCTCGTCCGTGGGGATTATCCGCCAGCACAGATGTGTGGATTTGCTCGCGTTCGCACGCGCGCATTGGATATTGCGGTCATCTCGTCGTGCCTGAACGCCGATGCGAGGCGTATGACCAACAACACCCTACAGCAGACCGCTCAGAATTCAGGCCCCGCAGTTGCCAGGCTCGAAGATCAGCTCGATGGCCCGGCGCTGGACGAACAGCTCGAAGCCGTGACCCGCTACGTCGTGGTCAACGTCAACGGCAACCTGTACGGGATGGCAACCGATACCACCGTGGAGCTGATGAGCGCCACGATGTCTCAGGTCACGCGGGTCCCGCACAGCCCCAGCTTTATCTCCGGTGTGATCAATCACCGCGGCACCATCATCCCGGTCATCGACGCACGGGCCCTGCTCGGGTTCGGCATGCGTGGGCAGGAGGCCAACCAGCTCAGCGCTCGCTTCAGCGAGTTCCGAGAGTATTACACCGAATGGCTCGACACGCTGGAGAACGCGGTGCTCGATAACGCCCCGTTCGAGCGAGGTTCGGATCCGGCGCGGAGCCGATTCGGGCGCTGGTACGCCTCGGTGATGGAGGGGGCGAGCGACAACTGCCGTGAAGAGCTGGCCGAGGCCACAATCAGCGCGATCGTGAAGCGGATGTACGCGCCCTACCAGCGCATGTTTGCGATCGTGCAGCGTGTCATGGAACTCCGGAATCAGGACAACACCGACGAGGCGTTGTCGGTGATCGAGAACACCCGCACCGAGGACTTTGCCGAGCTGTGTGACCTGTTCGATCAGGTGCTTGGCGCGATCGATCGTTTGTACGAATCGATGCTCGTCATCACCGAGTATGGCGGGCAGAAGGCGGCCATCGCGGTCGACGGCGTCTCGTTCGTCGCGGACTGCAAGGACAGCGACATCGAGCCGCTCCCGGACACCGCGGACAACACCGAGTTTCTTTCAGGGCTGGTGCACCGCGCGGACGGGAGCTACATCCTGATCGCGGACATCGGCAACATCTACACGCACGCGTGCGTGTCTGAATAACGCAAATCAGTTCAGCGGAGAGCTTCAGGCGTCGTGGCGTGGGTCCGGCGGCTTTCGCCAATCCATGTCCGGGTCCTTGTGCAGGACGCCGGCGCTCTGCTTGATGCACCGCCGGCAGGCGATGGTGTCGTCGTCCACGGGGCTGACCCAGTGGAGCCCGTCGCGCCCGTTCTCGAGGCACAGCGTGCACGCCTGCTCGCGCGGCGGGGTGATGCCCGTGTCGAGGTGCACCAGCTCCATGAACGCGATGGAGAGGCAGTTGCCGCAGATCAAGGCGCCGCGGTGCCCCTCGACCATGGGTCGCTTCATGTCCCACGCGGTCTTGCAGAAGTCGCATCGGAAGATCAGGTTGCCGTCGTCTCCGACCTCGTTCATGACGGCTTGATCTCCGTGTTGTCGGTGAGCTGGTGTCTGGCGAGCTGTCGGTAGATCGCGCAGCGATCGAGCAGCTCGTCGTGCTTGCCCTGGTCCACGACCTGCCCGTCCGAGAGCACCACGATGCGGTCGGCGTTGAGCACGGTGGACAGGCGGTGAGCGACGATCAGGCTGGTGCGATCGCGGCAGAACTCGTCGAGCACCTCGTTGATGAGCTTCTCCGAGTGCGCATCGATCATGGAGGTGGCCTCGTCGAGGATCAGGATCGATGGATCACGGAGGATGGCCCGCGCGATCGCCAGGCGTTGGCGCTGCCCGCCGGACATGGTCAGGCCCTGCTCACCCACGGGCGTGTCGAGCCCCAGATCGAGCTGCTCGATGAACTCCATGGCCCGCGCGTTGCGTGCGGCACGCTCGATCTCCTCGCGCGACGCGTGGCGGTTGCCGTAGGCGATGTTCTGCGCGATGGTGCCCTTAAAGAGCACGACCTCCTGCGTGACGACGCCGATCTGTTTGCGCAGGGAGCGGACCCGCACCCGGGAGATGTCGGTCTCGTCGATCAGCACGCGTCCCTCGTCGGGGTCGAACAGGCGGGGCACGAGCGAGAGGAGCGTGGTCTTGCCGCACCCGTTGGGGCCGACGAACGCGACGGTCTCGCCGTGGCTGATCTCGAGCGAAACGCCGTTGATGGCGGGCGTGGTGGCGCCCGGGTAGATGACGCGGACCCCGTCGAATCGGATCGAGTGGCGGTGGCGTGCGAGCTTGGAGAGTCGTGGTTCGTGCCCGGGCTCGGGCTCGGCGCTGAGCAGGCGGTGGAGGCGGTCAGCGCCCGCGCCGGACTGCTGGATGTCGTTGATCAGGCCGGAGAGCGGCTTGATGGAAGCGCCGGCGATGCCCAGCGCCGCGAGCACCGTGATGAACTCGGACTTGTCGAGCGTGCCGTCGAGGATGAACTTGGCGGCCACGATCGTCAGCCCGCCGAGCGCGAACATCGTGATGAGCTCGGCGATCGGCCCGGCCACGGCGCGGGCGGTGCGGACCTTCATGTGCTGGCGGAGGACTTCCTTGTTGATCCGCCCGAAGCGACCCGCCTCGTAGCGTTCGGTGGTGTGCACCTTCACAACCCGCATGCCCTGGAGTGCTTCGGTCGAGGCGCGGTAGAGGTCCGCCCTGCTGGAGAGGGCCTTGCCGGACGCACGCCTGATCCGCTTGCCGAGCTTGCGGATGATCGTCGCCAGGATGGGCATGACCACGAGGGCGACCAGCGCGAGCTGCCAGTTCACAAGCAGGGCCACAAGCAGGGCCACGATGCCCTTGAGGATGTGGGCCACGGCCTTGGAGAGCATCGCGACAAAGCCGGCCGCGAGCATCTCGGTGTCGTTCACGATGCGGGAGATCGCGTCGGTCGGGCCCTCGGCGACGATGGTCTTGAGCGGGAGCTTGAGGACCTGCCCGTAGGCACGCCTGCGGATCCGCGCGATCGTGGTGTGCACGACGGTGTACGCGATGAACTGGTGACCGAAGTTGGCCAGTGCGCCCACGATCGTCAGCCCGGCGAGCACGCCCATGATGAGGACGATGCTCTCGAACGGATCAGCCGGCAGCATCTCGAGCTGCTCGCTGCTGAGCATGGCGAAGAACCCCGACTCGTCCTGCGCGATCTTTTCTGCCGCGAACTGACGCAGCCCGCCGGATTCCGGGTCGAGCAGGATATCGAGCGTCGGTCCGAGCGCGGCGATCCCGGCACCCAGCCCGCCGGCCGAGAGCAGCGCGAGGCATGCCCCGAGGATGAGCCATCCTCGCATCCGGAGCATCTCTTTGGCATATGTCCAGAAGGCGTCCATGGAGGGGGTATTCTTCGTCGTCGGTGCGGGTGGGTACAGCGGCGGGTCCAAAACCCACAGGGTGCGTTGATATCGGCGTTTTTGACCCGATCCGCCTAGATCTCGACGCGTTCACGCGTGATGCGGATGTGCTTGGGTGGGTGCAAATCCCCACTGTTCATGCCCGGGCACCCCTTTGCCGCTGAGGCCCAGGCACGCTTGCTCCTGAGGTTGCTGTCCCAGAACGGCCATGTCCGGCACTGCTCCGGGCGGGATGCATACACGCTGCAGCCGGTCTTGCCCGTTTTTTCATCGCGGGTCAGGAAGATGCAATCGTACCCGTACCCGGTTTTGTTCTCGTTGAGCGAGCGTCCCACGATGGTGTCTCGCGTGTACTCTTCGTAGAACGCGGGCTTGGAGATCCCTAGGTCCTTGGCCATCGCACCGGCTTCCTTGTCGGTGAAGAGCACGTATCCGGTGGGGCCGGTGCAGCAGTTACCGCACTGGGTGCAGGTAAAACGGAGCCCGACCTCCCCGGTTTCTGTGTTCCCGGTCGGGTCCGGCGCATCGAACCACTCATGCTCGTTCTGGGCGGTCATGGCGTGCGGTCTTCCCGTTGTATGACGACGAGTGTCTGGTCGTCATCTCGGTCGAGGCGGTTGGTAAATGCGAAGAGCGCCCGGTGGATGTGGTCGATGGCGCACTCCGGGTTCCCCGAGCATGTGTCGAGCGAGCTGATCAGGCGCTTGGTCCCGAACTGTTCCGCCCGTGAGTCACGCTGAGACTGGTGCATGGAGAACTCGTGCGCGGGCCGATTGGCGGTCGCTTCGGTGATGCCGTCGGTGTAGAGGATGAGCGTGTCGCCCGGGTGCATGGTGCACGAGTCGGCCTCGAACTCGATGTCGTCGGTGATGCCGAGCGGGAGGGTCGCGGCGCTTTCGATCTGCTCGATCGTGCCGTCCTTGCGTCGCAGGAGCGGCGGGTTGTGCCCGCAGCGGGTCCAGGTAAGCTTCCCGCTGCTGGGATCAATAATGCAGAAGAAGGCGGTCGCGAACTCGCCGTTGAGATTGGACTGAACGAGCTTCGCGTTGCAGTATCGAGCGATGTTGGCGGCATCCTCATCGAGGCGGTCGTCGCTCATGCTCTGATCGCTGTAGCAGCTCAGGATGGTCCGCAGCATCGCCATGACGGTGGCCGCGCCCGGCCCGTGCCCGGAGACGTCCGCGATGACGATGCCCAGTCTCCCGTCGTCGCCCTGCACGTAGTCGTAGTAGTCGCCTCCCGCGACGTTGCTCGTCAGGTAGCTCGTGGAGAGCGAGATCCCTTCGAGCTTGGGGTTCTGGTCCGGGAGGAGTTGTCGTTGGATCTTGGCGACCTGCTCGAACTGCTCAAGCAGCTGGGTGTTCAGGGACTCGGCCTGCTTGCGGAACACAAGGTTGCGCGTGGCGGTGCCCATCAGGTTCACGTCCAGCAGCCCCGCGACGAACGAGTCCAGATCGGTCCAGACCGTGCGCTCATGAAAGCTCAGCGCCCAGTTGAGTGCCTCGCCGTCGTCGTAGGACGGGATCGCGGAGACGGCACGGACGCGCGTGGCATCACCGGCGAGCACCTCACCGAGCACGGGGTCCTGCGTGAAATCCACGTTGGTGATGATCTGGGGCGATTCCTGCGCGATGATCCGCCCGATCAGGCCCCCCTCGTACGTGGGGAGCGAGACCCACTCCTTCCATGGATCGCGCGCGTTGTCGCTCCGCAGTGTGTCCATGGGGTTCTTGGTGTTCGTGATGACCCGGGTGAGCTTGTACTTGCCGGGTGGGAGATCGCGTTTCGAGACGCTGATGAATGCCTCACGAGGGAATCGCTGCCCGACCCAGGGCCCGAACGCCTTGAGCATCTTGGCGGGGTCTTTGACGGCGCTGACATCGCGGAGCATCGATTCCAGGCCGGCGATGCGTGGGTCGGCGTTGAGATCCACAACGGTGCCCGACGCGGTCAGGCCGTGCTGCGTGGTGGCCCTGCTCATCATGAGCACCCCGATTCGATCGTTGCGCTCAGCTCACGCGCCTGCTCGAGCATGACGTCGACCGCTTGGCGGAGCTCGTCCTGCTGGTCTTCGGGAAGCAGGGGGATGTTGATCCGCACGCTCCACGCGGCCGACCGCGCCGCGGCCTCGCCCAGCACCGCCGCGATCCCGAGGTCGGACTTGAGCTGCTTGTTCGTGGTGCCCACGAGTCGATCACACAGGCGGAGGAACTCGAGCGAGAGGGCGAGCATGGCCCGCGGCGGGGTGATGGCGCCCTCAACGGCGTCGTCCCATTTCGCGATGCGCTCCGGGTTGTCCTTGTCGAGCTTCCACAGCGCGTTGAGCGCCCCGTAGCCCTCCGCGTCCTCGTCGCCGAGCTGGAGGAACATGAGGCGGGCGCGGGTGAGGCGGGCCATGGCGTTCTGGTTCATCTCCTCGCACTCAGCGAGCGATTTCTTGCCCAGCGAGTAGCTGACGACCATGGCGGCGGTCGCCGCGGCGGTTGCGCCGGTGATCGCGGCAGATGCCCCGCCGCCGGGCGTGGGGACCTTGGCGCCAAGGGATTCGAGGAACGCCCCGACGGGCTGGGACGAGATCGGTTTGGCGGCCGTGTCGCTGCTCATAAGGGGTATGGTAGCAGATCTCAGGCACGGGCCTCATGAAGAAACCGTGCGAGCACAACGGTCGTGGGGATGATCTCGTCGGGTCTTTGGTCGCACCACGAGGCGAGTTCGCCTAGATTGAGCCATCGGGTGTCGTCGTACTCCCAGTTGATGCGGAGCGACTGGGGCGCCTTGATCTCTAACACGACCGCGAGGTCTGTCGAGCCCACCAGGTGATCGTGGATCAGGGCGACCACATCGTGCCGGACTACCTCCGGGACGAATCCGGCTTCCTCCTCGACTTCGCGGAGCGCTTCCGCAAGGAGACCATCGCGATCAATCGTGTTGCACCGATCCGGCACATCGATCCCGCCGCTCGGGCCCAGCTCCCAGAGCCCGCCGTAGCGGTGTGACTGGGTCGATCGCTTTCCGATCAGGACCCGGTCTTCGAGCATGACCACCGCGGTAACGGCGAGCAGCGAGATCCCGACATCGATCGTGTCGCGGACGGCGTGGAGCATGTACGGGCGGACGCTTGCGTGGATGTTCGCGTTGTGCGATGATGCCGACTCGAACGAGAGCATGGGGCTGTTGAAGTAACGCGGGTTCTCTGCGCACAGTTTCGCCCATGCATCATCGATGAGG
>JAEPOJ010000045.1 GCA_017642965.1 Phycisphaerales bacterium
AGAGCGCCGCGATGTCGGTGCTCGTCATGCCCTTGTCGAGCGTCTGGATCCTGATCCCCTGCGGGTCCGCGTGCTCGCAGTCCGGCGTGCTCACCGGGTCGGGCGCGCTCACCGCAATGAGCAGCGTGCGCGACACCCCCACGGTTGCCGCCTCACAGTTGCTCGCAAGCAGTCTGATCTTCCTCGCCATCCCATCCGGGCCGTTGAACGTGTGCGCCGTCGTCATTGCTGTACCTCTGTATAAAGGACTGAACCAACAAACCCGCCGCGAGGCGTTGGCCCCGCGACGAGCCTCTCTCCCCTCCGCCCTCATCCGCCGCAGTCGTCGCACAAGTCGAGCCCCGCCGCGTCGAGCATTTCGCGCCGTGCGGTGTTCACGAGCTTGCGGAAGGCCTCCTCGCCCATCTCCGCGCCCGCCGCCATCTGCGACAACACCATGAGCACCGCGACATCGAGCTGCGCGAGGAGCACGGCGATCTCGGCCTCGTTGAGCGTCCCGACCGCGCCGGCCACCAACGCCTCCGGCCGCGCCGCGGGGATCGGACCATCCCGGTCCTCCCCAAGCGTCGCCGCCACCGCGAGCACGCCTCCGTGCTCCTTCGCCCATGCGAGCAGGCCGTCCGCTGCCGCCGTGGTCTCGTCCGCCGTGTGGGTGTTGTCGTTCGTCATCCGATGCTCCATGAGTACGCCAATGAGTCAATACGGCGTACATAGCGGTGCGTCGGAGCGAAGGCAAGGATCCGTCCGTGGCGAACTCGACAATTTCCAGACGGTTTCGGAGTCGCGTCAGGATCCAGCCCAAACCCCCATGGATCCGGACGCAAATCGCCGAATCTCGGGTACGCGTGTATGCACGCCATCACGCAGATCCGGCGTACCATGCTGCTCATGCCACGAGCAGGTACACCAAATCAGTCGTGGCGAGATGTGCTTAATGAGGTACGCGAGCTCGCGTCGCGCACGGGTACAGGCCGCTCGAAACTACTCCGCAAGCTCAACGAACTTGACTCCGCGGTCACCGGTGAGATTAACAACCTGAACGACGCCCGTCGTCGGCGGATCATCGGCCCCCGTGCCCGTGTGCGGGCCGCCACCTACACCGTCGAAGAGTCACGCCGCGGCCCCGCCCTCATTGAGATCCGCCCAGGCGCAGCGGCGAAACCGTACAAGGTGCCGCTGCCGTACTACAGGGCGGTTGCCACCGAGGTCGCGTCCACCGCGGAGCCACAACTCTTCGCCACCATCAAGGCCGCCGCGAGCCGCCGGCTTGGAGAGGAGCTGCCCGACTACGCCGCCCGCGTCTCGCTGCGATTCTGGTCCGCCTCAGGTCTCGTCCATCATGAAGGTGCACGGTTCACCCGCGTCGGCACTAAGGCCGGGTTTACACGAGAAACCCGGGAAGCCTGGACGAGCTTGCAGCGTGAGCCCTTCGAAGTCGGTCCTGATCAATCGTCGGAAGGTTGACCGGGCGGGAGCTCGATCGACTCGATCGCTCTCGCCGCGTCTTCGTCATAGACGGAGAAGTACAGATCAAGGATCTTGCTCGACGAGTGCCCGACGAGCTGCAACGCGTATCGATACGACACATTTTGCCGGGCCAGCATCGAGACGAACGCGTGTCGAAACGTGTGCACTTTGTATTGCGTGGGATTCTCGAAGCCGCACTTTTTACACAACGCCTTCACCTGATCCAGCAGCCGCGTATCAACGAGCTTTCCGTTTCCGCGGGGATACCGCTTTGACGGATGAGAATGGAAAACCCGCTCGTCGATCCGCGGCATCGACTCCAAGTACGGCCGCAGCTCGGAGTGAATCGGGATCCGACGCGACTCCTTCCCCTTTGTCTCGTCGTCGGAGCCCCCGTGCCGGATGTCGAGCACGCCGTTGCCGTTGGCGTCGAGGTGGACATCCTCCCACAGCAGGTCCCGCATCTCACCGACGCGGCACCCGGTGTAGGCGAGGAACACAATGATGGGCCGGAGATTGTCGTCCGCGGTGTCGATCATTGTGCGGATCTGCTCAGGGGTGAAGCACGGCTGTTTCTTCGACGCCGGCTTCTTCAGCTTGAGCTTGCGGATCGGGTTCTTCGCGAGGATCTCAGCAACCTCGCAGCACCACTTGAAGAGCTGCTGAACGATCACCATGCGGTCGTAGACCGTCTTCTTCGACAAGTGATTCATCGTGTTCACAAACGCCCAGAACTCGACCTGTCCGAACCGACCGAGGTAGACGATGGACCGGTCTTTGCAGAAGTCCTTGAGCTTGCCGAGCGTGTGCTCGTACGCCGCCATGGTCCTCGGCTTGAGCCGCCGGGCCCGGCAGGTGTCGAGGTACAGCTTCACCGCCTCGTCGACGGTGTATTCCTTGGGGGCTTCGAGGCGTTCGCCGTTGCAGATCTTGTCGTGCAAGGCATGGGCCGCGTTGATCGCGGCCGTTTTGTTCTTGGTCTTCAGGCTCCGGCGTTGCTGCTTATTGCCGAGGCTCCACTCCGCGTAGTAGGTCTTGGTGCGTGCCGACGTGCCGTCCTTCTTTCGGTACGACTTGTGCCCCACGTGGATGATGGGGTTGCTCGTGCCCTCGACCTCGAACCGGTTGGCCAGCATCACCCGTGCTCCTTCATGAGCTCCTGGATGAACCGATCGCGGAGGAACAGCAGGGGCTTACCAGGCTTGGCCGACTTCGGGAACCGCCCCTCCGACACGAGCCGCTTGACGGTGAACGGTGACCGCCGGGCGACCTTGGCGGCCTCGTCAAGCGTGATGATGGGCGGCAACTCGTACTCCTCAGCCAACGCCCGAGCTTCGTGCAGCGGAATGTTAAGTCCGATGAGACGACGCGAGCTTGGGAAAGTGGGCTCGGTGCGGGGGATGCGGACGGTGCGCCCACGGACGAAGCCGGCGCGGCGGGCAAAAAGCCAGGACGCTCGGGCGGATCGGAGGATGAGAGACCTCATCGCGGGCATCACAGCACCCCCCTCAGCTCGATGTTGCGGACGCTCGCCGCGATCGGTGAGCCGTCCCTGGTCAGCCATGCTCTGCCGCGGTCGGTCAGCGTGTAATCCGTGATCCGAAGGGATCCGTCGGTGGGCTCATCGATGAAGCCCTCGGCCTTGGCAACTTGAAGACCGAGCTGCGACTCGGCGAGCCAGAACGCCTTCGCGGTGCTCGGGCCCCGTTGGTTGCCCACCGCCCGCTCGCTGAGCCGGGCGATTTGTTCAGGTCCGACCTCGGCTTCCAAGAGCAGCATGAGGGAAGCCGCTGCTCGCCAGGCGCGACCTTTGTTGCCAGCGGCGTCACGCTGGTAGCAGGCGAAGACGCCCGCCAACACCTGTAACTCTGCCTCTTCACTTCCGTGCACGGCCTCGATGTCAAGGCCCAGCAGGTCCAACGCGGCAGCGTGGATGAAGAACTTCGCGAAACCGTCGCTGTCGATCGTGGCTGAAATCAGCCCGAGTGCCCGGGCGTGCTCGACCACGGCGGAAGTCGCGACACCTCCGTGTGCGGGCAGCTCCTCGTCGATCGCGTCGACCACCTCGGATGTGACCATCCCATTTGCGGAGAGCTCGGCGAGGTACTCCAGCGCGATGATGAGGTGCCCCCGGGTGACCGAGGTGAGCGGTGCGGCTAGGCTTTGCGTCTCTTTCATATGGCAGACCTCTACAGAAATCCACCGAGAGTAGCTCGCCTTGGATGATCCGTCAACGCCCACCTAGAAAAAACCGTGAGGTTGTGGTACAGTTGGTTCAATGCCTGACGCCGCCTACGCCCTTCGACAGATCGACATCGCCCGAGAGGAGCTCACCGGAGTGCTGGGCGAGTGCCCGTCGTCGGGTGCCCGGATCGCGAAGGCACTGGCCGCATTGCAGTCACTTGAACGCGAGCTCATCGCGGACGCCGGGGAAAGGCCGACGGCACGCCGCCGCGGTCCGAAGGCCGCCAAGACGGTCGAGGACTACAAGGTCGAGAAGTTCCCATCGCGGCCGGCAGTCTTGGCCGAGTACCGGAGCACCGACGCGGAGCCGTTCCGCTGTCCAAAGGACATTGTGCTCGCAACCGCCGACGCGGTGCGCGACCTCGAGCAGTGCAAGTTCGTCGACCTGCACGAGGCCGTGCAGAAAGCACTCGGCGAGCGGGTGCCCGACTACCACATCCGGACCGCCCTGAGGTGGATGAAGCACGAGCAGCTCATACGCCATGAGCGGGCGATGTTCAGCCCAGCCAAGGCCGGCTCGCTGAAGTCGCAAGCCACTAAGGCATGGAAGCGGCTCGAAGCTGAAAGCTAACGCTCGCCGACAAACGCTCAGGCACGTATCCGCCGAGCTCGCGGCATCGTCGCGTCGCTGATCTAGGCCAGTTCAAGGCCAACAGGGTCAAACGTCTCGGAGTGCTCCGTCGTAAACCCCTAAAAAACAAGACCCTGCAAATGCAGGGTCTTATCGAAGCGGAGAGGGGGGGATTCGAACCCCCGAGGGTGTTGCCACCCCACACGAATTCCAATCGTGCGCCTTAAACCGCTCAGCCACCTCTCCAGTAGGTGTGTGCATCTGCACAGCGGGTGGGTAGTCTAGGGCCGGATTCGGCGTGAGAAAAGCAGGGTGTGTGACTTCCATGTTCCTCCGGGCAGGGGGTCAGTTCATTGGTGCTCGGTCCATGATTTCCAAGGCCATCTCCTTGGCTCGCTTGGCGGGGCCGCCGGGGTTTTTGCCGTTATTCGCGACCTGGCCGACGACACGGGCGGCGACGATCGCGCCCTCGAGCAGAATGTTGAGGCGCTCGGCCATCTCGATGGGGTCTGCGAACCCTGCCTGCTCGCACAGATCCCGAAGGTAACGCACAATCTCCTGCTTGTGTTCTGAGGCGAGGCGGCGAGGGGCGGAGTCTGCCGAGGAAAACTCGGCTGCCGCGTTAATGAACATGCAGCCGCAGAACTCGTTGCCGGTGAACCAATCCTCGTGAAAGTCGAAGACCGCGGCGATCCGCTCTCGCGGGGCCTTGGCCCGCGAATCTACGAACTTCATGAGCTTGTTGCGGAAGATCTCGTCACGTCGACGCATGGCCGCGAGGATGAGTTCATCCTTGGACTTGAAGTGATTGTAAAGGGTCATCCGGCTGATCCCGCCCTCGTTGAGGACGTCATCCAGGCTCGAGGCGTGGAAACCGTATTTGTAGAAGACGCGCATGGCGGCATCGATGAGTTCGTTGCGTCTGCTTGGGGGCACTGCGGTTCTCCGGGGTTCTGCTGCTCCTAAATATACACATGAGTACGCATGAATCATGCAGATAGATGAAAATTTCAGCGATATTTCTACCTGAACATGGGCGTTGTAGCTCCATTACGCCGCTTTAGAGTGATTGAGCACGAAAAATTGTGATCGAAGGGTGAATAGCCATTGACACATACTGATTAGTCAGTATAGTACAGCTCATCGAGTCCTTCCCTCCGGCGATACCAAGGTGGGGCGAGTTGAAGCCGATCGAGAACGCGCAGTAGCGCACACAACCCGCATCCGAGCCCGTTGGCGATCGCTTCGCCACGCGGGTATCGCATGCCCTGACTGAAGGAGAAACATCATGACCAGCTTCCAGATCCACACCGCAGAGACCGCCCCCAACGCCAAGGGGCTCATTGAGGGGGCCCAGCAGGCATTCGGATTCCTGCCCAACCTGCTCGGCATCATGGCCGAGGCCCCGGCATTGCTTGAGGGGTACATGACCCTCGCTGGCATCTTCGACAAGTCCGACCTCTCGGCGACGGAGCGTCAGATCGTGCTAATGGTGAACAACCGCCTCAACGGCTGCACCTACTGCATGGCCGCGCACACGGGGATCTCCAAGGCCCAGGGTGTGCCCGATGACGTGATCGGCGCGCTCCGCCAAGGCACCGAGCTCACGGACCCGAAGCTCGAGGCTTTGCGCGTCTTCGCCGTGAAGGTGAACGAGAGCCGCGGCTGGCCCGAGCAGGGCGACATCGACGCGCTGCTGGCGGCCGGCTACACCAAGCGGACCGTGCTTGAGGTCATCCTCGGGACGGCGGTCAAGGTGATGTCCAACTACACCAACCACATCGCGAGCACGCCGCTCGACGACGCCTTCTCGGCGGTCGAGTGGACGCCGGCGGAGCTGGCCGAGTCGGTCAGCTGAACTCACACACTGATGCCCACACACCCGTCACGCGTGGTGGCGGGTGTGGGCACCACAACGCATGGAATGGGGGCCGCACATGGTGCAGGCAGCGAATCAAGGATTGGGCGAGTGGACGAGCTGGCTGGATGACGACGTCATCTCGAATCTCGAGCGGAGTCTTGGCGAAGTGCCCGACATCGCGCGGGTCCTGGTGGGCCTGGCGGATCTTGAGGGTTCGTGGGACTGGTCGCGTTACTCGATCGGTGAGCTCGGGCCGGCGTACCGCCTGATCGAGATCGCGGCGCAGCTCATCGGCGAGCAGCGCGGGTACTCAACGGGCGTCTCCATGCAGATCGTGGTCTGCGGCCTGGCGGAGTTCGACTCGCCCGGCGACCGGGGGGCGAAGTCCTCGCCGTTCGTGCGGTGTGTGCTCGACGTGTGCGGGACGTTCGATGAGCCGGAAATCGCGCGTTTGCGATCTCGTGGGTTGAGCGATACGCAGATCGCCGAGGTCGCCGGCGCGGCCGCGCTCACGCTGTTTACCAGTGTTCTCACCTACCCGTCAGATGTTGAGGATGAGCATACACGCATCGGCTCGATGGCCTTCGCGGGTTAACCCACACTCAGGCGCGGGAAGCATCCAGGAGTATCGACATGAACGTATCAACGACACCCAACACCCCGAGCAAGCTTGTACCCCCGTTCACGATGGAGACGGCGCTGGCCAAGGTCCGCGCGGCGGAAGACGCGTGGAACTCACGCGACCCTGAACGGGTGTCACTGGCATACTCCGCGGACAGCCAATGGCGGAACCGCGACACCTTTGTCACGGGGCGCGAGGAGATCCGCGCGTTCCTCAGGGGCAAGTGGGATCGGGAGCTCGATTACCGATTGACCAAGGCCCTGTGGGGGTTCCGCGAGAACCGCATCGCGGTGCGCTTTCAGTATGAGTGGCGCAATGCGGAGGGGCAGTGGTTCCGCAGCTACGGCAACGAGCTCTGGGAGTTCGATGACGCCGGTCTGATGCGTCGCCGCGAGGCGAGCATCAACGACATCGCGATTACGGAAACGCAGCGCCGGTTCCGTTGGGACGCGCCGGGCCCGCGCCCACTCGATGATCCGGGGATCCCGGACGTGCAATGAACAACACCAACGCATCACACCCGGACGGGTTCGGGTGTGGAACCAGATCAGTTTGAAACCACATTCACTCACAAGGAGACGACGATGACGACACGCACACTCACCATGATGACAGCGATCACCGCCTGTGCGGCGGGAACGATGGGATGCGCCACGGCACAGCCCATGGACGAGAAGCACGACGAGATGCACGGTCACGGCACCAAGCATGTGCACTACATCGATGGGCCGCGAGAGGACGCGCCGATCCCCCGCCCGGGCGTGGAGCTTTCGCGTGGCAGCTTCGCGGTCGTCGTGATCGATCCGCAGAACGACTTCCTGAGCCCCGACGGCGTCACATGGGGCGTCGTGGGCGAGTCCGTCACGGAGAACGGGACGGTTGACAACATCGGGCGTTTGTTCAAGGCCGCAAAGGATGTCGATGCGCAGGTCGTTGTCAGCCCGCACTACTACTACCCGCACGATCACAACTGGGAGTTCGAGGGCGCGCTGGAGACCCTGATGCACGACATCGGGATGTTCAATCGCAAGGGCCCGCTCGATGTTGATGGGCTCGAGGGATCGGGCGCGGACTGGCTCGAGCAGTACAAGCCGTACATTGAGGATGGCGAGACCATCATCGTCGGCCCGCACAAGGTGTACGGGCCCGAGTCGAACGATCTCGCACTCCAGCTCCGCAAGCGGGGGATCAACCAGATCGTGCTCGCGGGGATGTCCGCGAACCTGTGCGTGGAGTCGCACATGCGGGACCTGATCGAGGACGGGTTCGAGGTTGCCGTGGTTTCCGACGCGACCGCAGCCGCGAAGCTTCCCGGCTACGACGGGTTCGAGGCGGCGTTCGTGAACTATCGCATGATCGCGAGCGATGTCTGGAGCACCGATGAGGCGGTCGCGAAGATCGCTGCGGCGCGGGGCGATCTGGTCAATGTCTCGGGTGCGAGCGATATCGGTCTCGCGGGGTTCGATCCGGTGTCGTTCTTCGAGGGTGGTGCGCCCAAGAACGGGTCGCCGATGATCCGTGCATCGCACGGCGGGGCAACCTACCTCTTCGCGGACGAGCAGAGTAAGACCCGGTTCGAGTCCAACCCGGAGCGGTACGTGCCGCAGTACGGCGGGTACTGCGCCTACGGGGCATCGCTGGGGATCCTGCTGCCGGTGGACATCACCACGGCCCAGGTCCGCGATGGGAAGCTGTATCTCAATGTGAACTCGGCGATCCTTGAGAAGTTCAACGCGGACTTCGGCGGGAGCGTCGATCGGGCGAACGAGAACTGGCCCAAGCTGTTCGCGGAGCACGCGGAGTAACGGGCGGATTCTCATTTCACTGTTCATTCGGCTGGCGCGGCGGAGACGCCCCGTCGGCTGATTCTCACACTCGCGATGGCTTCGCGACACCACGCGCCGTGTGCGCCGGATTCAGAAGGAGATACACCATGACTGTCTTACTGCGTGTTGATGCGAGCGCACGCCTGGATCGATCGATCACGCGTCAGCTGACCGAGCGGTTCATCGATGGGTGGCGATCGAGCGAGCCAGATGTTCAGGTCCTGACCCGTGATGTTGGGCGCAACCCGCCATCGATCGTGACGGAGGCGTGGATCAGCGCGGGATTCCTGTCGCCCGAGCAGCGGACCCAAAAGATGAAGGATGCACTCGCGGAGTCTATGACCCTGATCGGCGAGGTGCGCCGAGCGGATGTGATCGTGATCGGGTCGCCGCTCTACAACTACGGACTCCCCGGGGCGCTGAAAGCCTGGATCGATCAGATCATCCGGATCGGCGAGACATTCTCGTTCGATCTTGAGCGCGGGGACTTTCCCATCCAGAGCACGCTCAGCGGCAAGTCGCTCGTGGTGCTCTCGTCCAGGGGCGAGTTCGGTTTCGAGCCGGGCGGCATCCGCTACGGGTGGAACCACATGAGCCCGCACCTGCGGACCATCGCGACGCGCCTGCTGGGTATCGCCGGGACGGACATCCATGAGATCGCCTCGGAGTACCAGGAGTTCAACGACGAGCGGCACCAGCGATCGCGAGATCAGGCCCTGCGTGATGCGGCGGAGCTCGGTTCCCGCCTCGCGACACACATGGTGTAAGCACAAATCTTCATGTGTTGGGTGCTGACTTCTCTCTCTTCTCAGTGCCCCTCTTGTCGTCGCCCGGGTCGAGCCACGTGCTCGCCCGGGCGGCGCTTTGGAATATGAGCTCAGTTCAACGGCACGAAACGGAACTCGATCGATTGCAGCGGGGATGCCAGGTAACGCGCCATGGGCTGATCGGAGGGTGATGCCGCATCCGAGACAATCCGTGCGGGCATGGAAACGACGAGGCCCTCGGTGTCAAACGGGTACGGATCGAGCCCGATCGTGCGTGGGCCGAGTCGCTTCCAGGTGAGGGTGACCCTGTCGTTCCACCCCGCGCGGGGGACGTGCGAGAGCTCGTGTGTCTCGGTGTCGTTGAGCGCGAGGTACAGGGAGATCGAATCGAACAGCTGGAGCAGACGGGCATGGCCGTCGAGGTACTCTGGCTCGAGCGCTCGTGCCATGGTCGGGTCTCTCGCGATTCGCCCGATCAGCTTGGCCTGCATGTTCGAGAGTTCCGAGAGGAACGCGCGGGCCTTGGGTTCGTCGCTGACGAGTCCTGCCGCAACCTCGGGTGAGCCGAAGACGAAGTGACGGCGCAGATCGACATCAAAGGAGTGGAGGTCCTCGAACACGACGGCGTATAGCCAGTACGCGTGCATGCTCGTGAGGAGGGCGGCGTACGGGTGGTGCGTCGCGAGCCGCTCGATCCCGATGAGCCAGCGTTCATATCCACCAGCGTGCCACGCGCCGAACTCGTTCTCCTCCGTCGGCGGCGCCGCTTCGCCCACCCCGACGGGCAGGCCGTCGTTCTCAGAGAAACGCGGCATGGCTTCGGTTTCCCACCATCCGTTGTCGTGCTCCGCGATCCCCAGCACGATCTCGTCGCGCCACTTCGCGGGGTGCGTCGCGTTCTTCTCGAGCCCGGGGCGGACGAACCCGTTGGGCCCACCCCAGTGGGCGGCGAGGAACCCGCTGACCTGGGCGTGGTGGGGCTGCTGGATCAGCCATGTCTCGTTGTTGACGCGTGCCTTGAGCATGCCGTGTTCCTTTCGTGTGTGCGATGGGGGAGTGGTTCAGTACGCTGCGGTAAAGTGCCTGCCCGTGTGCTTGGGCGATTCGATCTCGTCGAACATCGCGACGGCGTAGTCCTCCATCGAGATCTGCGAGTTCCCATCCGAATCGACGATGAGGGTGTCGTGGTGGGTGCGGTAGGCGCCGGTGCGCTCGCCGGGCACGAGCATCGCGGGCGGGCAGAAGTAGGTGCCCAGCGACCCGAGCCTGGGGAGCGCGGCTTCGAACTGCGCCTGCGACGCGTGGGCGATCGCGACGGACGATTCGGGGAGGAAGTCGGGCTTGGTCAGCACCGTGTGCTCGGGTGCGTCCGGGGTGATGAGCGGCGCCGCGCCGCCGACGATGATGAAGCGAGTTTGCGTGCGGTTCGATGCGTTGATGATTCGGTCGGTGATCTCCACCATCCGCGATTCCAGCCCCGAGGGCGGGCGAAGGGCGCTGAGGACGATGTCGTGCTCGGCGATGATCTCGTCCAGGTCCGCAGCGCTGAGGACGTCTCGGCTCAGGTGATCGACTCCTTCTGGGTGGATCCCGGGTTCGGGCGTGCTGCGGGCGATCGCGGTGATGCGGTGCCCGCGACGGACACCCTCGGCGACGAGGCGCTGCCCGACCTGCCCGGAGGCGCCGAAAATCGCGATGGAGAGCGTGTCTGTGCTGGTTCGTGTAGTCTTCATGGGTGCTCCTTCTGTTTGTCTTGAGATCAAGATAAAAGATGAATAGTTTGATGCCAAGATATATTTCTTGATTTCAAGACAAATTGCCGATACGCTGTGCCCATGAAGCATGTCGATCGCATTCTCGAGCAGTGGGGCCGGGTTCGCCCGGATCTGGATGTCACGCCCATGGGCCTCACCGGGCGCCTCAAACGCATTGCCCGCATCCTCGAACGCGAAATGGAGCCCGTTTTCGCGGCTCATGGGCTCAATCTGGCGAGCTTCGATGTGCTCGCGACGCTGCTGCGCAGCGGTGAGCCGTACCAGCTCTCGCCGGGCGAGCTGATCGAGAACACCATGGTGACCTCCGGGACCATGACCAATCGCATCGACCAACTCGTTAAGGGCGGGCTCGTCGAACGCGTTCCCAACCCAAAAGACGGGCGGAGCGTCCATATTGCCCTCACGAAGAGGGGTAAACGCGTGATCGATCGCGCGATCGAGGATCATGTGCAGAACCTGCACCGCCTGACCGGTGGGTTGGATGAGAACGCGTTCGCAAAGCTCGATCGGCTGCTCGATCAGTATCTGGTTGCGCTCGAAACAGACGATTGATCGCCTCTCCTACAATCCGGCAACACAATGCAACCGGAAACGGAACGGGAGATTCATCAACCATGAGAGCTACAAAGGCCTACGCGGCGCAGTCCGAAACCTCCGGCATGGCACCCTGGTCCCTCGAGCGGCGCGACCCGCGTCCAGACGACGTCTCCATCGACATCATGTACTGCGGCGTCTGCCACTCGGACCTGCACTTCGTTGAGAACGATTGGGGCTGGACCATCTACCCCGTTGTCCCGGGTCATGAGATCGTTGGACGCGTCACGAGCGTCGGGTCCGATGTCACCAGGTTCAAAGAGGGCGATATCGTCGGCGTCGGGTGCCTGGTGGACTCCTGCCGCGAGTGCGAGTCTTGCAACAAGGGTCTCGAGCAGTACTGCACGGGCGGCAGCGTCTTCACCTACAACGGCGAGGACAAGCACGACGGCTCCATCACCTACGGCGGGTACTCCGATCATGTCGTGGTGTCGGATCGGTTCATCGTCAAGGTCCCCGATGGCATGGATCCGGCGAACGCGGCCCCGATGCTGTGCGCTGGGATCACAACGTACTCGCCGCTCAGGCACGTGGGCGTGAAGAAGGGCGACCGCGTCGGCGTCGTCGGCATGGGGGGGCTCGGGCACCTGGGCATCAAGTTCGCTCGCGCGATGGGCGCTGAGGTGATCGTCTTCACCCGCACCGAGGACAAGGTCGAGGAGGCCAAGCGCAACGGCGCGTGCGAGGTCGTGGTGACGGGCAAGGACGGCGCGTTCGACGCCGTCGCGGGCTCGCTGGACTACGTGCTCGATACCGTGCCCGTGAACCACGATTTCAATCCATATCTGGGTTGCCTGAAGATCGACGGCACCTACATCGTGGTGGGGCAGATCACCCCGATCGAGACGCCGATCGATTCGACGCAGCTCATCATGGGTCGCCGCTCGCTGATCGGCTCGCTGATCGGCGGCCTGCCCGAGACGCAGGAAGTCCTCGACTTCGCGGCTGAGCACGGGGTGACCTGCGACATCGAGATGCTCGACATCAAGGACCTTAACGAGGCCTACGAGCGGATGAAGCGGAGCGATGTGCGCTACCGGTTCGTGATCGATATGGAGACAATCAAGGGCTGAGCCGCCTGGTCTCTATTCTGAAGCCAACAAACCCCGGGTTGCCGGGGTTTTTTTCGTGTGATGGACGCCTGTGTGGCGGTCATGGTCTTGGCCTGATTCGTTGATCTGGTACACTCGGTCAGATCTGAGACGCGAGGCGGCGAGGGGACAATGACATCTGAGCACCCGAATGAGCAAGTGAATCCGGCGATCGAGGACCTGTACGGGATTCTCCGTGCCATCGCCCAGAAGCAGATGGCCAGCGAGCGTCCGGATCACACGCTCGAGGCGACGGCGGTCGTGCATGAGGCGTACATGCGGATCACCGATCTCAATGATTCGGTGTATGTCGATCGCAATCACTTTCTGTCGGTTGCCGCCGAGACGATCCGGCGAGTCCTCGTGGACCATGCCCGCGCACACAACGCGCAGAAGCGGAGCGGGGGACGCGGGGCGATGACGATTCACAGCGGGGTTGTGGGCAGCTCGGCACCGCTGGATGTGCTCGAGCTCGACGATGCGCTCCGCCGTCTCAGCGAGCAGGACCCCAGCTATACCCGCCTTGTCGAGCTGCGGTTCTTCGGTGGGCTCTCCATCGAGGAGGCGGCGGACATCCTCGGGATCGGCCGCAACACCGCCGTGCGACGCTGGCGAGCGGCTCGCGCGTGGCTGCGTCAGGAACTCGGCGACGTCGCGGATGAGGACGGAAGCGATGACGCCTGAAGGCAAGAATCGAAGCCCGCTGCGCATCTTTGAGCTGCTGCTCGAGCTTGAGCCCGATCAGCGCGAGGAGGCGATCGATGAGCTCTGCGCCGGTGACACGTCGCTCCGCGACGAGGTCCTCGGTCTCATCAGGGCCGATGAGGCGGAATCAGATTCAGACTTTCTCACGCCCATCAGCGGCGCACTGATCGGCATCGCCGGGCACGCGATGCCAGAGCGGATCGGGCCGTTCGAGATCATCGAGCCCATCGGAGAGGGCGGCTTCGGGGTCGTGTACCTAGCAAGGCAGTCCGACCCGATCGAGCGTTTGGTTGCTGTGAAAGTGATCAAGCCGGGCATGGACTCCCGGGCCGTGATCAAGCGTTTCAACCTCGAACGCAGAGCGCTGGCGTTGATGGAGCACCCTCACGTTGCAAGCGTGATCGACGGGGGTGTCATCTCTCAGGGGCACATCGGGGCTGGGCGACCTTGGTTCGCCATGGAGTATGTCGATGGCGCGCCGATCACGGAGTTCGCCAGGGATCACGGGCTCAGCATCGAGGCACGCCTGCACCTGATCATCCAGGCATGCGCGGCTGCGCAGCATGCGCACTCCAAGGCGATCATCCATCGCGACCTCAAGCCGAGCAACATCCTGGTCACGCAGATCGGTGGAAACCCATTCTGCAAGGTGATCGACTTCGGCGTTTCCAAAGCACTGGAGGGGGCAACGCCCGACGGCACGCTCTTCACCAATCCGGGCGCGATGGTCGGCACGCCGCTGTACATGAGCCCCGAGCAGGCGATGGGCTCGCATGACATCGACATCCGCAGCGATGTGTACTCCATGGGCATGGTGCTCTACGAGCTCATCACCGGTTGTCCGCCCTACGAGCGGGAGGCGATCAAGTCATCGGACATCGCGAGCCTGCGTCGCCTGATCGAGCATGTCGATCCGGTCCGGCCGAGCTCGCGGGTTCAGAAGGCGAATGGGACTGAGCAATCGGTCATGACAGCACCGATTGGCAGCATCGCCAAGAGCGGCCGGCAGGAGCTCGACTGGATCACCATGCGGGCAATCGACAAGGACCCGCAGCGACGATACGCGACGATCGCGGACCTGGGACAAGACCTCGAGCGGTTCCTTCGAAACGAGCCGGTGGATGCGGGGCCACCCAGCAGATCGTACCGAGTCCGCAAGTTTGTCCGCAGGAACCGGGTCCCTGTGACCTTTGGCGGCATCACGGCGGCAGCGCTCGTGATCGCCGCAGGGGGGATGCTCGTGTTCGGTCTTGCGGCAGAGCGGGCCCGTGCGGAGGAAGCCGAGCAGCGGGCAACCGCGGAGCGGCAGGCCCAGCGTGTCCGCGATATCAACTACTTCCTTCTTACAGATCTTTTCTCTTCCATGGATTCGGGCGTGCTGGGCGCGGATGCTTCACTCGTTGATCTGCTTGATGAGGTAGAGCCGTCGATCAATGTGCGTTTCGAGGGCGACTACGACATGCTCGCCCTGCTCCACTCCAACTTCGCGACAATGAACCAGAAAACCCATCGGTACGAGCGGGCGCTCAAGCATGCCGATCAGGCGGTCGCGGTGCTTGATCGTGCAACAGATCTGACGGATTACCAGCGATCGGGCGTGTACCACACCAGGGCGGGCATACTCCAAGTCAGCGGTCAGCTTGATCGTGCGGAGCGTGATGTGCGTGAATCGATCCGCCTGCTCGAAACTGAGCCGGAGTCAACGCGAGACGCGCTGCATATCCGCAACGCAACGCTCGGTAGCATCCTGCACGCGAAGAGGCAGTACGACGAGGCGGAGCCGCTGATGCGCGGTGCGATCGACTTCTTCGCGGCCAATATCACGGATGAGAACCGCCGGTACTTGAGCATCATCCAGTCAAACCACATCAGCCTGCTGCTCAGGATGGAGCGCTTCGAGGACGCGGCATCTCGGATCAACCAGCTGCTGAGCACGGCGGAGCAGATGGAGGGGCGGGCCAGGACCAGCGCCGAGGTGCAGGCAAGATTCTGGCAGATGCAGGTGATGAGGAATCTGGGGAAGCACGCGGAAGCTGCTGAGAGCTCAGTAGCCCTGGTTGACGCATTCAAAGCGCACGAGGGCGAGGGATCCCCGCAGCTGGCGGTCATCATCGTCACGACGGGGAGCCTGCTCGCAAAGGCGGGTCGATTCCAAGAGGCAATCCCCTACCTCGAGGAGGGGCTGCAGCGTATCGAGTCGGTGTATGGTCCATACCACTACGAGCTGGAGCGGCACACAAACATCGTTGCGGGGCTTTATGCTGATCACGGCATGAAGGATGCATACCACGCCTACCGCCGGCGGGGGTTGCTGCTGCGTCTATACGTCGCAGGGCCGGGCGAGCAGGAGAGCGTGCTCGGGATCATGCCCGAGGGCGAGGCGCTGATGGGCACGATGGCTCAGTGGGCAGGCATCGTCGAACATGAGGCCAGCTCACTCCCGCTGGGGCATCCGAAGCGGGCGCGATTCCTGGCGCACGCGGCGATCGGGCTCGGTTCCATCGGGCAGGAAGAGCCGGTCGAGCGATACCTGATGGATGCGTTCGACTCACTCAATGACGCGGAACGCGTCGATGAGGTGCGACGCATACTCGCGTACGCGATCCCGGACTATTACGACCGCAACGGGGACGCCCAGCAGGCTTCGCGCTGGCGTGAGCGTCTGAGCGGCTCCTGAGTTCTCGGAACGAAGTTTTCAGATTTTTTGATTCTGCGTGGTTCTCCTTGTGCGCGCTTTACGCAACCGCAGTTGAGGGACGGCAATCCTGCCTGACTCACACGAAATCAACCCGCCCCGTTCCCAGGGGCCTAGAACGGAGAATCAACATGAACGCCAATCTCAACACCCAGACACTTCTCGCCACACTCGCCATCACCGTGGTCGCCGGCACCAGCGCGGCGGACATCATGAGCTCGTCCCCGAGCGTGACGGTCGCAAACGGCACATTCATGACCCCGGATCTCACCCTCGGTTCATTCGAGAGCGACAGCGCCGTCCGCCTGTATCGCGAGCGGATCGGGTACGAGCTGCAGTCACTCCTGAAGTTTGATGTGACAGCAACCGGCACGGGCGGGCTCGCGGATCTCTCGCCCGGTGATGCCGGGCCCGGCCAGGAGATCCGCAGCTACTTCCTGCACTTCGATCCCGAGTCGGGTAGTGCAGTGAGTATTGCCGGCGGTTTCCAGCTCTCGAGCGATGAGGAGATCATCGGGCTGATCTTCAGCGACGATCGCATGGCACTTGCGGATACCGTGATCGGTCGACCCGGTGTGACCTACCCGACCGGCTTTGCCGGGCGAGGCTACGACGCGAACGATGACAGCTGGACAATCAGCGCCAATCGGCATGTCTTCCAGTTCACCATGCGAGCGGGGGGCCAGGGGCTCGATCAGGTCCGAGTGATCACTCAGGTCGTCCCCGCACCGGGAGCGCTGGCGCTCACCGGCATGGGCGGCCTGGTGATCGCACGCCGCCGCCGAACCGCTTGAGACCACTCCGGGGCTCGCCCGACGGCGGGTTCCGGGTTTCCCTCTCTCCTCTCTCAGTCTCACCCAGCTGTGCACACCTCGGAAGGCGTGTGCACAGGTTCCCTCCTCTCTCTCAGCTGAGCATGCATCGAAAGCTGCATCCTCAGTGTTCTCTCTCCTCCCGGGGCCCCGGTCGACCCACCGCGCCCCCGTTTTCTCTCTCTCCTCCTCCGAGTCGAGTGTCGAAAGACACGCGACCCGGATTCACAACCAACAGCACGCTCGCCACCGATCAGCGGGGCGAGCGTGTTTTCTCGTGTCCTCTGGCACTCGTGCACCGACGCTGCAGCTCCTGTAGGACGACCAGGGCAGTTGCCCTGGGGCCCGCTTATCCGCGGCTTGCACGAACCCCACGAAGTCCTCCGTATCGCGGCCGAGCACGGCGTAACCTGCGACATCGAGATGCTCGAAATGAAAATCCCCGACGAGAAGTACGTGCGAATGGTTCGGAGCGATCTGCGCTACCGGTTCGTGATCGATATGGAGACGATCAAGGGCTGAGTCTTCAGCGTGACAAAAAAACCCGCTAGTCCGAGCGGGGTGATCGTATAGAGGGTTCAACCCGATGAGCCATAGCCAGCCTCGAGATCCGGGGCTGGCTTAACGATATAGACAGATCAGGGCTCGATCAGGTCCGGGGGAACGGTGTCGAGCCAGGAGTCGGCGGCGACGTAAGCCTCATCTATCATTGGGAAGTACGGATCGGAGGGTTCGTAGGGCTTGAAAATATCAATCGAGTTGTTCATGATGATCTTCGGTGTGAAGCCCCACTGGGCCACCAGCCGCATGGCGCACTGCATCGCTGCCTCGTCATGCATGATGTCTTTGTGCCCGCCGCTGATCACACCCCAGCTCTCCGCGTCCTGATTGAGGAAGTCCCTCATCCCGTGCGGCCCATTTGGTGGGTCTACGGTCGTGCTCTTATACAGCTGGAAATAGGTTGGCGCGATCGTGTGATTGAAGTCTGAGTGATAGGTTTCGGTGCCGAACTTGGTGATGTTCGTGCCGGCGGCATCGCTCAGCTTGAGCATGTCCTGAAGCCAGAAGTACGTATCCCATTCCGGCAGCTGGCTCATAAAGTCAAGCCCGATCATGGAGGCGCCCGTCTCGGCCATGCCGAGGAGTTGTTCCTCGGCCTTCAAGCGGCTTGCCGAGCCGGGGCAACGATCGAGCAATGTCTGGTCCCAGGTAATGATGGTGTCGCCGAAGCGCAGGGCCTGGCTCGGCAGCGAAGATCGCCCCCACCAAAGCGAGAGTTCGCGATCGCCGTACCGGCTGATCTCGTTGACATTCGCATCGCTCTGCCAATCGCCAAGCGCAGTAAGCGTGGTGAGGATCGGATGATTCTGCCAGTTCGGTTGGTCGGTGATCTCCGCGATCAGTCTCCAGCGATCGTCGATCGCGAACGGCATGTTGTATAGCGGATCGCTGGTGCCGTCCGGGCAGTACCACCCCGAGGGGTTGCTCAGCATCACACGCTGAAAACCCTCCTGCC
>JAEPOJ010000046.1:0-8361 GCA_017642965.1 Phycisphaerales bacterium
AATCCCTTGGTGGCGCGGATCTTGTCGGGATCGAAGCTGAATGCATGGCCTTCCCACATGGAACGGGTTGCGAGATCAACGGCGACCATGACCTTGGATGCGAGATCGATGTTGCTCTTGGCTGGCTGACGTGAGCGGATGCACTCGAGCCAGTTGAGTCGGAGGGCGTCCTGGTCGTTGCCGATATCCTCGCACTCGATCCGCTCGGACTCGATGTCGTCGACGAAGATACGCTCGGGGCGGACCTCGACGTGGCGCGAGTTCAGGTAGATGTTGGCCTTATGCCCGCGGATCATGGTCTCAAGCCCGACCTCGTTCGCGGTCGAACCGGCGATAATCATCGTGTGGCCGTCCTCGAACTGGACGTTGAGGTTGACCTGGTCGTGGTTTTCCATGTCATGATCGACGACGTGCGAACCGGTTGCGACGACGCGTGTGGGCCACCCCGAATCGAGCGAGAAGATCAACGGTGTCATGACGTGCACGAGCAGGTCGCCGATGATCCCGGTTGAAAAGTCTTTGTAGCGACGCCAGCGTGCGTACACCTTCGGGTCCCATTCGCGCGGGCCGAGGTATCCGAGCCAGGCGTTCCAGTCGAGGTTCTTGCCCGGCTCCCAGCGGTCGTCGATGCCGTAGTAGTTCCACTCGCCGGAGGTCGAGTTGCGGCAGTAGCTGGTCTGCGACCAGACTGGGGCTCCGATCAGGCCCGACTTCACGACGTCACGCGCCTTGTTGTACTTTGGCTGCATGATCGCTTGCGTACCAACCTGGAACACACGGTCGGGGTGCTTCTCGATGGCCTTGCGAACCGCGAGTGCCTGATCCAGTCGCAGGGTCATCGGCTTCTCGGTGTAGACATCCTTGCCTGCTTCGAGTGAGTCGATGATGTGCTGGGCGTGCCAGTGTTCCGGAGAGGCAATAAGCACCGCGTGTATGTCATCGCGCTTGAGGAGCTCTCGGTAATCGCGGTATGCGGTAACCTCAACGCCGTTCTGCTTATCTTCGGCGGCTTTCTTTGCACCCGCGGATTTGAGATCGCATACGTCGCACACGGCGACGATCTGGGCGTTGCACTTACCCTGGCTTGTCAGGTTGATGAAAGCATGGAGGTGGCCGCCGCCCATCCCGCCGGTTCCAATGATCCCGATCTTGATCGCTTCATCCTTCTTCGGGATCGATCCCTTGCTGGACCTGATGGTGGGGAGAATGTTCGCGGCTTCGATCGTTTGGGCACCCGCCTGAGTGCCGACCATGGCGATCCCGGCAAGCGCGGCGGACTGGGCAAGGAACGTACGGCGTGAACCGCCCTGCTTGGGCGTATCGTGAGTGCTCATGGGTTGGTCCTCTATCGTGAAATCATCCAAGAAAGACTTTCTTGGGACGCTCAGAGTACCATGTTGAAACAGAAATGCAACAGCTTGCGTGGAGATGTGGATGATCAATCGATTGGGTGTATGTTCGTGGTCCCTCCAGCCGAGCAGCGTGGACGATCTCGTTGATCAGCTCGGGGCGTGCGGTGAGCGTCGAGTGCAACTCGCGTTGTGCCCGCTGCTCAAGGATGAGGATGAGCGAATTGCGCTACGCCGACATGTTGAATCAGATCAGATTGAGCTGTGCTCGGGCATGATGGAGACGATCGGTGAGGATTATTCCTCGTTGGAGCGAATCAAAGACACCGGTGGTGTGCGTCCAGATATGCATTGGGACGCAAATCTAGATATCGCAATACGATGCGCTGGGTTGGCGTCAGATCTCGGGCTGCGGCTCGTGACCTTCCATGCAGGTTTCATCCCAGAGAATGATCCTGCACTACACGATCGCATGGTTGAGCGGCTGTGCCGGGTCGCGGAGGTGTTCAATGATCGGGGGATCACGCTCGGCTTGGAAACGGGTCAGGAGCGTGCGGAGACGCTGCTCAGCTTGTTATCCACAATTTCAGGGCGAGTCAGGGTGGGGGTGAACTTCGATCCTGCCAACATGCTCCTCTATGGGATGGGTGATCCCATTGATTCCGTGCGGCTGCTGCAAGACCATGTCGTTCAGGTTCACGTGAAAGATGCGATTGTCACGAAGACCCCGGGCACATGGGGAGAGGAAGTCCCGGTCGGCCAGGGGCAGGTCGATTGGGACGCATTCTTCGATATCGTGCACGGGCTTGAGCACGACGTTGATGTCATCATCGAGCGTGAAGCGGGAACTACGCGTGTCGACGACATCCGCGCGGCGCATACATACGCGCTCGAGCTGATTGAGCGGGTGCGATCATGAGCGATCAGGTTCGGGTTGGGATTATTGGCTTTGGGTTTATGGGGCGCACGCACGCTCGTGCGTACCTCAATGCTGCGCGAGATGGCTATCCCGTGACCCTTGCCACGATCGCGGATCATTCGCTCGTGTCTCTTGATGAGGCGGATACCAGCGTGGGGAATCTGGAAACCGGTGAGGGGGCGCTTGATCTTGCTGGAGTGGGGCTCGTTCACTCAGCGGAGGCGATCATCGATGACCCGGAAGTTGACCTGATCTCTGTTTGCACCCACACAGATACGCATGTCGATCTTGCGATCAGGGCGATCCAAGCAGGGAAGCACGTGCTCGTCGAGAAGCCGATCGCGATAGATCCTCAGGAAGTTCAGCGGCTCGCGGACGCTGCACGGTCGGGTGATCGTGTCTGTATGCCGGCGATGTGCATGCGGTACTGGCCCGCGTGGGTCAAGATCCTCGAAATGATCACTCAGGAACAGTACGGGAGGGTGCGGAGCGCCGAGTTTCACCGCCTGGGTTCCCGACCGACCTGGGCCGCGGATTTTTACGCCGACGAGGCCCGCTCCGGTGGCGCCCTGTACGACCTGCACATTCACGACACGGACTTCATCGTGCACTGTTTCGGTATGCCCAACGCGGTGACGACCTCCGGGGATGGGCTGCACCTGAGCTCGATCTACCACTACGACACGGGCCCCGTGCATGTGCTCGCGCACGGGGCGTGGGATCATCAGCCCAGCGTTGGGTTCCGGATGCGGTGCACGATCGTGTGCGAGCAGGCGACGATCGACTTTGACATCTCACGCGATCATCAGCTTATTGTGCACAGCGGAGATGAATCGACGCCGATCGACGTGGGGGAACTGAGCGGTTATGACGGCGAGGTCCGCGCCATCCTCAATCAGATCTTAGGGCGTGATGAGAACTCGACATCAATGGATGATGCAGCGATGGTGGCGAGATTGATCGAATGCGAGCGCAGGAGTATGCGTTCTGGGACGACTGAATCAGTCTGTGCCTAACGAATCAGATCGGTTCAGGTATTTCTGCCTGATCCGCGATCTGTTCCTCGCTCAGGCTGGTCTTTCTGTGCTTGAAGAAGATCAGGAAGATGATGAGCACGACGAGAGCGAAGACGGCAGGGTAAGTCCAGACGGTCTTCCAATCGACAACAGACGTCTCGTCGGTTAACTCGGTTGTGTAGTGACCGACAAGGCGACCAACGAGCTGCGCACCAATCAGCATGCCCAGGCCCTGCGTCAGCAGGACGTAGAACCCCTGCGCCTGTCCACGGATCTTCGCTCCGGATTCGTTGTCCACGTAGATCTGACCGGTGACAAAGAAGAAGTCGTAGCAGATCCCGTGGAGCACGATGCCTGCGATCACCATCCAGCGCACCTGATCAGTCGCGCCGGCGGCAAACAGCCCATACCTGGCGATCCATGCGAGCATCCCGATCGCGAGCATCCATTTCACGCCGAGGCGAGCGAAGCAGAACGGGATGATGATCATGAAGAAGATCTCTGATCCCTGCCCGATCGACATGGTCGCGGCGATGTTCTCAAACCCCATCTTGCCCACGTACGTTCCCGCGAATGAGTAGTACGCGGCGAGCGGTATGCAGATGAGGAACGAGCACACGCAGAACACGGCGAAAGAGCGGTTCTTCAGGAGCACGAGCGAATCGAGCCCGAGCGCTTCACGCGCAGAGAACGGCTCGCCCTTGCTGGGCGCTGGCGTGTGGGGAAGCGTGAAGCTGAAGAGCCCGAGAAGAATTCCCGATCCGCCTGCCAGATAGAACATATTCGGCGACTTGTCGAAGCTGAACGCGGAGATGATCAGACCCGCGACGATCCAGCCGATGGTGCCGAACACGCGGATCATGGGGAACTGCTTCTCCGAGTTCGTCATGTTGTGCATCGCAAGAGAACTCGTGAGACCCAGGGTTGGCATGTAGCAGAGCATGTGTGCGAGCACGATCGTGACGAACAGCTGACTTGATTGCTCAGCCGCGAGCGGGGCGAGGCACAGGAGCACGCCTCCCAAGAGGTGCATAATCGCGAGTACGCGTTCGGTTGGGAAGAACCTGTCCGCGATGATCCCCAGGAAGAACGGGGACACGATTGCCGCGATCGGGCCCATGGTGTACGCCCAGCCGATCATGCGGGGCTCCATGCCCATCTCGTCCATGTAGGGGTTCATGGTGACGTACCACGCGCCCCAGAGGAAAAACTGGAGGAACATCATGATTGAGAGTTGGGCGAATACACCGCCGCCGAACTTTGGGAGGGGTTGCTGATCTGACATCGTTGTGTATCCTGCTTGTGCGTACACTGAATCGTGCGTCCGCAGAGCGTACCAGAAAGTTCTTGCTCCCGCTACCGCCCGGAGACCCGATCATGCCCAGACCCGTCACGATGTTCACCGGCCAGTGGGCCGACATGCCGCTCAGCGAACTCGCCCGCAAAGCATGCGAGTGGGGGTTCGATGGGCTTGAGCTGGCCTGCTGGGGTGATCACTTCGAGGTCGATCGTGCGCTGAGTGAGGATGGGTACTGCCAGGGGCAGCTCGACCTGCTCGCGGAGCACGGTCTGTCGTGCTTCGCAATCTCGAACCATCTGGTGGGGCAGGCGGTCAGCGACCCGATCGATGAGCGCCACAAGGCCATTGTCCCGGAGCGTGTATGGGGCGACGGGAAGCCGGAGGGCGTTCAGGAGCGGGCGGCACAGGAGATGATAAACACAGCACACGCCGCCCAGAAGCTCGGCGTCGGTGTCGTCAACGGTTTCACCGGTTCACCGATCTGGCACAAGCTCTATTTCTTCCCGCCGACTAGCACGGAGGACATCGACGCCGGCTACGAGCGGTTTGCCAGGCAGTGGACCCCGATCCTCGATGCCTACCGAGACGCGGGCGTCGGCTTCGCGCTTGAGGTGCACCCCACCGAGATCGCCTACGACATCGTGACCTTCGAGCGATCACTCGATGCACTCGACCATCATCCCGCTTTTGGCATCAACTTCGACCCGTCGCACCTGATCTGGCAGGGCATCGACCCGGTGAAGCTGATCGATGCCTTCCCGGAACGAATCTTCCATGTCCATGTCAAGGACGCCGCCACGGCGCTCGACGGCACCAACTCGATCCTCGGAGGTCACTTGGGATTCGGCGATCACCGGCGCGGGTGGGACTTCCGTTCACCCGGGCACGGCGACGTGGATTTCGGCGGCATCATCCGGGCCCTCAACCGCATCGGTTACGAAGGGCCGCTGAGCGTCGAGTGGGAAGACAGCGCGATGGACCGTGAGCATGGAGCCGAGGAGTCGTGTGCATTCACCCGCTCGATCGACTTCCCAGCGTCCGGACGGGCGTTTGACAGCGCGTTCGATAAGGAAGAACAGTAAGGGAGAGCAGCACATGACCCAGCGACTGACCTACGGCATGATCGGCGGCGGCACCGGGGCCTTCATCGGCGAGGTCCACCGGCGTGCGGTCTCGCTCGACGATCGCGCAACCCTCGTGGCGGGGGCCCTGTCCTCGACACCCGAGAAGTCCAAGCAGAGCGCCCACCTGCTCGGGCTCGCCCCCGATCGCAGCTACGGGCGATACGAGGAGCTGTTCGAGAAGGAATCACAGCGCGAAGACCGCGTCGACTTTGTGAGCGTGGTCACGCCCAACGACACGCACTACCCCATCGCAAAGATGGCGCTCGAGCACGGCTTCCACGTCGTGCTCGACAAGCCGGCGACGCACACGAGCGAGCAAGCCGCGGAGTTGGCTGAGCTGGCAAGGGCCAAGGACCTGATGTGCTGTGTCACGTACAACTACACGGGCTACCCCATGGTGCGTCAGGCCCGGGCGATGGTTCGGGGCGGCGAACTGGGCAACATCCGCAAGGTCTACGCTGAGTACCACCAGGGATGGCTCGCTGGTGATCTGGAGGCCAGCGGACAGAAGCAGGCATCCTGGCGCGTGGACCCTAAGCGTGCGGGGCTGGGTGGGGCGCTGGGTGATATCGGGACGCACGCGGAAAACCTCGTCTCATTTGTCGCGGGGCTGGATATCGAGTCGCTGCATGCAAGCCTGAGCTCCTTTGTCCCCGGGCGAGCGCTGGACGACGATGCGAGTGTCATGATGCGATTCGCGAACGGCGGGCACGGCGTGCTCACCGCGTCGCAAGTATGCATCGGAGAGGGCAACGGGCTCTCGCTGCGGATACACGGCGATAAGGGATCGCTTTGGTGGAACCAGGAGCGTCCGGACGAGCTGCGCATCTCGATGCTCGATCGCAACCCCGAGACCTACACCCGAGGCGGCCCAGGACTGCACGAAGATGCCCAGATATCTTCCCGTATCCCTCAGGGGCACCCGGAGGGCTATCTGGAGGCCTTCGGCAACATCTACAAGGGAGCGATTGATACGATTATCGCGAAGCGACATGGCACGGAGCTATCACGAATGGCCAAGCTCGTCCCGACGATCGAGGACGGCGAGCGAGGGGTACGGTTCGTCGAACGCTGCGTCGAGAGCGCCAAGAAAAACGCCCAGGTGAGTTGGGCGTAACTAGAACCTGATTCGCTGGCTGCGTTAGTCGAGCGGAAGCACGCGGTAGTCGCGGAACTCGATGACGTTCCCTTCGTGGTGGCCTTGGACGGCCAAGTGGCCGTCGTTGAACTCATGAAGCTCGGTATCGACGAATGGCACGCCATTGATCCATGTCCGGATCCGGTCGCCCTCTGCCCTGATCCGGTAGTCGAACCATTCGTTGTCCTTTGTGATCGGGCCGTGCTGTGCAGGGCCGATGCTCGGCCACGCGGCGTTGTAGATGCAGCCCGTGTAGTTCTTCGGATCATGCTGGTCGACCTGGGCCTCGAAGCCGTGCGGCCACGGATTGTTGGGGTCAGGGTTTGGCGTGACTCGGAAGTACAGCCCAGAGTTGCCGCGGGTGTTGACCCGCACGAGCGAGCGTATCTCAAAGTTGGTGAAAGTGGACTTTGTGAAGAGGTGACCCGGCCCATCACGGCCGACAAGCGTCCCACCCTCGTTTGTCCACTTGGCGTTGTCCTGGGCGAACCAGTTCTCGAGGTTATCATCGATCAGATGGACCATTCCCGCCGGTTCAGGGTCGGGTGAGAGGTCTCTGATTTTGATGTTGCGGTAGCGGAACGGGTGTCCGTGGTCTTGGATCGAGATGTACCCGGTCGTTGCGCGGGTATTGAGCGGGAGCTTGTCGTCCGGGTTCCGGAAGAATCCGCGGTCATCCAGTTTCTGATTGTCTTGAATGTGCTCACCGTTGAGCCAGACGTTGAGGGTGTCACCTACAAGACGGATCCTGTATGAGTTCCAGTTTCCGGGTTCCTTCACGGCCATCGATGCGGGCGCGATGGCCTCATAGACACCGCCGCAGTTGCGAACGTTTGGCTCCTCGCCGTGCGTATCGAGTATCTGGACCTCAAAGCCCGTGAAGGCCGGGTCGCCATTCGACGAGCCCCGGAGCCCGATGCCTGAGTTGCCGCCCTCGGGCATCCAGAAATCGAGCTTGAGCTCAAAGTCGCGGTACATCCTGTCAGTCCGCAGCCACCAGCCCTTGCCGGGCTTCACGGTGACGAGCTCGCCGTCCTCTACACCCCAGGCGCTGAGATCGCCCTCACAAGCCCAGCCGGTCAGGTCCTTGCCGTTGAAGAGCGGGACCCAGCCGTCCTTGCGTTCTGTGGTTTCGTGCGAAGCGCACGCGCCGAGTGCGATGCAAGCGGCTCCGAAAATCGCGGTCATGATCTTGATCACAAGTCACTCCTGTGTGTGATGTCGAGTTGCTTGAAAACTGTTATGCCTCGTCGGGCTCTACTGCACGGTAGGCCTCGATCAGGGCCACTTCGCCCTCTTTACCACCCTTCGAGAGACCGTGCTCCATGCCGAGTATGCCGGTGAAACCCTTGTCTCGGATGTGCGTAAATACCTTCTTGTAGTTGATCTCGCCCGTCGTGGGCTCGCGCCGCCCTGGGTTGTCACCGATCTGGAAGTACGCGATCTCGTCCCAGGCCCGATCGATGTTGGGGATCAGGTTTCCCTCGGTGATCTGCTGGTGATACAAGTCATCGA
>JAEPOJ010000046.1:8371-14711 GCA_017642965.1 Phycisphaerales bacterium
GGTGAATCTACTGCACGGCAGATCTCGTAGGCGTGCCCCATCTCAGCGAGCAGCATGTTCGGGTGGTCGCGCGGATTGAGCGGTTCGAGCACCATGGTCAGCTCCGCAGGGACAAGGATATCGCTGGCGCGGCGCAGCATGTCGATCGCGTAGGCGGTCTGATAAGAGAGATCGATCCGGGGGTGGCGTGTGCCCAGCACCACCGTCGTCCACTTCGCGTTCACCCGCTTGGCGATCTCGACAGCATTCCTTGCCTCATCAAGGAACTTCTCCATGTCGTCCTTGTCGTTGCGTGAGAACGTGGGCGACCAGGCGGTGGAGGGGTTGAGCACAAAGATACCCATCTCGATGTCAAGGCGTGACATCGCAGACGCGATCTTCTTCTGGTCTTCGACCGATCGCCCCCCCATCCCATTGTCTTCCCATGCGCGGAAGCCGACGTCTGCCGCGAACTCGAGCTGGGCGATAGGGTCGTCGCCAGCGTGGTGGCGGAACATGCCGAAGTGAGGCGCAAACTTCACATGAAACGGGCGGTCGCGTTTGATCGAGTTCTCCTTCCCAATCCCAATTGTTGCTGCCGCACCAAGGGCGCCCGAACTGGCGATAAAATCTCTGCGGTTCATGTTTCGCCTCTCTTAGATGAGTGAGGTCTTGCCGGGCACGGCAACCGGGCGGACGGGGAGATCAGAGAACGAGTATGCGTCGGGGGTCAGGTCGAGCTTCGAGTTCAACGCCTGATCCCAGGTGATGCTCTTGCCTGTGTACGCGCTCATGCGTCCCATGATCGCGGTCAGGGTTGATTCCGCGACTCGCTTCGCCTCATTGAGGTATCGCCCATGACCGAGGATCGATGCGATGAGATCGACGTGCTCCTGCTTGTAGGGGTTGCGGTTTTCTCCCGTGAAACGCCAGTCTAAATCCCCGGTCGATACCGCGTAGCCCGGCCGCGATACGGCGCGTCCCTTGGTGCCCACGATTACTTCCTCGACCCGGCCTGCGCACCCATCGATCTGACGGCACATCGACTGCATCGTCATCCCGTCGGCGTACTCGTACTCGATAGAGAAGTGGTCGAATATGTTCCCGTATTTTTCGTCCGTGCGTACCTGACGCCCTCCCATGCCTGTTGCCTTGACCGGTGGACCGTCCTTCGCCCAGTTGATCACGTCAATATTGTGGATGTGCTGCTCACAGATATGATCGCCCGAGAGCCAGGCGAAGTAGAGCCAGTTTCGGCATTGCCACTCCATGTCAGAGTAACGCGGTTGACGCTCGTGGACCCAAAGCCCCCCCTGGTTCCAGTAGCAGCTCGCGCTGACAATATCACCGAGTTCTCCCTCGTTGATACGGTTCATCAGAGCGAGGTACGAGTCTTCGTGGCGGCGCTGCGTGCCTGCGACCACGGAGAGGGCCTGCTGTTTCGCGCGGGCCCCGGCATCGATGACCTTGCGGACACCAGCAGGGTCGACCGCCACGGGCTTCTCCATAAAGACATGCTTGCCGGCGTTCACGGCCGCATCGAAATGAATAGGCCGGAAGCCGGGCGGGGTTGCCAGGATGACATAATCAATGTTGTCGATCGAAAGGAGCTTGTTGTAGGCGTCGAAGCCAACAAATCTGTGCGCAGGTTCGACGCTCACCCGCGAGCCGTACTCTTCATTATCAGCGAGGTAGCCGTGTGAGCTGTTGAGGCGGTCCTCGAACAGGTCAGCCATCGCCACGATGTGCACCTTCGGGTGCGCTTCGAGCGCATTGAACGCAGCCCCTGTGCCTCGACCTCCGCAACCGATCACGCCCACACGGATCGTGTCATCAACGCTTCGGTTGATGCCAGAGGCGAACGCGGTCGGTACGAGCGCTGAAGCGCCGAGGATCGCGGATGATTTCACAAAGTCTCGTCGTGTCCAGTCCTGCATTCGAAAACTCCCTCTGGGTCAGGGGCGTGATTTGAGTGAAGAGAATACTCGATCCATGCGGTTCGCGATTTCTGCGAGGCGGTCAGCGTCTCCGCCGCCGACTTCGGCGGAAGCCCAACCGGAATACCCGATCCGGTCGAGTGCACTGCAGACGCGTTCCCATTGGGCGTCGCCATCACCTATGTTGACGGAGAAACCTTTCCAGAGCCCTTCGTCGTTGCGCTTTTGGCGAGAGAAGTCTTTAACATCGAGCTTGCGGATTCGTTCGCCGAGGGTGTCGATCCACTGGTCGGGGTAGCCATAGTTCACGATGTTCCCGATATCGAAGTACCAACCGACTCGTGACGATTGAAACTCATCGACATAACGTGCAGCTTCAAGAGGCGATAAGAGGAAGTTGTTCCATACATTCTCAAAGAGGATGTCAATGCCGAGTTCTTCCGCGAGCGGGACGAGCTGGGCGAGCTCATTTTGTGATCGCTCGTAGGCCTCTTCGTATGGCATGGACTCATTGACGACACCTGGCACGACAAGCACGCTGGAGCCCCCGAGTGCCTTGCAGTTTCTCAGTGCGGTTTCCAGAGAAGTCTTCGCTTCGTTTCGAGTCTGTGTATCAGGGTGATTGAAGGGCTTGTGCCAGTGCGTGGAGAGCACGACGCCGGGCACGACAAGCCCGGTGGTTTGCATCGCGTTTCTGACCTCATCAAGATCCCAGTTGCCTGGAGCGTCCAGCTCGATCCCATCGAACGCGCAGGCCTTTGCCACTCTGAACTTCTCAAGCAACGATTCGCCCGCACCGATCATGTTGTACTTAAGCGATTTGCGTATTCGCTTCTCTTCTGACTGCATCGGAGGGACAGTCAGCCCTGCGGCGTAGGCCAGACCGGTTGCTCCGATCGCTGCGCTCGAAGCGATGAACTGTCTTCGATCAATACTCGCCATGGGTGGCTCCTCAGATCAGCTTCGATTTGCCCGGCATTGGGAGCTGGGGGGTGGCACGCTTGCCCATCGACCAGGGCTTCTCGTTCAGGTTCTCCTGCGAGTTCATCGCCTGGTCCCAGGTCACGACCTGCCCGGTGTACGCTGCCATTCGGCCCATAATGGCGAGCAGTGATGAGTGACTCATAAACTCGCCGTCATTCACAGGCCGGGCATCGCGTATCGCCTTGAAGAGCACATCATGCTCGCGTTGGTACATGTCGTTGCTCTTCGCGGTGCCTTTCCATGGGGACTCACCTTCGATCATGTGTGTTCCGTTCCATGGTTGCATGGTGCAGCTGCCGGAACTGCCGAGGAAATAAGCGGAGTTGTCCGAGGGGGTATTGGGCCAGTGGCGGCACATGTGATACGCGCGGACACCGCTCGGATACTCGTAGATGATCGAGAAATGGTCCCACACGTTCCCTGTCTCCGGACGCTCCTCGCGTGTCTGGCGCCCGCCAACTGCGAAACATCTGACCGGTGGCTTGTCCTTCATCGCCCAAGCGATCCAGTCGATCGCGTGCACGGCTTGCTCCGCGACATGATCGGCGCTGAGCGGGGTGAAATACTGCCAGTTGCGGAGCTGGAACTCCGCATCGCTCCAATCTGTCTTGCGTGGATTGGGCGCGACCCAGCCCGTCGTGTTGTAGGTCGTCTGGATCGTGTGTAGATCTCCGATGCCCCCTGAGTGGAGTTTTTCGAAGGTCTCTTTGACCTGATCCTGGTATCTCCAGCAGAACCCTGACATCACGGAGAGGTTCTTCTCCTTGGCGATGCGTGCCGATTCGAGCACGCTCCGCACCCCCGGTGCATCGACTGCGACAGGTTTTTCGCAGAATACATGCTTGCCGGCATCGATTGATGCGCGAAGGTGCTCGGGGCGGAAACCGGGCGGGGTGGTGAGAATCATCACGTCGACGCCCGAAGCGAGCACCTTGTGGATCGCATCAATACCGGTGAAGGCGCGCTCTTCCACCTGTATTTTCTTCGACCAGGAATCAGTGCCCTGCTCGTCATCAAGATCGAGCATGGCCTCTGTGACGTAGTGCAGGCAGCCCTTGAGTTTGTCCTCGAATACATCGCCCATGGCCCACAGCACCGAGCCCGGGTCAGCCTTCAGTGCCTGGATGACCGCGCCGGTCCCTCGCCCCCCGCAGCCAACAACACCCACCTTGAGCGCCTGATCTACTCCGGTGCTTGCAGATCCGAAGCTTGGTCGAGCGAATATCGCGGCCGCACCGATCGCCGCGCTCGCAGCGGTAAACGATCGGCGGGACATCAGCCGGTTCGGATCCATGCTTATTCGCTCACTCATGACGCAGTTCCTTGAGGCGTGTATCGCTTTCTTCGGTGGCGTTGATCACAAAGCGGAAGCCGACCCACGAACAATCCGCGAGCCACCATTGGCTCTTGGGGATCTGTGGGTCGGATTGGTTCCACGCGCTGACCTGACGTTGCGATGAGATCGCGGTCGAGTCCTCCGCGCTGTCTCGGTACCCGCCGCCCATTGCATAGGGCCTTCGTGTGTCCGTTAAGACCCACTCGGCGGCGTTCCCGTGAACGTCATACAGACCAAAATCGTTTGGCTTCTTCTGCCCGACCGGATGGGTTGTGTGTTCGCTATTTCCCTGAAACCATGCGAACTGATCCAGTGTATCGATTGAGATCCCACGGCAGAACGAGTCGCCGGTTCCGCCACTGGCAAGGTAGACCCACTCGTGCTGTGTCGGGAGGCGGACGTCGAGCCCGGACTTCAAGGAGAGCCATTCACAGAAACCCTCTGCGGCCTTGCGGGTCATCCCGATCGCAGGGTACCCGTCGTGCCCAAATCCCCTGTCTGGCGGGACGTAGGGCTTGCTCGGACGAGAAACAGCATCGGCAGAAGTAGACTCTTCGGGCTCATCGAGTTTGTAGACATAGATGTCGTACAAGTCCCACGTGACTTCCGTGGTCAGCACCCACAAGGCGTCGATCTCAGCGGGGGAATGCTTTTCAGCAGATTCGATTGATCCTGCGGGGCATCGGGCCAACTCGAACGGGACTGCTGTGCCGGGGACGCGGATCTCGATACGATCCTGCACTGGAGCACTCGGTTGCGGAGACACCATGGCACACACTAGCAGGCAGGGCACACTCAACATAAGACGCTCCATCGCACGCATCGGTGCGATTGTGTTGTGCATTCTGATGGTCGGGTGTGCATGTACAGAACACAACCGATCGATCGACGAATCGTCGAGCAATCAGATTACACGCAACCTCTACTCCTTCGCAAGGATAAGTATGGGGTCGCGATGCTCAATCGTCATTGAGGCAGAAACGGAGCGGGAGGCCGCGCAGGCGGCTCGTTTGGGCTTTGATGAGATTGCACGAATCGAGCAGGTCCTGAGCGACTATCGCAGCGATTCTGAAGCCATGCTGCTCGTGGTGGGGAATCCGGGTACGTGGTATCCTGTATCCGAGTGTCTCTTTGAGGTCCTCACCTTGGCTTGGGATATCCACAATCGCACCCAGGGTGCGTTCGATCCCACGATCGGGGCTTACACGCATCTCTGGAGAAGATCGAGCATGCCGCGAACCCTTGAACTCAGCGACGCCCGGTGTCGAGTGGGTATGGATCTCGTTGAACTCGACCCAATGACTCGGACAGTTCGGTTCAACGCGTCCGGCATGATCCTCGATTTCGGTGGGATCGGGAAGGGCTATGCGGCTCAGCGCGCAGTAGACCTGATCCAGGCGAGCGGATTTCCCGTTGTTCAGGTTGAACTGGGCGGAGATCTTGTGCTTGGCTCACCACCTTCAACTCAAAAAACTGGTTGGAGCGTTGAGATCCAGACAGGGCTTGGAGACGCTACGGTCGAGCATCTCTTCAACTGCGCGGTGGCGACCTCGGGTGATCTTGAGCGGTTCTATGAGTACAACGGCGCACGGTATTCGCACATCGTGGATCCCAGAACGGGATACGGCATCTCCGAGCGGAGGGCGGTTGCGGTCATCGCAGCAGACGGCGCGATCGCGGATGCGTTGGCGAGCGCAGTATCCGTGCTTGGGTTATCTGGTGTGAAGACGATCGTGGAGGAATATCCTGAGGCGGATATCCGACTTGTTACGAGGGGGATGGACGAGGAATGAGCAAAAAAGAAAACCCGCCGTTTGAGTGAACGGCGGGTAGCTTTGGATAACTTGTTGTGTTGGGCTTACCAGTCGCCGCCGCCACCGCGGTTGCCGCCGCCGTAGCCGCCACGACCACCGCCACCGCCGCCGCCAAAGCCGCCACCGCCAGTGCGGGGACGCTCTTCACGAGGACGAGCTTCGTTCACGACGAGGGCACGACCGCCCATGTCCTGACCATTCAGTTTTTCGATGGCCTCGCGACCATCATCTTCGTTCTTCATTTCCACGAAACCGAACCCACGCGAACGACCGGTTTCTCGATCGTTCAT
>JAEPOJ010000047.1 GCA_017642965.1 Phycisphaerales bacterium
CTGGTTTGGGTGGCGCGTGCATGATCGGCTCCCTTTGCGGTTCTCGCGTGTGGGGGCGGGGGCACGGGCGGTTGGTTTGGTCACATGGGGGTGTGCTGGGGAATTGTACTTGAGCGGCATGCGGCGTCAAGGTTGGGTCGGGGTAGTGCGCGAAAACAGCGCAGAAAGCGTGAGATAGGGGTGAGATTTGTACGCGGGGGTGGGAGCGGGCGTGGGGAAGATGGGAGATTGAGGAGAGGGCCTGCATCAGCCGCGTCTACGGCGCGGCGTATGCAGGGCACCCGGCGCACAAACCGTGTCACTGCTGGTTCGTTCTTGAACGCGAAGACCGCGAGGGGCTCGAAGGGGAGACGCGGTCAGGCGTCGCTGTGCCACTGGAGTGGTTTGGGCAGCGGGTGATTGGCCATCTCGATGTGGACGACGCGGCGGTGGGCGGGGTGGGTGGATTTGGAGGAGGCGTGGAGGGTGAGGGGGTTCATGAGGACGACGTCGCCGGCGTTGGCTTCGAGGGTGATGGGTTCGCGGTTCTGGTGCCCGGGGTCTTGGTCGGGCCAGTGGTCGTCGAGGTCGAGGTGGGAGCGGGGGATGCAGCGGAGGGCGCCGTTGGTGGCGGGTGAGGGGTCGAGGTGCAGGCGGACGGTGCACATGGTTCGCAGCACGCTGGGCGGCGGCTGGACATGGTGGACGTTGTCCTTGATGGACCAGGGGGCGAAGCCGGGGACTTGGTGTTTTTCGCGCACGGCGATGGTGGTGTCGCGGTGCCAGGGGACGCCCCAGTTGTGGTCGGGTGATTTGTCAAAGACGATGGCGCGGACGGGGCGGTAGTCGCCCAGCGATGCGATCGCCTCGGCGAGCGGGGCGTGGGCGAGGATGGTTTGGACGAGCGGCGCGGTGGTCGGGATGCGGGCACCGGCGCGGGCGCTGGGGTCGCTGAGGGCGTCGTCGGCGAGGGGGATGAGGGGGGCGAGCTGGTCGGGAGTGAAGTTGGTGGGGAGGCGGGCGCAGCCGAGTGATTGGAAGTCGGTGAGTGGGGGCATGGGGGATTGTACATGCGTGTGCAGGGGAGGTTTCCCTTGCAACCCCTCTAGGGATGGGGGGTGTTGCACTTCTTCCTCCTTCGCTCTTCGAGTCGAAGGAGGGCATTCGTTTAATCAACTGCTTGGTCTGACTTCACATATGGAACACCAACTAGTTTCTGTGCACGCCACTTGCCTTCTTGGTCGTAATTGTCCGATTGTTCCAATCCTACTGAGTTCCAAATCTGGTCAAACATTGGCTTGAATGCGTGTGCAAAATCTTCAGGTGCCTCTTCAAGCAGGATGTCTGGGAGCAATAGGTTGTCGCGGTCAATAAACCGCTGGTCGTACATGAAAGAGGCGTGAATGGCCATTGTCATCCCTTTAACGCCGATCAGGGAAAGAGCTATCATAAATGGATAGTCGTGGCCAAGCATTTTCAACGCTGTCATGTATTTGTATGCAGATTCAAGTACATTTTTTTCGTACCAGAGGCTTGGAATTTGGGGAGTGGGTCCTGCGAGGCTTCTTCCTTGAATATCAGCAACAGATTCAACCCGGCCGTCTCGAAAAAGCTGGCAATATGAACTCGCCACTGACCGGTCATCCGAATGATATGATGCACTGCTCGTCAGCAATCCGTCAAAGGTTAATCGGCGATCACCTCCGCCAGAGCCCATCGGCCAGAAGTGTTGATAATGCTCAAGCAGCGTTTTTCCGGGTATATTATTGACAGATGTGCTCGGCGTAAGCGGCAGGATATGGAGCATCAATTTAGCACCTGGCTGCATTAGCACGGGGGCATTGCCATCAATAAACTGTTGCACACGATTGTCTCTCCATTCTCGAAGATGTGGCTCGAGGTATAGTGTCTCTTTAAACATGGTTCGAACCTCGTTGGCTTCGAGTTGTCTTTTGCCGCGACTGCCTCGCACATACAGCTTGAATGAGTTTGAGCCGCTAGACCGCACAAGATGTGGGCTTCTCCAGCTTCTAGGTATGGATACTAGCAGTACTTTTTTACCACCTGAGAGTTCCAATGGTTGTGCTTTAAGGCCTGAAATCGTTGGCTCTATGAGGCTGTTTGCGATTTGCTCGATACGCAAAATTGATCCATCGAGATCAGAATCGTCTACCCCAATGATCTCTGATGCTGCTCCATCATGCTCTGAAATGCCGTAGATAATTACTCCGCCGGAGGTGTTGGCGAATGCCGATATATCCGCACACAACTCTGCTTTCTCATCTCTTGAAACGCCAGGAAGTGTTTGTTTAAAATCCAGAGTCTTAGATTCTTCGACAGCTTGGCTTACCAGGGATTCGATTTGTTCTGCATTCATGTTCGATTATAGCATGGTAATTTGGTGCTAAATCAACCGATCATCACTCGCGATACCATGCGCCGGCGCGGTATTGAGCTGCACGACGACCTCGCCCTGCACCTTCTTCGCCTCGTCCGGGTCCACATAGTCGGAGTGGCAGGCGGCCTTGCCCTCGTCAGCGCCCACGACCTTCTTGGTCTTTGACGCGAGTTTGTGGATTTCCTCGGGGGAGAGGTAGCCGCGTTGCTCAAGAATGAGTTTTTGCTCGGCGGTGAGGGCGTCGGACTTGATCGGTGCTCCGCGTTCGAAGCCCTCGGCCTTGCCGGACTGGAACTCCTGGATCTCCTTGGAGATGCGGACGGAGCACCAGTCGTGGCCGCACATGGCGCAGAAGTCGGTGTCGACATCGAGGTCCTCGTCGTGGTAGGCGCGGGCGGTGTCCTCGTCGAAGGCGAGCTCGAAGTGCTTGTTCCAGTTGAGGGCGGCGCGGGCCTTGGTGAGCTCGTCGTCCCAGTCGCGGGTGCCGGGGATGCCGAGGGCGACATCGGCGGCGTGGGCGGCGATCTTGTAGGCGATGCAGCCTTCCTTGACGTCACCCTTCTTGGGGAGCCCGAGGTGCTCCTTGGGGGTGACGTAGCAGAGCATGGAGGCGCCGTGGTAGGCGATGGAGGTGGCGCCGATGCAGGAGGTGATGTGGTCGTAGCCGGGGAAGACATCGGTGACGAGCGGGCCGAGCACGTAGAAGGGGGCGCCGTGGCAGATGGTGCGCTGGAGCTTGGCGTTGTACTCGATCTGGTCGAAGGGGACGTGCCCGGGGCCTTCGACCATGACCTGGACGCCTCGCCGCCAGGCGCGTTCGGTGAGCTCGCCGATGACCTGGAGCTCGCCGAGCTGTGCGAGGTCGGTGGCGTCGGCGAGGCCGCCGGGTCGGAGCCCGTCGCCGATGGAGAAGGAGACATCGTGCTCGCGCATGAGGTCGCAGATGTCGTCCCACATGGTGTACATGATGTTGTCTTTGTTGTGGACGAGCATCCACTTGGCGAGGAGCGAGCCGCCGCGGCTGACGATGCCGATGGCGCGCTTCTTGACATACTTGAGGTGCGACATGCGGACGCCGGCGTGGATGGTGAAGTAGTCGACGCCCTGAGCGGCCTGGTGGCGGAGGGTGTCCATGATGAGGGTCTCGTCGAGGTCCTCGATCTTCTTGCCGATGATCATGGAGTAGATGGGGACGGTGCCGATGGGGACGGTGGCGTTGTCGAGGATGGCGGCGCGGGTTGCGTCGAGGTCGCCTCCGGTCGAGAGGTCCATGACGGTGTCGGCGCCCCAGCGCTCGGCCCATTGGAGTTTTTCGACTTCTTCGTCGGTTCCCGAGGCGACGGGAGAGGCGCCCATGTTGGCGTTGACCTTGGTTTTGGAGGCGCGTCCGATGGCCATGGGGTCGAGGTTCTTGGCGAGGTGGGCGCGGTTGGCGGGGATGATGAGTCGCCCGGCGGCGATCTCGTCGCGGACTTGGGTGGCGGTGAGGTGTGGTTCACGCTCGGCGACGCGGTGCATCTCGGGGGTGATGATGCCGAGGCGGGCGGATTCGAGCTGGGTGATGGGGGTGAAGCCGGGGGGTGTGGTGACGCGGCGGGTGATGCCTTTGGCGTCGGTGAAGACGTGGGCCTCGTGGGCGCAGGGGGAAGAGGCGGCGGAGGCGGTGTCATCGTCGACGATCTCGACGGACCAGTCGTCGGGGAGGAAGTCCCAGGCGGTTTTGTCGGAGGGCTTGGGCATGCCCGGGGTGTCGGGGGAGGAGAACATGTAGGGGCCGCCGATGTCGGGCTTGTGGGCGAAGCTGCCGGGGGTGGGGACATCGGTGTCGGTGCCGGGGTTGTAGGCGCCGTGGACGGGGAGGTTGAATGCGCCGTCGGGGGTGGATGGGCCGGCCTGGACGGTGCGGAAGGCGGCCTTCATGTCCTCGCGGGACTTGTAGCCGGTGGTGAGGGCGACGGCCTTGCCGGCGGGGGAGGTGATGGCGAGGTGGTCGGGGGTGGTCTTGGGGTAGGTGGTCTGGTCAGCCATGGCGCGTGGTCCTCAGTGTTGATGCACCGTGGGGTCTGCGCGGCAGTCGGTCCGTTTGAGTGGACGTGATGACTGTCTGCATTCCCTCCGCCGGTGCGAGCCGGATCAGGTTCAACGGGTGCTTCTCAGCGGTTGTGGCCGCGCCCCGTGCAGTTGGTTGATTGTAGCGGAGATCCGGGGGGATTGTGGTGCGTACAGTTTGGGCTGTGCATCTTCGAACGATGATGATTCTGGTCGGTGCGGTGTCGGCGTGGCTTTGTGGCGCGTTGGCGGGGCCGCACGCGCTTTCTGTGGGTGGCGAGGCGTTGCGTACGCCTGGCGGGCCGCAGCCGGTGTGGATCGGGATTGGTGAGTCGGGGATTGTCGCGTCCGAGCAGCGTGAGGGCGGTGGCGACGACGGCGGGGCGGGTTTGTGCGTCTGGTCGGATGGTTCCGGCACGGAGCCGTCTGGCGGGGCGTATGCGTCTGGCCGGGTTGTGGGGGCGTGCTCGCTTCGTGGGCGTGTGCTCTGGGCGCGTGGTCCGCCCGTGTGATGGTGTTCAACTGAGCTTGCGTGCCCGGGCGGTGTTGCTCGGGCGTGTGGATTGAACACGAACGCCGTGGGCTTTGTCATGGCGTCTATCACGGGTGATATTTCATGAACGACTTTGAACACGGCGCGGGCCCGGGGTCCGCGGATGGTGATGGAGCGCCGGAGGAATCGGCGCAGCGGTACGACACGGGCAGGGGATGCCTAACACTGATCGCGGTGATCGGTGGGTTTCTGATTGTCATGGTGCTCACCGCGATGCTGGCCGGGGTGAACCGGGGGGTGTAGCGTGCGCGTTTAGCGGTCCAGGTGCCCGGCGCCCTCGGGTTGATACTCGAGGGCGTCGATGCGCAGGCGTGCGCGGTGGGTCCTGCTGTTGAGCTGGATGGTGTCGCCGACGGATCGTGCGAGGAGCTCGCTGCCGAGTTCTTCCTGGATCTCGACGAGCTCGACCCCGGGCGGGGTGTCGTGCGCGCAGAGTGCGTCGTATACGAGCGCGACGCGGCGGAGCTCGAGCGTGTCGAGGTCGATGAGGCGCACGATGGAGTTCATGGTGACCATGTCGTTGGGGACATGGGCGGGGTTGATGGGGCGTGCGTGCTGCATGCGCCGGAGGAGGCGCGCGATGTGTGCGGGGGTGTCGCCGCATGCGAGCGCGTGGGAGAGCTTGTGTGATCGTGGGTGGGAAGCGTCCGCGAATGATTCGAGTACGCGTACACGGTCGAGCTGGTTGATGACGTGCGTGTTCTGCATGGCATTCTCCCGAGCGTGGCGTCGTGCCACGTCGGGGTAACCGTACTGCGTTTGGGTGTGGAATCCCAGTGTGAAGATTTCGGCAAGGTCTTTCGTGGGGTGAAAATCGTACAGGGGTGCTTGGGGTAGGGTGTTATCAGCACCGTTTTGTGCTGGTCAGGAGTCTGGTACTCAGCATGCGTTAGTCGGAGCCGAGTGTGTACCAGAAGGTCTGCGTGTGTGGGTCGTAGACCGCGTAGGCCCATTGATTGGCCGAAGGATGGATCGTGAATGTGAGTTCGTTATCAAACTCAGTTTCCCGAGCAACAGACTGGAGGCGGTCGAACTCGGCTTGTGCCTCTTGGGGGGCGAGCGTGAACTGCAGCTCGAGGTGTGGTCGCCCCTGTAGTACAGCGTAAGGGAATGCGTAGAAGGAGATGTTGCTGGCGCTCGCAGGGATCTCTGGCGGGAGCGTGCCTCTGGCCCACGGGTAGATCCGCTGCTCAAAGCGAGTACGCATCTCTGGGTAGTCGGCAATGTCGGTTGTGTCGGGTCCGGGGTGGAATGTGCGGTAGACCCCGTAGGTGCAATAGGAGAGGAAGAGCTGGAGAATGCCTGCGAAGATCAGGCTTGCTTGTTTGCCTGTGAGTTTGGGATTGAGGGCGGGCATTAGTCGGAGTTGAACTCGTAGTAAAACTCGCCGGAGTTCGCATCATACGTGACATACGCGATCCGATCGGGGGCTGCGGCTTGGCCATTGCGATAGTCTGGCTTGAACGATGCAAGGAATCCGTACACTAGAAGGCCTTCCCGATCTTGAAGATCGTCGAGTGGGTCACTGAAGAAGTTGCCAAGCTTCAAGGTGTCGGTTGGATTGAGCGATTCAAGGCGATGTAGTTCCTGTGCTGCTTGATCGCCTTGCAGCACAAACTGGATTTTGAGCCATGGCGATGCCTGCATTGCGCCCATTGTGTTGCATTCGAACTGGATGTTCGTCGCTGTGCTGGGGATTGACATTGGCAAGAATCGCGCTTCGTCAGGGAAGTAGTTTCGGATCTCCTTGCTCGCAATTGGGTAGTCTGTGGGGTTTGTGGAAACGGTGCCTTGATCGAACGGCACCCAGCTCCTTGTTACATAGATCCCGCCCACGAGTAGCAGTGCCAGCATGGAAAGGATCAAGACGCGCCACAACGAGCGAAACCCATCGGTTAAGCGTTTACATTCACTGAGTGCTTCTTCAAGATCGGGGGCACGATCGAGTTCCATTACTTGATTGTACGAAGCTCACTCGTGAGGGATTCAGATGACTATGAACCGAGTGACTCCACCCAATCTCGGATCAGTCGGGTTTGATCGGGTGTTAGCGGGTCGGCGTGGTCTTCGGGGGGCATGATGTCGGGGTCGCCGGGGGGGAGCTCGATGAGGTAGACGAGGTCGGACATGACGGGGTCGCCGCGCATGAGGATGGAGGTGTCGGGGGAGAGGACGTGCTCGATGGAATCGAGGCGGACGTCGTCCTCGGCGTCTTCGGGGCCGTGGCATTCGACGCAGCTGGCGTCGAGGATGGGCTGGATGTCGGTGAGGTAGGTGTCGAGCTGGGCCTGGGTGATGTCGAACATGGCCGGGTCGAGGGCGACGGCAGAGATCGGCTCGGTGGGGTCCTGAAAGATGCGGGTGAGCGGGCGGGTGATGTAGCCCTCGCCGTGGGTGATCTCGCCGCCGAGGTGGCCGGTGAGGCCGACGGCGGCCGCAGAGACGGTGAGCAGGAGCAGGTAGATGGAAGGGGCCTTCTTTGCGCCCGGGCTGCGGGCGGCGAGGAGGGCGAAGGTGGTGATGAGGACGAGGACGCCCGAGACGATGCCGAGGATGCGGTGCTGGTCGACCTTGGGGCCGTCGTCGAAGCCGAGGATGAGCCCGGTGAGTACGGAGGCGGCGGTGGCGAGCAATGCGAAGAAGAACATGGTGGAGGCGGCGGGGCCGGGCACGTAGCGGGCGGCGGCTCGGCGGAGGTTGAGCGCGCGTAGGAGCTCCACGATCGCGGCGACGATGAGCAGCGCGATCGGGAAGTGGAGGAGCACGAGGTGCGTGCGTCCGATGAACTCGGTGAGTTGCTCGAGCATGGTGGCGGTTTAGTCGTCGACCTTGAACTCGTCGTGGCCTTCCTTGCGTGTTGCGCGGAGCGATGCGTAGAGGTTGTTGGCCTCTGTGTCATTGGCGAGCATGATCTGTCGGGCGAGCTCGTTGGCGGCGGAGATGCTCTCGGTGAGCTTGATCCGCATGTCGAGCGTGTATTGGGCCTCGTCCTGGGCGTACCTGGCCTTGAGCGGCTCGGGGACCTTGAGGTCCTCGGCGTGCTGGACGCACTGGGCGAGGAGGATGGTAATCTGGTTGGCGTAGAAGGCGGCGTCGTCGCGTGCGCCCGGGCGGTCGAGGTCGCGCATGAGCCCGCGCATGACCTTCAGGTGGTCGTTGGCCTGCTTCATGTAGTCCTCGAATGGGCCGTGGAGCGAGGCGGTGGAGCCGAGGCGGATCCCCTTTGCCAGTGCGAGGGAGGGGATGGAGACGGCGCCGGCGGCGAGGAATGCTCTTCGTTTCATGGTGTTGCTCATGCGTGTGGTTCCAGAGTTGGTGGGCGAGGACGCGCGTGCTGCCCCGATGATACCTGTTTTCGGGGTTCGGGTTGCTCAACGCGGCTGGGATGGTGGGATTGCAGATCGTCGAGGTCGTTGCTTACTCGGCGAAGAGCATCCACTCCATCACGCTGGACATGGGCAGGTCCTTGACGCCGAGCTGTCGGAGCATGTTGAGGCACTGGGCGCGGTGGTGCATGGAGTGGGTGGTGACGTGGGTGAGGATGCCGCCGGCGGTGAAGGTGTAGTCCTTGCCGCCCCGCTCGCGGGTGATGACGGTGTCGAAGGGTCTTTGGAGGGCGGCTTGCTCGAAGTCGTCGCAGATGGGGTCGTGGAGGGCGCGGATCTCGCCGAGCGTATGCTGGCGTTCTTCGAGGCGTGGGCGGGATTCGGTCTCGTTGAGGACGTCGGTCCAGCCGCGCATGGCGCCGAGGTTGTGAAGGAGATTGTTGTGGATCGAGCCGGTGCCCATGAGGAAGACCTGGTTGAACTGCTCGTCGCTGAGGGCGGCGCAGGCGTCGTAGAGCTGGGCGTTGGCCCATCGGTCGTGGGCGAGGAGGACGGCGTGGGGATCTGAGGGTGTGGTGGGCATGTGTGGCTCGTGTGAATCTGGGTACTTTGGCGTCTGGAACATCATACATGATGCGGCTGATACGGGGATGGGACTTTGTGTGGGTGGTGAGGCGGGTTATGCTGGGTGCATCTATATCCATTGTTTGTTGTACGAAAGGAGCATTACGATGCGCACCAGACTGACACGGATGGGATTGTTGTGGGGGCTGATCGTCCCCGGTTCGCTCGCGTTGGGCGATGTCGTGACGTACTCGGGGCCGATGACGGCGACCCGGGATCAGTTCAATGCTGACTCGGACGGGTTGGCGCTGCTTGAAGACTTTGAGAATATCGTCGGCGGGCAGGGTGTGGGCGATATGCCGGGCAATGGTGCGCGGTTTGCGCCGGAGTATGCTGATGGCTCACCCGCGCCGCTGCCGATCATTCAGCAGTTTGGTGCCGCTCCTTCTGGCAACAGTTGGATCATCAACTTCGGGAATGGCCGACCCGCGGGCTCGGCCTGGGTGATCCGGCCCGATGATCCTGATGATCTGATCTATGCGTTTGGGCAGGTGAACGCGCAGGGGGATTGGGTTCGGATTGAGGCGTACGATGCCGACGACAATCTGGTTGTGGGTGTCGATGCGCAGCCGATCGTGGCGGGATGCTTCGCGGGCTTCATCTCTCGTGTGGGTGTGAGCAAGGTTGTTGTCGCTCCGCTGGGGAACTTCGACTTCCTCAACGGGATGGACGATGTGCAGGTGTCGACGACGCCGATCAATCTTTGCGACGCGGACATGAACTGCGACGGTGACCTGAACTTCTTCGATATCAGCGAGTTCATCGCGGCGTACAACGCCATGGACCCGCGTGCGGACTTCACGGGTGATGGTGTGTTCGACTTCTTTGATGTGTCGGCGTACATCGCGCAGTACAACGCGGGCTGCCCGTAAGCCCACATCAACGTCCGATTTGGTTGGTGGTTTGATTTCCTGAGCCCGCTCGTGCGATCGAGCGGGTTTTTCTTGTGCCGGGGGCGGATGGCTCGTACACTCAGAGGCCATAAACCCCGGAAGGAAACGTCTTTCATGAACTGCTTTGCTGTGCTCGGATGTGTGTGCGCCCTGACCTCGGCTGCGATCGGCAGCGACAACAACGTCCAGTGGGAGCTGCTGAGCCACGAGACGCTGTACGACCTGCGACCGATGGTGCCCATGAACGGTGAGTCGTTCGGGGCGCGCCTGCTCGCGGACCGCGATGACCTGACCGGGGCCCGGGTGGGCTACTGGGTCGATGGGGCGTTCGTGGGCTGGGTCGACGCGGCCCACGAGGGGGTGCAGGGACCCAAGGACATCTGGGGCGCATCGATCCCGAGCGTCGCGGGCACGACGGTCGAGTACGTGTTCGAGGTGATCGACGGGAGCGACACCGATTATGTTGGCGCGGCGGGGGCGAGCGAGACGCTGCCGAGCGAGCGGTTCGTGGTGGACTTTGCGACGCTGGAGCACGCGCGGATGGGCGCGACGCCGCTGGAGGGTGGCACGGTGTTCCGGGTCTGGGCGCCGACGCGCACGAGCGTGCAGGTGCGGGGCGAGTTCAACGGCTGGTCCACGGGCGATGCGCTGAGCAAGGTGGGCGAGGACTTTATTGGGTTTGTCGCGGGCGCCGAGGCCGGCGATATGTACAAGTACTACTTCAACAACAGCCACTGGAACACCGACCCGCACGCGGCGGAGCTGGTGGCGAGCGACAACCTGAACGCGCGGATCAGCGATCCGCTGGCGTATCAGTGGCAGCACGACGGGTTTGCCGCGCCCCCGCTGGACGAGTGGGTGGTGTACCAGCTTCATGTTGGCACGTTCGCGGGGCGTAATGATCCGTTCGGGCCGACCGGGACGCCCAGCGGCTACCGGGACGTGGGGGATCGGGCGTCGCACCTGTCGGAGCTGGGCGTGAACGTGGTGATGCTCAATCCGATTAATGAGTGGCCGGGTACGTTTTCGGGCGGGTACAACCCGATCACGATGTACGGCTGGGAGTCGTCGCTCGGGAGTGCGGAGGATCTGAAGTACATGGTGGATCAGCTGCACGGCGAGGGGATCGCGGTGATCCTGGATGTGGTGTGGAACCACTTCGCGTCGAGTGACAACTTCCTGTGGAGTTTCGACGGCTCGCAGCAGTACTTTGATTCGCCGGCGCAGGACACGCCGTGGGGGGCGCAGGCGGACTTCGACAAGCAGGGCGTGTTCGACTACTTCCTGGACTCGGTCCACCACGTGATGGGCGAGTTCCGTATGGATGGCTACCGCCATGATGCGGTGATGGCGATGACGGACTCGGGCTGGACGGCTCAGTGGGGCAGCGGGCAGGATCTGATGCGGGCGATGAACCGGGTGATCGATCGGCGCTACAGCGATGCGCACACGATCGCGGAGATCTACATCGACAGCGACTGGGTGATCAACGGGATCGAGTTCGACAGCCAGTATCACAACAGCTTCAAGAACGCGATGCGTGATGCGGTGTTCGGGGCGAGCTTCGGCAGCCCGAACATCGCCGGCATCGCGGCGGCGATGGACGGCACGGGCAGCGTGAGCGGGACGGACGTGTTCAACTACTTCGAGCTGCATGACGATGCGTGGCCGCTGAATGGGCACGAGCGGGCGGTGCGGCAGATCGATACCACGTTCCCGCACGACGATAACTTCGCGCGGGGGCGCACGACGCTGGCCAACACGCTGACGATCCTGAGCAAGGGCATCCCGGCGATCCTGCACGGCACGGAGTGGCTCGAGAACGACGGCTGGGAGGAGAACAAGATCGACTGGTCGCACAAGGCGACCTACGACGGGGTCTTCAGGATGTACCAGGACGTGATCGCGCTGCGGACGGGCGAGGCGGCGCTGCGGGCCAACCAGCCGGCGTGGGTGTTCCATACGAACAACAGCGCGGACGTGCTGGCGTTTGAGCGATGGGAGGCCGGCGGGGACAGCTTCGTGGTCGTGGCGAACTTCTCGAACGATGATTACGGGGATTACCGCGTCGGGTTGCCGCGTGCGGGTGCGTGGGACGTGGTCTTCAACTCGCAGAGCGGTGTGTACGACGGCAGCGGCTACGGCACGAGCGGGACGATCGAGTCCGAGCCGTTGGGCAGCGGCCCGCACGGTCAGTCGGTGTCGCTCCAGCTGCCCGCGATGGGCGTGCTGGTGCTGCGCAACAGCGCGGACATCGGCTGCCCGGCCGACCTCAACGACGACGGCGAGCTGAACTTCTTCGACGTGTCCGCGTTCCTCGTGGCCTACACCGGCGGCGACCTCAGCGTGGACTTCGACGGCAGCGGGACGCTGGACTTCTTTGATGTGTCGACTTTCCTGGTGGCGTTTAACGCGGGGTGCCCGTGAGGCCAGTTCGCTGATAGCGAATTCTGTTGCGGGATCGCAGAGATGGCGGTACGCTGGTTGCTTGTCAACTCTTGTTTGTTACTGCCATAGGGGCTAATTGAATGCGATTCATTGTTCATTATCTTCAAGGCCTGTGCCGTGTAGTACCTATGCTTGCGGTCGCAGCGGTCATCGCTGAGCCAGCGTCCTCCCAACCCTGTGAGGGTCCGCTCTTCCCCGGCGCGGTTTATCCCGCTGGCAGTTATCCGCAGAGCGTATCACTCGGCGACCTCGACGGTGACGGCGACCTTGACATGGCCGTGGCCAACTGGGGCAGCGATGACATGAGCGTGCTGCTCAACAACGGCGACGGCACCTTCGGCCTCCAAACGAGCTACGCCGTGGGCGATATGCCTCAGAGCGTATAGCTTGGCGACCTTGACGGATCCGACGACCTTGACATAG
>JAEPOJ010000048.1 GCA_017642965.1 Phycisphaerales bacterium
ACCTCGGGCTTATTTCCGGCCCTTGCGTTCGAATGGACTTGTCCACCGGTCGCTACACGCGTTGGGCTTTCGGTTCGAGCTCATACTCGACCCGGCGGACTCGCCGCACGACAGGTTTGGTGTCGAAGCGATCGCGGACGAGCTCGTCGAGTTGATCCAGGACTGGCACGACCGCCTCAGTGTGTTCACGCCTACTTCTATCGTGTCGCGGATCAACTCGGCTCAGGCCGGCGTCCCCGTGCAGGTTGATCGCGACCTGTTTGAGCTGCTGCGCTTGTGTGATTCACTGTGCGATGAAACTGACGGGGCGTTCAACATCGCGGCGGGTACGCTCATGGATCTGCATGGGTTCCGGGAACAAAAGGCCCAGCATGGGCAACAACCCCCGATCGATCTGGGTCGTGCGTACACGCTTGAGGCTCAGAGCATGACCGTGACACGCAATCACCCGCATGTGTTGCTGGACTTCGGTGCGATCGCGAAGGGTTTCGTTCTCGATCTGATCACGCACGAGCTCCGCGAGTACGGGATCCAACATGCATTTATCCATGGCGGATCCTCTTCCGTTCTAGGCTATGGGAGTCAGGGCAATGCACATCCATGGCGGGTGCTTGTGTCGGACACACCGGATCTGCAAGCTTGCCTCAACTCGATCGCGCTCGGAGTATCAGAGCACTCGGGTCGAGTCAACGCCGATCACCAAGGGCACATCATGGACCCACGAACAGGCAAACCCGTCGAGAATCGGGTGAAGAGAGTCGTGTGCACGCACCCGAGCGCCGCGATCGCGGATGCGTACTCAACTGCATTAAGCGTTCGCCCGGACCTGATCGATCGGCTCCACGAGCACGGCTGCTCGATCGCGATCCTGACCACCGACACCGATTCAGAAATGGCGTGCATCCGTGATCGCCTCGGTGTGTTTACGAACCCCATCTCGAACTAACCCCCTCGAGTCCATCGAGTCCCAGAATGTTTGAAGGACCCCTGCATGACTGACGTCGATCGCCGTACATTCCTCTCATCCGCCGCCGGCACAGTAGCCGCGATGGCGCTCGTCCCCAACCTCAACGCTTTCGCGAGCTATTCGCTCAACGCGCCGCTCCGGGTTGGCGTCGTCGGTGTCGGACGCCAGGGGCGCGAAATACTTGGCGAACTGACCAAGCTCCCCGACGTCAGTGTCAGCGCTATGTGTGACACTGACGCACGCCGGCTCTCCGCAGGGCTCAGGCGTGCTTCTGGCGCAGAAGGATTTGATACAGTCGAGGCGATGCTCTCCTCCGGAAAGGTCGATGCGGTCGCTGTCGCGACATCCACCCACACCCACCGGGAGGTTGCCCTCAAATGCTTCCAAGCGGGTGTGCACGTGTATCTCGAGTGCCCGCTCGCACACACGCTCGAGGATTGCATCGCAATCAGTGAAGCCGCCCGCAACGCGAAGGGGGTCGTCGCGGCTGGTCTTCAGGGACGGGCCAATCCCGTGTACCAGCTTGCTCGCGGCTTTTACAAGACAGACTCGGTGAGAGATCCGGTCTCGATGCGTGCTCAGCACCACCGCAAGACAAACTGGATCACGCCCAGCAACGACGCGGCAAGGCGTGAGGCGCTCAACTGGAAACTCGATCCAAGCCGTGCAAACGGTCTCGCGGGCGAATGGGGCACCCAGCAGTTCGACGTGTTCCACTGGTACACGGGCAAGTACCCAGTCAAGGTGTTCGGCTCAGGGAGTGTGCGTCACTGGCGAGACGACCGCAAGGTGCCCGACACCATCGCCTGCACGCTGATGTTCGATGACGGTCAGACGATCCATTACGACGCGACCCTTGCCAACTCGTATGGTGGAACTTACGAAGTCCTCTACGGCTCAAATGCTGCGATCAAACTCGGCTGGTCACATGGCTGGATGTTCAAGGAAGCCGACGCCCCAACACAGGGCTGGGAGGTCTACGCGAATCGTCAGCAGTTCCACAACGACGAGGGCATCACCCTGATCGCGGGTGCAACGAAGCTCGCCGAACAAGGCAAACTGAAAGAGGGCATCGGTCTCCCACACCCGGGCGTCTATTACGCCCTCGAGGACTGGATCAATGCGATCGCAAACAACGGCACCCCCGCATGCTCGATCAGCGAAGCCGCCCGGGCCACCGCGGTTGGTATCGCAGCCAATCGTGCCGTCATGAACCGTGACATCGTTGAGATCGACTTCGCCGGCCTCTGATCCGTTTCACGCACAGGACGCGATATGAAACCACGACACCCATTCATGCTCCGCTCCCTCCCCTACTCGTTCCGGCTGGGGATCGCGCTGCTGGTCATCACCCTCCTCGGGGGCTACATCGTCTCGGGGCTGCACCTCAAGTGGCACTACGACAACCGTGACGAGGAGCCCGGGCTCTCGATGAATGACATCATCGGTGCCTATCACGGTGTGCAGTCCCCTTCCCCGTTGATTCAAGCCCTCGAGACAGGTCACCCGGAAGATCTTCCCGAGCCAGAGCGTAATGCGCTACTCGATTGGCTCCGAAGCGATCGGCTCTCGCAGGATTACGACAACCTGGATCTCGGCGAGAACGCACCTTCCGAGATCATCGCGTTCAACTGTCTCGATTGTCACACCCGATCCGCTTCCGGCGCGGACGCGATGCCTTCCGTCCCGCTTGAGTACTGGGACGATATCCAGAGCATCGCGTACTCCAAGGACATCCAGCCCGCGGGAACCAACATCGTCGCGATGAGTCAGCACGCGCACGCGCCGTCGATGGCCATCATCCTGATCGTCATCGCCTGGCTGGCGATCTGCACGCGATTCTGGATGGGGCTCACGGGCCTGATCACATTCGTCTCAGGGCTCGGCCTGCTTGTGGATATGGCCGGCTGGTGGATTACGCGAGATATCGCGGCGTTCGCGTATGCGGTCGTCATCGGCGGCGGGATCTATTCCGCCGGCACATCGCTGCTCGGCCTGATGGTCATCGTGGACTGCATCCTTCCTGGTGGGAAGAGAACCAAATCTGAGTAATCAGGCGGACATCTCATCACGGATGGTTTCGAGCAGTTTCATCGTCAGCCTTGATCCATCCCGTGGTGAGTGCTTGCTGCCTTCATACTCGACACCAATCCACCCACGGTATCCCGACCCCAGCACGACCTTGAGCATCTTGCGATAATCCGTGCCGGTCTCGTTTCCTTCCGCATCGAACTCGTGCGACTTCGCACTCACGGCTTTAGCGAACGGCATCAACTCGCCAGTCCCTTTGTATCTGTCGTACCAAGCGTCCGGTTCAGACGATCGCGACCAGTCCATGCAGAAGTTCCCAAAATCGGGAAGCGTGCCGCACATCGGGTGGTCCACTCTCTTCATAACACCCGCCAGCCAGGCCCCATTGGACGACAAGCCGCCATGGTTTTCCACGATGACATTGATACCGTAAGGCTCAGCAAACTCAGTCAATCGCCGTAGTCCGTCGGCCGCCAGTTTCTGCTGCTCCTCAAACGATCCAGAACTTGCGGCGTTGACCCGGATCGAGTGACACCCAAGCGTCTTCGCGGCATGGACCCATTTTTTATGATTCTCAACCGATTGTGCGCGGACTGTTTCATCGGCATCGCCCAGCGCCCCCTCGCCGTCGCACATGATCAGCAGTTGCGTCACGCCGCTATCAGCGGCCCGTGTGTTCATCTGTCGCAGGTACGACTTGTCCTCTGCCTTCTCTTTGAAGAACGCGTTGACATACTCGATCGCATCGAATCCCATCGAGCGTGCTTCCTTCGCAAAGTCGAGATTGTCGATCTCGCCGCCATAAAGCAGCTTGTGCAGGGACCATTGCGCGATGGAAACTCTGAATAGTGGCGTATCCGCTTTCATGGCAGCAAGCAGAGGCGAGGAAACCACCGCCGCGGCACCGAACGCCCCGATGGCCTTGATAGAGTCACGCCGTGAGATCCCGTAAGCTGACTGGTCATTCATGCGCACACTATACAGCAATCGGCGATGTGCCGAGCACCTGATCCGGGGATGTTTCAGACAAGAGTGACCAACGGGATTCAATCCCTCGCGACGCGTCCAGCACGCCCCACCTCCAGAGTAATCGTTTGAGGAGCACCCAATGCTCCGCGAGCACTGGCAGGAGCTCATCAGATACCGCCGCCTCCGACTGCTGGGCCAGCGCCAGGAACGTGCGTTCAATCCGCACACCGTCACGCCATGAATGCTCGATCAAGGGCCTCAGCTGCTCAATCTTGTCGATATCGCGTAGATCGGACTGAAAGAGCTCTTTCGCGAAGGAAGGGTTCGCATGAGCAAACGCATGCGCCGCCCGCCCCAAGAGGTACTCCCGCCTGTGCACATCCCGCGGCGTGTACCGATGGTCATGGGTCACGACCGCACCAGGCTCATAGACGCACTCAGCACCCGCACGGCTCAGCCGCCAAGCGAGCTCGATGTCCTCATAGCCATAGAACTCTGAAACCTCCGCAATCCCCCCCGCTCCCATCGCGAGCTCACGCGGAAAAGACATATTGAGCCCGAAGCAGTTGCGGTAGTCGACGACCCGACGCCGGTCACCCTGTGAGAAAAACACCAGATCACTGCCCTGCACGAGGCGATCAAACAGGCTCGGCTCAGTGAGCGGCTTCCACATCGCTCGCCCGGCGATCACCCTTGCGCCCCCCGGGCGTCGGTGCCCCGCGAGATGCGATTCGAGCAGCCCCGGATCCGCGTACGAATCATCGTTCAGCCATAGCACAACTTCTCCTTGCGCCCGGCCGAGCAAGCCCTGACGGACTTTGAGTAGTCCTACCCGTCCGAAACGCTCGACCTGGGCGTTGGAATCCAGCCCCGATGGGATCGCCGGCAGCGGCGTGTCCGCCTCGTCCCCATCAAGCCCAATGATGACTTCGAAACGCCCACCTGTGCGCTGATTCTCAAGGCATCGTAGGCATCTGTTGATCGCTTCAGGTCGGCGATGGGTTGGGATCAGCACGCTCAGGTCCATCGCATCCAGTATACTGGCTCAAGTTTGCATAAACACCCGTATTCAGGACGATATCACCTCACATGACGCGTGCGCCCGTCCACATTCCGAGCGAACAACTTGAAGGAGTCGTGGTCGTCGGCCTCGATGACCACGAAGCCCTACGCACCCTCATCCAGAGCTGCCCCACGCACCCGTTTGGTTTCACGCCGCCAATCTATATCCTTGAAACAGACCTCTCCCGAGCACGAGAATCGATCTCATCGCTCGGGATCGGTACCGACCCACGGTTCCATGGCGCATTCGGTCCGAACGCGGGGCGTGAGCTGATCCAGCATCTGCGCTCTCAGATCCATGCACTCAGTATCCCGACGCGGGTCGTGACATGCGGCGTTCATGATCCCCACCTTGTAGGGTGGTTGACCGATGAACTCCTCTCGCTGCGGGACGAGCAGTCGCATCGCATCGCAGACTGGCGGGCATCGATCGCGAACCGGGCCGCGTCAAGGGACCAAGCATACTGGTCTTCACGGTTCAATGAGATCTCAGCCGGGTCGCCCGCTCGGGTGCTCATTATCACCACGAGATATTCATCGTACATGCAGCATGCCAGCAAAGATCTCGGAAGATCCCTTCAGCAACTCGGTCATGAGGTGTATGTGCTTGAGGAAGCCAATGAGCACACCATGCTCACACCGCAACTTACCGTTGAAGCACAGCATCGCATCGATCCCGACATCGTCATCTCCACAAACTACCCACGCCCATTACGAGATGCGTACTTCCCCCCAGGTGCTGTCAACGTATGCTGGATTCAGGACGCGATGGCTCACCTCTTCGACGAACTACCTGTCCCACCTTCGGAGTACGACTTCGTGGCGGGGTATGTCTACAAGAATGCTCCCGCGATCGAGTCGTACCCCGCGAGCAGACGCATGCCATCCCCGCTCCCTGTCTCTGAGCACAAGTTCCATCCGACACCGGTGAGCGAGACTGCGCGGGAATCGAGCACGTGCGATATCGCCTACATCAGCCATCAATCCCAGCCTGTCGAAGACCTGCATCGTGAATACCTTGAGTTCTGGCCAGCTCGCCATCACCCTCATCTCGAACTCGTACGCGTAGAACTGGAGCGAACCATGCGCCGCTGGGGGAGCGAGATCGTGAACCTGAATCAGAATACATTTTCCCGCGAGTTTGATCGCATGCGTTCGCAAACGGATGACCCGCAGCTCTTGCTCAAGCTCTGGCACCAATACGCGCAGCCAATGCTCGAGCGTATGCTCCGGCACAGAACCCTGGAGTGGGCCGCTGAAGTCGCCACGAAACACGGTCTCGATTTTCGAATCTACGGGCGTGGATGGGACCGGCACCAGACCCTGTCGCGGTATGCGTATGGCGAGCTGCCTCACGACGAGCAGCTCCGGGCAAGTTTTCAGTGCGCAAAGGTACAGCTCCATGCATCCCCGCTCGGCGTGGGCCATCAGCGCCAATACGAATGCGCGATGTCCGGCGGGCTCATGCTTTCACTCAGATCATGGAGCGAGTTCCTGCGCGAGAACTGGTTGAGCGTGAATGACTATGTTGATTCTGACGCTGAGCCGGATGCGGCCCTCGTTTCAGACAGATCAGAATGCTTCAGTCTCCGCAATCATCCCAGACTCGCCAATCTCCTGAGCGAGCGAGATGCATACCCGACACCGCCCCGCGGCTGGGACCACACACGATATGACCATGTATTCGCGCCAGACCCAAGCCGTTCTGCTGTCCAGAAGGGCATGCACAACCGCGAACGTCCACTCCAGCTGCTTGCAGATCCGTTCATGATGACATTCTCAACCCATCAGGAACTTGAGGAGCGTATCGTGAGGGCCTGCAGCGACCCGGATTGGCGTAACGAACTATCAAAAGGAACATACCAACGAGTTAGTAAAAAGATGTCGATGGGTACGTTTGCAGAGAAGCTGATGCGGTTCCTGTGCACCGAACTCGACTGCCCGGCGCCGGCAGAACAAGGAGTGCTCAGTTGAGTCAACCGCTCGGTATCGCCCTCGTCAGCCGCGAGTACCCACCGTTCTACGGCGGCGGGATCGGCACGTACGCTCGGTGGATCGTTCCCGCTCTCGCATCACACGGGATCAGGGTTCACGTCATTACAGAGGCCCATGACCGAACTCATCCACGCATTAAATGCGATGGAAACATCACGGTCCACAGAATGCCGACTGGGATGGGTAAGGGGGGCTGGCCGAACGCGGCCCTTCGATTCTCGATCCAAGCGGCAAGGCAGATCGCTTCGCTCTACAGGTCCGGGCGGGTTCAGGTCGCGGAGTTTGCGGAGTGCGAGGCGGCAGGAATCGCAACCCTGGTCAGCAACCCGTGCCGGCCTCCTACAGTTGTGCAACTCCACACACCGAGCGAGCAACTCTTTGTGCTCAGATCCCTGTCAACGCGATCTGTAGACATACCGCACAGGATCTATTTCGAGAGCGAGCGCCTCGCGATGCATCTCGCGGACGAGATACTGGCTCCGTCCCGATTCATCGCTGATTGGGCCCGCAATCACTACCAGTTCCCGCGTGACCCGAAAGTCATCCCCTACGCGACGGGGCCGCTGCCGGAGCTCAAAGTAACTCGGCATCCGAGTGATGACCTAGCTGTCTTTTACGCAGGTCGCATCGAACCGAGAAAAGGTGTTGAGAGCCTCATCCTCGCCATGAACGAGGTGAGCAGAGCGTTTCCAACCACGACTCTCCGGCTCGCGGGGGCCGACACTTCTGGCGCGCCGGATGGCGGCTCGATGCGTGCCTACCTTCAGTCGCTGATTGAACCCCACGCTGAAAACAACGTCCGTTTCCTTGGTCGCCTCGACCGCGATGAACTGAAACGGGAGTACGCTCGTGCATCACTCTGTGTCGTGCCGTCGCTCTGGGAAAACTTCCCGAACACATGCATCGAATCGATGTCTCATGCCCGAGCCTTATTGGTGAGCGATCAGGGCGGGATGCAGGAAATGGTCGGCGAAACACGCGCCGGGTGTACTTTCACAGCAGGTGATCCAGACGACCTCGCGTGCAAAATAAAGTTGATGCTCGCAGAATCAGCCCAATCACTCGCCGAACGCGGACGCATCGCTCGCGAACGCATCGAATTCCTTTGCGACCCAGACCGTGTCGCGACCAATCGGATCGAGCACTTTCATCATGTGATCAAGAATCACAGCGCCAGCCCGTCTCAGAATCGAGTGGGTGCGCTCAAGGCCTGGGCTGGGCTTGAGTCTGCCTTGTCAGGAGACACGGGATCGTTCCAACCCCCCGCCGTGTCTCAACAACTACTCCGCTGGGTCGACCGTCTTGAGGAGTGTCTATGTTAAGCCTCGTACTCGTGACACCCGTCTACGCTGAGAGCGGCAGCGAGGCCGGCATATTCACCCACGCACTCGCATCGTGCTTGACACAGCATGGCCACCGCGTGATTGTGATCTGTTCACACGCAGCTACTGCCTGTCCCAGTCATGCTGAGAACGGACGACTATGGATACAGCGGCTCTCTGCCAAACGACAGAATCGGCAACGCTCGTTCGCTACGCTCGCGCTGTCGCGTGTGCGTGAACTCACACAAACCGACCGCTGCGACAGGATCATCAGTATTGATGCAGACCCATTTTCCATATTGGCCGCCTCCACCATCGGCGATCGCCCGCTCCTCGATATCCAAACAGAGCAACTTGATCCTGAGTCTCCGCTTCCACTAACGAGGGATGCATGGCAACCGCCCTGCTTCAACCGGCACGTACTCCTAGGCATCCCAAGCTCATACGAATCACATGAGCAGCTGCTCGAAGCGTACCGTTCGAGCTGTGCCCCCACGCTCGGCTGGTCACTTGCTGTGCCAGACCCGAACGGCGAATGGCGTATCGTGTGTTCCGCTCAGAGCCCAAGATCAGGAAACGAAGCGATATTCGTTCCAATGCGGCCTGGGCCGTCCGTGCTCGCCGAGATCGCGACCTCGCACGGCATCGCGAGCGTTGCGTACGATGATCACCGAGGCGAAGTGCCGCGATTGGTACGGAGCGTGAACTCGGCGCTGAAGGTCGACTCTGGTCAACGCCGCACGTCCGCCATGGAACAGTGGAAACGAAAGTACGCTGATATACAAATGAGTGCACGAAGCGAACACTGGAACCTGTACGTGACCGGTGTTTCATCGCACACAATCGATCGCCCTCTCCATTCATGGTTGCGTCTCGAACGGAGCGGGAACGCAGCGCACGCTGCAGGAGGTACGATATGAACCGGATCGAACTCACCTGCGCACAAAGCGATCGCGAGTTGCACAGCGAGATCGAGCTGTCAACACAGAGCCCTTGGAGCTCCATCTTTGGCCCAATCCCACTGCCGGTCGCTGGTTCGCTGGATCAACTCAACCAGCAACTCGCCGGCTCACCCCTCCAGCAAGCCACGCTGCGTGGTCACCCCGCGTCCTGCCTGCTCCCAATCCTCTGGATCCGGAGCATCTGGGGATCCGTGACCAGCACAAGGATCACCCTCAACTGGGATTGCACCGCGAACATGAACCCCGCTCCCAGCACCTACCAGCCTGCCGCGAGACTTGCATGCCTTCTCGCGGATTCGGTTCGATGTGATTCATCCGATGCAGTCCTTCAGGAGTACGGTTTCGATCCTTGCAAACCTGGCGTGACCGAAGATATCTTTGACTTACTCACCAACATCGTCGATCTCTGGGACCCGAATCTCCGCAGCGCGGTGCTCGGTGATGACTGGACGAGCGAGATGCGATCAGCACTGACCCAGGCTAGCAACGATGGGCACCAGCGGGTCGCGCTGTACGGCGCCGGCACACACACCCGGGCGATTGGCGAGGCGCTGATGTCTCCCCCGGTTGAGATCACGTGCATTATCGACGATGATGCAAGACGATACGGGGAACGCCTATGGGGCTTTGAGATCATGCCGCCAGAGGCTGCGATCGAGCAGGGTGTTGATGCGGTCGTTCTGAGCGCGAACTCGATCGAGGATCAGCTGTGGGAAAAGACAGCTGAGATCAGAAGCCGCGGCGTGCAGGTGTACCGTTTGTACGGCAGCTCAAGCTCAGTCGGAGATCTCACACATGCCACCCACTGAAACCATGAGCCAAATAAATCTGACCGGCTCGCCGCCTGAGCGACTGATTGAGGACGAATCAGGCATCACGCACCCGAGCTTGACGCACACATACGCTCCACGTCAACCTAT
>JAEPOJ010000049.1 GCA_017642965.1 Phycisphaerales bacterium
GTGTCCTCATCGACCGTCGGGTGGAACCGCAGCCCCCCCTTATACGGACCAAGCGCATTACTGTGCTCGATCCGCCAGCCCATGTTGACCTCGACGTCGCCGTCATCATTCACCCACTCCACCCGGAACCGGATCACCCGATCCGGGATCAGCAAGCGCTCAAAGACGCGGGCCTTGCGGTACTTTTCGTTGTCCGCGATCACCGGCTCGACCGACTCCGCGACCTCCTCGATCGCGCTGCGAAAAAGCTTCCCGGGCTCGATCGCATCGATCATCCCGCTGATGTTGAGTTCTGAATCCGCTGAAGACATACATGCCCCTGTATCTGATCGGCCGCGGTGCACGAAGCCACGCCCATGACCACGCTTTCGTTGAAAACTAACGCCCAGACGCGAACACAGCCCACGATGAACGATATCACCGTCAGCCCGGCCCATGACCCGAAGCTGGGGCGAATCTGGCTGCTCCGCGCCACCCAGGTCCTCCCCCAGCCACGCGAAGCCGTATTCCCCTTCTTCGCAGACGCACACAACCTCGAGAAGCTCACCCCCAGCTTCCTCAAGTTCAACGTCCTCACGCCAAAGCCCATCGACATGCGCTCCGGCCGCGAGATCCGCTACAAGCTCAAAGTACGCGGCGTCCCCATCAAATGGAAAACCACCATCCTCGACTGGGACCCACCCCACCAGTTCGTCGATAATCAGGACTCCGGACCATACGCCCTCTGGCACCACACCCACACCTTCGAACCGACCGAGGACGGGCGCGGCACCATCTGCACCGACACCGTCCGCTACCGCCCCGCCGGCTGGCTCCTCGCCCCGATCGTCAACAAGTCCTTCGTCCAGCGCGACGTCGTCAACATCTTCCGCTACCGCTTCAAGAAGCTCGAAGAGATCTTCCCGCCGAGCCCATGACAGTCATAAAACAACCCCGCGCCGGTGCGCGGGGTCGTTGGTTGATGTTGAGTTCATTAGCCAGATCAGCGGCTCATGCGTCGGCAAACACCCATGACGCCCAGCAGCCCGAGCCCAGCCCACGCCGCCGGGGGCAGGGGGACCACAGAAACATTCTGGGCAATCATTGAGGTCATGACGAGTCGATCATTCGCAGGCGAATCTCGGTGTGTGTTCAGGATGCCTGCCGGTGCATTGCCTGGAAGGCTCGTACTCGTCGGCCAAAAGTTGAACCCTTCGAAGCCCGCCTGTCCGATCAGTTCGGTGCCCAGATCCAGCGGGCCCGTGGCATCCCAGATCCCCAGACTAATATGGCCGTCGGCCACTGAATAAGTCCCGTTGTTCGTCTGCGCGTCCTCGATCGTGATCATGAAATCGACAAACGGGCTACCCGAGACGCCAAAGGAACTCACAGCGCTCGCGCCAGCGGCAATGTCAAGGATGGATGTGTCGATCGTGAGGCTACCCCAAGCGCTGGCATTGCTGCCGTCGATACCCTCCCAGACCATGTCGAACGTGACAAAGTCGGCCAGAGCCACCGAACTTGAAATGAACGATGCCGCGATGGTTGCCGAAACGAGGCGTGGGCGTTTGGACATATACTGTTTCCTCAATCAAATAAAGTGAACTCATTAAAAGCCTGCCAATGAAATAATCTGAGTGATCGGGACAGGGCATCGAGCGGAAATCATAATCGAACGCACGAATGGGGAGGGGTAATTCACCCAAAAAGGGTGAGAATTTTTACATTTTCTCCTCACAAGATGTGAACCCATGACACCTCTGCGGCGAGTATGAAGCATGTAACCTTGAACAGGACATGAACAAGAGTGGCTGTTCCTATCAAAGCTGAACACCCGACCCGACGGCGCAGTACGATCTGCGAGATGAATAGACAGGTGTTGATCACCATCTTTGTGCTGATCGCGTCGGTCGTGATTCTTGTCTTGGTCTGGCCCGAGTCGACCCGCAACGACCGATGGGACGAAGAGGCCCAGCTGCTGACGATCGAGCGTGCCCAGCCAATCATCAAAGCGATCGATGCGTACCGCGTGGACCACGCCGACGAACCCGATTCGCTCGATGATCTAATCCCCGAGTACCTCGAAGAACTCCCGCTACCACTCGTAGGCGGGCAGGCGTGGGAGTATCACAAAACACAGCGCAGCTACGAACTCAGTGTCCCATCATCAAACCCGAATTCACCCTCGCTGCTCTGGATGATGATCTTCGGGCCATCCTTCGACGATCGTTACTTTGTCTACTACCAAGGCCGAGACGCATGGGGTTTAGCTGATATGTAGATCAGTCACGGACAGATGCACCCTTCAGGCCCCTTGTGTGCCGCTGCTCACGCCAACCGTAATCATCAGGTTTGCCCATTCCGGGAGAACAGAAACCCATCGGGACCGATGCCACCAGTCGCTTGTCATAAATCGACTCGTGGCTGATTCCCATCCATGAACGCAAACGCTGCCCGCTCAGATCGTGCCAGGGAAGCCCGGTCTCGTGCGTGGCCTTGCCGGGGGCCTACCCGCTGATCACACGCACCGACGCCGGCGCGCCGCCAACAACCCGCCCGCACCAAACAGCGCCAGCGTGCCCGGCGTCGGGACCCAGTACTGAATGTACAACACCGACCCATCCAACAGCGTCGCCTCGGCACCGCCCGGGTCGTCAACAACAGTGTCATACAACTCGACCTCGAACACCCCGTCCTGACCCTGAAGGAAGTGGAAGCCCAGGCCCCCCCAGAAATCAACCATCGGCACGAACGACTGCCCCTGCCCCGGCCCGTCATTACTTCCAAAGAGCGCCGTGTCGTAGCTCTCCCCGTTGCTCGACCGGAACTGCATCCGCAGATCACTCAGCCACGAGTCCCCAAAGGTCTCCACCTGCAGGTTCCACCCGATCCCATGGATGTCCGAGTTCGCGAACGCCATCGCATCGAGCACCTGATCCACGCTCTGCCCGAGCCCGTCATACGCGCTCAGACCCGAGATATCGATCGTGAAGCTCGCCAACGATTGATCGCTGTAGCCCACCGCGTGATCGCACGCATCGCACGCCACCGTCTGCCCAGCGAACACACCCAGCCCGATCACCAAACCTGCAAACTTCATCATCCTGTCTCCTGTACTCACAATGCTATAAACACCTCGAAAAGCGTAACGCATCGCGTGAAAAACGAGAAGCAGCAAATCGAATCTATGAGAGAGAAACCCGGGCCGCAAAGGTCAGGTGCCCCTCACTCCTCGAACAACGCCGTCCCGCTCGCCAGCTCACGCGGGGTCGATTCGATCTTGGTCGGCTCAGATAACGCCTTCCCGCTCTTGGCACCCGCGTCCTCAAACTTGCGAAGCGTCGGCACCATCCGCGAGTCGATCGACCCAACCAGCCGGTTGTACCGCTCCACCGCCTGACGGATCGAATCACCCAGCTTGCCCGCGTGCTCAAACGCCGTCGCCGCCCGATCGTGCAACTCCTTGCCAAGCTCGAACAGCTCAGCCGCCTGCTCCGTCAGCGCATGCTCACGCCAACCGACCGCCACCGCACGCAGCAGCCCGATCAGCGTGCTCGGCGAAGCCAGGATCACACCCCGCTGCGCCGCCTCGTCCAGAAGCTCCGGCTTCCGCGCCAACGCGGCATCAATAAAGTGATCGCCCGGCACGAACATCACCACAAACTCCGCGCTCTTCCCATCAAACAACGACCAGTACTTCTTGTCGTTGAGCTTCTTCACCTGCTCCGCCATGTGCCGCGCAAAGCGCTGCAGCTGCTCCTCACGCAGATCGTCGGTGGGGGCGTTCACCGCCTCGATGTACGCGTTGATGTTCGCCTTCGCGTCCACCACAATCACACGCTCGTTCGGCAGCGTCACCACCATGTCCGGGCGCAGCAGGTTCCCCTCGTCGTCGCGCTGCGAGTACTGCTCGCTGAAATCGCAGTAGCTCGTCATCCCCGCGAGCTCCGCCACACGACGCAGCTGGATCTCCCCATACTGCCCGCGGATCTCCGGGCGCGACAACGCCCTCGTCAGCCGCGCCGTCTCCTCGCGCAGCGATTCGTTGCTCACGCTGCTCGCCTTCACCCGCTCGTCCAGCGCCGTGATCTGCTCGTGCGTCTTGTCCAGCGTCTCACGGATCGGCTTCACCATCGACTCGATCGCCTGCTTCCGCTTGTCAAGCTCCGCCTGCGACAGCGAGTCCGCGTCCTTCAGACGCTCGGTCAGGAACTTGCCCAGCGCCTCCTGGTTCGATTTGAGCGTCCGCGATCCCAGCGCCTCGAACTGCTGCACCAGCTGCTCGCGGTTCTCCTTGTATTCCTCGATCAGCCTGCCCGCCGCGTCCAGCCGCTCCACCAGCTTCGCCTGCTCCACCGACAGATCCGTCACCCGCCCCGCCGATTCCTCCGCCCGCGCCTGCGCCTCGCTCAGCGACGCCCGAACCTGCTCCAGATCCGCCAGAACCCGGGCGTTTTCATCCGCAAGCCGCTGCGACTCACGCCGCGCCTCCGCCGCATCCGAGCGTGCCTCGTTCCCCCCACGAACCAGCACAAAGCACCACGCCCCGAGGCCCAGCACCACCACACCCAATACACCAATCGCGATTTCCATGTCAGGAGTATATCAGGGTTCCGGCGTGCACTCCCGCACCGATCCAGCATGCCCGGACGAAGAATCGACACGCCGCCGCTCCAGCGGCTCGTTCCAGGCCCCTGCGATCAACTCCATCCCGCGCAAAGCGGAACGATTTCTGGTTGGCAGATCACAAATCCTCAGTTAGACTCGATCGGAAGAATCGTCAACAACCACGCATCAGGATCTGGGGTCACATGGGTTTGTCAATCAACTTTCGGGCGCACACGGCGCTGTGCGCCGCGTACGTGTGCCTCACATCATTTCAACCAGTCCATGCGCAGGATGACTGCGCCCCCTTCCAATCCAACAGGGCCGATCTCCTCGAAGGCGCATCCCATGTTCAGGTTGTCGATTTCGATGCCGACGGCATACTCGATCTGGTCGCCGTTTCAGAGCCAAACCTGGTGCAGATCATCAAGGGCCGACCAGACGGCAGCTACGAGCAGCAGGCCGTCATCGAAACAGGCGATGGCCCGCGCCGCGTCCACGTGCACGATTTCAACGCCGACACCACGCTCGATATCCTGGTCATCGGGTCCCGCGCCAACAACTCACGCGTCCACCTGAACAACGGCGACGGAACATTCCAGCAGCAAACCATCCCCGTCGTCGGATATCAGTACGCGCGCGGCTCGATCGAGGCAGACATCGACAACGACGGCGACCCGGACTACGTCGCACTCTACTCATCCTCACCGTCAACAATCGCCACCTTCCTCAATAACGGGGACGGCACCTTCCAGGTCCGTCCCCGCTCAACCTACGATAACGCGCCCGCCTACGCCGTGTCAGACCTCAACAACGACGGCATCATGGACCTTGTCGCAGCAAGCTATCGCGATGACGTCATCACCGTGTACCACGGAAGCGGCAACGGGGCGTTCACCGCCATGCCCAGCATCCCCGTCGGCAGCAACACGCCAAGGCACTTCGAAGCCGCCGATCTCAACAACGACCAGTACATGGATCTCGCGGTCGTCACGACCTACGGCATCCAGCTGCTCTTCGGCGACGCGCAAGGCGAGCTCAGCAACGACGGCACGATCTCCGCGCCTACCGGCTACCGCTCCCAGGCGGCGGCGCATCACGCATTCAAGTCCGGTCCCGCCAACCTCGTTGTCGTCGGCCAGAACCAGCCGGGCGTCGCCTATTACCAGAACGACGGGCTCGGCGCCTTCACGCTCTCACAGACCGTGCCCCTGGACTGGAACCCAACCACGCTCAAGCTGGCCGACCTCGATCAGGATGAGGACCAGGACGTCATCGTGATCGATGTGTTCACCGACCAAGCCGCCATCATGGCGTGGGACGAGCACACCAGCTCCCTTCAGCTCGTCGGCCAATACCAGGTCGGACGAGACCCAGCCGAAATCATCATCAAGGACATGAACAGCGACTCCCGCCCGGATGTCGTCATACACAACACCACCGGCGACGACGTCAGCATCCTCTACAACGAGGGCCAGATGCAGTTCAAGGAGGACCCCCTCCCGCCAACCATCCAGCTCGAAGGCCGACCGGTCGCAATCCTGACGCACGACTTCGATCAGGACAACCGCGATGACCTCGCGGTCGTCACCGGCGATCCCAACCAGCTGCTGATCATCCGCCGCGACAGTGGGGCGGTGTTCGAAACCATCCACACCGCCGACCTCTCCGCCTACCCCAACGACGCGATCGTCACGGACATCGACCAAGACGGCCACGACGACGTCGTCTGCATGACCGGACAGGACAAGCTGGAGATCCTCTACGGCCCAGACTACGACAACCCGCAGTCGATCAACGCCGCCGACTACAGCTACGGGTTCACGCTGATCGACATCAACGGCGACGGCCTCGACGATTTCTACACGCATCAGGAGCGATTCCTGATCAACGAGGGCGACCGCGAATACACGCCCCTCGAGCTCAATCTCTACGAGGGCATCACCCAGACCTACGGCGCCGTCGTCTTCGACGCGGACATGGACGGCGATCAGGACATCGCCCTCTACCTCGAAAGCGCCCCGCAGCGCCCACAAGGAGGCAGCGACCACGACCAGGGCGTGTACCTCTACATCAACGACTCGGGCACATTCTCAATCGAGCGCCGCACCCAGCTGGGCACCTCGCAGAGTGAACTGACCGATCATGCCAAGATCGATGCAAACCAGGACGGCATCACGGACCTCGTCATAAGCTCAGGCCGAGGACACCCAACCCAGGTCTACCTCGGCAACGGCGACGCCACATTCGCCTCGATCACCCTCGCCGAGCACCTCCAGCTCGAGCCATCCACCATCGCCGACGTCAACGCCGACGCCCTGCCCGACATCATCGCCGCCCGCCCCGGAAACGATGACGTCATCATCGTCCTCGCAGACCCCAACGGCGGCTA
>JAEPOJ010000004.1 GCA_017642965.1 Phycisphaerales bacterium
GGTGCGATACTCGTTCTCTGGCTCCTGCCTTTGGCGTTGGGGATGACACGGGCCCACGCTCAGCCGTCGATCCCGAGCGGTGAAAAACCGCTGGAGATCGATGGAAGACTGCCTGAGGGTGGCGTGCTGGCACGCGGCGCTGAGCCGATCCCTGTTGATCTAGCGGAGATCGCCATGCTGCAGGACCGGCTGGGGGTGGTGAAGTCCCTCGATGCCCGTGCGATCTCGTCCATCAATCGGCTCTCGCGGATCAGTGAGGATCCGCACGAGTTGAATGGGCAGGGTTTGTATCTTCACTTTTCACGAGGTAGCGACCGGGGTGTGCTTGAGGTCTATCCCGGGGAGGAGACGGTGCTGCTCCGAGCCCCGGAGGCACCTGAGACTGTCTGGACCGTCCGGCGTGAAGCCTTCGATCGCCTGAATATCCCACTGAGTTCTGATCGACCGGCTGATCTTGAGTTGCTCCGGGCGTCGTCGTCGCCTGTGAAGCTGACTCTGCCTGAGCCGCACACCGAATCGGGAGTCGTTCTTGATCGGCGGACCGTTCGCTCGCGAATCAGGTCGAACTTCCCCTCGCTCACGCGCACCCTTGGTGAGGAGACGTTCCATGTTCGCCTGCCGAGGGACTTCGATCCCCGGAGGCCGAGCGGCGTGCTGGTATGGATCAGCCCGACGCCCAGCGGACGGATTCCGGACGTCCTCGGGCCGGCGTGCGACGAGTTGGGCTTGATTGCTGTCGGGGTGGATCACAACGGCAATCAGCGGGAGATCACCGATCGGCTTCAGAATCACCTCGATTCGATCGAAACGCTCGCGCAGCGTGCCCGAATCGATCGGGAGCGGATCTATCTCACCGGCATGTCCGGGGGCGGTCGCTGCTCAGGCATCCTGCTGCTGGCGTTCCCGGATGTGTTCGCTGGTGCTGTGCCCATCGTTGGGCTGGATACGTATCACAACGCCCCCACGGGGAGGCGGGGGCAGTACTGGCCCAGCACGGTGGGAAAGCCGGCAGGGAAGTGGATGCGCCTGCTCCGCACGCGCCGTATCCGCTCGATTACGGGCAGCGCTGATTTCAATGAGCCAGAGATGGTCGTTAGAACGGGCTTGCTGCAGGAAGACGGCTGCGACGCTGAGATCGACGTCATCGAGGGTATGGCCCACACGATGCCCAGCGCGGCGCAGTTTGAACTTGCGTTGGTCTGGGTTGACGAGCCACGCCGCGAGTCGATGAGCGAAGCGGAGCAGGCGGCAGATACGCTCCTGAGCGAGCTGGAGGGCAGGGATACGACAGAGATCGCGGTGCGGCGCCAGCTCATCGAGATCATGAACACCGTGCCGTTTACTGAGCAGGCCTGGGAGGCGTCCTCCCGCCTCGGCTATCCGCGTGAGTGATCTCTGCGATCGAAGCTCGTGGCCGATATGCTCATGGCATGAGTACACGAGCCCAGTTTCCGATCGCTGAGCGGTTTCGCCCGTTTGGTACCACCATTTTCGCCGAGATGACGGCGCTCGCCCAGCGGCATCGGGCGGTGAATCTCTCGCAGGGCTTCCCGGATTTCGACGGGCCCGACCTGGGGAAGCAGGCCGCGATCGAGGCGGTGCGCTCCGGCCAGAATCAGTACGCCCCGCTGCCAGGAACGCCGGTTCTTCGTGAGGCCATCGCTGGGTGGGCTTCGCGTGTGAGCGGGATTAATTGCGAACCGGACCGTGAGGTCACCGTCACGAGCGGGTGCACCGAGGCGATCGCCGCGACCATGCTGGGGCTGCTCAACGCCGGGGACGAGGTGGTCGTCTTTGAGCCGTACTACGACTCATACCGCGCGTGCCTCGCGATGGCGGACGCGAAGCCCCGGTTTGTCACGATGCGACGGACAGCGGGGGGCTTCGGGTACGACTCGGAAGAGCTGCGCGAAGCGTTCAATGAGCGCACGCGTGCGGTGCTGATCAACACCCCCCACAACCCGACCGGCGCGGTGTTTTCAGAATCGCAGCTCAAAGAGATCGCGGAACTCTGCATCGCGCATGACGCGATCGCGATCAGCGATGAGGTGTATGAGCGACTCGTGTATGCTGGGAACGAGCACCGATCGATCGCGACACTGCCCGGGATGCACGAGCGGAGCGTGGTGCTTTCGAGCTCGGGGAAGTCGTTCTCGCTCACGGGGTGGAAGATCGGTTGGGCGATCGCCCCACCGGACCTCACCGCGGGGATCCGCTCGGCGCACCAGTTCCTGACCTTCGCCGTGGCCACCCCGCTGCAGCACGGGGTGGCGGCGCTGCTTCGCGATGGTGAGCAGGAGATTCATTCGCTCGTCAATCATTACGCCCATACCCGATCGCTGCTGGGCGAGGCACTCCTGGAGCTGGGGTTTGACCTCACGCTGCCGCAGGGATCGTACTTCATCCTCGCGGACCATACGCGAGTGACAGAAAAGCTCGGGCTGAGCACCGATGTGGATCTATGCCGGTGGTTGCCCGAGCACGCGGGGGTGGCGGCGATCCCGCCCAGCGCGTTCTATTCCAGCCCTGAGGAGGGCTCACGACTCGTCAGGTTCGCGTACTGCAAAAAGACCGAGACGATCGACGAGGCGATCAATCGTCTGCGTGCAGCGCTGGGCCACGCATGATCCCGATCCGGTTCCAGAGCGGATTGCCCGAGCGAGAGCGGCGGGTCGCCACGGAGATCATCCGCGCGGTCATGCGGGCGGTGAACCCCGAGCGTGCGATGCGGGCGCACCTGTCACACATGCCCAAAAACACACCGACTCATGTTCTCGCGTTCGGGAAGGCCTCGATCGCGATGTGTGCCGGCGCAATAGAGGCGTTGGGGTCAACGTTTGCTAGGGCAAGTGTGCTCGCACCGGAGGCCAACGCCCTCGATGCCCAGTTCAAGAGTAAGCTGGTCGCGGTGTTCCCCTGCGACCATCCGCTCCCGACCGAGCGGAACATCGAGGCCACCAGGCACCTGCTCGAGCACGCACGCTCGATCCCGGAGGACCACCGTGTGCTCGTACTCATCTCGGGCGGCTCCTCCGCGATGCTCTGCCATCCAAGGCCACGCGTGTCGCTCGGGCAGATCCGCCAGATGACCAAGGACATGCTCTCGAGCGGATCGAGCATCCAGGAGATCAATGCGGCTCGATCGCAGCTGGAGACGCTCAAGGCGGGTGGGCTGGCGCAGGAGCTGATGCGCGTGCATGACCGCTACTGCTTCCTGCTCTCCGATGTGATCGGCGACGACCCGAGCGTGATCGGATCGGGCCCGATGCACGACGCGTTCCCGCCACGCACGCCGCACATGATCGTCGCGAGCAACGCCAGCGCCCTCGATGCGCTTGCCGCGTGGTGCGCTGGTGCCTCGATAGACTGCTTCCACACCGATCGGGGTGTGACATCATCGTCCGTGGACGCGGGGCAGGCCCTCGCCAAGCGGCTAGTGCGTTCGTCTTTCGATTGCCCGGCCGCTGTCGCGCTCGGCGGCGAAACGACCGTCGACACCCGCCATTCGGACGGGATCGGCGGACCGACGCTGGAGCTTGTCCTGAGCGCGGCCGTCGAGCTGGCGGGACACGACTTTGATTGGAGCATCATCGGTTTCACGACCGACGGCGTCGACGGCCCCAGCGGGGTGGCGGGGTGCGTGCTCACGTCATCTATGATCAACGCCCCGATCAAGCGCCAAGGCATCGAATCGGCGCTGGCGCATCACGACACCCTCTCGATCTGTGATACACTCGGTGCGACGATCCGCACGGGCCCGACAGGCACGAATGTGAACGATATCGCGATCGCGATCCGATGGGATTGAACCACCCGCTATGAGGACACCATGACGATCTCACTCTGGCAGCGCACACCGACACACGAGACCGAGCAGTGCGATGTCGCGATCATCGGCGCGGGCATCACCGGCTTGTCTGCGGCGATCGAGCTCGAATCGCGCGGGATCAGCTGCATCGTGCTCGAGGCGGACTACGCCGGCTCCAAGGCATCGGGTCGCAACGCCGGCTACCTGATCCGGGGAGCCGCGGAGAACTATGCGCTCGCCTGCAAGCACCTCGGGCGTGACACGGCGAGGTTTTTGTGGGAGTGGACCCAGCAGAACCTGATCGGGCTCAGGCAGCTCGGGCTCGAATCGACACCCGGCTTCGCCCAGCGACCCTCCTGTGTTGTCGCACTCGGCGAGCCCGAACACGCGGAGCTGATTGAGTCGCACAGACTCATGACGGAAGATGGGCTGCACGTCTCCCTGATCAGCGAGCAGGATGCTCCCGACGACGCGCTCTGGCGATCTGGCAAGCCCACCATTGGGCTGCTCAACCCGGAAGATGCGGTCTGTTCACCCATCGATCTGGTCCAGCTGCTCGCCGCGACGCTGACCGCGACGCCCGTGTTTGAGCAGGCCGAGGTGTACCGGTTAGAGGATGAAGGGAACCGCATCCGAATCCGAACACGCCCTGTGGATGTGGTCTGCTCGCGCGTGCTGGTATGCACGAACGCGTACGCGTCGCAGCTGCTGCGAGATCTGGAGGGGGTCATTACCCCCAACCGGGGCCAGATGCTCGCGATCAGGCCCGACGACCCGCGTGATGCGAGCCTGGAGTTCGCGTACTACCTCAATCACGGGTCCGAGTACGTCCGCGCTGCGCCTGGCGGGCAGATCATCTTCGGTGGGGCACGGACGTACCACGCCGCCCACGAGCAGACGAGCGCGGACGATATCAGCGATGAGGTTCAGGAGCATCTGGAACGGTTCGTCCGTGAGCTGATCACGGAGCATTACCGGGTCACCGCCAGGTGGTCGGGGATCATGGGTTTCTCGCCCGATGGGATGCCCGTGATCACGCGCTCGCTCGTTCACACGCTCGAGAATCCGAACGTGTGGTTCTGCGGCGGGCTGACGGGTCACGGTATGTCGATGGGCTATCAGACCGGTCGCCATGCGGCTCGGGTCATGCTTGAGGACGAGCCCACCCGATTCGGGCTCGATCGCTTCGCTCGCGCGGAATGACTGAGAATCAGGGTTTCCGGCATGAAATTTCAACTGCGCACGGTCGGATTGGGTGGTTTAGACGCCGTGTTGCCCTATTCTTGAAGTCCCCAGAGATTGGTACATACTCGCCGCGTTCGGCGTGCTGGGGATCAACGGAGAAGACTTTGGCCAAGCAAGACGACAAGTTCACCATGGATGCGATTGTGCTCGAGGCACTGCCCAACGCGATGTTCAAGCTCCGCCTGCCCAATGAGCAGCAGTCCGAGATCATCGGCTATGTCTCGGGAAAGATGCGCAAGCACTACATCCGAATCCTTCCCGGTGACACCGTCACGGTCGAGATCTCACCCTATGACCTGACTCGCGCACGGATCACGTACCGGCGCTGATCCGAGGGGCATCGTCGGCATCCGATACCTGGATCCAGCACATGCCCAGCCCGCCCGCACAACTCAAGCGTGAGCTCGGCCTGTTCGGGGCCGTCATGATGGGGCTCGGCTCCATCATCGGGACCGGCGTCTTTGTGAGCATCGTCATCGGGACACAGACCACCGGCGCGTCGGTCATCGTTGCGATCGCGATCGCCGGTGTCGTCGCTGCGTGCAACGCGCTGAGCAGCGCCCAGCTCGCCGCGAACCACCCCACGAGCGGCGGAACCTACGAGTACGGCTACGTCTACCTCAGCCCTGCCCTGGGCTTCTCCGCGGGATGGATGTTCCTGTGCGCCAAGTCCGCGTCCGCAGCGACGGCGGCGTTGGGGTTTGCCGGCTACGCCCTCACGCTGTCAGGTGCTCCATCGGATCGGATCAATACGCTGGTCGCGCTCGGCGCCGTGGCGGTCCTCGGTGTGGTTGTCCTCAGCGGAATGCGTCGATCCAACTGGACGAACATGGTGATCGTCGCGGTCACCTTGGTTGCGCTGCTGGTGTTCTGCGTCGCGGGCCTGCCTCATGTGCTCGATCAGGGTCAGGATGCGTTCAGGCCGTTCCTGAACGAGGATCGCCCGCTCTCGGGCCTGCTTGAGGCCACGGCACTCATGTTTGTGGCTTACACAGGCTACGGGCGGATCGCGACACTCGGAGAAGAAGTCCGCGAGCCACGTCGCACCATTCCCCGCGCGATCATGCTGACGCTTACGGTGTCCATGGTGCTCTATATCGCGGTCGGGGTTGTTGCGACTGCCGGCATGGGTGGTTTGCTGCGGGAGGATGCGGCCTCGGGCCAGCACGCGCCGCTGAGCACGATCGCGGACGGGTTTGGGATGCCCGGCGTTGGTGTGATCGTGTCGGTTGGCGCGATCACCGCGATGCTTGGTGTGCTCCTCAATCTGATTCTTGGGCTCTCGCGGATCGCTCTGGCGATGGGACGGCGTGGCGACCTCCCTGCGTCGCTGGCCCGGATCGACACACGAGGGACGACCCCCACGACCGCCGTCATCTTTGTTCTGATGATTATTTCTGTGCTGACCGCGATCGGGAGCATCCGACTCGCTTGGTCGTTCAGCGCGTTTACGGTGCTGATCTATTATGCGATCACGAATCTCGCATCGATCAGACTATCGAGCGATGCTCGACTGTACCCCGTGGCGGTGTCCTGGTGCGGGCTGATCGGGTGCCTGCTGCTGGCTTTCTTTGTCGAGCCGCGGATCTGGGTGAGCGGGCTCGGCATCCTCGCGGGTGGCTTGGTGTGGCGGTACGTCTGGCGGTGGCTGAGCGCACCTTGAGCACCATAGGGTTCAGGCTTTCATCGCGATTAGACGATCCGCTGCCGCACTGAGATCAGGAACAACGATCTCGGGTTTCGGGGCGAGCGGATAGAGCTGCGCGCCCGGCCGCGCGAGAAATGCCCCGCGCCACCCTGCCCACAACGCGCCCGCGATATCCCAGCCGTGCGCAGCGACCAGCATGCATTCGTGCGGTTCGAGCCCGATTTTCCGAGCGGCCCACGCGTACACGTGCTGGTGGGGCTTGTACATTTGGACATCCTCAACGCTCAGGCGGGTCTCGAACATGTCCGTGAGTCCCGCGTTGTGCATCTGGGCCTCAACACCCGCATTCGATGAGTTGGTGAAAGTGATCATCCGATAGCCGGCCGACTTGATGCGCTGGAGCCCTTCGCGGACATCGGGGTGCGGGGGGAGCGAACGGATCGGCATGATTGCGTTTTTTGCGTCAGACTCGCCGAGATCGATCCCGTTGTTGCGCGCGACCATGCGCAATGTCGCGGCACCGATGACCCCGAAATCTTCGTACTGTCCCCCGGCGGAGGAGACGAGCGAGTACTGGAGCATCGTCGTGAACCACAACGAGAGGAGGTCTTCTCTCCCCCCAAGGGCGCTGGCCACGCTCCGCTTCATGGAAGTCAGGTCGAGCAGGGTTTCGTTGACGTCGAAGAAGATTGCCTTTGGTCGTGCCATCTCGCTTCCCTTTGATTGACGCTCGCTGCCCCATGCGCTCCGAGCAAAGGCTGGAGTTGATGTAATCGCGGCTCCGGCCGCTGAGTAAGCGAGGAAGCCGCGTCGGTTGATGTGATCAGTGCTCATGGATTTCACTCTCGGGTGCGTGCGATTGGTGGATACACCAGCAACCACGCCACTGCGAAAGCTATTTCCCAAGATCGTATTTTTTGGCCCTTTGAGGCGGGACTGAGATTGGTGCCAGGCGACCCAGACCGCTGCCCGAACTCTCTGTGGCGTGAGTTTCTCGGGCATGTTCGAATGGTGATCCCACATTGAGCATGCTTCTTTTCGGCGCGTATGTGATACCCACTGGTTCATACCAGCCTTCGCTGTACAGATGCCATGTTTGCGCGATACCCCGCTAAGACTCCACCCCAAACAGGGGATGCAAAGAGCTTGCCAATAAGGCTTTCTGTGTGAGGTGGCGAAATCCGCTTTGCCAGAAACGTTCGAACTGGTAGTTTATACCTATGGCGTTAGCTTCACTCGTCGGGGCTTTCTGCTTGCTTCATTGTTAGGGTTAGAAGCACATACACTTCAGAGAGAAGTAGAAAGAGAGAGGATGATGCATAAGGCAGTTGTCTTTACTGCGGCCATCGCCGCGGCTTCCATGACCGCGAACGCGGAACTCGTGATCGACGTCGTCGGATCGTCCGGCAGCGGCTTCACCACGTGGACCTTCTCGGGCTCGAGCACGACAAACGTGGCCGGAAGCATGCGCACCAATGCGGCGAACTCGTTCAACGCGGGTGACACCGGACAGTTCCCGTTCGGTCTGGACACGATTCTCAACACCTCATACCAGGACATGGTCTTCGCCTTTTCGGGCGCGGCTTCCGTCACCATCGATGGAACCACCGAGAGCATCACCGGGATCTTCCTGGATGACGACGGCGGCAGTGCCGACGACCTCGGTGTCCGTCTCATGAACGAGCTCGCGTACGATGTCGGCGTCGCCGCAACGTGGTCCGGCTCGGGCACCGTGAACGTCGATATCGACGACTTCGCGCTCGGCACATGGTCGATGAACAGCGCTGAAGGACAGGCTATGTTCATCAGCGATCCGATCATTATCAACTTCCGCGTTCCGACGCCCGGCTCGCTGGCCGTGCTCGGCCTCGGCGGTCTGGTCGCGACTCGTCGCCGCCGCTGATCAACGATCTCAGTTCATACTGATCTGGCACCCGCTCATCCCGAGCGGGTGTTTTTTCATCTGATCATTATTGAGCGGGGCTCGGCGGGGTCGATTGTTGTATACATGACGACTCAGACACACCCTCAAGCCCACACGGCACAATCCCGCAATCTCCGGGATGCAACCTCGATCGACCAGCGTATGTTTGCTGAGTGGCTCGAGCAGCAGCAGCGGATCGAGCGGCTGGGCAAGCTGTTTGTGGTTGGGTGTTACAAATCCGGCACGACCTGGCTTCAGCGATCGCTCGATGCCCATCCTGAGATGGTCGTGAAGGGCGAGAGCTGCGCGGCGTGGAAGCTGATCCCGATGCTGAATCAGGCTCTGGTGGATTACAACACGCACCAGAAGCAGCATAACCATGCCGCGATCACCCAGTTGCGGAACCTCGACTGCCTTGCACAGTATCGATCGGTGATCAACGCACAGCTGCTCAACTACTTGAGCGCTGGCGACGTGAGCCGGCATGATGAGATCCGGGTCGTTGGCGACAAAACACCCCAGCACACGGTTGGGATCGGGATCCTCTCCGGGATCTATCCAGAAGCCAGGTTTGTGCACATCGTCCGCGATCCACGGGACGCGGCTGTGAGCGCATGGTTCCATGGTGAGCCGCTCCGATTCGGCTCGACTATCCAGGAGCACACCCGGACTTTCCTCGCGAAGAACTGGCCGGTCAACGTTCGCAACGCGACTCAATCAGGGGATGCGCTCGGGCATGATCGGTACTGTGAGATCCGCTACGAGGACCTGCTGGACGATCCGATCCCGACCCTCCAACGTGTTTTCGCGTTCTGCGGCGTAAGTGATGAAGAACGGATCGCGTCCGACGTGGCAAGCCGATGCTCTTTCTCCGCGTTCACGAATGGGCGAACAAACGGGCAGGAAGAACGCGGCCACTTCTACCGCAAGGGGGTCGCGGGGGATTGGAAGAATCACCTCGATCCCAACGAGGTCCGGGGATGGTGCGCCGGTATCAGTGATCTGATGGACCGGTTTGGGTATGCGCGTTGACGAAGGGCCGGAGCACGAGGGCGGCCCACAAAAACAATGACGGAAGTGCTTCTTTGAGGAGCACTTCCGTCAGAATCGGGGTGAGAGGATTCGAACCTCCGACCTTTTGACCCCCAGTCAAACGCGCTAACCAAGCTGCGCTACACCCCGGGTGACCTGATCAGATCAGGCAGGTGTCAAGCATAGCGCGTATCCGCCGCGTTGCCAAGCGAAATAGGCACGCCCCCAGCACAATCCGCATATGCTCATCCGTATGAGTGACACCACCCCCGCAACCGCCTCCGGTTCGACCCTGATCCAGTCCGCACGCGTGATCGACCCCTTATCGGGTCTGGACGCGACCCGAGATGTCCTGATCCGCGATGGGCGGATCGCCGCGATCGAGGAATCCATCTCAGATAGCGCGGACCGCGTGATCGACGCCAAGGGCAGGGTCCTCACGCCGGGCCTGATCGACCCGCACGTCCACCTGCGTGACCCCGGGCAAACGCATAAAGAGGACATCGAGAGCGGCACCCGGGCCGCGGTGGCTGGCGGGTTAACCACAGTCTGCTGCATGCCAAACACGAGCCCCTGCCTGGATACACCCGAGATTGTCGAGTACATCGCGGCCAAGGCCGCCCGCGAGGGGCACTGCCGGGTGTTCAGTGTTGCCGCGGCCACCCAGGGTCGCAAGGGCGAGCGGCTTGCCGAGATCGAGCTGTGCGACAAAGCCGGCGCGGTCGGGTTCTCTGACGATGGCGATGTGATCGAATCCGCGTCCATGATGCGGACCGTCTTCCAGACCGTCAAATCCACCGGCAAGGTCTTCATGCAGCACTGCCAGGAGCTGACGCTTACGCAGGGGGCGACCATGCACGCGGGCTCGGTCTCGACCAAGCTGGGCGAGAAGGGGTGGCCCCGTGAGGCGGAAGAGCTCATCATCGAGCGCGATATCCGGATCAACAAGGCCATCGGCTGCCGATACCACATCCAGCACATGAGCTCGGGCAACTCCGTCGAACTCGTTGCGCGAGCGCAGGCCGAGGGGCTGCCGGTTACCGCGGAGGCCTCCCCCCACCACCTGCACCTGACACACGAGGCCATCGAAACCCACGGGACCATGGCCAAGATGAACCCACCGCTGCGTGAGCAGTCCGACGTCGAAGCGCTCCGCAAGGGCGTCGCGGATGGGACCATCACCATCCTCGCGACGGACCACGCGCCGCATCACGCCGACGAGAAGCGCAACCCGATGTCCGACGCCCCGTTCGGGATCATCGGGCTCGAGTCCGCATTTTCGCTCTACCACAAGGCGCTCGTTGAGACAGGGCACATCGATCTGCCCAAGCTCATTGAGCTCCTCACAATCAACCCCGCCAAGCTCTGCAACCTCGATTCGTGCGGGATTGGATCCATCCAGGTCGGTGGCACCGCGGACCTGACCCTCATCGATCCAGATCACCATTGGACACTGAGCGAGGATCATCTGGTTGGGAAATCCAAGAACATCCCGTTCATCGGGTGGGAGCTCGGTGCCCGCCCGGTCATGACCATCGTCGCCGGGAGCATCCGCTGGGAGGCGTGAGCACCAGATGAGCATCCTCAGATCCATGTGGGACAAGCGTGAGATCCTGATCGCGGTCCTCGCGATTGTGACCATCGCGGCCCACCTGATCATGCGGTTTGGTATGGATGCGGACCCGGATGCCGCGCGTGTCCCGCTGCTTCTCTGCCTCTTTGTCGGGGGCACCCCGCTCGTCATTGAGCTGGCGATGAAGGCCTTCCGACGCGAGTTTGGATCGGACCTGCTCGCGGGGATCTCGATCGTCACTTCCGTTCTACTCGATGAGTACCTGGCGGGCTCGATCGTCGTCCTGATGCTCTCTGGCGGGGAAGCGCTCGAGGAGTACGCCGTCGCCAACGCGTCGAGCGTGCTCAAGGCGCTTGCCAAACGCATGCCCTCCGTCGCGCATGTCCGGCGGGATGGCACCCTCGAAGACGTCCCGCTCGAAGAGGTCCGGGTCGGCGATCACGTCACGATATTCCCGCACGAAACCTCGCCTGTTGATGGTGTCGTGATCGACGGGCACGGCGTCATGGACGAATCGTTCCTGACAGGCGAGCCGTACATGATGTCCAAGGCGCCCGGGTCGTCGGTGATTTCGGGCTCGATCAACGGCGAGTCCGCGATCACGATCGAGGCCACCCGGCCGGCGCAGGACTCACGGTACGCCAAAATCATGCAGGTGATGCGGGACACCGAGCAACGCAAGCCGAAGATGCGACGCATGGGTGACCAGCTTGGCGCGGTCTACACCCCCATCGCCGTCGCGCTCGCGGTGGCCGCATGGATGATTTCGGGCGACCCCACGCGCTTCCTCGCGGTCCTTGTTGTGGCGACGCCCTGCCCGCTGCTCATCGGGATCCCGGTCGCGATCATCGGCTCGATCTCGCTGTCCGCGAAGCGCGGCATCGTGATCAAGGACCCCGGCGCGCTCGAGGTCATCAACACCTGCAAGACCATCATCTTCGACAAAACCGGCACGCTGACGTACGGCACCCCGATCATCACCGAGATCCTCACCGCGCCCGGGGTAGATGAGCGGACGCTGCTCTCGCAGATCGTCTCGCTGGAGAGGTACTCCAAGCACCCGCTCGCGGACGCGGTTGTGAATCTCGGCGAGCAACGCGGCGTTTCGATCTCCGAGCCCAAGGAAGTCTCGGAGAAACCCGGGCAGGGGCTCCGAGGGCTGATCGGCAACCGGGAGATCCTAATCACCGGACGCAAGGCCCTGATTGAGCTGGACCCTGAGGGGGCCAAGCTGCTCCCGGAACGCACGGCCGGGCTCGAATGCGTCGTCGCGATCGACGGGAAGTACGCCGCGACGGTTCAGTTCCGAGACGAACCACGCAAGGACGGACGCCTGTTCATCGAGCACCTCTCCCGGAAGCACGGGTACGAGAAGGTCATGCTCGTCTCCGGCGATCGACAGAGCGAGGCGGATTATCTCGGTAAGAAAGTCGGCATTCAGGACATCATCGCGGAGCAGACGCCCGAGCAGAAGGTCGAGATCGTCCGCCAGGAATCCGAGCGGGCACGAACGTGCTTCGTCGGCGATGGGATCAACGACGCCCCGGCGCTCTCGCTCGCCACGGTCGGGATCGCGTTCGGGCAGGCTTCGGACATCACCACCGAGGCCGCGGGCGTTGTAATCATGGATTCCTCGCTCGAGCGAGTAGACGAGTTTTTCCATATCTCCAAGCACATGCGCCGCATCGCGTTACAGTCCGCGGTCGGCGGGATGATCCTGAGCATCGTCGGCATGATCCTGGCGGCGATGGGGCACCTGCCACCGGTCGCCGGGGCGATCACGCAGGAGGTGATCGACGTCTTTGCGGTCGTCAACGCGTTGCGAGCCGCGTTCCCTCCGAGGGTCATTTCTGATATTCGCGAACGCTAGCAGGAACATCATGACCACTCAGGGAAGTTCTCCTTTGGTTGACCTAGGATGCGCCTAGGCAAGTTCTTTCGGGTGAGTTCACCCGTGTACGATCACCCTCCACTCAGGATGGAACCAGATATGAGCGTGAAAATCGGAATCAACGGCTTCGGCCGAATCGGGCGTCTCGTCTACCGCATCGCAGCCAACACCCCCGGGATCGAGGTCGTCGCAATCAACGACCTCGTTGGCTCGGACAACCTCGCGTACCTGCTCAAGTACGACACCATGCACGGGCGATTCCTGATCGACGGCAAGCCTGCCGATATCTCCGTGAGCGATGATGGCTTCACCGTGAACGGCCACAAGACGCTCACCACCGCTGAGCGCGACCCGTCCAACCTCAAGTGGGGCGACATGGGCGTCGATTACGTGCTCGAATCCACCGGGCTTTTCACCACCGGCGATGACGCGCAGAAGCACATCGACAACAACGGCTGCAAGCGAGTCGTGATCTCGGCGCCGACCAAGAGCCCGGACACCGTGCCCACCTATGTCCACAAGGTGAACTGCGCCAAGTACAACCCGGACACCGACACCATCATCTCAAACGCGAGCTGCACCACCAACTGCCTCGCCCCGATCACCAAGGTGATCATGGACAACTTCGGTCTCGTCGAAGGGCTGATGACCACGGTCCACGCCGCGACCGCGACCCAGCCGACGCAGGACGGCCCGTCCAAGAAGGACTGGCGCGGCGGTCGCAACGCCTACCAGAACATCATCCCCGCGAGCACCGGCGCCGCCAAGGCCGTCGGGCTCTGCCTTCCCGAGACCGTGGGCAAGCTCACCGGCATGGCGTTCCGCGTGCCCACCGCTGATGTCTCCTGTGTGGACCTGACCTTCCGCACCGAGAAGGAAACGTCGCTCGCGGACATCAACGCCGCGATGAAGGCCGCCGCAGAGGGCCCGATGAAGGGCGTGCTCGGCTACACCGAGGAAGACGTGGTTTCGAGCGACTTCATCGGCGACCCGCACTCCTCGATCTACGACGCGGGCGCGGGCATCGAGCTCAACAGCAACTTCTTCAAGGTCGTCTCGTGGTACGACAACGAAGCCGGCTACGCGAACCGGTGCGTTGACATGCTCAAGATGATGGCGGAGAAGGACGGCCTCTAAGCCATCGCTTCCAACAACCTGATCAGGGCACCAGCTCCAGCAGTTCAAGCTGGAGCTGTCCTTGTTGCGCACTCACCAGATTGATCTCTTCGATGTAGGCGTTGTACTGATTCAGCACCTCGTCGGGCATGTCTTCGCCGAACATGATCGATCCATCGCTGAGCACTTCGATGCCATCACCGTACTCGCTGAGGATCCCGAAGACCCCGCGCATCGCGGCAAAGAGATCTCGATCGGTCTGACGGATCTTCCTGTGGTAGACGAGCTGCTTCTCAATCAACGATGAGGTGTTCTCGATCTCACCCATCCGCCTGAGAATCCGCGGCTGCTCGATCGCCAGGCGCTCGTTCTCTGCTTCGAGCCGATCGACGATCTCCAGACGATTCTCGATATCCTCGGGACCGGTGACGGTCGAGGCATCGATGCCGCCCGCGGCGATCAGTTCGTTCAGGATTGCATCGTACTTGTCCAGGTTGGCCTGCATCTCGCGGACCAGGGACGCCTGCTCCCGGAGGACCTTGGCCTGTTCACCGGACGCGTTTGCGGCCGCGTTCTCGAGTGCCGATCCCATCTGATCGAGGTGCTCCGTCCCAACGTCCGCGACACCCTCTTCTTCGATCTGGCGTCGCTGCTCCTCGCGGCTTGCCCGGTTGATCTCCTCGATCTCTTCGTTGATCGATTTCTCGTTCGAAGCGTTGCCGTCGCATGCGGGCAGACACAGAAAAGCGGTCAGGCAGAGCAGTGTCAAGATTATCGATCGCGGATTCATCATGGGGGCTCCTCATCTCAGGACCGAGCCCCATCTCGCGAACGACGCAAGGGCGAGGCGGCCGCACGAGTTTATGCCCCAGAATCGCTGATCCTGTGGTTCACATCGTCAGAGTTTGGCACAAAGTTGCCGCTGTTTGCGGAGCTCTTGAAGTTGATCACGGGGAGCATCGGGTCGAAGCTCGCACGCACCCACCCGTCGTTGACCATGGATTCCAGGCACTGGAAACAGAGCATGACGTGCAGCGGCGCACTCTGGGGGTAGTGCTTCTGACAGATCCTTGCCACCGCGGTGCGGATGTCGTGTATGATGCTCTTCTTCTCAAGCACCTGCTGCATGATGCTGAACATCCCCACCGTCGGCAGGCGTTTGCCGTCGCGGCGATATTCGAGCGTGACCCGGATCTGCCCCTGGTGCAGAAACGAGGCGGGCACTTTTTCGGCATCGGTGAGATCGAGCTCGAAGATATTCGAGCCGCTGAGCTCCCACTCAAGCTGCTCCTCGCCTGTAAATCGCGCCGCGAGTGACTTCACGCCCCCGAGATCGACGCCGCCCAGTCCGACGGCCCCCTGCAGGTCATCCGTGAAGCCACCGGTCGACAACCAGCGGAACGCGTCCTTCGGGTTCATGTCCAGCCCCGCGTCCTTGGCGATCTGGGCCGAGTGCTGCTCAAGATCGGTAAACTGACCGTTGCCGGCGTACCAGAAGTCGGCGAAGCGGATGTGCTGTCTGATACGTCTGCGCTGTGTCTGCTCGTAGTCACTCTTGAGCCAATCTGCGTTGTGCCTTCCCCGCTCGAGTTCAAGGATCACGTACGCTGCGTGGCGTGCGCAGGTGTGCGTGAGCATCATGCCGCCCGCGAGGATCGGATCCGCGAATCCGGCGCTCTCGCCCACGAGCATCCAGTTCGTGCCGACGAGTCGTTGGGCAAGGAACGACCAGTCCTTCGTTCCTTCGACTTTGCCCCTTGGTGTAGCGTTCCGAGTGAGCTCTCGAACGCGTGGATCCTGCTTGACCGCCCAGTGGTACAGCTCCTCTGGTGTCTGGCCGGACTCTTTGTAGAACGCGGCGGGGCAGACAAAGCCGATGCTCGTGCGTGTCGGACCCAGCGGGATGAACCACAGCCAGCCCGTGCCGATCGAGAGCACCTGCACACGCGTCCCCCCCACCCCGATCTCGACGGCCCACTCTGCGTTTTCCCAGTAATCCCAGAACGCGACGTTCTGCAGCGACGCGGGCTGATCGATCGCGACGTTCATCGCCTTGCGGATCACCGCCGCGTTCCCTGACGCATCGATGTAGTGCCTGGCCCTGAGCTCGTGCTCCTGCCCCGATGCATCCCGGACGACGATATGGTCGATGCGGTCTGGGTCGGCCTCATCCACCACAATCCGGCATACCTGGGCCTCCTGATGCACTTCGCACCCGAGCTCGGCTGCATGATCGAGCAGGATCTGGTCGTACACCGCCCGATCCACCTGCCAGGCGGTATTGAGGCGAACACCCTCGTACTGCCCGGGTCGCGTCTGGCCTTCGAGCTGATCGGGGTTTACGAAGTTGAAATCCCACAACTCGTCCGAGTTGCCCCATCGGTACGTCGCACCGACCTTGACCGGGAAGTTCGCCGCCTCGCATTTTTCCCAGCACCCCATCTCGTTGAGCACACGGCTGATGAGGGGGAGCTGGCTCTCTCCCACGTGGTCACGTGGAAAACGCTCCCGCTCGATGATCGTCACCGCCAGATCGGGCATGTACTTTCGAATTAACGACCCCGAGGTGGACCCACCGGGACCACCGCCGATGATCACGACATCGGATACGTCAAGCATGTTGTAGAACTCCCCACGAGTTTGAACCAGTATCGCAGAATTCGCGAGGAACCACAAGCGCATTCCCAGCGGGCGTGAATCCCACCTGAGTACGCCCTACCCTTGATCAATGCGATACAAATGGACCCTACTCCGTGCCAGCCAGTTCCTCCTCGATGGGGGCGGGATGTTCGGCATCATCCCCCGCGTCGTCTGGGAGCGTGCCGTGACTCCGGACGACAAGCACCGAGTCCGCCTGATGCACAACTGCCTGCTGCTCGAATCCGTCGAGGCGGACCCGGCAACCGGGAAGCCCCGCAGGTACGTCATCGAGGCGGGCACGGGCGACAAGCTCGACGAAAAGATGAGCACCATCTTCGGGCTCGACGGGCGAACGATCGAGTCCGAGGTCGTGCGGGCGGGCGTTGAGGTGGGCGATATCGACGCGACGATCGTGACGCACCTGCACTTCGATCACGCCGGGGGGCTGACCCGGCGGGCACGCGAGGGCGAAGAGGCGGATTGGGTCGCGAACAAGCCAGGGGCGGCGTCGGGCGATTGCAACGACATCAAGTTTACCTTTCCCAACGCGGAACTGATCACGCAGCGCCGGGAGTGGGTCGATGCACGCAACAACGATGCCGTCATGACCCGGACCTACTACCGCGACCACCTGCTCCCGTTTGAGGATGAACGCCTGCCGCTCGAAGACGGGCGCCCTCGATTGCGTCTGATCGATTCGCCCCGTCCTTTCCCGCTGAACCGAAAACCATCACGCGAAGAGCTCCCCAAGAATCCGCTCGATGAACGTCTCACGGAAGTGCTGCCCGGCATCAGCGTCTTCCTCATACCCGGCCACACCTGGGGACAGCAGGCGATCCGGTTCGAGGATGAGGCGGGAAGGACGATCGTCTTTACTTCGGATCTGCTCCCGACGCACTACCACATCGGTCAGCCGTACTCGCTCGGCTACGACGTTGAGCCGTACACCTCGATGGTGACCAAGCACTGGTTCCTGCGCGAAGCCGCCGAGCGGGATTGGGTGCTTGTCCTCGATCACGACCCGGGAAACCCCTGTTTCCGTGTCAGGGCGAATGACCGAGGTTGGTTTGATCTCGTCGAGGAAGACTGCGGCATCGCACCCGCCTAAGACCCCGACCTCTGGCCTTGATCGCCTATAATCGACCCGCGGATGAGTACCGATACGCACCCCATCTCGAGCGATGAGCATGACGCCCAACACGGGTCGCCAGATGTCCGAGTCTTCTCAGCGAACGAACCGGCGAAGCATCCGGATCAAGCCAAGGACAAAAAGCCCCCGAAGCCACCCAAAAAGACGCTCTTTGAGCGTGTAGAGGCGTTTGTTTCGAAGCTCTCGACGCGGAACAAGTTCTGGAACCGGGTCTGCTCCATGATCTGGCTGCCGTACGCGTATCGCTCGGGCATCACGATGTCCGGCGATGAGAACACCTACCGCGCCACGCTGCCTTTCCGCCGCTTCAACAAGAACTGGTACAACGCCATGGCGGGCGCGGCACTGCTCGGGAACTCGGAGATCGCTGGCGGGAACTACGTATTCTCGGTGTGCGGCGGCGACTACACGGTCGTGTGCAAGCATCTGGAATACAAGTTCTTGCGTCCCTGCCACGGCCCTGCGGAATACCGCATGACCCCGCTGGATGATATCCACGCCCTGGTCGCAACCGGTGAAGAGTTCAACATCGCGATCCGAATGGACATCGTTCAGGTCCTGGTGCCGATGAGCGAGCAGCGGCTCAAGGAAGAAGTAGAGGATGCAGGCACCAGCGCTCCGAAGCCCAAGCGTGTCGGGCGTTGCACCGCGACCTTCCACGTCACGCCCAAGGCCCACCATAAAGCCAAGAAGCAGCGTGGGACCGGCAAGGCATGAACGCGCACGAGCACGCGATCGCACCTGACCACAAGCCTTCGAACCCCATCGTCTGGGGCGCGTACCTCGCGTGCTCTTGGACCTGGTGCATCGGCATGTTCATGCCCGCGCTGCTGCTGCGGGATTTCGGCTGGCTCGGCTTCATCGTGTTTGCCGTGCCGAACGTGCTCGGCGCAGCAGCGATGGGCTGGGTGCTGACCTCACGCAAGCAGTCTGAAGACTTCGTTGCTCGCCACCCTCAGGCGATCTGGTGGTTCTCGGTCGTCACGATCGCCTTCCACGTGTTCTGGGTATTGTGGGTGTTCGAGTATCTCCGCATGGCGCTGCCGATGACGAAGAATGCGAGCTACGGGCTCATCTCTTCGTTCATCGCATTCTGGCTGGTCTCCAAGCGTTCGAGCTACTTCAACCGGATGCCTCAGCTTGGCACTGTGCTCTGGATCCTGAGCTTCCTTGTGCTCATCGCCACCTTCGTGCTGCCCGACCTGCAGCCGATCTCTGAGCAGTTCCATGAGGCGCACCCGAGCACCCCCAAAGCGCTGTTCCTCTTGCCGTTGAGCGTCTTTGGTTTCCTGCTCTGCCCCTACCTCGATATCACCTTTCATCACGCGCGCCAGCAGCTTGGCACCAAGGTCAGGGGTCGAATCGGGTTCACTGTCGGTTTCGGCATCATGTTCGCCGCGATGATCCTCCTTACGACCCGCTACGCGCCGATGACCGTCGATGCGCTGAGCAACGGGACCATCGCAAACCCGACGCAGACGCCATGGATCGGCGCGGCCTTGTTGGGGCACATCCTGTTCCAGTGGGTGTTCACGGTGCAGGTCCACATGGACCGAGTCAAATCGCTGCCAATCGAGCGTGTGCCGGCGTACCGCTACCTGATCGGGCTCGGGCTGCTGGCTGGCTTGGTGGGCTTCTACGCCAACAAGCTTCCGGCATATACCGGCATGAACGCGGGTGAGATCGTCTACCGCTGCTTCATGGGCGCGTACGGGCTGGTGTTCCCGACCTATGTCCTGTACCGCGCGGTGCTCGCACGCAACGGTGCGAAGCCCATGTCGATGGGCGCCGTGTGGGGCGCGATCGTCCTTGCAACCCCGATGTTCTGGATGGGATTCATTGAGGGCGATCTACCCTGGCTCATCACCGGGATGGGGGTTGTTCTGATGATCGCCGGCGTCGGGCTGGTCAATCGCCGCCAGAGCATCGCGGGCGGCTCGACCGGCAAGTGAATCCGCCGGATGCTGCTCAGCCATACGCCGCAGCTTGCTGACCGCTGACGCTTGCTGATCGCCACTGAGCCCGACGAACTGATTCGAAATAACGATCGCCGCGTTTCGCTGCATCATCCCCAGCTTCGCCCGCTTCATGGCCGAGCCCTGGAACGCCTCTCGCCGGTCATCCTCGTCCCAGCCCAGCACCTGCAGCAAATCGAAGCCGTGCCGATCGGATCGGTACGCCGGGTTGGCGTCCTCCCCTAAGAGCGACGTTGGCTTGCTTGAGTTGTGCGGGCAGACCTCCTGGCACACGTCGCACCCGTACACCCAATCGCCCATCTGCGATGCGAGCCGGGGATCGATGTCGCTGCGGTGCTCGATCGTCAGGTAGCTGATACACCGACGCGCATCCACTCGGTATGGCGTGATGGCTCGCGTGGGGCACGCGTCGATGCACCGGGTGCAGGTGCCGCAGTGGTCCGCAACCCGCTCAACGCTGGGCGGGTTTTCGGCTTCGATCGTCATCACGATCCCGCCGAGTAACATATAGCTGCCCAATCTTGGGTGGATGATCAGCGTGTGCTTGCCGACCCAGCCGATCCCGGCGCGTTGTGCGAGATCTCGTTCGGGGAGCGGGGCGGTATCCACGATGGCCTTGAACGCCGCGTCGGGGTGCTCCTGCTGCAGTTCGAGCAGGAGCTTCACCAATCGCTTTTTCATGAGCTTGTGGTAGTCTTTGCCCCGGGCATAGCGAGCGATGCGGCCTCGCCCGGGCTGCGTTGGCGGTTCCGCGTTGTCCGAGCGTGACGCGTAGAGGTCCCCCACCACCAGAGCGCAACGTGCACCATCGAGGATGGTGCGGGGTTCGGTGCGTTTATCGTTGTTCATGGCGAGGTACCCCATCTCGCCGTGCATGCCCGCATCAATCCATTCGCGGAGCGCGTCCGGGTGCTCGATCGGTTCGAGCGACGCGATCCCCGCGCAGGCGAAGCCAAGAGCCCTCGCTCGTTCGATGAGCTGCGCTCCGAACTGCTGGGATGTGGATCGCGTCGTCACGCTCGATCGTAGCGGCGATCAGACACCCGCGGGCTGCGCGATCCATGCGTACATGAGATCTGCCGCGTCCTTGAGGACCTGCTCGGCGTCATCGCGCAGGCCCGGGCACCAGTGCTTGGGATACTCGTAGACGATCCATCCGCTGTAGTCCATGCTCTGCAGTGTTTGGAAGAGCTTCTGGAGCGGGTAGACACCCTTGCCGAGCTCGACTGGATTCCCGTCCTCGTCGACATCCATGACGCGGACAACCCTGAGGGCATCACCCAGCAAGGCGATCTCTTCGATCGGGCACGCGCCGGAGTTCACGCCCGCTTGCACGTTGTACGACGCGCCCAGCCATTGGAGATTGACACGGTCGATCAGATCACGCAGCGCGGCCGCGCGCGCGAACGAGCCCGCGTTCTCGATCAGCAATCGCACGTCGGTGTTCCGGCAGGTCTGGGCCGCGAGCGCGAGACGCTCTGTGACACGCCGCATGCCCCACGTGCGGGGCTCGGTGGTGGGGAGCTCGCATCCAAAGACACGAACGAACTTGACGCCGGCGCGATCCGCCACATCGACGAACGCCTTGGTCTCGGGCACGCCCGTTTCTTCGTTGACCCACATCCTGCCGATCAGCGGCGGGTCGATCTGGGTGTCGTACTTCACCCCAGTCGAGAGGCAGAGCGGGATGACCCCTGCGTCGTCGAAGATCGAATTGACCCGATCGGGCTCGAGGGACATGGGGTCGCTCGCGAGGCGGTCAGATTCGTCGAGGAAGCTCCGCATGTCCACGCCCAGATAGCCGCAGCTCGATGCGAGCGAGGCGACCTGGTCGAGGGGCATGGTCGGGCAGGCGAGGGTGGAGAACGCGATCTTCATGACGGTTTGATCCTGTGTGACGAGTCAGTTTGAACGCCCATCCCGGGCCCCACAAGTGTATGTCAGGCGACCGGTCGCTGCACACCCGATCGGGTACGCGTAGACTCTGTGACGCACCTTTCCCAACCCTCAGGAGCGATCGCATGAGCTGCCCCCGCGACTTCGAGTCCACGATCCACACGGATCTGGGCGACAAGATGACCTACTCCCGCTTTCTCCGCCTCGACAAGCTACTGGACTGTCAGGAGATCCACTCCGACCCGCCGCACCACGACGAGATGCTCTTCATCATCCAGCACCAGACGAGCGAGCTGTGGCTGAAGCTCATGATCCATGAGATGCGTGAGGCGCTGGAGTACGTCAAGTCCGACAAGCTCGCCCCGGCTTTCAAGATAATGAGCCGCATCAAGCACATCCAGTCGCAGCTGCTCAGCCAGTGGGACGTGCTCGCGACGCTGACCCCCTCGGAGTACACCCAGTTCCGCTACGCGCTTGGAACCGGGTCCGGGTTCCAGAGTGTGCAGTATCGCATCATCGAGTTCTTGATGGGCAATAAGGACGCGAAGATGATCCCGGTGCACGCGCACGACCCCGGGCACGTTGAGCAACTCACAACGGCGCTCAACACCCCGAGTGTGTACGACGAGTTCATCCGCTACCTCGCCCGCAACGGCTTCGACATACCGGCCGAGGTCACCGAGCGCGATATCACCGTCCCGCACCAATCCAACCCCGGCGTGCTCCAGGCGTTCGTCAGGGTGTATCAGCATCCCAAGGAGTACTGGGAGGCCTACGAGATGGCGGAGAAACTCGTCGATATCGAAGAGATCTTCTCGCACTGGCGCTTCCGCCACATGAAGGTTGTCGAGCGTGTCATTGGGTACAAGACAGGCACCGGGGGCTCCTCGGGTGTCCCCTTCCTGCGCAAAATGATCGACCACCGCTTCTTCCCGGAGCTCTGGGAAGTCCGCACCCACCTCTGAGCACACGCATGAATCTATCAGAAGCCCAGAACACCATCGAGTTCGCCGTCGCCAAGCTGGGCGACGGGGCACTCACCGAAGCGGCAATCGTCGAGCACATCCACCCGCTCTTTTCGCGCGTACTGGAGCGGAACGGACGCTCAGGCGAGATCTACCTCGCCAACCACTCGCTCGGCCGGCCGCTGGACATGGTGGCGCAGGTCGTCCAGGGCGCGCTCGACGGGTGGTACACGGAGCTCGATGGCGTGTGGGGCTCGTGGCTCGCCGCTCGAGAGATGTACAGGTCGCAGGTCGCGGGGCTGCTAAACTGGGGCGATGCGAAGGGGATCGTGCCCAAGACCAGCGCGGCGCAAGGGCTCCGCGCAGTGATCAACTCGCTCCCTTCGAGCTACCCGAAGATCGTCAGCAGCCGCTGCGAGTTCGATTCGATCGACTTCGTGCTCAAGGGATACGCGCACAAGGCGCGAGCCGCGGTACGATGGGTCGAACCCGACGAACACGATCTACTGCGGGTGGATGACATCATCGACGCGATCGATGAGTCAACCGATCTCGTGGTCGTTTCTGGGGTCTGCTTCGTGACCGGTCAGCTGGTTCAGGGCCTCGATCGCCTGATCAAGCACGCACACACGCACGGGTGCCTCGTGCTGCTCGACACCTACCACGCGATGGGCGTGCTCGATCTGGACTACCTCGCCCTGGGCGCAGACTTCCTGATCGGGGGGAACTACAAATACACCCGCGGCGGGGCCGGCGCGTGCTTCCTCGCGGTCAACCCCCGCCATCTGAACCCAGCGGGCGGCGTGCCCGAACGCGACGCGGTCTTCCCGATCGATACCGGCTGGTTCGCGAAGCAGGACCCTTTCGCGTACAAGCGTTCAGACGATCCCGCGTACGCCCACGGCGGGGATGCATGGCTCGAAGCGACACCGCCCATACTCACCTACTACCAATCCCTCCCGGGGCTGATGCTGACCAGCTCGATCGGTGTGGATCGCCTGCGGGCGTACTCGCTGGAGCAGCAGGCGCTGCTCGCTCGCACGCTCGAAGAGCATGGCACAACGCCCAGATTGCTCGAGCACCGTGGCGCGTACCTGCTCGTCGAGCACGATGATGGACGAACGGCCATGACCGAGCTGAAGCAGGCGGGGATCAATGTGGATGCACGCCCGCTCCCACGATCCGGACGCTGGGTCATCCGATTCTGCCCGGACATCCTCAATACGCGTGATGAGCTGGTCGAATCAGCGCGACGCGTGGGCGGCGTGCTCGGATCAGGTTGATTCCGGGCTTGGACCGGGGAGCACGATCACGAAATCTGTGCCCTTGCCGACCTCGGAGTGCAGCTCGAGGTGCCCTTGGTGTGCTTCGATGATCCGGCGTGCGGTCGGGAGCCCCAGCCCGGTCCCCCCGGATCTGGTCGTGAAGTACGGGCGGAAGATCTTGGAACGGGTCTCCTCATCGATCCCCGGCCCCGTGTCCGTGACATGGATCGAGACACACGCCTGGTCGTGATCATCCGTTCCGCTCGTCACTCGCAGAATCAGGTCCTTCGTCCCCGAGTCCTGTTGTTCCATCGCATTGACGGCGTTGAGCATCAGGTTCAGGAGCGCCTGCTTGAGGTGGTACGCGTCGATATGCAGCTCGGGTGAGACCGGTGGCGTCTCGATGCGGAGGCGTACGCCCGCGTTCTCGGCGGTCGGCGCGAAGAAATCTGTCAGCTCCTGAACGAGCTGGTTGATCGATGCGTTCGCCAGACTCAGGCGCAGCTCGCCCGCGTACTCCAGGAAGTCCTCCAGGATGCCACGCAGGCGCTCTGTTTCGCGCGCCAGCGCCTCGATGCGCCGCACGAGTCGCTGTTTCTCGCCATGTTCGATCGCGGAGTCCTCGATCGCCTCTTTGAGGAGTTGTGCGTTGAGTCCGATGGTTGAGAGCGGGTTCTTGATCTCGTGGGCGAGCCCGCCGGTCATGGATCCGATCTCCGCGAGATGCTCGGCCGCCTGCGCACGGCGTTGGGCCAGCTGCTCTCTGGCCACAGACAGACGGACGCGCCGGGCCGCGAGGATGTACGCCAGGGCGCCCCCGATGAACGCCCCGCACAGCACCAGCATGATTCCGAGCGTCAGGCTCATCCGATCCTCTGGGTGGTCGAAAGAAAAACCGAGACGAGCGGATGCTCATCCCGGATCAACTTTACGCAGCGCATGAACGTTCGATCAGCGCCGGGGGGTGCGAGAATAGGTGCGGCGTGGGACGACCACCTCGGGCGCGTCCGTGTCCTCGCCTTCCGGCACCTCGCGGTGTACGCGTGTTGCGCGCCAGCCCTTCTCGTTCTGTTCCGCGTCGTAGGTGACGCTGGAGCCATCCTTGAGCACACGGAAACCTTCGCCCTCGATGACGGTGAAGTGGACGAAGATGTCCTGACCCTCGGGGCCGATGATGAAGCCGAACCCTTTCCGTGGGTCGAACCACTTCACATTCCCGTTGACACCGTGCAGGGCGTTGGATGATCCGCCTTCTGCGTTCGGTTTTGTTTCGTTCTCCGACATGGCGTTCCCCCGGGGATGTCCCGATCCCCAATCACATCTCAGCGTACCCCGGGGATGGTGGTGATCCCAGAAGTAAAACGGACAGCCTTGACGCATGCTTAGGTATGCGTAATGCCTATACAACCCGGCCTACCGCCCTCCCAGCATACCAAATTCCGAGCGTGCGTCAAATAGCCCGCTGGGACGCGGGTTCCCAGCGGGCTGAATTTCAGTCGGATGCCCCGATTCCGGGCTTCGGAAGGGGGTTTTACTCGGCCGATGCCGCTTCCTGCTTGTCCTCATCCTTGCGGCGGGGCTTGCGGCGGCGGCGCTTCTTCTTGGATTTCTGCTCGCCGTCGCCCGATCCCTCGGCTTCGGAGTCGCCCTCGGAATCATCCGAGCGCTTCTCGCGGCGTGCCTTCTTCTCAGCATCAGCCTTCCCCTCGTCCCAGTTGGGATCGGCCCGCTTGATCGAGAGCTTGATGCGTCCCTGATCGTCCACGAGCATGACCTTCACCTTGACGATGTCGCCCACGCTGACCACGTCCGCGACGCTCTCGACGTAGCCGTCGGCGAGCTCGGAGATGTGGCACATGCCGTCGGTGCCAGGCGCGATCTCGATGAAGGCACCGAAGTCCTTCGTCGAAACGACCTTGCCCTCGTAGATGGTGCCGGGGCGGACATCCTCGCACAGGGCGCTGATCTCGGCCTCGGCGTTCTCGACGTTCTCGCGGTTGGTCGAAGAGACCATGACTGTGCCGTCGTCCTCGACGTCGATGTTGACGTCGTACTTATCCTGCAGAGCGCGGATGGTCTTGCCGCCCGGGCCGATGAGCTTGCCGATCTTCTCAACGTCGATGTTGAGCTGGATCATCATCGGTGCGTACTTGCTGGTCTTCTCACGCGGTGCGGGGATGGTTTCTTCCATCGCTTCGATCAGCTCGATGCGGCCCTTGTTCGCCTGCGCGAAGATGGTCTCGATCTGATCCATGACCAGACCGCGTGCCTTGAGGTCGAGCTGGATGCCGGTGATGCCGTCACGCGTGCCCGAGACCTTGAAGTCCATGTCGCCGAAGAAGTCTTCTTCACCGATGATGTCGGTCACGAAGACCTCGTTCTCATCATTATCGTCGGTGAAACGACCCACCGAGATGCCGGCACAGGTGTTGGTGATCGGGACGCCCGCGTCCATGAGTGCGAGACAGCCGCCACAGACGGATGCCATCGAGGACGAGCCGTTGGACTCGGTAATGTCCGAGACGATGCGGATGGTGTAGGGGAAGTCCTCTGCGCTGGGCAGCACGCCCAGAAGTGAACGCTCCGCGAGTGCACCGTGACCGACTTCACGACGACCCGGGCCCATGATGCGCCCGGCCTCGCCCACACAGAAGGGCGGGAAGTTGTAGTGCAGGTAGAACTTCTTGGAGTACTCGGGCATCAGCCCGTCGACCACCTGCTCGTCGCGGCCGGTGCCGAGCGTGCAGGTGACCAGCGACTGGGTCTCGCCGCGCTGGAACATGGCCGAGCCGTGGGTGCGGGGGAACTTGGAAACCTCCATCTCGAGCGGGCGGATCTCATCGAACGCACGCCCGTCGGCGCGGGTGCCTTCCTGGATGATCAGGCGGCGTGTGATCTTCTTTTCGAGCTTGCGGAACGCCTCGCTTGCCTGGCCGCGGCGCTTCTTGCTCGCCTCCCACTCGCCGGGCGTGCCCGACTCGTTGATCTGGAAGTGCTCTTCGAGCATGGCCTTCTTGATCGCGCCGACCTTGTCGCCACGCTCGTTCTTGCTCTTGATCTTGCGGGCTTCCGTCAGCTCCTTCTCGACCAGCTTGGTGACCTCGGCCATGACGTCGTCGGGGACGAGGTTCATGTGATCGCCGAGTCGCTTCTCCTTGCCAACCTTGGAGACGAGCTCATCGATGAGCTCAAGGATGGGCTGCACGCCGTTCTCGTAGCCGAACCTGATCGCTTCGAGGACTTCCTCATCGGGGACCTCGGCGGCACCGACCTCGATCATGTTGATCCCGTCCTTGTGGCCGGCGATGACGAGATCGATATCCGAGAACTCGAGCTGTGCGTTGGTAGGGTTGATGATGTGGACGATACCGTCCTCGGTGTGGATGCGGCCAACGCGGACCGTCGCGGTCGGGCCCTCGAACGGCGCGTCGGAGATCGCCAGGACCGCGGAGGCGGCCGAGCCGGCGATGACGTCTGCGTCGTTCTCGCCATCGTGGCTCATCACCCAGCACTGGATCTGGATCTCTTCGATGAAGCCGTCGGGGAAGAGCGGACGGATCGGGCGATCGATCATCCGCATCGTGAGGACTTCCTTCTCGTTGGGCGCGCCCTCACGCTTGCGGAAGCCGCCGGGGAACTTGCCGCCCGCGGAGAGCTTCTCGCGGTAGTCGACCTGCATGGGGAAGAAGTCGAGGCCGGGGCGTGGGTCCGCGCGAACCAGGGAAGCGCCGACGGCGGTCTCGCCGTGCGACATGAGGACGTAGCCGGACGCGAGCTTGGCGATCTGCCCGGTCTCGATCCGCATCGTGCGTCCGCCGATTTCCTTCTCGACGACGACTGCCTTTGAGGTGGTGGTCATGTGTGATATGCCTTCCAAATGGTGGCGCGTGTGATGCACCGGTCTCGGCCGTGAGGTTGCCGAATGATGATGCGCCCCGGATCACCGATTGATCCGCGCACGCATCGCCAACAAGCGGACCCATCCTCACGCATTTGAGAGGCAGAAGACGAGAAACAGTCGCACGCGTGCTTGGACTGTCCGTCGTCTGCTGCCACTCTCAATGGGTCCGGGTCGATTTCAATGCGGCCCAGAAGAGCCGCTTACAACAAAGCCCCGCGTGGACTCTCGTACACGCGGGGCGATTGGTTACTCTTACTTACGCAGGCCGAGCTTGCCGATGAGCTCAAGGTACGCCGCGTGGTCTTTCTTGGACAGGTAGCGGAGCAGGCGGTTCCGCTTGGAAACCATCATGACGAGCCCGCGTCGGTTGTGGACATCGCCCTTGTTCTGACGCAGGTGCGTCGCGACCTGCTTGATGCGTGCGGTCAGCAGCGCGATCTGCACCTCGGGGCTGCCCGAGTCACCCTCTTTGCGGGCGAAGTCCTTGATGATCTGCTGCTTCTCTTCAACTGGCAATGGCATGGATTCGTTCTTCCTTCCGTCGCGTACGCAGCCGTGGATCGGTTCGCCTTAGAACCTGTCATTCCACCACTTACGCCGCCGATGCGTGTAGCTGCCGCAGGACAACCCTGTAGCAATGAATGATAGGCCGCAGATCAGCCTGGTCTATGGGCCACAATCAGTGTTTTCGCCTCAGAATCGCCCCTGAAGCATACCGACTAAGATACTGGAATGAAGAACAAATTGAGTTACTCGATTATCGCAGTTTCAATGCTGGTGATTATTGGAGCGGGAGCATTTCAGCACTTCTTTGTGACGGCCAAAGTCAACGAAGTTCAGGGGAAAATCACTGACTCAAATACCACTATGGCTTGGTACTCAGATTCACCGGACAAGATGAGAGCAGCTATTCAATCCGGGGCCGATGTCAACTTTGTCTCCCGCTCAGGCAAGTTCGACGGGCATACTTCGTTAATGATCGTTGCAACTCGCAACGACGCTTCCGAAGTCATCCCGATACTCATCGAAGCCGGCGCCGATATCAGCGCAACAGACCCCATGGGGCTAACGGCACTCGATCACTATCAAGCTACCGACTCCCCAGACCCCTTGATCCTAGAAATGCTCACTCCTGAGCCTTGATCACAGATCTTATTCCTCGACCTGGGTGTGCAGGTTGCCCTGCTCGCTCTCCAGGTGCCCGCCGCGGGCCATGATGTCGTCGATTACGCCCTTGTACTGCCCGTCGGGCATCGGGGGCTCCTTGCCGAGGAGTTCGCGGAAGAGGTCATCGGAAATCCCGAGATAGACCCGCATCGCATAGTCGTAGACGGCATCGTGGTCGTCGCGGGACAGATCGAGGCGGAGCTCGTTGATGATCTTGGTCCCCATACCGATCCACTCGTCGAAGGTCTGCTTGGAGATGTTGTTCTGGATCCATTCGCCCAATGCGTTTCTAAACGGCGGGCGGGGCAGCTGTGTCCCCATCTGACCGGTCTTCTGGCACTTGAAGTCCCCCGTTGGCTCCGGGGCCTTCTTGGGCTCGTCCTTGACCTCGGGGATGGGCTCGTTGATCGAGGCGAGCAGGTCCGCGATGGCGTTCTTGGGCATCAGATCGCCGCGGGTTGTGGCCTCGATGTAGCCCTTGGTCAGGACCACCTTGGCGAGATCGACCTTGCCGGCCTTGATGTAGGCATCGCCCGCGAGCTGGTAGGCCTTGGTCATCGCCTCGTTGATCTCGGCGCACTTGGCGAATGTCTCGCCCGCTTCCTCGAACTGCTCGTTCTGCAGGAAGGCGTTGCCCAGCGAGAAGTAGGCCATGTCGTTGTTGGGGTCGTCGGCGATGAGGCGCTGAAACTGGGTGATGCGGGTCTGGGGGTCCATGCGGGCTCCTCAGGATATGAACTGGAGGTGCGAGATCGCTCGGATTACGAGCTCGTGCGGTCCACCACGCGGTAGGACTCGCGCTCGCCGCGTCCACGCAGGGGGTAGTCCTTGCGGAGCGGGTGTGCTGGGTAGTCTTCCCACAAGAGGATGCGGCGCAAGTCCGGGTGGTTGTTGAACCGGATCCCGAACATATCGAAGACCTCGCGTTCGGTCCACTCGGCGCCCGGCCAGAGATCGCAGACGGATTCAACCGCGAGGGCAGGGTCGTTCTCGATCCCGTCGGTTGGCAGCGATGGGTCGAGGAACACCTTGACGAAGAACCGATCGTTCCGGGTCGTCGAGCACAGGTTGTAGACCACCGCGAAACGCCCGAGCGTCTTGGCCGGGTAGTTCAGGTAATCGATCCCGATGACATCGGAGAGGAAGTTGTAGCTGCACGACTCGTCGTCGCGGAGGAACTTCATGACACGGTGCAGGTCCTCGGGCTCGACCACGAGGGTTGCCTGCCCGCGGAACTCGCTCGCGCGGAACTTTACATTGGAAAACTGGCTTTTCACGCGCTGGAATGTCGGGTGGTTGACTGTGCCCATGATGCTCCTCAATCACTCAGGATCGGCGTCCCTGCGCCCTGCAACAATGGTAGCAGCGTGCTGGCCACCGGTCAGGCATCGCCCCCTTTGCCTGCACTGATCCGGGTGATATCCGACGGGTCAGCGACGATCACCCGCTCGCATGCGCTGATCAGTCCGCCGAGCTTCTCCAGGATCATGTCACTGGCGAGCTCGCCCGCGTGGAGCGGGCACGGGGCCAGCGTGGATTGGTCCGCCGACGGGATCGCTGATCGAACAAGCACACCCCAGACCCGCCCGTGCGATTGGAGCTCAATCGCCAGCTCGCTGATGCGATCGAGGTGATCCTCAAGATCGCGCATCATGGAAGGGACAATCCAGCCCATCGGATCGAGCAGGATGCGAGCTGCCTTTCCACCCCCACGGGTGCACCAGTTGAGGGTGCTCACGGCATCGCTGAGCATGCCGGCGGCGCTGGGGCGGAGCACGACCTTCGCGTGCATGAGCTCCGCCTTGGTCAACGCGACGCGGTAGCCCGCGTCGAAGCGTTCCCAGCCGCCCTGGGACCAGCCGCTCAGCCAGGACTGGGGATCCTCGTCCGGCGTCTTCACCTTCTTTGGGTCGTGATCCTGGAGGATGACGTAGTCCGTATTCAGAGGAGCTGCTTCCGAATCGTCGGCCCAGTCGGTGATGTACTGGTTGAGCTCGATCGCGACGACACGCCCGCCCTCATGCAAGGCGTACGGAGACAGGAACTCGTGCTCTTCGCGGATCAGGAACATGCTGAACCCTATCCACAAGGCAATCACAATCACGCGAATCCTGCGCTCCGGGCGCAGTTTTTTGACGCCCCGCTTGGTCCGCGGCGGTTATCCACTCCGCGATCGCGCAGGAACCTCCCGATATCGAGCGGGCACCCATGAGGGAGCAAGGCTGCTCCCGGGTGCGATGAGATGAACTGCGTGAGTACGGAGACTCGCCATGCCCGATCTGTTTTCGTGGACCCGTTCCAACACCAAGCGTGACCTGAACCGTGAGCAAGCCCCGCGAGCGGAGCTCTCGATCGAGCAGGTTGTCGATCAGATCATCACGATCAACCGATCCGCGACGGTGGAGTACCTCAAGCAGTTCAAGCGTGAATCGCTGGACAAATACCTCGATCACCTGCTGGAAACCCAGAAGCCGCGCGGGCGTGAGTCACGCTGGGATCGCCCGGGCGACGCACCGGCGATCATGGTGCGTCGACGCGTGGCCTGACCCGAATACATCAGCACATACCGGGCGTGCAACAAACGCTCTCTCCCTTGTCGGGCGGATCTGTGGTGGGGTCCGCCCGACTTCTTTTTTGGTCCGGTCCGAAAATTTGGTCCCGGCGCGGTTATCGAGTCTCAAGGTTCGATCACGACTCGTCCGATAAGGGAACTTGAACGGGCCGTGCACGGCCGCGGGCGGAGCCCCGCACGCACGACGCCCCGGTGTCCACCACCACGCCCTACGGATGAACGGGCAAGGGACACCCAGATACGGTTCGATCGGGCGGAGCCCGCCGACCACGGACGATCACCCCGCGGAGATGGGTCGGGGATCAGCGCCGGTTTCAGGCCGGTGCGCGTCAGCGGAGTGCCGTCATGCGCCACGCATCGAAAACATCAGGGAAGACCATGAACACCAAGAACCGCCGCTCGTTGCTGTGTCCTGTTCTCATGATCGCGTGCGCCGGCTCGCTCGCGACGATGCCCGCGTGCGGTGCGAAGCGCACGGGGTTCTGGAACAAGAGCAAGCAGTCACAGATCGAATCTCAGCAGGCCCGCCAGAGCAGCTACTTTGTTGCGAAGGAAGAGGTTGCCACGAACGAGCCTCAGCTCGGCGGCTCGCTCAAGAGCAACTCGAGCGCGAGCATCGATGCCATGAGCGCCGAGGGCACGCAGGCCAAGAAGACCTACCCGAAGCCCGAACCACTCGAGAACATCAAGACCGTAGCCAAGGTTGCTGCGCAGGACTCGAACACCGTGGGCTTCGAGGATGAATCGCTCGGCGGGAGCGCCGAGCAGCAGAACATGCGGCTCGGCACCGCTGACGCCCCCACGCCTGTCGAGCGTGACCCATACTTCACGGACACCACAGAATCACCCGCAGCGCTGCGCTCGGGCGATATCAGCGCCTTCGTGTACGCCAACGCGATGGGCATCGAGCTCCCCAGCGAGACGAACTCGGACGCCGTGCGCGCGACTATTAACGTGCGGCAGGTCACCAGCTCCTACGCCGGATCAGACTTTGATCCGACCGTCTCTCCAGACGGGCGATACCTCGTCTTCGCGAGCACTCAGCACCGCCCGACCGCGGATATCTATGTCAAGAGCAACAGCGGCTCGGTCGTGACACGCCTGACCGATGACCCGGCCCAGGACGTCATGCCGACGGTCTCGCCGGACGGCAACTACATCGCGTTCGCCTCGGACCGGACCGGCTCGTGGGACCTGTTCGTCATGCCCTTCGAAGGCGGCAAGGTTGTTCAGCTGACGGCGGAGAGCGCTCACGACCTGCACCCGACCTGGTCGCCCGACGGGCGTCAGATCGCGTTCTGCCGCCTCGGCCAGCAGTCCGGCCGCTGGGAGATCTGGGTCAAGGACGTCATGAGCGACGCGGGCCCACAGTTTGTTGGCTTCGGGCTGTTCCCCGAGTGGTGCCCGGTCTCGGGGACCGGCATCGCCGGTGCGGACCAGATCCTCTTCCAACGGTCGCGTGAGCGTGGCGACCGAGCGTTCTCGGTCTGGACGCTGGATTACAACCCGGTCCCGGGCACCGCGGGCCGCGAGACCGAGATTGCCGCCGGCCCCAACCAGGCCCTGATCAACCCGTCCTGGTCGCCCGACGGCAAGTTCATCACCTTTGCCGCGGTCCCGAACTCGCAGTCCTGGTCGCAGGGCGGCACCGCCCGCCCCGAGTCCTCCACCATCTGGATGGTCTCCACAGAGGGCACGGGCAAAATCAAGCTCACCGACGGTGACACGATCGATCTGATGCCCGTCTGGGGGCGCAACAACGACATCTTCTTTGTCTCGAATATGGATGGGCAAGACCATCTTTGGTCGATGGAACTGTCACCGGCAATCCGCGCCGCGAGCGTGACCATGCCCGATATCGCGAACTCCTTCGCCACGGTCCCGACCGATGGCGAGAACGAATAACCCACCCACCCGCTCGGCGTGACGAGAGTCACGCCCGGCGTTTCCGGGGCTGATCAGCCCCACGTTTGACTCGGACGGGAACGGACGCCCGTCTCAGAATCCGGCAGGACGCCATGACAAGTGCACAGACCATGCTCAATCGGGTGATCACGCTCTCGATGCTTGCTTCGATGCTCGCGGTGCTGACCGCGTGCTCTATGACGAAGGAGCGCGATCCCCTCACCCCACCCGGCGTCATCGTGTCGCCATATGACGCGACACAGGGAGACGTCCTCTGGGCGGTCATCCCGCCGCTCAACGAGTCGGGGACCTCGATCGCGGACTCCGCCCGCATCGGCGATGCGATCATCGCCGCGGTGCAGGAGGCCAGGGGCATCCGCTGCCTCCCGCTCAACCGGAGCATCGACGCGATGCGCTCGCTCGGATTTGTCAACGGCATCGAGACCTCAAGCGATGCACACCAGATCGCGGAGTTCCTGGGTGCTGACGCCATCGTTGTCGGTTCGATTACGGCGTACGACCCGTACGACCCACCCGTGCTGGGGCTTGCGCTCGCCCTGTATGCCCGCCCGGGCACCATGGCCCAGGCCTCCCAGGCATCGCTCGACACCCGCATGCTGACGAGTGCCTTCACCGATTTCGGGACCACATCCGGGCTTCGCTTTGCGGGCGAACCGGTATCGGTTGTCAGCGAGCACCTCGATGGGCGGAACCATGAGGTGCAGTACGCGGCACGCACATACGCCCAAGGACGTAGCGAACACCAGAGCGCGATGCAATGGCGCATCTACCTCGCGAGCATGGATCTGTACACCGAGTTTGCGGCTCACCATACGGTCGGGCGGCTGATCGACGAGGAATGGCTTCGGCTCTCACGGCAACCCGTGAGCATCGGGGCGTACGACTGAGCGGGGCGTGAGCTCCGGGAACGGAGCACGCGTTGAACCCAGATCAGTCCCCAACAGACACACCCGAGTCATCTCACAGCGATCGTGCACATGACGACCTCGTCTGTGTCACGCTGCAACGCCCCCCCCACTTCTGGCGGTTCGCGTGCCCCTCCGAGGGTGCCGCGGAGCTGCTTGAACGGATCGCGGACCTGGCTGACAGCCCAAACACGCCCTTGACATGGGAAGATGCGGAACGCATCGCGTCCGAAATTGTTGTGCATCATCATCTCGATCCGCCTTCAGCGGGTTCTTCGAAAGCCCGATAGCACGACAGACAGTTCACACAACGCCCTTTTCAGACCGCGGATGCGGATCGCCGGAGCAAACGCATGACCACGCTGCCAATCACTGATGAGTTCGCGAGCTACCTGACAGACGAGCGTCATTTCTCACCGTACACCGCCCGCTGCTACGGTGCGGACCTTCGTCAGTTCATCGACTACATCGTGAACGACACCGGGGTGCAGCTCGATCAGGACGCCGAACGCCTCGCATTCACGTCCCGCGGCAACCCCGGCGGCGATGTCGCCGGTCAGATTGACCGCCCGACGGTGACCAACGTCATCTGTGACGCGGACGCGGACCTGATCCGTGCGTACCTCGGATTCCTTGGTGAGCAGAGCTATTCGCCAGCAACAATGGCCCGCAAGATCGCAACCCTGCGCTCGTTCTACAAGTGGGGCAACCGTCACGGCTACACCAAGACCAACCCGATGACGCTGATCCGCACGCCCCGACAGTCCAAGCGACTGCCAAAGGCGATCACGATCGAGCAGATCGAGCGTCTGCTCGCTGCTCCCAACGAGCACGACGTCCTCGGGCGTCGTGATCGGGCCATGCTTGAGACGCTGTACTCCACCGGCATCCGTGTCTCCGAGCTCGTCGGGCTGAACCATGACGACCTCGACTTCGAGAACGAAGCGATGCACGTGCGTGGAAAGGGACGCAAAGAGCGCATTGTGCCGCTCGGTTCGCACGCACTGAATGCGATCCGTCGCTACATCGATCTGATGAGCAACGACGCCAAGTTCGGTCAGATCTGGGCCAACCGCCACAGCGCGGCTGAAACGCTCCCACTGTTCCTAAACAAGCACGGCAAGCGACTCTCGTCGCGGAGCGTTCGCCGGAAGCTCGACAAGTACCTGCGTGCGGTCGGCCTGGATCCGACGATCTCGCCCCACACCCTGCGTCACTCCTTCGCGACCCACCTGCTCGACAACGGCGCCGATCTTCGCAGCGTGCAGGAACTGCTCGGACACCAGTCGCTCTCGACGACCCAGGTCTACACGCACCTGTCCACATCGCGTGTCGAGGACGCGTACAAGGACGCTCACCCTCGCGCGGAAGCGGGATGAGCCAGTCGACCAGTCAGTGATTCACCAACGCCCTGAGCATCGCTCGGGGCGTTTTTTCATGACGGGGAATATTGAGCTCCGGGGCAATCTCTGCCAGCGGCACAAGGACGAAGAGGCGATCGTGAAGGCGTGGGTGCGGGACATTCAGCCCGGGCTCATCGATGATCAAGTCCTCATACACAAGCACGTCGAGATCGAGGGTGCGCGGGCCCCACCGCTGCTGCTCCGAGCGATCACGCCCGAACTCGTGCTCGATGGCGAGCAGTTCATCGAGCAGGTCCCTCGGGGCCAGCGTGGTGCGGATGTGGATCACAGCGTTGAGGTACGGCCCCTGCCCATCGGGCCCGACCGGATCCGTCTCGATCACACTCGACTCGGCCAGGACTTCCGTGCCCTCAAGGCGTCCCACGGCTTCGATCGCACCGCGAATGTATGACTCCCGGTCACCAAGGTTCGACCCCAGCGCGATGTACGCATTCTGACGCATACTGCAGTCAATGCCTGCGAGCGATTGAGTTCAAGTCCCTCGCGGGCACGAAAAAACCGGCCATACGAACGGCCGGTCGAGAGAAGACTGCGGATTGTCGTGATCAGGATCGCATGGGCTCGAGCTCACGCATCCGGTGCTGCATCTGTGCCTTGAGGCGGGCAAGGATTGAGGAGTGCATCTGCGACACGCGCGATTCGGAGAGATCGAGCGTTGTGCCGATCTCCTTCATGGTCATGCCCTCATAGTAGTAGAGCACGATGATGAGGCGTTCTGCGCGTGTGAGGCCCTTTGTCATCAGTTCCTTGAGGTCCTGCCGCTGGATCAGCTTGACGGGGCTCTCCTGCGCCTCGTCCTTGATGACATCGATCTCGCGCAGCTCGCGGGATCCCTCGGACTGGTAGCACTTGCGAGTGATGCTCGTCACGGCAACCGCCGACGAGTCACGCTTGTACTTGATGAACTCGTTCTTGTCGATCTCGAGGCGCTTGGCGACCTCCTGGTCGGTGGGCTTGCGGCCGAGTTCCATCTGGATCTGCTGCTTGGCGGCCTCGACCTTGGAGGTGCGGTGACGGACGAGGCGTGGCACCCAGTCCATTGAGCGCAGCTCATCGAGGATCGCACCGCGGATTCGCGGAGCGCAGTAGGTCTCAAACTTCACGCCGCGTTCAAGATCGTACGCGTCGATCGCGTCCATCAGCCCGAACAGGCCCGCGGACATCAGGTCCTCAAGATCGACCTCGTCGGGAAGACGCTGGTAAATCCGCTCCGCGTTGTAGCGGACGAGGTGGAGGAACTTTTCAATCAGGAAGTTCCGCAGCTCCTCGCCAGGGTCACTCTGATAGAGCATCCAGACATCGACCATCTCCATATCGTCGAAACGCGTAGGGAGATTGCTGGAGGTTGCGTGTTGCGCGCTGTGACGCGCTGAGAACTTGGATCTCACGGCTGTCATCGGTCGGCTCCTTGACCATTGACACACACGGGGAACCGTGTAGTGCGCCCTCCCATCAAATGATGTCCGATAGCACAACGCTGAACAGGGGAGGAAATTTGAGTTGTCTGCACGGGCGATCCTTGCCCATAGCCGACAAGAGTATATCTATTACTGACTTGCGTTGTGCTTGCCAACGCTTACTTTTCTCCGCTTTTTTTCATGTGCTGGACCGCGCGATCGTGCTCGCGTTGCTCGGCTTCAAGCGTGAGCAGTTCCTGAGGCTTTCTGGGGCGTGGGCGGGTGGATTTATACTTGGAGACAAACTCGCGGATACAGATCTCACCCGCGATGCCCAGGATCCGCCCGATGATCGCGCATACCAGCATCGCGAGCATCGCTCGAAGCAATATAACGTGGCCCGGGTTTCCTGCGAGCAGACCCACGAAGCAGGTCAGCATAAACGCTGTGAGCCCGAATACACCCGAAATCAGGGTTGCAGGGATATCCGCGAGGTACTCACTGGGATCAACGAGCCCCTCGTCCTCGACCATCTCGATATCTTCGTAGACCTCAGCCATAGGTGCATCCCATCATCGTCGCAATCTTGCGGTCAGTTGAGCCCAACGGGGCTCTGGGTCCCGCGCGCTCGCGTGCCAGATGATTGGGATTCACGCAAAATCCGAGCCAGCAGAGCTGACTCCCGGTGGATTTTCAGCAGAATGAGGCGTTCATCGCCCGAAGAAGCGACGCTTGGGGGATGCAGTAGCACGCCCTTCGATGCCGAGCCAGTCGATCAGCGAAGCGGCGAGCTCGGCCATATCACGCGAGGCGCTGCTCTTGGGTGACTCGATCATGTACGGGGAGCGGGCCTTGATGGCCTTGACGACCTTTTTGTCCTTGCGGATGTACCCGATCATCGGGAGCCCGTAGCCAAGGAACCGGTCGCACACGCCCGAGATCCGCGCGTGCACGGTGTTCGCTTCCTTCTCGTTGATCGCCTGGTTGACGATCAGTGCCAGGGTCGGAACGTGCGCATCGGGGTTCTCGTGCTGACGAGTCACGAGCACCTTGATCAGGGCGTAGGCGTCCGCGATCGAGGTCGGCTCGGGAGTCGCGACGATCAGGCATGCGTCCGCGGCATCGATAAACGCGGTCACGCTCGGCCCGAGTCCGGCGCTCGTGTCGATCATGATGACGTCGTTGGATTCGTGGAGATCGTTCAGGCGGTTGAGCAGCACGCGCCGTTCCGCATCATCGAGCTCGCCCACGCGTCCGATGCCAACGGACCCGGGGATCAGGCGGAAACCGCCCGGGGCGTCGATGGCGAGGTCCTCGAGCGAGAAATCCTCACCGACCGCGGATTCGAGGCGTGCCTTGGGCATGAGCCCGCAGAGCACGTCCGCGTTCGCGAGCCCGAGATCGGCATCGAGCAGGATGGCGCGTCTGTTGTGCTTGGCGAGCGCGATCGAGAGGTTGACCGAGGTCGTGGTCTTGCCCACGCCCCCTTTGCCGGATGCGATCGCGACGACCGGGATTCTTCTCGAGGGGGGGGTAAAACGGCGATCCGAGGGATCGATTTCGCTGTGGGTGTGCTGTTCGCTCTGCTCGAGCGAGCTCACAAGATCACGCAGGCGTGAGGCCTGATCCTCTGCGCCGGTGCTCTGCTGTGATGGGTTATTCGAGTCCTGTGCCGACACAACCTGGCTCATCCGATTCCCTCGTCTCTGCGGAGCACGGCGTCCGGGCCGTCGAGCACGCACCGCGCCAGCCGATCGGCACGTGCGGGCTCTAGATCATCGGGGACCTCCTGTCCCACGGTCACGAAGCTCAACGGGAGACCGATGCGGTCACACAGTCCCGCGATCGGGCCGGTGGTGACTGCCTCATCGAGCTTGGTAAGGATACACCTGTCGGGGCCCAGAGCACGGAATCTCTCGGCGGTCTTTCTCATCACGTTTTCGCCAACCGTCGTTGAGAGCACCAGATGCGTCTCATCGGGGGAGGCAATCTGGGCAAACCCGGCCAGTTCCTCGATACGCTTGGCGTTATTCTGCGACCGGCCGGCCGTGTCGATGATGATGATGTCCCGGTGGTGGAGCTCATCGATCGCGGCTTTCATCTCATCCGGCGTGTTCGCGACCCGCAACGGCAACCCGATGATGCCGGCGTAGGTCCTGAGCTGATCGACGGCCGCGATCCGGTAGGTGTCGGAGGTGATCAGCCCGACCTTCTTGTGGTGGCGGAGCTTATACGTCGCTGCGAGCTTGGCGACCGTGGTGGTCTTCCCTACCCCAGTTGGTCCAACCAGCGCGATGATCCGGGGGCGCGAGCCCGCGGCGTGATGATCGATGTTGAGCAGCGACTCAGATCGAGTACGGATGGTCTGCTCAATCTCGCGTAGCAGCGCCTGGCGCACCACGATCGGGTCGTGCAGTTCGGATTTGTCGAGGCGATCACGGACTGCGCCAACGAGATGATCCGCCATCTCCGCAGAGACGTCGTTGTCCATCATCTTCTTATAGAGATCGAACAAGGGAGCGGGCATCTCACCCGAAGGAAGCGTGCCCGATCCTGTCCCGGTATTCACCGCGACAGCGGTCTTTCGGGTTGATTCGAGCACCTGCCCCATCATCTTCTGCATGGATTCCAGCTGAGCGCGAAGCTCAGCGTTCTCGTCCTTAGTCGACTGCTTTGGCTCCGCCTTCGGCGCTGACTGTTGTGGCACCTTTGGGGCCATCGGTGGCTCGCGATCGACCTTGGTAGGTCGCTGCAATCGTGGTTCCGCTGCGGGAGTCCTGGGTGCGCGAGGTGGTTCGTCTCCGAACAGTGCATCTCGCCCGTTCAGGCCGCGATCGTCTTCGCGTTTCTTTGCAGGCGGAGCGCTCGTCAAGACACTCGCTCGCTCCGACTCGCTGCCCGCGCCGAGGCGCTGGCGTGTGAGTGTGCGCCCGCGCCGGACCACGATCTCGGGCTCCTGCTCGGCGCTTGCTCGTTGGGGCGCGGCCTGGACCTGCGGCGCGGGGCGCTGCGTGCGCGGCTTCTGGGCTTGGGCGGGCGATGACGCGGTGATCTCCACCATGTTCTTGCCACCCAGGCCGAGCCATGAGCCGACGCGGTAGCTGCGGGTATGCAGGATCATCGCATCTTTGCCGAGATCCTTGCGGACCTGCGCGAGCGCCTGTGCCATTGTTTCAGCGGTATAGGTCTTGAGTTTCATGAGCCGTCCTGGCGTTTGCTCAACGGGGTCCACGAGTGGGCGGTTTCACCCATGGTCGGGTGTCGCAGTTCTACGGTATCACTTTACCCTCCATCGCAGGGCGATACCACCACCTGTGGGGCTGTGCATAAGCTGTGTATGAAGATGTCGTATCAGGACGCGGCCGCGCTCATCTCACCCTGCTGCTGTCTCTGGCCCCCCAGCTGACCGATCGGTTCGATCAGGGCGAGCGACTCGACATCGATGCCGGGGACGATTTCGTTGTACCCAAGTACTGCAACTGCAGGCACATGCGGCTCGATGATCTGCCAGACCGCCTGACGGACCTGCGGTGAAGCGATGACGACCGGCAGCCCCCCCGCCATCGTCACCTGACCGAGGCCGTTGCTGATCTGCGTCGCGATCTCTCTGGCGACCCGGGCGGGCATGTTCATCGTGGTTCCCTGCGCGCCGCGGTCGATGTACGCGTTGATCTGGTCTTCCAGATTCGGATCCAGCGTCACGCAGAGGAGGCGATGGTTGCCTTCCTCATCTGGCGTGGAGTACATCGCGCAGATCGTTCGACGCAGCCCGTTACGCACATATTCGACCAGCACGTCGAGGTCCTTGGTCTTTGTTCCCCAGTCTGCCAGGGTTTCGAGCACGCATTCCATGTCGCGGATCGGCACGCGCTCTCGCAGGAGTGACTGGAGGATCTTCTGAAGCTCCCCTGTTTTGATCACGGCGGGGATTGTTTCTTCAACGAGTTTGCCCGCCTTCTCCTTGAGCCCTTCGAGCAGGTTGTTGACCTCTTCACGCGTGAGCAGCTCGTCGGCGTAGGTCTTCACGAGCTCGGTGATGTGGGTCGCCAGCACGCTCGTTGGATCGACGACCGTGTAGTTCAGTGCTTCGGCGCGTTGTCGCTGCTGCGAATCGATCCACATGGCGTCCAGGCCGAACGCGGGCTCACGCGTTGGCACGCCATCGATCTGCTCCGTGACGAGTCCAGAATCCATAGCGAGAAGTCTGCCGGGCTCGATCGCACCGTGCGCGACCGTGTTCCCTCGGATCTTGACGTTGTACTCACCCGGCGCGAGCTGCATGTTGTCGCGGATGCGCACCGGTGGCATAACGAGCCCGAGCTCGACCGCGAGCTGACGGCGGACCGCGCTGATGCGATCGAGCAGATCACCACCCTGGCTGGTATCGATCAGCGGCACCAGACCGTAGCCGACCTCGAGCTCGAGCACGTCCACCTTCAGCAGGTCCTCGATGGGTGGCGGCTCGGGCGCGCCCGGCTGGGCGCTGGTGATCTCTTCTTCGATCGCTCGCTGCTTGGACGTGCGGGCGGTACGGAGCAGGCCGAAGCCGACCGCACCGATACCTACGCCGGTGACAAGGAGCGGGAGCGTCGGCAGCGGCGTGAACGCGAGCACGCACAGGAAGCCAGATGTGATCATGAGCCCGGTCGGCTGAGCGGTGAGCTGGGAGGTCAGCTCGGAACCGAGGTTGTTCTTGTCACCCGAACGCGTGACGATGAGAGCCGCGGCCATGGAGATGATGAAGCTGGGCACCTGCGAGGTCAGTCCGTCGCCGATGGTCAGGCGGGTGAACACCTCAGCGGTCTGTCCGGCGGGCCATCCGCGGTCGACCGTGCCGACCGCGAATCCGCCGAGGATGTTGACCGCGGTGATGATGATGCCGGCGATCGCATCGCCCTTGACAAACTTCGAGGCACCGTCCATGGCCCCGTAGAAGTCTGCTTCGCGTCCGATCTCATCGCGTCTTGCGCGGGCCTGCTCTTCGCTGATCATCCCGTTGGCGAGCTCGGCGTCGATCGCCATCTGCTTGCCGGGCATGGCATCGAGCGTGAAGCGTGCGGCCACCTCTGCGATTCGTCCCGCACCCTTGGTGATGACCATGAACTGAACGATCATGAGGATCGAGAAGATGATGACGCCCACAAAGAGCGAATCACCCGCTACGAAGCTGCCGAAGGCGCTGATGACACGCCCTGCGACCCCCATCGCTTCCTCGGGGCTGGACGCGTCCGCGGTCAGGATGAGGCGTGTTGACGCGATGTTGAGCACGAGGCGCAGGAGCGTCGTCGCGAGCAGCAATGATGGGAAGACGGAGAACTCGAGTGGGCGACGCATGTAGAGCGTCGTGAGCAGGACAATCACCCCGAGGGAAATGTTGATCGAGATCATCACGTCCAGCATCGCCGGGGGCAGCGGCACGAGCAGCACCCCGAGCAGCATGACGAAGCCGACAGGCACAATGAAGCCGCGCATCTCGGAGATGCGCAGGAGCCATGTCGGCATGGTGATCGAGTTGGGCTGTTTCTCAGCCACGTGCTGGTGCCTCCTGCACCGTAGAGATCTGGTGACATCCTGTCACCGATAGGTTACACCCCGACGGGTTCCTTTGCTCGTGATTGGTCGCGGGTTTGTCGCTTGAACTTCTGCTCGGCTCGGGTATCGATGCGGTACACATAGGCGAGGAGCTCGGCGACGGCCTCGTAGTGCTCGAGCGGGATCTCCTGCCCGACGTCCGTACCCCAGTAGAGCGCCCGGGCGAGCGGTGGGCGCTCAACGATGGGGACATCGTTCTGGCGAGCGAGCTGGCGGATCCGCAGCGCGATCAGATCGGCACCCTTGGCGGTCACGCGTGGCGCGCCCATCGTGTCCGGGTCGTAGCGGATCGCGACGGAAAAGTGGGTCGGGTTGGTCACGATGACGTCCGCCTCCGGGACCGCCTTGCCGACCTGCTGCATCAGGATCTCGCGTGCCATCTGGCGGTGCTTGCCCTTGATCAGCGGATCGCCCTCCATCGTCTTCCGCTCGTCCTTGACCTCCTGCTTGCTCATGCGCAGGTCCTTGGTGTGCTGCCAGCGTTGATAAATGTAATCGATGAGCGCGATGAAGATCAGCAGCACCACCAGGATCAACGCGAGCAGGAAGATCAGGCGGAGCACCTGCATCAACGCCATCAGTGGTGTGAGGCGGGGCAGCGAGGCGATCGCGTCCATATTCGCGATGATGAAGAGCGTCGAGACGGCCACCATCGCGGTGAGCTTGAGTGTGTTGACGAAGGTCTTGACGATTGCACGGATACCGAAGATCCGCTTGATCCCCGCGATGGGTGAGAGCTTGCTGAGCTTGGGGCGGATGGGGTCGCCCGAGATCAGCCAGCCGACCTGGACAAAGCCGGAGATGTACGCGACGATCGCGGAGAGGACCATGATCGGGAGCAGGACAGTGAACGCGTCGTATGCCACGATCTTCGCCGCCGCGGCCATGCTCTCCGTGGAACGGATATCGGCGCTGATCTCACCTCCGAGCGTCCGGCGGAGGATCCGGATAAACATCGCCGCCACGCTCGAGCCGAGCACCACGAAGATCAGCAGCGCACCGAGCAGCGTGATCGCACCCGAGAGATCCTGGCTCTTGGGCACCTGCCCTTTCTGGCGCGCCTGCTCGAGCTTCCGCGCGGTTGGCTGTTCTGTGCGCTCGCCGAGGTCATCCATTGCTGGCTCCCGGGAAAGACGCGATCCACTCCTGGAGCAGCGTGAGCACGTGCAGGATCTCGTCGCCGGCGACCGCGCCGATGATGCCGATCAGGAGCATGAGCGTGGTCAGGCCGACGATGATCTGGATCGAGAAGCCGATGCTCATGATGTTGATCTGGGGCATCGTCTTCATGATGAAACCCATCGCGATGAGCAGCATGGAGATCACGCCGAGGATCGGCGAGGCAACACGAATCGCGAGCTCGAAGCCGGAGTTGATCACATCGAGCAGCAGGTTGAGCGGTGTGTCCGCGATGGCGAACGTCCCCGATCCGATGTGGTGGAACGAGTCGGCCAGCGTCACGAAGATGATCTCGAATCCACCGATCCCGATGTAGATGAAGATCGAGAGGTAGAACAGCAGCTGCCCGATGACGCTGGAGTTCGTGTCAAGCTCAGGGTTAAACGACTCCGCGAGCGAGAGGCCCATCTGGTAGCCCATCATGTACCCGCCCATCTGGATCGCAACCATCGGGATGCCCATGATCAGCCCCATGATGATCCCGATAAACAGCTCCGAGAACATCAGCGGCACGAGCTGCGCCAACGTCACGTCCGCCGGGAGCGAAGCGGGCGGCACGAACGGGTAGATCGCCATGGCGAACGCGAAGGCGAGGAGCGTCTTAAACGACCGGGGAATCGAGTTGCTGGTAAGCAGTGGTGTAAATAGGAACACGCCCGTGATGCGGGTCAGCACCAGCACGAACGGCATCGCGTGCACCAGAATGGGCGAAAAATCGGGCACCACCCACCTCGCGTATCAGAACAGCTGGAGCATCTCGGCGGTGAACACAACGATGGAGCCGATGATCCACGGGAGCAGGAGGATCGCGACCGCGATGACCCCGACAATCTTGGGCACGAACGTGAGTGTCTGATCCTGAATCGAGGTAATGGACTGGATCAGGCTAATGAACAGACCGATCAGCATGCCCGACACGAGCAGTGGCACCGCGATCTTGAGCGTGACCAGGAGCGTCTCTCGGATCAGTTCGATCGATGACTCGTCATACTGCATCGCCATCTCCATGGATTTGTGTTTGCGGGGATAAGCCCGTGCTGCGGGTTGGGCTCACGGACACGGACGAGGAGCAGGATCGGGAGCATCATCGCGGTCGTCGCGCTCGCGCGAACAGCGTCCCCTTCCTGAACGAAGCTCTCCAACAGCGAGCCGACAATCAGCGACCAACCGTCAACCATCACGAAGAGCATGAGCTTGAACGGCAGGGAGATCAGCACGGGCGGGAGCATCATCATGCTCATCGAGATCAGCAGCGATGCGATGACCATATCGATGACAAGGAACGGCAGATACACCCGGAACCCCATCAGGAACGACACCTTGAGCTCCGAGAGCATGTACGCGGGGATCAGCGACATCGTTGAAACGTCCGCACGCTTGATCTTCTCTGGCTCGCTCGTATCGATGCCCTGGTAGTTGAGCACCATGAACAGGCTCGACCAGTTGTCGGTTGCTTCGATCTGATCGAACATGTAGTCGCGCATCGGGGTTGATGCCCGCTCCCAGAGCACATCAACGTTGGAAATCTCGCCGTTCTGATACGGCACGACGGCCTCATCCCAGATGCGGTCGATCGTCGGCTTCATCACAAGCGCGGTCATGAAGAGCGCGAGACCGGTGACCACCTGGGCGGGCGGGAGCGATTGGGTGCCCATCGCCTGGCGTAGCAACGCGAGCACCACCATGATACGGACGAAGCACGTCGTCATCAGCATGATCGACGGCACCATCGCAACAACGGTCAGCAGGAGCATGATGTTGAGCGCGACGGAGATCCCCCCATCGCTGCCCGATGAGCCAGCACCGGTGATCGCGCCGCCGGTGTTGCTCGCACCATTGATCATGTTCCCCGCGTCCCGGAGCACATCCAGCGGATTGATCTGTGTTACAGACCCGACCTGACTGCCCGAGCCAAATGCCGGCTGCGTATCCTGCACGCCGGGGATCATCGGGCCGTAGCCCTGTGCGATCGCGACGCCGCTAAACATCAGCATCGCCAAGCACATCATCAGGATTCGTTGCGTTCCGCTCATCCCGCGCGTTGCCCCTGTCGCATGGAGGCCAAGCGCTGGCGGAGCACCTTTGCCGCGGCCAGGCCGTCGCCCTGATCCGACCACAACTCCGCGCGATCGCCCTCGTCGCTCGTGATGGTCCGCTTGGGTTGCGTCCGCTGCTGCGAGGTGTGACGGGGCCTCTGAACCGGCTCGTCGTACCTATAGATCGAGTCGTCAGTGAAGTCGTCCGCGTCTTGCAGCGCCCTCTGGAACGATTGTGCGATGGTGTCCCCGTCCGCGGTCCTCGCCTTCATCAGGATCGAGGCAACATCCTCGGGATCGGAAAGCTCGCAGAGGGTTTGCATGCTCGCGTTCTTTGCATGCTTCCCGCGTGTGGCGGAGCTGCTCGCGACGAGCAGGATACGACGATCGAACTTGAGCACGACGAGCGTCATGCCGGTTGTGATCGGGTATCGTCCGATGACCTCAAGGATGCCCGAAGGTGCCGATCCACCAGCGCCGAGCTGCCCGACGAGCCCGCCCTGCGATCGGGAGAGTTTCTTGAAGAACTGCGCCACCCCGAAGATCAGCAGCACCACGCCTCCCAGCGCGATGATCGTCTGCCCCCACCCATCACTCAGCGATGGGAGCGAGGACCTGCCGGTGAGTGTTTCGCCCGTGCCCGAACGCTGCTCCTGCGCCTGATCGGCACCGATCCGGGGCTCGCTGATCAGCAGTTCTTCGCGGAGTTGAGAGACCGGCTGGTACTGACCGGACGCCGCTTCCTGGGACGCGCTGGCCGCGATCGGCTGAGCCGACTTCGCCCTGGCGCTGAGCAACTCGTCGATGGCCGGGCGGGCGCGGGCACTGTCGGACACCCCCGCGTCTTGCGATCGCGTTGCGGCCGTCGATACGGGTATCTCGCTGGGGGTTGGCCCAAGCTGAGCCGCGGCAGGCGCCGCTACCAATGAACAGAGAATAATCGCGATTACGCGCGTGGTGTTCTGCATGTCGCCATCCTGGCTGTTGCCGAGCGGGTCCCCCGCTCGTGATCACGGATTTGTCCGGGTCAGTCGTCGCTCTGCGTGATGTCGATCACCTCGTTGATACGCACGCAGAACATGTCGTTGAGCACGAGCACCTCCCCGCACGCGACCCGTCGATCGTTGACGTACACGTCCACCGGGTCACCGGCAAGCTTGTCGAGTTCCACGACCGCGCCGTCATTGAGCTTGAGGACGTCCTCGACGTACATACGGGTCCGACCAAGCTCGATCCGGACATCCATGTGAACATCGGAGAGCATATCGATGGCGTTCTTCGCCCCTTCCGAGCCCGCATCACCGAACTCGGGGGCAGAGAACGGCGATGCATCCTGCCCCGGGCTGGTCTCGCCGCTCCCGGCAGAATCGGCGACGCCCTGGACCTGATTGATCGCCTGCATCGCCGCGGCGAGGGCTGATGCTTCGGTCTCGTTCATTTCCTCAGATTCATCCCCAACGGGATCTTCGCCAGCGTCCGCCTGCGGCTCAGACTCGGCAGAAGGCTCCTCTTGCGGGTTCTGATCCTCAGGAGTCGGGTTATCCTGCTCATCTGGCATCGCGGGTCCAATCCTTGGGTGCGCATCGCGATCACCCCGATCGCTCGTAGCCCGGTTATCGGCCCGTAGACGGGAGAGCATTCACAAATTGCGCGTGCCGCGCAGAAGAATCCAATCCGCGCAGCTGTTGCGCGTTCGGCCGTCAAGCATTCGGATCAGGGATGCAGATCAGCTGTCCGCCGGGAAGCCCTTGAGCTCGGGAATCAGCACGCGGTCGATGAGCGGCAACTCGTCCGCGTCATACCCGAATACCTCGTTGAGGTAGGTCGTGAGCTGGCGTGTGACCGTCTCGCGTCCGGGCTCGCGGAGATGCCTGTCCTGTGCACGGCTGAAGATCATCGAGATGCCTTCTTTGAGCATCGCCGCGTCGCGTTCCATGATCGCCTGGATCTCATCGACGTTCTTCTGGCGTACTCGGAGGTAGATCTGGGCACGCCATTCCCAGACGCGCCCCGTCTGCATGTTCTGGAACTGATCTGAAACCAGCTCGATCTCGACCGGGGCCTCTGCGCCGGTGCCCTCGAGGCCCTGAAGCTCTGACGCGTCGACCGCGCTCGGCCCGCCCATGGCGTTGATGAGCACGAAGAGCCCCCCTGCCTCCACGATCATCAGGACCGCAACGATCAGGATGGTTTTGAAGCCACCGCCCTTCTTGGCCTCGCTCTCCTGCGATTCGCCCTTGGTTTCTTCATCAGCCATGCCTGGCTCCCTTCCGTTAACCGCCTGCGCCCGTGAAGTTTGGGTCCGGGTGGGTCTGCTCCACCGTACGCCCGGTCTGGAATACCTGAACTCGGCGATTCGAGTCGCCGCCTTGCCCCCCGCTGCCGCCAAGCTCGATCGGTTCGGTGGTGCCGGCCGATTCAACCCGCAAGATCGATGGCTCCACGCCGCCTTCTCGGACCAGGAAGTCCTTCACGGCCTGGGCCCGCTTGTATGCCAGCTCGTCATAGCTGTAGCCCGTGGTTTTTTCCTCGACGCCCCACGCGTGCCCAACGATCGGGCAGATGTAGTTGAGCCCACGGATCTTCGGGGCGATCTGATCGCGGATGAGGTCCTGAGCCCGCTTGCTCAGCTCCCAGCTGCCGGGCTCGAACTCGATGCTCGCCCCGATCGAGTGGCGGGCACCCTCCTGCACGACCGTCGTCTTCGTCTCCCTCCCGGGGACGCTGGGGTTGGTGTTCTCGTTGGTGTTCCGCTTGTTGTCGTCCCGCTTGGCCTTGCTGTCCTTGTAGCTCACCATCGAGTTGTCGACCTTCTCCAGGAGCGCCGCCAGCCCGAGCCCACCGCTCGCGCCCATCGCGTCATTGATCGAATCGATGATCTCCTTGTACTCACGCGGCTTTTTGATCTCAGAGAAGGCAGCGAGCAGGATGAAGAAGCACAGCAGCAGCGACATCATGTCGCCGAATGTCAGGACCCACTCGGGGATCTCCGCCTTTGGAGCGGCTTTTTTCTTCTTGCCCATCGCTCACCTCAATCCTTCAACAGGGGTCAGGCCGCTTCCGCGTCCTCGAAGGCCCCACGCGCTGATGGCGGGAGGTAGGTCAGCAGCTTGCTCTCAACCACCCGGGGGTTGTCGCCGGATTGGATCGCCATGACGCCCGCGATGATAACGGTCTTCATCAGCACCTCGGACTGGTCGTTCTGGTAGAGCTTGTCCGCGAGTGGTCCCGCGAACACGTTGGCGACCACCGCTCCGTAAAGCGTGGTGATCAGTGCCACGGCCATGCTGGGGCCGATCGCGGAGGGATCCTCCATTGAGCCGAGCATGAAAATCAGGCCGAGCAGTGTCCCGATCATGCCGAACGCGGGCGCATACTTGGCGAACAGATCGAGGATCATCTTCCCCTGGATGTGACGGTCCATGAGGCCTTCGAGCTCGGTCTCCATGATGACACGGATGAGCTCGGGGTCGGTGCCATCGACGGCCATCTTAATGCCGCGGACGACGAACTCCTCCTTCATATCCCCGATGTGGTTCTCGAGACTAAGGATGCCCTCGCGGCGAGCGATTTCGGCGAACTTGACCAGGTCCTTGATCACGCCCTCGATATCCGGCGGATCGTTGAACACCGCCTTCAAGATGACGGTATGGGCCTTGGTCATTTTGGACAGGGGGAATGCGCAGAGCACCGCACCGGTCGCACCACCGATCACCACCACCAGCGAGGGGATGTTGATGAGTGCGAGCGGATCTCCACCCAGGACGATCGCGAGACCGACCGAGGCGAACGCAAGCACAAGTCCGATGATCGTACCGATATCCACCAGTGTCCTCCGTGCGACGAGGTAAGCATCCGAGCGGTCGTCACACCGATGAGGTATCGTCGAGGCGGGCACGTCCCTTGATGGGTATGGGCAATCTTCGCCGGAATCCGGGCATCAGCGCTGGATTATCAGACGTCAGACAGTGGGTTATGCCGGCGTGCTGAGGCGGCGCAGGTGGCGGTTGTACTCGATCACGCGGCGCACGATCTCCTTGGAAGCTTCGCGCACCACAAGGTGCTCACCGCTGACGAGGGTGATGATGGTGTCCGGGTTTTCCTCGATTGTCCGGATGAGTTCGGCGTTAAGCACGAACTGGCGGCCGTTCAACCGGGTCACACTGATCATCGGGGAGCTCCAGCTTCACCTTCTATCTATCACATTATCGGCCCAGCACCAGCAACTGCTGCATCAGTTCGTCAGCGGTCCTGATGACCCGGGACGATGCGGAGTAGCCGGTGGAAGTGAGGATCATATTGGTGAACTCCTCACCGAGATCCACGTTCGATTCTTCGAGCGCGCCGGAGACCAGCGATCCGATTCCCAGTGTACCGGGGGGAGCGACGGACGCCGGCCCGGAGTTGGGCCCGGTGGAGAAGAGGTTGCCGCCTTCATCGATAAGGCCTGCGGGGTTGGTGAAGTTCGCGAGCACGACCTGGCCCATGGTCTTGACGGCACCGTTGGAGAATCGCCCGAAGATGACGCCGTCTTCACCGGCCGCGAACGATTCCAGTGTGCCCGGGGGGAGCCCGTCGATCGTGAGGCCGATCATGCTCGATGGCGAAGCGGCGAGGGAGGTCGTGTTCCCGCTCTCCGAATCGAACTGCAGCGTCCAGCTGAGCAGCGGGTCGGCGCCCGTGTCGCTGCGATCGATGGTGAGTGAAATCTCGGCACTGTCGGGGTCGATCTGCCCGTTGTTGTCGAACTGCAGCGTGCCGGTCCCCAGCGCCATGCCCACGCCCGCGTCGTCCTCCGAATCGATGTAGTACCGCCAGACGGGGCCTGCGTCCGGAGTTGAATCGAGCACCATGGTCACGTTCGCGGTCACCTCGGCACCGAGCGAGTCGTACCCGACGATCGTGGTCCGCACGCTCTCGCCGTCCGCCGTTGCTGTTTTGTCGGTGGTGAACGGAGCCCCCAGAGAGCTGCCGTCCGTGTCGAGCAGTTCAAGGTCACCGTTCGCGATGGTCAGGTCGTTCACCTCGCCCGTGTTTCCAACGATCGTGATGATGCCCGTCGTGGCATCAACGGTGACGCCGGGTGTGTTGCCGTCGGGGTTGGCGCTGCCGGTCGTCTGGATGCCCAGGCTTTGTGTCAGGAAATCCATGAAGTCCTGCACCGTCGTGGTGGCGGTGATGGTGAAATCCGAATCGGGCAGATCGGTCCCGCCTCGTGCGGCTCCGTTGGTGCCTCGCAAGCGTATGGTCTGGTCCGTCGCGAACGCGGGCGTGCCCGAGCCGGGGAGATCGGGGTCCTCGATGCTCGTCATGAGCGTGGTTGAGCCAATGAACGCGCCGCCGGTCGTGAGCAGTCCGCTTGTGGCTGATGCCATCAGATCGATGATCGAGCCCTGCGTCGGGATATCGCCGTCCTTATTGAGATTCCCAACGATTGCGATGTTGCTCGTCGCCTCGGCAATGGTCTGCTTGCCGACCGGGATGTTGATCGGGACCAGCTGCCCGGTCAGAATATTGAACTCGTCATCGACGGCGTACCCGAGCAGCTTCTCGCCGGTGACGGTGGCGAGGTTGTCATCCGAGTCCTGTCGGAACGTCCCCGCCCGTGTGTAGAACGTCGATCCACCCCGCTGAACGAGGAAGAAGCCCTGCCCGTCGACGGCCATGTCACGCAGATCACCAGTACCCGTGAAGCTGGAGGGCGCGAAGTTGCGCTGGATGCCCGCGATCCCGACGCCGTTGCCGATCTGCTTCGGGTTGACGCCGCCTCGGATCTCGCTCGGGCTCGTTCCGAAGCCGAGGTTCTGGGAGAACAGCGACTCGAACATCATCCTCGAGCTCTTGAACGCCGTTGTGTTCACGTTCGCGACGTTGTTACCGATGACGTCGAGGCGAGCGGAGTGTGCGTTGAGTCCGGTCAGCCCGGTGAAGAGCGCGCTAGAGAGAGCCATACAGAGTCCTTCCTCAAACCGGGTGAGGTATGAATCTACCCGGGATCACGTTGTCTCTTGTGCGGATTCCTGAAGGGCAATCGTCCGCACCAGCGATGCGTTTCGCACACCGCGTGCCGGATGGAATCCGTCCGAGATCATGGGTGTTTTTACGGTCTCCGGATCGCTGCTGACAGGCGATTGCGCGGCCACGAACGCATCGATCCCCTGGATGACATTGGTATTACTCAGCCGGGGGGCTTCTGTGACGACCCGATTGCGCACATCGACGCGCAGCGAATGCTCATCATGCAGGATCAGCGCGTGCTGGCTGCCCGCGGCCGCGGCGAGGTCGACCGCCCTGGCGATATGTTCCTGTTGGGTTTGATCGAACAACCCAGCCGCGCTGGGTGCGAACGTGACACCCAGCTCGGTTCGGGCATGACCACTGATCGCCTCTCGAAGCAGACCCTGAAACCGGTCATGCGCTGCTGGCGCCACTTCTCCCAGATCAACCGGGCGGACACCGCTCCCCAGCGCGTTCAGGAGATGGATCTGGTTCGATTCCATAGCGGATTCAATCAGACATCATTGGAAACGGTTTTCTGAATCGGCGTCGTCCCGTTGCCGCCGGGCACGCTGTCATGGTTCAGATCATCGGTGCTGAGATCGCCAATGTTCGGCGGAAGCGTTGTGTCGCCCCCACCGTTGTTGTTCCCGTTGTTGTCGTCATCGGTATCGTCATCGTCGTCATCGTTGTTGTTGTCATCATCGTTGTTGATGTCGTCGATCGGGCCGATGATCTCGGTGACGTTGCTGAAGAACATCTGCGAGCCGTCGAAGAGGTTCAGCACAGGACCGTCTTCGGTGTTGATCACCGAGATGACGAGATCCGCTACATTGCGGTTATCGACGGTCAGGCCAGACACGAGCGATCCGATGAGTGACGCCGCGGCCGCGAACTCGCTCTGGTTCACAAGGGACGAGAGCGAATCCACCATCTGCGTATCGGCTTCGATCGAACGCAGGGTCGAGAGCTGGTTGAGCATCGCGGAGGTGTCGTTGGGCTCCAGGGGATCCTGGTTCTGGAGTTCGGTAAAAATGATCTGGAGAAACTCCCCGCTCGTGAGGGCGCTGAAGGCGTCCGCCGAGTTGGTCTGGTTCGTCGATGATCCGAGGCCACTGATACTGCTCATGGTTCATTCCTTCCAACTACGCGGTGGCATCGAGGCCCAGCTCGGTCCAGATCGTGTCTGCTGGCTCATTCAGTGGTTCATCGATCTCACCCTCGCCTTGCCCGGCGGAAACGGGTCTGTGCGGTCCTGGCGCGGTGTCCTCACGATGCGCATCGCTCTGATGATCGAAATCAGATGCAGCCCCCTGCCCGTCACCGGGCGACTGCTGGAGCTCGATCTGGACGCGTTCGATATCGATGCCCTTGGCGCGGAGGAGCTGCGTGAGCTCTGCCGATCCGGAACGCAGGAGCTCGCTCGCCTCGCTGCTCTGCGTCGTCAGTCGAACCGAAAGCTGGTCACCCGTTCTCTTGATCTCAATCTTGAGCTCTCCCAGTCGCTCGGGCGTGAGCCGAAGGGTCATCTCGCCGCTCGCCGACCGCATGAGCGATGCAAGCCCGCGCTGGACCTGCGCGACGAGCTTGGACTGCATCGCCTGTTGCCCGTCACCCATGCGGCGAGGTGCTTGGTTACGCTGCGAAGTCGCCGTTTCGACCCCGTTCTGATTCCCCCCTGCCTCAGCTCCGCTGATGGCACGGCTTGTCAACGCCCCCTCGACCCGCGCATTGAGGTCGCCTCGTGTGATGACCGTGTGGGCATCGCTCCGGTGCGACTCAACGCCCTGCCTGAGCGGCTGTGTCATCGATGCCACCTCCGCACGAGCTGAGCGGCTCTGCTGCACTTCGACCCGCGCCTGCTCCGTGAGGATGTCCTTTGCCGGCTGCAGGTGTGCGCCTGGCACGCTCGGGGTACGCTTGGACTCTCCGCCCTGCTTGGCGGACTCGGGCGGAATGTCGCTGAGCGCGTCGCCCGGGTTGCGAGCAGCGTCCGCATGAGCGTGCTCCCTGCTTGTGACGCTCGGCTGGACCTGATCGGGTGATCGCTGCGGGCGCTGGCCATGGTTCTGGACACCAGCGCCGTCCTGCGATTCACCCAGTCGGGTCTGCACCGCGACAGAGGTCAGATCTGGCGAAGCGTCCGCGCGGATCGCCTTCACATACCCGCGGATGCTCAGCTTCGCTTGGTCGCTCTTGTTCTGGAGCGGATCCAGCCCCGCCTCACTCTGGATCGATACGCTCTTTGCCTGCCCCTCGCTCTGAGCAGTGCCTTGCGCGACGCTCTTACCCAGCTGCGCGTTGCCATCCTGAGCCGTAGCGATACCTGCATGCTCTGATGTCTGCGCATTATCGCCGCTGGTTGCCTTTGTGTGCGTGTCTGCCTCCGTTTTATCCTGAGCGCCGGGCTCATCGTCGCTGTTCGACGCAGCCGTCGCAGCCGCCTGGTCCGTGTCGTCGGATGTGCCTTCGGCCTCGTCGCTCGCGGCTGATTCGCTCCGTTCCTGCCCCTTGTCGACCAGCGTCGACGGCTCATCCTGATCGAATGCCTGCAGAACTTGCGCGAAACCCGGCGCAGCGGCTGCGCCGCCAGGACGCAGTATCGACGCATTTGGTTTCTGCGTTGTTGGATCGGATGTTGAAAAAAGCGTGCTGCTGAGTGTGCTCATGGTGTTGTTCCGTCGGCGGTCGTGGTCTCTAAGCCACGCAGCCGAACGGATTCGAGCAAATCTGCTGCCAACTGTTCCTCGCCCGCGTTGAGGAACTCCGTGAGGATCGCGGTCCGAGCGCGCTCGTCCATGGCGCTGAGGTACGAGACCACCTCCTCGTACTTGCCCTCACGCGGATCAAGCAGCTCGTTGTCTCGCCCGAGCAGCTGGGAAAGCACGGTCATGGCGTCCGGGGGATCCATGGTCACGAGTGTTGCGAGGGCTTTCTTGAACTGCTTGCCACCCTCGAGCTCCATGAGGCGGGCTCGCATGGCCGCAAACTCGGCTTTTTCCTGTTCCAGCTCGTCACGATCCTCTGCCAGTCCTGCGCGTTCCTGACGCAGGATGGCCTGCAGGTCCTCGACCTCACGCTTCATGCGCTCCAGGCGAGCCATATCCACCTGTGTGAGCTCAACGCGGACCAGGTTGCGTTCATCGCTGTTGAGCGCCAGTTCGGGCAGCGGCTTGGGCTTGGCGGCCTCTGCCTCGGCGGCCGCCTTGTCCTCGGCGTTCTGGCGTGCCTGCTCGATCGCAACCGGCTCCTCGAAGAGCTGTGTCAGTTCCAGCACGCGTTCTTTGTCACACGACCCGAGCTGAACAACCATCCGATGCCAGCGAGCATGGCGATCAGGTTGAGGACCAGGATGAACAGGATGGCTTTCTTCATGTTCTTCATGCGACATTTCCTCTACCGCGTGCGTGACGCATGACGCTGATTTCGTCGAGTTCGTGTGTCTCCCGCCGGTCGAGTTCCTTCTCAAACGCCCTGCGTTGTTGGTCTCGGAGCATCTCGACGGCTTTCCTTTTCGCAGAGCACTGGGCGAGCTCGGCCCTGGCCGCTTCGAGCTTTTTGAAGACCCCGGCGAGTTCCAGGACCGCTCGCTGGGCATCAAAGTTGTGCCTCAGCGATGCACCCGCCTGCATTTTGACCGCTTGCACATCAACCCGCCTGCCGACGCCGAGTGCCTCGGAGAGCTCGCGCCGTTCATCGCTCATCATCTGCTGGCACCCACGGATACGCGATTCCAATGCCAAACGCTCCCGCTCGAGCTCGGAAACCACGAGCATCTGCTCGCGCTCTTCACGGGCACGCTGATCGAGAACCGGCTGGAGTTTGAAGACAAATCGTGGCATGCTGCGTGATCACTTCCCCTGAACAGGTGTCAACGACGCGCGTTCTGTTGCATCTGCTGCTGAGATCCCGCGAGCACCTTGCGCTGCTGGATCATCTCCCCGGCCTGGAGCGCGAGCTTGACCATCAGCCCCTTGGCCTGATCGAAGTTGCCCTGTTCATTCGTTCCCTGCTCGAGCAGTTCGTTGATCGGGTCCATCAGATCGATCGCGGTATCCGCGACAGGGCTGGAACCGGGCGCGTAGGCCCCGATCTGGAGCAGGTCCTCGATCTCTCGGTACTCCGCGATGAGCTTGGTCATCTGCATGCGAGCTGCGAGCTGCGCGTTGTCGGACACATCGCTCGTCACGCGTGAGACCGAATCGAGCACATCGATCGCGGGGAAGTGCCCCTTGTGCGCAAGCGATCGCGACAGCACGATGTGACCGTCGAGGATGCCCCTGGCAGCGTCGGCGATCGGCTCGCTCATATCGTCGCCCTCGACGAGGATCGTGTAGAGACCGGTGATGGAACCGGTCCTTCCCTCTCCGAGGTTCACCCGACCCGCCCGCTCGAGCAGGGTCGCGAGCATCGAGAACACAGACGGCGTGTAGCCCTTGGTTGCGGGCGGCTCCCCCACACTCAGCCCCACCTGACGCTGAGCGTGCGCGAAGCGGGTCACCGAGTCCATCATGAGCATCACGTCCTTGCCACGATCACGGAAGTACTCGGCCGCGGTCGTTGCCAGCTTCGCGGCTCGGACCCGCAGCAGCGGCGACTCATCGCTGGTCGCCACGACCACAAGCGACCGCGCCAGCCCCTCGGGACCGAGTGCGTGATGGATGAAATCCAGCACCTCTCGTCCACGCTCGCCGATCAACGCGATGACGTTGACGTCCGCCTCGGTGTTGCGGGCGATCTGCCCCAGCAGCGTCGATTTGCCCACACCGGGGCCAGCGAAGATGCCCATCCTTTGCCCGCGTCCCATGGGGGTCATGAGATCGATCGCACGGACCCCGGTCCGCAATGCCTCGTCGATCCGCCTGCGCCGCATCGGGCCGATGGGCACCGGGTTGATGGCGCAGTTCACGCACTCGCCGATGGGACCGAGATCATCGATCGGATCACCGAGGCCGTTCACGACGCGCCCGAGCATGCGATGCGAGATCGGCGCCGCCTGGAACACCTGATCGAGGCGGACGACCGCACCTGGAACGATCCCCGTCGTGTCCGCGAGCAGCATGATGATGGTGTGTCGCCCCTCGAAGCCGACCACTTCGCCGGTCACGACTCCACCTGGCACGGGCGCTTCGATCTGTACCAGCGAGCCGATCGGAACCGGGAGGTCTGTCGCCAGGAGTGTGAGCCCACGCACGCTCGCCACCCGCCCGGAGATCCCCCGGGTCTCGAGCTGATCGAGGGTGCTGAGTTCGGAAGAGAAGATACTCAAGCGGCGTCTTCCTGCTGGGCAGACGAATCATCATCGTGCGCCTCATCTACCGGCAGCCCAAGGACCTGCCCACGATTCTGTCCCTTCGGGAGCAGCGCATCGATGATCCGGTTGAGTTGCGTGCTCACGGACGCGTCGAGCCGCCCGCCGCCGGGTGTCTTGGCGACGCACGAACCACGCGGAAGCGAGGGGTCGGTGGTGATCTGGGCGTGCTCGCAGTGTGCGAAGCGTTCGATCAGTGATGGGAGTTCCTTCCTGGCGAGTTCGGCATCGTCGGGATGGACCGCGATGACCAAACGAGTCGGCTCGGTCACGGCGGAGAGGACAGACTCGATCTCGGTGGTCACGATGCTCGGGTCCAGCTCGATCGTGCGCCGCACGACACGTGACGCGATCGCTGCGGCGAGTTCGACAACCTGAACACGTGACGACTCGAGCATCTCGTCGCGTCGCTGCTCAAAGACACCGAGCTGATCGCCCCACATGGCAATCAGCTGCTCGAGGACCTCGGCGTGCTCCTGCCTAGCCTGCTCAATGCCTTCCTGTCGCCCCTTCTCAAACCCCTCCTGGTAGCCGGCGTCATGACCCTCCGCGTGCCCCTGCTCGCTGGCGGAGCCGATCAGGCGATCCCTTTCCTGCTTGGCATCGCGGACGATCTCGAACGCCTTCTTGTTCGCGGATTCGATGAGCAGCTTGCCCCGTTTTTCGAGATCCCCCAGGTCCATGACGTACGCATCGCGCGTGAATCGTTCGAGATCGGCGCGTTTGATCATGCCCATGACAAAGCTCCCCGCTGCGAAACGCCCTGCGGTCGGTTAAACAATCATCTCCGAATCGCCGCCGCGGCCCTCGATCATCAGATCGCCGGATTCTTCCAGACGCCTGACAATGTCCACAATCCGCTGCTGCGTCGACTCTACGTCGGAGACGCGGACCGGGCCCATGAACTCCATGTCCTCCTTGACCATCTGGGCGGCACGCTCCGACATGTTGGAGAAGATCTTCTCCTTGAGCTGCTCGCTCGCGGTCTTGAGCGCCAGCGAGAGCTCGTCGTTCTCGACCTCCTTGAGGACGGCCTGGATGCCCTTGTCGTTGACGAGCTTGATGTCTTCGAACACGAACATGAGGCGCCGGATCTCTTCGACCAGGTCCGGGTCGTCGGCCTCGAGCCCCTCCATGATCGTCTTCTCGGTCGCCCGATCGGTAAGGTTGAGGATCTCGGACACGGTCGGCACGCCGCCCGCTTTCTCCATGCTCTGCATGAGCATGTTGCTCAGGCGCGACTCGAGCCCACGCTCGACCTCCCGGATGACCTCCGGGTTCGTCTGCTCCATGTTCGCGATGCGTTTGATCACCTCGAGCTGCTTCTCCATCGCGAGCCCGCCGAGGATCTCGGAGGCCTTGTGGTGCGAGAGGTGGCACAGGATCAACGCGATGGTCTGCGGGTGCTCGTCCTGAATAAAGGTCAGCAGGTTGTCGCTCTCGGCCCGCTGGAGGAAGCTGAACGGGGTCTTCTGCACCTGCGTCTGGATCTGCGCGAGCATCCGTTGGGCGATCGTCGGGTCCAGCGAGTTCTGGAGCACCATCTTGGCGTAGGCGAGCGACCCCTCATTGGCGTATTGCGATGCGATCGAGATGCTGTAAAACTCTTCGACGACCTCGTTCTGAACGCGGTCAGGAACCCGCCCCAGACTCGCGAGCGAGCGTGTCACTTCCTCGACACGCTCCTGCGGGAGATGCTTGAGCAGACCGGAAGCAGCATCTGGACCGATGGCCAGGAGCAGGATCGCGGCCTTGTCGACGCCGCTGATCTCCGAAAGGTCTTCAGGGAATGGTTCGTTTGGTCTTCGTGCCACCGGCGCCTCACTCCTGCATCAGCGATCCATACCCTGCTCCGCCCAGCGCTCGACGAGTGCCGCGGCGGATTCCGGGTCCTTGTTGACGAGCTCGGACACCTGCTGACGGAGCTGCTGGATCTCGACGAGCTCATCATCGACTTCGATGCCGGTCATCACGTGCTCACCCTCGCCCGCCTCGCCGACCAGATCGTCGCCGGATTCAAGCTCGGGGGTGACGCCCACCAGCTGCTCGGCGCTGGGCAGCTCGATCCGCTTGCTCGAACGCTTCACCATCATGAGCATCATGCCCAGCGACACCACGGCCAGGACCCCGACGAGGACCGTCTCGACGAGACGACCGCCGTTGGCGAGCATCCCACCCGGGCTTGAGAGCGACCCGAGCATGCCTCCGCCACCCGCGTTCCCCGAGCTGACCATGAGCCCGCCCATCGGCGCCATCTGCAGCGACAGCTCGCCCTGCGAGACCGCTCCATCGCCCCCCATGCTCACGAGGTGCGGGCGCACGAGCTCTTCGAATGCAACCTTGGACTGATCAAAGAACGCCCGTGCCTCTTCCGGGGTAACTGGCGTCTCTTCCTCACCCTCGCCTGCTGGGCGGCTCTGCTCGATGATCTTGACGATGTACTCTTGGGGGATGATGACCGAGGCGCTCAGGTGCGTGGGCATGCCGCGCGGATCGACGACGGTCTTTGACTTGTTCCCGATCGCGTTGGTGAACTCGGTATCTGTCGAGTCCTGCTCGGAGCTTGAGCCGGTATTGGCACTGCCCGAGTTGATGGCGACCGCCTGATTCGAGCGGACTCCGGACTCAGCCCCGCGGTTCGCCTGACGCGAGGTCGACCCCGTCTTTGTTTCGCTCTGAAGCAGCGAAACCGTCCCCTCATCCTTGGGGGTGTAGAGGTTCTCAGTTGACTGCACGCTGGTGATGTCCACGTGCGCCGTGACGGAGACGATGACGTTGGGGATATGACCGAAGAGTTCCTCGATCTTCCCACGCGTGTGCTTCTCGACCTGTGCGGCGTACTCAAGGTATCGCCCGGACGACGTCGCGCTGTCGTCGCTTGTGGTCCGTGCCCGCCCGGTCGAACCGTCGATCACATTGACGCCGCTGGGATCGAGCCCGGAGACCGCGCCGGAGACCATCTGTGCCACGGCATCGACCATGTCCTGAGACAGGCCACCCGTCCCGGACGTAAAGACAGTCACGGATGCCGTCGCGGGGCGGGCGGCACGCCCGAGCCCGGTGGTCTGCGGGACATCGAGGATGACGCTCGCCTTGGATACGTTGCGGAAGTAGGTGATCTGCGCTGCGAGCTCGTTCTGCAACGCGATGAAGAACTGCTGGCGGTGCTGAGCGCTCGAGGCCTTCCAGTCCTGGCTGCCGATGAGGTTGGAAAAGAGGAGCGTGGTATCACCAGGGAGCTGCCCGCTCTGAGCGAGATATGCAACCGCCGCCCGCTGCTGGCCTTCGGGCACGACGACCCGCCCGTCGACGACCTCGGCCCGGTATCCGGCGCTCTGGAGCGCACTGACCGTATCAACCTCGCCGCTCGCGGGAACGAGATCGACCATCGCAGGCTTGGCGGCGTACTGAGAAACAAGGAAGAGGGTCATGGTCGCGATGACGGCCAATGACGCAAGCAGGAGCTTCTGAGATGCCCCCATCTTCGCGAACTGCGACTGTATCTGCGCAATGACCTGTCGGATCTGATCCATTCCTGCTCGGCCTCCTGCCACGCGGGGCGCAATCCTTGCTCCCCATTGGCGCGAGATTCGCGCCATTGTTCGGCATCATCGGCCGAAGCGCGCGCGCGGCTTGATAACCCAGGCGGACTTCCTGCATCATTTTTTCGGGGTGGCATCTCTTGCGCACGATGCCGATCAGCGCCTTCGATCAGACACGCATCTGCTTGATCTCGTCGTAGGCTTCCATGACCTGATTCCGCATGGCCTGGAGCATCTTGAACGCGGTTTCCGCCTTCTCGGTGGCCGCGACGACGCCTTCAAGATCGTTCCGCTTGCCAGTCACGAGGTCCTGCGCCGCGTCCGATGCGTCCTTCTGGAGCGAGTTGACCTCATTGAGGTTCTTCATGAGCATGTTCTTGAAGTCCGGACCAGTACCGGGGCCCTGCTTCTGGCGGAGGGCCTGGCTGGGCAGCTGCGGTGTGCCGCCGGTGTTCTGGATGAGTCCGAGTGGATCGCTCATGGTCTATCTTCGTGTCTGCAATGCAGTGTATCAGGCCAGCAGTCGCAATGCCTGTGCCACCATGGTCTTCATTGTCTCCGCTGCCGCGACATTCGCCTCGTACGCCCGGGAGGCCTGCAAGCCGTTGACCCATTCCGAGGTCGAATCGATGTCAGGGACCAAAACGTAGCCGTTCTCGTCAGCGAACTTGTGCCCGGGCATCTTCTTGGCCCGCAACGCCCCCTCCTGGATGTCGATATCGGCCACACGCACACCCTGAGGGTTCTCCGGATTACCCGCGGGCTCGAGCATCGCGGCCCGGCGCAGGTAGGGGTCATACTCCCCCTTCGAGTTCTCGAGGGTGTTCATGTTGGCGATGTTTGCGGCGATGACCTGCATGCGGGTCCGCTGGGCGATCATGCCGGAAGTCGAGATGTCGAGTGAGCCGTACATGGTTCTTTCCCTATCAGATCACACGCTGGGCGATGGCGCCACGGATCATGGACTGGTTCTTTCGCATCAGGTCTCCTGCGACCCGGAACATGGTGGCGTTCTCCACCATGTCTTGCATGAGCTGCTCCAGGTCACGCTGGTTGCGGTCCTGAAACAGCACCCCCCCGATTGGGGTCGTTGGGTTGAGCTCCATTCGCCCTCCCACCATGCGGACCTCGCTCGCTCCGGAGAGATCCAACTCGCCTGATACGCCACCGTTGACGTCTCTGCGCCGTTCGATCGCGTCGCTCAAGGCACGCTGAAACGCCCGTGGATCCGCATCCACACCCTGAAAGTTGGGCGTATCGATGTTCGCGATGTTCTGCGCGATCAGACGCTGACGCTGCCCTGAGAAGAGGAACATCTTCTCAAGTGCGGGCAATGCACCGGCTGTTGATAGGTCGCTGATCATCGGATGCTCCGTCCGTTATGCACGCAACCGGCGTGCCGGATCCTCTATTAGAGGCTCTGTGAGACGAGACTCTCTTCCTTCCATTTCTTGAGCTTGAGCCCGAGCGTTCGTACACCGATCCCGAGGGCCTTCGCGGTCTTCTGGCGGTGGCCGTTGAATCGCTGCAAGGTGGCCACGATGGTCTCACGCTCAATATCGGCCAGCGTCCGATCGCCGGGGAGCCCTCGCGAGGTGGCCTGGGGTGGCTGGGCCTCTTCGGCATGCACCATCATCGAAGCCTGCATGGGCTTGGGCTCGGTGATCGTGCTCGCGTGTGTCCCGTTCATGCTCGTGGCACGCAGCGGCGTGGCCTTGGGGGTCGGACGCGAGGCCATGAGCCACGGCTCAACGAGCGACGCGGGGATCGTTGGCGACTTGGGATCGCTGAGCACCACGGCACGCTCGCAGATGTTCTGGAGCTCACGAACGTTGCCCGGCCACGAGTAGGTATCCATCAGTCGGCGAGCATCGTCATCGAAGGCCATCGCACGACGCCCGTCCCGCATGGCGATCTGGTCAACAAAGTGCTGCGAGAGCACCGCGACATCCCCGGCCCGCTCACGAAGAGGGGGGATATTCACGGGAAGTACGTTCAGCCTATAGAACAGGTCTTGGCGGAACTCACCCATGGATGCGGCGTGGGGAAGGTCCCTGTTGCTCGTTGCGACGATGCGGACGTCCACGCCTATCGTGGTGCTCGAGCCAACACGCTCGAACGCCCGCTCCTGCAGCACTCGCAGAAGCTTGGCCTGGATCTGCGGGGACACCTCGCTGACCTCGTCGAGCAGCAGGGTACCGTCGTTCGCCAGCTCAAAGCGTCCCTTGCGGAGCTTGTCGGCGCCTGTGAAGGCCCCTTTCTCGTGGCCGAAGAGCTCGGACTCGAGCAAGCTCTCATTCAGAGCGGCGCAGTTCACCGCAAGGAACGGGTTGGTCGCACGCGGGCTCAGGTCATGCACGGCTCGCGCGACGACCTCCTTGCCCACGCCGCTCTCGCCCGTGACCAGCACGGTGCCGTGGCTCGAGGCCACCGCACGCACCTGCTCGCGGACCTTCCGCATCGCGTCGGATTCGCCGACGAGGCGGTCGAGACCGCTGCGCTGATCGTTGCTTTCGGCGCCGGCCCGGAGAATGGCGTTTTCCTTGACAACAGCCGCGTGCTGGATGGCTCGCTTGACGGAGATAATGAGCTCGTCGCCCTCGAACGGCTTGGTGATGAAGTCGTAGGCCCCGTTCTTCATGGCCTGGACCGCGATTTCGATTGAGCCGTATGCCGTCATCAGGATCACCGGCAGCTCGTCGTCGTGCTCATTGATCTGGGCTGCGAGTTCGATGCCGCTCATGCCCGGCATGTTTTGGTCGGTCACCACGCAATCAGGACGCCGTGAGGCGATCTCGGCGAGGGCACCGCGAGCATCGTTTGCCGTACGCACGCTGAAGCCCGCACGGGTCAGTGTCGAGCCGACGGAGTCGCGCATCATTTCTTTGTCGTCTACGACGAGTACGGTACGGGTCATCATCTCACCTCATCACGCTCGGGGATGCGCCTGCGTTTGGCGCCAGTTCCCGGATATCCGCTGTTTGACTTGTTGCAGTTTGCACCACGACGATGGGCTGAATCATCGGCACCCGTATCTGAACCCAGGCGCCCGCGGAATGTGTGTGATTGCCCACTTCCACCACACCACGGTGCGCATCGACAATCCGGTGCACGATCGCGAGCCCGAGCCCGGTCCCCGCCTCACGGGTCGTAAAGAACGGGTTGAACATGCGCTCGATGACCCGGTCGGGTATGCCGTCGCCGCGATCGGACACCGTGATCGAGACCGCGGCTTCATCGCGATCATCACGCTCGATGGTGGCGCGATCGCAAGAAATGATGATCTCATCGCCACCGGCGACGCGGTTGGCCTCGCCGGCGTTCCGGAGCACATTCACCAGGGCCTGCTGCACGAGCGAGCTGTCGCATTCGAGCTCGATCGAGCCGGAGGGCTCTTCGATCCGCACCGCCCCGACGATCTCGGCACAGCACGCCTCCAGGGCTTGCTCGATCAGGGGACGAGTCTCGCATGGCCCGAATCGGGCGTTCGTTTCACGGGCGAAGCTCAGCACATCGCCCACGATCTCGTCGAGCCCTCTGACGGCGCGGCCGATCTTCCCGACGATCTGCTGCTGCTCGGGGCGCTCTGCGAGGTCCTCTTCGAGCATGCTGGCGTAGAGCTTGATCGATCCGAGCGGGTTGCGGATCTCGTGCGAGATGCCCGCGGCCATCTCGCCCAGAGCCGCAAGGCGGCGGGACCGCTGGAGCGCCTCGTTGGCATCACGTAGTTCCGAATTGAGCCGGGCGACCTCACCGCGGAGCTGCGCGTGGGTGTGTTCGAGCTTGGTCGTCACCTCGGTGAACGCGGACATCAGCTCCGCGAGATCCGTCGGCGAGAGAGAGCCCCCGCTTTGACCATCGAGCCCCGGCGCGAGTTGCATCATCCGTTCGCTCATGCTTACCCCCGCTTATCCTGCATTGTCGGATTCGGCGACTTGGGACGAGTGGAGTATGCACGAAGAGCGTGCTGCCCCGAACCCATGCCGCTCAGCTGTGAGGCGAGCTTGTCACGGGTCTGCTCCATGACCTGCTGGTCCTGCGCGTCCTGCTCACGCAGACGCTTCATGGTGTGTTCGTAGCCCGCGATGCGGAGCAGTGCCGCGTTGAGGACATGAGGGCTGATCGTGGCCTTGGTCTCCGGGTCCTCGATGAACGCACCGAGTTCCTCGCCGACACGGATGATCGACTGCACGAGCGGATCACGCTTCGCAACAACCTCGACGATCTGCTGAACCTGCCCCGACTCAACAGCGTGACGCTGCTCGGCGCCCACGGCTTCAAGCTGCTCGACGAGCGTCCCCGTCTCTTCGAGCAACGCGTCCAGACGCGACTCGATCAGGGTGAGCTCACCTTGTGTGCGATTGTGCGATTCCGGCGCGGCCATCCGTGACCCTCACTGTCAGAAACGCCCGGGGGACTCCGTTCCCCGTCCCGGCGTTGAGTGAGTTATCGGCCTGTGGCGCGGATTTCTCCACACTGTGCGCAAAAAACACGCTCAGGGTGCCGCGGTCGCCAGCAGCTCGGTGCTCGAGGCAAGCCAGTCTTCCCAATCCGCTCGGTCCATGGGCAGGGTCGGATCGTCCCAGACCTCGTCGGGCATCATCGCGTAGAACCGCTTCGCCCGCTCGTTCGCGGTCCGCGCTCGCCCGATCTGACCGGTCTGGATGTAGGCATTCACGATCTGGACCATGGCCACGAGCGACGCGGGGTCTTCCCCGTACCGATCGCGGGCCAGATCATAGAAGTTGATCGCCCGGTCGTATTCCCTGAGGTCGAAGGCGCAGTCGCCGAGGTAGAAGTGCGCGTTCCGCAGCGCGATGGTCTCAAAGATTCCCAGCGCGGACGGTGGCTTACGATCGAGGCGCTCGATCGCGTCGGTGTACCGGGTGATGGCATCGCGTCGGTGCTGGTTGAGTTCCAGGGTTCTGCGGTTACGCTCCGCAGCCGGCATCGGATTCTGGAGCGATTGCTCGATTGAATCCGCGAGTCGCCGGTGCGCATCGGCCAGGCGGAACACCACGGCCGCCGTCTCGGGATCGTCCTCGTACCTGCTCCGGAACTCCTCGTACCGCTCGATCGCCCGCTCGGGGCGATCGGTCCGGTCGTATAGGCCGGCGAGCTCGAGGAGCGCATCGCGGAAGAGCTGGGTGTCGGTCGTACCCATGGATCCATCGATCGCGCTCGCGAGCAGCGATTCTGCCTGCGCATCGTTCTCCGGGTCTTCGTCGTAGAGGTACGCCTGGGCCAGCGGGACGCGGCTTGCATCGGCGAGTGCGCCGATATCGGTACCCCCGCTCTCTTCCTTCGCCTCGATGAGCCCCTTGTACACGTCCGCGGCTGCGGAAAAGTCCCCCATCGCACGCAGCGCCTCGGCCAGGCGGAAGAGCGCCTCGGCATGCCGGGGGTCTGAGGGCATCGACTCGGCATAGTTCTGGAACGCGCTGATCGCCTCGGGCTGATCGCCGGCCCGGTCGAAGAGGTCCGCGGATCGCCAGAGGGAGTCCGCGAACACAGGCAGGTTGGTGACCACGTGCCGCTCCGCGTGCAGGCTGTAGTTCGACGCGGCGATGATCATGTGGCGCTGCACCTCCGCCCGAGCGGACGGATCCAGCCCAAGGAGCGTGCGGGCGTCGTCGATGGGCATACCGAGCAGGGCTTCGGCGGCTCCCTCGTGTGCCCGGGCCAATGCCAAGAAGACTTCGCTGGGGGTCTGCTGTTCGTCAAAGAGCATCGCCCCGAGGCGTGCGTATTCAGCTGCGTCGAATGGCTCGCCCAGAGAGAGCGCCTCACCGGATCGGGCTAGGATCGATTCGAGCACCTGCTCCCGTGACGGGTAGGACTCGATCTCGTATGTGTCATAGTCACGCACGAGCCGCGCGTAGGCCTCGAGCGAAAGCACGGGTTCGCCGAGCACGGCTTCTGTTTCGCCCACGCCGAGCAGCGCCAGTGGGAGCGCATCGGAGTTGGCGTGATTCTGAACGATCTCGTCGTAGAGATTCCGGGCCTCGGCGGTGTTGCCACGCTCGTCCTCAACCATCGCCTTCATCAGCAGGACCTTGGGGTAGTGCGGATCACCGGCGGCGGCGAGGTCCTTGGCGATGCGGACCTGCTCGTCAGCCTGTTCGACTGCCCCTTGTGCGACGTACGCCTGCGCGAGGATCAGGCGGAGACGGGACCGGTCGAACGCGTTCGCGTTCTCCAGTCGTGGTAGCTCGCGGAGCATGCGCGTGATGACCAGATCTGCGTGTCCCTGATCGAGTTGCACCCGCCCCTGGGTCTCCATCGCCCAGATGCGCTGCTCAATGGGGAGCTTGGGGTCCAGCAGGAACTCGGCGATGAGCTCCATCGCCGGCTCGACCATCGGCCTCGGGCGATCGAGCAGGGTCTCGATGGCCCGCTGAAAGACCGCGTCGCGGAGGTACCGCTTGGACTCGGGGATGTCGCGGGCGTGCTGCATCGCGATCTTGTACTGCTCACGCGAGATGTGCGTGTTGGCGAGCGCGGCCATGTCGCGTGGCTCGAGCACGCCACCCACACGCTGGGCCTCCTCATACTCGCGGATCACGGCGATGTCGTTGCGCTCGTCATGGATGCGGAGTTTGCGTTGCCCGTAATAGATCGAACGGGCCTTGGCGAGGTGGTATGCGGCACGGGCTTCGAGGGGCGTGTCCGCCTGAGAGACCCAAGGGTAGACCTCGGTGTTGAGCAGCTCGATCGCTTCCTGATACTGTTCGCTCTCGATCAGGCGGTTCGCGGTCGTGAGCAACGGGGTCATGTCCGGCTCCGGCCTCGTCGAGAGCCCATACGCGACACCCAACATCAGCAGCCCGCCGGCGACAAGCATCGTCGGGATCTGCCAAGCGTCGCGCCAGTTGCCCCTGAGCAACGCGACCGGGTCCAGGTCCTGCGCGTCCTCCGAGTCGCCCGGCATGTCGGACTCGACCTCGACAGGAGCATCTTCAGGCAGCCCGCTCTCGTTCAGGTTGTCCAGATCTTCGCTCATCGTGACCCCGGTTGGCCGCTGACCGATCGGCGCACGCGCACCGACGCCGAGTTCTCGGCTGATAACCAGTATCGGACATACGAGCGGGGGGACTTCAGCGCGACTCGGGATCGGACGCCGGGCGGGGCATGACGACGAGGGATCTGGAGACGCGGTCGCCGCGATGCAGGGCCTCGGGATCGATCAGCGCCAGGGCCGCGACCGGGGGCAGGACCCACTTGATGACATTGCGGACAAGGATGGACCACAGTCTTGGGCGATGCGGGAGCCCCGGCTCAGCCGAGACGACCCGGATCCTCGCGAGCAGCTTCCCGGGAGTGCCCGCCAGCAGGAACTCCGTCAGTGTGGAGTAGATGATCCCAGAAATGATGGTGAGGGGGAAGATGGACCACGAGTTGTCGGGCTGAACGATCACCGCCAGGGTCAGGATGTCGGCGGCAGACACACCTACCACCGCACCGACCGCGGAAGCCACAATAACCGCGTCGAGCATGGTCGCGATCAGGCGTCTCCCGGGGTCGGCGAGCACGACGCCCTCAGGGAGGTGCATGGAATCTGCTCTGTCCGGCAGGATGACCACCACGAGCACGCCGGACATGACCAGCACCATCATGACGACGAGGAAGCGGAACTCCTCGGCGCTGACCGGGGGCGTCACGGACGGCGCCCCGCTGTAACGCACGGACGCGTCGCGCGAGTTGATTTCGAACATCTCGATCGGGTCGCCATCCTGCTCGCCCTGGTTTTCTCTCAGGCCGAGCAGCGTGGAACTCGAGGGCAGGAGGGTGTAGGAAGCGTCCCTGGGGAACCCGGCGTCGCCCGCGAGGATGAAGATCCCGTCGTTGGACCAGAGGCGCAGGCGTGTGGCGCCCTCGTCATCTTCATCGAGCACCAGCATCGCGTTGCGCCCGGAGATGATCTGTGTATCTCTGGCGATCGGCAGGCGGTACGGGATCGTGGTCCACAGCACGTCCACGGGGTCGAGGCGGTATCCGATGAACTCGAGGCCGCTGCGATCGACCAGCACGGGGCTGGAACCGATCGCGTGAAGTTCGAGGCGTCGGGTGCTGATGGTTTCAGGGACCGGGACATCCACCCAGCCCTGCGGGGTCAGACAGCGCAGCTCCACGCCATCCTCACTTCTGAGCAGCGCCCAAACCGACTCGGTGGTGGCCTGAAACCCGATGAGTGTCGCGTCGCTGATGAGGGGTGCTTCGACATCGAATCGCTCCCTCGGCTCAAGCATCCACAGCCCCCCCACCGTGCTGGGGATCGCTCTGAGGTTGTAGACCCGCATGAGGCGATTGCCATCGGACCGCACGGGCGGGAATACGATGTAGCCGCGATCACCGAGGGCCGCGACCGCGATAGGCAGGCGGCTGCCCAGCATGCGAACGGACTGAATCTGGCCGAGCGTGGTGGCGCCGGTCGATCTGTCGAAATCGCCATCACGCGGGGCGAAGTAGACAAGCAGGTTCTCGCGATCGCTGTTCTGATAGACGCCCCAGGCACGCGATGGGGCGTCGTCAAGATTGGATGCGATGAGCACGCGATCGGAGGCCTGCGCACACGGCGCGAGCAACAACATCGCGATGATGATCGGGAAGATACGGTGCATGCTGGATCAGGGTGCCGTCGACTGTTCTTGGTCTGGCGATTCGTCGATTGGGTCATCGAGGTCGATCACCTCGTCGACGCGATATCCACGCTGAAGACGCTCGGGCTGGAAGACCATCGAGCGGATATCCCTTGATTCCGGCCCAGAGGTCTCGATGCGGACGAAGCCGTCGTCGTTGGGCGTCGTGATCTCGATCTTGCCGGGAACCTTGACCGGTAATTGGCCGGGGATCGACGCGTCCTTGTAGCGGGAGAGCTCGGCGGTCGCGATCAGCTCGCCGTATTCATCGAAGGCCTGCGTCTGGACGACGAGCATGGTGCTCGGGTCGAACCACGTCGCCGTGGTGCCCCAGCTTGCGGGGGTGATAAACCCGACCGCCTTGCCGTCCTCGCGCCAGCGCGTGCCGCCGGCCTGGGCAAGCTCGATGCGGGAGAGCCCGGAGAGCGGGATGAGCTCTGAGGGGTGCACGGGCAGCCCGAGTGCCGCGGCTTTTCCGCGTGTCACCTTGTCCATCGCACCGATGAGCATGACCTTGCGGTCCGCGTCGGCGAGGTTGAACGACCAGTACTGCGACTCGGAGGCCCCGAAGACGAAGTAGGTCTCGCCGAGCTTGCCAATGGAAAGGGAGATGCGATCGGGGCGGACGATCTGCAAGTGCCCCTCGCCCTGCTCTTCATAGGTGCTGCCGTCGTCGTAGGTCCCCTTCGCGCGGACGCTGACGCGTGCCCAGAGCGTGTCGAGGTTTTCGAGTCGCTCGTTGTGGTTATCAACCAGCGTCTTCGTGCTCGGGGGATCGGGGAGCTTGGAGATGTCCACTTTTCCCGTGGACGAACAGCCAATCGTGGCAGGGAGCACTGCCAGCACGAGCAACAACGCGAGCACGGATCGGATCATGCGTTCACCTCGTCCAGATTCATGACCTGCCCGATCTCCTCGCTGGCCTGAGCGATGGTCTCATCGTCGAGCCCGGGGTCGGTGACCTCAAAGAGTGGGCCCTCGCCGCCCTTGACCCGCTGACGGAGGATGAGCATGCCCGGCGTGCCGTCGTGCGCGGGCGTCCCCCGCTCGTAAAGCAGGACCTTCTTCCGCATGAGGATGAGCGCGAGCAGGTAGCGGAAAGTCAGCTGTCGGTGATCGGTGGCCTCTGCAAGCTGTTCGAACAGATCGAGCATCTCGTCGGGCGATACGAGCTGCTTGGGGGCCTCGTCCTTCTCGGGAAGTGTGCGTCGCCAGAACCCGAAGAGCGAGGCATCGGGCGGGAGGTTGGGCCCCTTGCCCCATGCTTCCATCGAGTACGCGACTCGGACGAGTGCTTCCTCTTCGGGTGTTTCGATCAGCGCGGCGATGTGCTCCTCGCCGACCTCGATGTCGCGCCCGGTCTGGGCGCAGACGTCCTGTGTCTTGATGATGTCGTAGGGGGCGGACATGGATTGAGTGTATGCGGGATGGGAGCGGGGTGTGGGGTTCTTGTGCCTCCCCCGCTCTTGCGTGTGCCTTCACTCTTGTGCCTCCCCCGCTCCTGGCGGGGGAGGTGCCGAACGGAGTGAGGCGGAGGGGGTCTTGGAACGCGTACATCGACAGAAGACCCCCTCCGGCTTCGGCTACGCCGAATCCACCTCCCCCGCGGGGCGGGGAAGGCACAGGAAATCAGACTGCGTTGACGTTTACCACCCCGATTCGACGCGGTCTCTGTGCAGAAGCTTGTAGGCGGCCTCGAGCAGCTGCGGGCACCCGATACCTGTCGCGCCGCTGATCGGGTAGATCTCGGTGGCGGCGTCGAGCTGCAGGGCGGTCCGCAGGTCGTCCATGGCCTCCTGCTGGTCTTCATCCGTCATCAGGTCCAGCTTGTTGAGGGCGATGAGCTCGGGCTTCTCGGCCAGCTCAGACGAGTACCCAGCCAGCTCGTCGCGGATCGCCCGGTAGTTCTCCGCGGGCGTCAGCGCGTTGTCGGGCTCGACGTCCAGCACATGGATGATCACCTTGGTCCGCTCGATGTGACGCAGGAAGTCGTGGCCCAGCCCGGCCCCGCCCGAGGCGCCCTGGATCAGACCCGGGATGTCCGCGATGACCAATCGGCGTGACTGATCGATGTGCGCGATGCCCAGCTGGGGCGAAAGCGTGGTGAACGGGTAGTCCGCGATCTTGGGGTCGGCCCGCGTCACGGACTTGAGGAAGGTGCTCTTGCCCGCGTTGGGCAGCCCGACCAGCCCGACCTCCGCGATGACCTTGAGCTCGAGGCGCAGCGGGAAGACCTCGCCGGGCTCGCCGGGGGTGGCCTTGCGTGGTGTCTGGTTGACGGCGGACTTGAAGTGCTCGTTGCCGAAGCCGCCCTTGCCGCCCTTGGCGATGACGACCGAGTCGCCCGGGCCCAGGTCGGCCAGCTCGTCGCCGGTCTCCTCGTTGTAGACCACGGTGCCCGCGGGGACGCGGATGACCAGGTCGTCGGCATCGGCGCCGGTGCACTGCTTCTTGCCGCCGCCCTCGCCGTCGGCGGCCTTCCACTCGTAGATGCCGCGGAAGTCCACGAGGGTGTTGAGCCCGTCGTCGACGCGGAGGATGACATCGCCGCCGCGACCGCCGTCGCCGCCGTTGGGCCCGCCCTTGGGCAGCCCCTTGGCGCGTCGGAAGGCGACTTTTCCGTCGCCACCCTTGCCGGCGAAGACCATGATGCGTGCGCGATCGATGAACATGTGAGGATGGTAGGTCGGGCGGGTGGTAAAGGAAGGAACCGTCCAACCCCTGGGGGTGGGTTTGGACGGTTCCTTCCACTCGCGGTCACGGTGAGCCCGTCTTGCTGTTGGTACGATGGAATGATGCGGTCCTTCACCTATGTCAAGCGCTCCATGCTCGTCGCGCACGGCTCCGATCCCTGCGAGACCCGTACCGTCGTCAATACGCTCACGTCCTTCCATAATGCCCTCCGCGGCGCCCTCGGTCGTCACTGCCGCGTGCATGCAACGATCAACAAGGAAGACGTGCCCGGCCTGTGCACGCTGGGGGAGATGGACGAGCGGTTCCATCGCATGCTGCTCGACTGGTACCCCGCGTACGATGGGCAGGCGCTGCTCAACGCGACGCTGAGCTATGAAACGCGTGCGCGAACCGCCCAGGCCACGTTCATCTTCGATCACACCATCGGGTCCGTGCAAATCTCGTTCACCGCGCCCGTGAGCGGGCTTGCGCGCAGGCACGTGATCACGCTGGCTGCGGCAATCATCGACCCGCTGGGCCCGCAGTGGCTCACGTACAACAACCGGGCGCTCGTTGATGCGCTCTACGGGCTGTATCCCAACTTCTTCCGCACCGCGTGGCTCACCTACCACGCGGGTCTCGCGGACGAGCTCCCCCACTACCGCACGCTCGAGCAGGCCGGGACAACGCGAGGCCCGATGCTGATCGCCAAGCCCCGCTGGTTCGGAAGGACCGACGAGGCGCTGCTGGAGGACCTTGTCGAGCTTGATGCGCAGATTGAGGGCGAGTCGCCGTACGGGTCGTAAGTATGCTCGATCAGGCTGTACTTCGCCTTCACTGAGGTACACTGCAGTGCAGCGCAATCATGGAGAATCAAATCTTTGTCGCCTGTTTCGAAACGGGATTAGAAAATCAATCCTATGAGAACCGCGACAAAAGGAGCCGCAAGTGTTACGGACTGCAACGACATGAATACGACACTAATTTTAAATGCAGGATCAAAGAGAATCTCATCGTTTTCCGGCTGAATAAGCTGGTGGTCAGGGCCCAGTCTGCAATACTCAATCGACATATGCATCGAAGTAATTCCAAAGTGGAAAATAACACTACATACCGCAGAAACCAGTAACGAGGAGAGCCAAATTTTACTCCACAAGTCAGACAGATGCCCGCTCCAAATTGTCGCCGACGCAATCATTGCCAACGCCAGCAATCCGCCTTGTCGCGAGGTTTGGAGTATCAGATCTAAAACTCTTGTGCTTATGTCGTAGTTGAATCGATTTACAGACAACCTAGAGCCCGCGATGGCAATCTTCTGTTCAAGACTATTTGAGGATGTATTTTCCATGCCCTTTACCTTAAATCATCGCCAAGTCATTGATGCAAAATAAGTCTAAAAATGACAAATTTCGAACAACTAGAATTTCATTCTATGAAGCGCATCTAACGCTGTCTAGTCTAAATACCCCGGCGGCTTCCCGATCGACCACTGACTCGTCACCAGCACCAGCCACTCCGGGTTGCCCTTGCCCTTCTTCTTCCGCTTCCTGCCCACGGCCCCGCCCAGCACCGGGCTCTTCACCCAGCCGTGCAACGTGTAGCCCAGCCCGGGCAGCCCGTCGCGCACACGCTCGGCGATCTGCTCGGCCCGCTCCGGGTCCAGCACGCCGCCCTCGCCCAGGTCTTCCTTCGCCGCCTCGTAGTGCGGCTTTACCAGCGAGATGATGTGCCCGCCCGGCTTGAGCCACCGAGCCGCCGCGTGCAGGGCGCGGTCCTGCTTCGTCCAGCCCAGATCAATCACGCCGAGGTCGATCCCGCCCGCGTCGACCACCTCCTGCGGCGGATCGAGGTGCAGCGCGTTGGAACGCTCGTGCACCGTGACGCGATCATCGGTTCTCAGCTTCCAGGCGAACTCGCCGTAGGCCGTGTCGATGGAGTGCACGTGGCGTGCGCCGTGCTGGAGAAGGCAGTCGGTGAAGCCGCCCGTCGAGCAGCCGAAGTCGGCGCACAGCATGCCGGCCGGGTCAAACGGGAGTTCGTTGAGCGCACGATGCAGCTTGAGCCCGCCGCGGGAGACGAAGGTCGGTTCATCTGGAGGCGTGCCCGGGTTCTCGCTGCCCGCCTCAGTCATCGTTGCTGCGTGTCGCTGGCTCGGGCGACTCGGACTGGTTGGGCGTGAAGGCCCGCTCGAAGTGGGCCGGCGTCATCGCGGGCGCGTCGCTCGGCGGGACCGGGGCGTGCGACACCGGGACGCCCACGATCGAGATCCCCAGCTCGTCGGCCCGCTCGAGCATCGCGAACCGGTCGAGCATGATCACATCGCCGGCCGCGATGGCCAGGCAGGTGCCGCCGTGCTTGTGCATGTTCTCCAGCGTCTGGATGCCCACCGTGGGCACATCGCTCCGCCGGTCGTGCTGAGCGCGGGCGCCCTTGACCAGCGTCCACCCGCCACGCCGGCACAGCTCGCCGGTGCGGGTGATCATCTTGTCCGTGCCCTCCACCGCCTCCACGCTGATCACGTCGCGGTCGCGCACCGTGAGCGACTGCCCGATGTCGAGTCGCAGCAACTCGGTGAGCAGCGGCCACACGAACTCGATATCCGCGCGCTGGTTCGCGCTGGGCTTGGTCGAGGTCATCACGCCTGGTTCGGAGAGCTGGTCCATAATCGGGAAGGTGGAGTCGATCAGGGCGACCCCGTTGTTGTCCAGTTCGTCGGCGATCACACGCAGCACCGCGTGGGAGCGACGGTCGTGGCGAAGGTGCTTGTACCACGCGATCGCGGTCGTGAGGTCGGGGATGTTGCGCACCAGCTTCCACCGCTGGTGCATGAGCTTGGCCTTATCCACTTTACCCACCATGATGGCGTGATGCACGCCCCGTTTGCGTAAACGCTTGCCCCACGAACGCATACGCAGCAATCCCACGTCGCTGAACGTGTCGCACATCTCGGGCAGCTCGTCCTCATACTGGGCGTGGAGACCGATGCCGTGCACCTGGTAGCCCATCCGCTTGAGGCCCCTGGCGACGAAAATGGGCAGATCCCCGCCCCCGGCGATCACGCCGATGGGCGCGGGCGCTTCCGGGGGATCGGGTAGGATGGACAACACGCCGGCCATGGGTGGATTGTACGCGAATCGGGGCCATCAGGGCGGTTCCGCCCCGTTGAGGCCCTTCCGACGCTTGCAGACCACCACCGAAGAGTGGGCATGGGCACCCGCGATCCTCGGCGATGATGGTTCCACCGGGGCGGGTCACCACGACCACCGCCCTAGAACGGAGAACGCCATGCCAACCCACGCCATCGCACCGATCACGCTCCTGGCTGCCACTTCCATCGCGCTGGGCGCTGACCGGGACGTGCAGTACATCAACATCCTCGGCACCACCGAGATCATCATGATTCAGAACACGGGCGATGAGCCGGTGGACCTCGACGGATGGCGCTTCTGCACGCAGAACTCCACCTCGGGCCCGGTCATGTCCGACCCGAACGCGCTCAACGGCATCACGCTGCCGCCCAACGGGTCGTTCATCATTCGCTACGCCAACGACGCGCTGCCGAGCTTCCCGACGCACCACAACGCGTCGGACATCGGACCGCTCGCACCCTTCGAGCTCGACGTCTACGCACTGAGCATGTTCGCCCCCGACGCGCGGGGGGAGGTGGACTTCACCAACCCCGATCAGATGACGGACCACATCCAGTGGAAGCGCCCGCACGTCCCCGCCGGCCTGGAAGTGGCATGCTCGGACACGGCCGTGCAGGGCGGGCTCTGGGGCGATGCGCACGAGTGGGTCTACGTTCGCATGGACCTGTACCTGATCGAGCTGACCGACCGCGACTTCGGGCAGATGCACACGCCGACCGACTACAACGTCATCCTCGAGTGCCGGACGGACTTCTCCGACGACGGGATCATCGACTTCTTCGACGTATCAGCCTTCATCGGGCTCTTCAGCGCCATGGACCCGTTCGCGGACCTCTCGCGCGACGGCAACTGGGACTTCTTCGACGTGTCCCTTTTCCTGCAGCTGTTCAATCAGCAGAGCGCCTGCCCCTGATCCCGGCGCCATTCCTTGCGCCTGTGCTCAGCACGAGACATCGAAGAAGCGCTGATCGCTTCCGCCGTGCCCGACCTTGAAGGTGATGGTCTTGCCGCACTTGTGGCAGCGGGCGAGGTAGCGCTCGCCGTTGACATCGCGGTAGACCCGCTGGTATTGCCCTGAGCAGACGAAACGGACCCCGAGCCACGGGCGGGCCCCGGGCGACTCATTGACCGGCTCCTGCGGTCGGCTGGATGGCGAAACGCGCAGCGACATCGCCCCATCTATCGGTCATTTCCCGCAGTATCCTCAATCGTGCGACCGTTCCCTCCGGCGCTTCTTCCCCTCCCCAGCGGGGAAGGAGCGCTGAACCAAAGAAGGAAGGAACCGTCCAACCCCACCCCCAGGGGTTGGACGGTTCCTTCCTTCCACCCCGACATACCATCCCCCCATGCCCGATCGCCCATGGAAAGACGAGTACACCTTGCTTTGCGAGAAGTGCGGCTACGTCATCGAGGGACTCGACCAATCGGGCAACTGCCCCGAGTGCGGCAAGGCGATCGCCGACTCCCTCCCCGAACGGCGCGTCGGCACGCCCTGGCAGCAGTCGCCGGGCGTGGGGTCGCTGGTGCGGACGTGGTTGATGACGCTGCGGCACCCGCTGCGGACGCTGGATGTGATGCGGATAAATGAGCGTGAAGGGACCGGGCTTGCGTTGAAAACCCTCTTCACCGCTGGCCTTTGGATGTACATCGTCATCTGCCTCATCGAGATGATGAACCCTTATTCCCTCTTGGGTTTCCTGGGTACCTTGGGAGCAAGCGCTATCGGCACACCGATCGTTATTGTTGCCCTGATCATCCTCACCACGATCGAGCTCTCAGGACTCATCGTCATCAGCAGATCCCGCGGCTTCAGGATCACCGAGCCCATCGCGGACAACATCGTGAGTCACGGCAGCGTGGGTTGGGTGTGGTGTGGGGCGTTCATTGCGCTGAGTCTCTACTGCTATGGCCAATCGATGATGCCCAGCGAAGAATTGTTCAGGTTGCCGCCTTGGAATGCCCAACCGAACATCAGCGGCTACGGGCTTGCCGATCACTACGGGTTCATGTCGCTGATCTTCTTGCTGATGAGCATTCCCGGCTTCCTCTTCTTCGAGACCTTCGCCTACCTCGGCCTCCGCCGCTGCAAGTACGCCAACCGCGTCCGCCCGGAACCCTGACCCCGCCGTGATCCGGCGCTCCTTCCCCGCCCCAGCGGGGGAGGTGCCGAGTCTTCGAGGCGGAGGGGGTCTTCAGAGCATCGCACGATCAACAAGACCCCATCCGCTCCGCCTGCGGCGGACCACCTTCCCTCGTCCGCCAAAGGCGGATCGGGGAAGGAGCGCAGAACCATCGAAGAAAGGAACCGTCCAACCCCTTGGGGTGGGGTTGGACGGTTCCTTCCTTGAGCACCGAAACACCAGCGAACCAGCCGCCAAATCCGCCCGTACGACCTAGAATCTCCCGATGCAGCCCAGAAACCCAACCCGTCCCATCTTCGTCGGCGACCAGCGCACCGGGATCGTCCAGATCGGTGGCGGGATCGGCCCCGAACACCCGCTCGGACACGGCCTTTCCGCCCCCACCACCGCGGCGCCCGTGAGCGTCCAGACGATGACCGCGGGCTACACCCACGACATCGACAAGTGCGTCGCCGAGATCCACAAGCTCACCGCCGCCGGGGCCGACGTCGTGCGGGTCGCGGTGCCTGAGCGCAAGGACACCGAGGCCCTGCCCGAGATCCTCGCCCAGACCACCGTCCCCATCGTCGCGGACGTGCACTTCCACTTCAAGCGGGCTCTCGAGGCCGTCGAGGCGGGCGTGCACAAGATCCGCCTCAACCCCGGGAACATCAACGATCGCGCCCAGGTCGAGGCCGTCATCGACGCGTGCAAGGACAAGCAGATCCCCATCCGCGTCGGCGTCAACGAGGGGTCCATCATAGAGCGCAAGGACAAGCAGGCCCGCGCCAAGGAGCTCGGGGCGGTCTTCTCCGACCAGAAGCACGGCTACCTGCTCTCGATCATGATCGCCAAGCTCGAAGAGTACCTCGACATCTTCTACGAGCGCGACTTCTACGACATCGCCATCAGCGCCAAGTCCATGGACGCGACCGTCGTCATCGACGCGTACACCGAGATCGCCAAGCGCTTCGCCCATCCGCTCCACCTGGGCGTCACCCACGCGGGCCCTAAGGAGACCGGGTGCATCCGCTCCGTCGTCGCCCTGGGCTCGCTCATGGCCAACGGGATCGGCGACACCATCCGCATCTCCTACGCCAACGACCCCATCTACGAGGTCGAGGACGGGCTCGAGCTGCTCTACTCACTCGGGCTGCGTGAACGCAAGGGCGCGGAGCTCATCGCGTGTCCGACCTGCGGACGAATCCAGGTCGATCTCTTCTCGCTCGTCCAGGATGTCAACGACAAGCTCAGCGCCGAGATCGAGGTCCCGATGAAGGTCGCCGTCATGGGCTGCGTCGTCAACGGCCCGGGCGAAGCCGAGGGCGCCGACGTCGCCGTCTTCGCGGGCGATCGCAAGGGCATCATCTACGTCCAGGGCGAGAAGGTCGCCACCGTCGGCGAGGACGAGATCCTCGATCGGCTCCTCGACGAATGCAAAGCATTCCAAGAACGCGTCCGCTCGGGCGACGCAAAGCTCGGCGAGAAAAAAGTCGACATCGTCCCGCCCGACCCCAAGGGCGAGCTCGGGTCCGGGTGGGAGAAGATGGCCGCCCAACGCATGGGGCACACGCCGCTGACCGTCGAAGGGCGCTGAGCCGATCCCCCACTTTTCACTTGTTCAGGGGGGCGGGTTGCTCGTAGAGTGACCATTGAGGAGTGAGGACCATGCCAAGAACATCGCCTGTGTTTGTTCTCGCGGTATCGTGCGCCGCGTGCTCCGCCTCCTCGCCCAACCCGTTCTGCACGGCCGACTTCAACAACGACCAGACGCTCAACTTCTTCGATGTCTCCGCGTTCGTGGAGACCTACCTGAATCAGGACAGCAACGCGGATCTCAACGGCGACGGCGACCTGGACTTCTTCGACATCTCGGCGTTCCTCACGCAGTTCCTCGTCGGCTGCCCCGACCTGACCGACACCGATGGCGATCGGATCCCGGACTTCGCGGAGACCAATGACGGGCGCTACATCGATCTTGGACGGGTCGGCACCGACCCGCTCAACCCCGACACCGACAACGACGGCATCGACGACGGCGACGAGCTGCTGGGAACGCTCGGTGGGCTCGATCTACCCGCTCTTGGCGCGGACCCGCTCCGACGCGATATCTTCGTGGAATGCGACTGGTTCGCGGGCGATTTCGATGGGTTCATTGCCAACTACCGCCCAACGCCCGAGGTCATCGCCCCGATCGTCGATGCCTTCGCCAACGCCCCGGTATCCAACCCGTACGGCGCGGAGCCGGGCATCAGCATCCACTTCGATTACGGCCAGGGCGGCCCGTTCACGGGCGGCAACCAGCTCCCCGGTGCCCCGCTCTCGATCATCTTTGATTTCGAGTTCAACATCGTCAAAGAGAACCACTTCGATCAGAACCGGCGCGGGTATTTTCACTACGCCATGTTCGCGCACCGCTATAACGACATCAACAACACGTCCTCCGGGGTCGCCGAGCTCCCCGGCAACGATTTCATGGTCACGCTTTCCGACTACGGCACACCCCAGATCATGACCAACACGATCATGCACGAGCTCGGTCACAACCTCGGCCTGCGTCACGGCGGGGATGAGAACCGCAACTGGAAGCCAAACTACAACTCGGTCATGAACTACCGCTACCAGTTCGCCGGCGTGGACAACGACATGGACGCGCTGGGCGACGGGCTGCCGGATTACTCGCTCGGCGTTTCGATCATACTCGACGAGAACGCCCTCCGCGAGCAGGCAGGCATCGACGGGGTGACCCCGATCGACTGGGACGACGACGGCACGATCGACCCCGGCGCGTACATGGCCAACATCAACTGCCGCTTCCTGATCGATGAGTGCGGCGGCGACGCCGTGGGCTGCTGGGACGACGAGTGCAATCTCCTCAGTGATCACAACGACTGGAACGCCATCCTCTGGAGCCGGCTCGAGACCAACGTGGACCGCGACCCTGAGCCAGAGATCGTGGAATGCGCCACGCCCAGCTGGGTTCTTGACTGATCACGCTCCTGCAAGGCGCTCGATTCTGCCCGAGATGGCGTGAAAACTCACGCCGTCTCTGCTACATTCACTGCAACACGATGCAGGGGCACATGAATTGATCAAGATCTCGCACATCTCGATGGACAACCCGCTCTACGAGCAGGAGGTCGCGCTCCGTACGAGCGTGCTACTCGACCCGATCGGTTTCACGTTCGATGACTACCTGGGCATGGCACCGGGGCGTGAGGAAGAGTCCGAGCACTATGTCGCGACGCTCGATCACCCCACCGGGATCAAGGTCGTCGGCACGGCGACCCTGTTCATCAGCGAGGACAATCAAGGGCAGCGCACCGGGAAGGTGCAGCAGGTGTGCGTCGATCCGCAGCGGCAGGGCGAGGGTATCGGACGCCGTCTGATGATCGCCATGGAAGCAAGAGGCTTCGGAGAACTCGGGCTCGAGCAGCTCTACTGCCACGCCCAGCTCTCGGCCATGCCATTCTACGAGCGACTCGGCTGGCAGAGTGAGGATGAGGTCTTCGTGGAGGCGGGCATCGAGCACAAGCGGATGTACATCTCGGCCCCCAAGCCCGTAGATCAGGAGCGGTGATCTGGAACTTTTTTCCCCATCACCATCGATTCTGCCCCGTTTTCCCGGCATAATACGTTTGTGAACCACGAGTTAGACCAGCACGATCAGCACCTGGACGGAGACCAGCTCCGGGCGATCTTTACGCAGCACGGGCTGCGGATGACGCGCCAGCGTGAAGCCGTGTACCGGGCATTGTGCACCAACCGCAACCACCCGACCGCGGAACAACTCCTCGCGGAGGTGCACCAGATCGACCCCGAGGTCTCGCAGGCCACGGTGTACAACACCCTCGATACGCTCGTCGAATGTGGGCTCGCTAACCGGATCCCCGCCTCAACCAGCGGCGGCGCGTGCCGATACGACGCGGACATCCACGAGCACGTCCACCTCGTCCTCGACGACGGGCGTATCCTCGACGTCCCGCAGGATCTCTCCAAGCGATTGATCGATTCGGTCCCCGACGCGTTGCTTGCGGAACTCGGTGAACGCCTCGGTGTCACCTGCTCTGGGATCAAAATCGAGCTCAGCGGCGTCTAATCCACACTCGAGATCACCCGCACCCGCAAGTCATCATCCATCAGCACCTCAAGCGGCGAGCAGTTCGCGATATCGTGCGCATACCTGCGTACACGCTCGATCTGCTTCGTGCGGAGCCGGAGGCGCTTCGCGAGCGAACGGAATGCGTGCTCTTCTGGGTGAAGTAGAGCCAGCCGCCTGCTGCGGAGGATAAAACAGGCGCAGAGCACCACGAACGGGATCAGCACCGCCACCCAGGCGAGGCCGATCAGCCCGGTGTCCCCCGACGCGGGAGAAGGGCTCGCTGGAACATGCAGTGTGGTCGGCTCGGCGTCGAGCATCACGCTTCACCCGCCAGATCCTGAGACAGATCGCTGCTGGACGTTGCGCCGCAGCGGATCTCCGACGCGAGGCGCTGGATGCAGCGCCTCGCCCGCTCCCTGAGGCGGGGATCCTCATCCACCGCGGCGAGCTCTTCAAGTTGTGAGATGATCGGGCTCCAGCGTGTCCCGAGGCGACCGCGGTTCCGCGAAACCACCGTGTGCTGCGCGACCCACGATCCCGCGAGCCGGTGCATGGGGCGGGGGTCGCCGAGCAGTTCGATCAACGCGCCACTGGCGTCACGTGCTTTCTCCGTCTCGGATTCGACACCGCTGACAATCGCCCTGCGAACAGCATTTGCTCGCGCTCGGTGGTCCGTGTCATCACTGAAGACCATCAGGCGATCGAACGGGATCTGAGCATGCTCGACCGCGTTGGCACGCGTGCGCGGATCGCGGTCACCCAGCGCCTCATCCAGGATGTACTTCGCCGCGTTGCTCTGGACCCGTGCGAGCGCCGCCACAGCGCACGCGCGTGAGCGATGCTCGCTGTGCTCGCTCTGTACGATCCCGATCAGGTCCAGCTCGAAGCGACGCTCGACACCCAGCAGGCGAATCATCATGATCGTCTCGAGGCATGTCGACGCCATCGCGAGGCGATCACGCATCGTTCGGATAAAGCCCGCCGGATCCGCCTGCATGTAGCAGCGGGCACGCTGTCGTGAGGCCGGGTGCGACGAATCCGAGATCGTCAGGCGTGCGAGCTCATCATGCGCGATTCGTCGGGTCGCATCGTGGGGCGAGCGGGAGGCAAGCTCACTCAACCGAATCCGAGTGGTGGATGACGGCGAATCGAACCGGGGCGGTTCGGCTCCCAGCGTGCTCCAGCGGATGCCCGCGTGCCTGCTGATCACGCCGTCCGCATCGAATACGAAATCCTGCAAGTCAAGTGCAGGGCAAAGCCCGGCGGCACGCAGGCGAACATGCAAGCCCTCATCCGCGAGCGCCGGTTCAATCCGGCTCCGCCGCGCCTGCTCGTCACCGCCGATGAGCGGGTTGAGCGACACGACACCAAGCCGCGCTGATCGGCTCAGGGACTTCCATTGCTGTGCGGAGGGAAGGACTTCCTGCGCCCTGCTCGCACTCCTGGGGCTCGTGATCGTGCTGAGCTTCTTCGCCCGCGATGGTCGCACCGCCAGGTGGGCGTTCTGCAGCATGATCTCGTGCTCGATCAGGGACTCCGGGACCCTCAACCGCTCCAACGCCGCGTTCGATATCGCGTCGATCGGGAGCCACCGCAGCGCACGTTCACGCAGAAGCGGGCAGTCCGTGCGCTTAAGCAGTGTCCGGATCGGCGCATGGCTCGGGTGGTTCCGCATCGCGAGAAGACGGCGCATCCGGTCGCTGATCTCCCGCTCGACCCTTGAGACGTTCCGATGATCGATCAGAAGCAGCAGCGCCACAAGCGGCGAACGGCAACGGTGCGATGCGAAGCCGTACGCGGCATCCGATACCGCTCGGAGCAGCACGTGCCGCTCAAGCTCGAGCACATCTGGATCTGCTGGGAACGAGACCACGCCCTGATTCGCGATCGATGCGTAATGCGTTCCCAGCAGTTCGCTGGGCACGTGCCGAAGCTGACGCAGCGACATCCGCAATACAGTCTCATCCGCTGCCTGTCGAACACGCTGCTCCTCGTCTCCCAGGAGCGTGCAGACGACACTCCCGAGCGCAGGATCCGCGGTGTCGTGGGCGATGGAGATCGCTGCGAGGCGGGCGTCCGCTTCTGCGTGTCCAGCGAGCAGCTTGGTCGTTTCGATCCAGCGCTCACGCCCAACCGCGAGCGCCAGCGGCCGAGCATCAGCGGGGATGTTTGGCCACGCGCGGGCGAGCGCCTGCAGCGCATCGTCGGCGTGACGCTCACGCCAGCGTGCGGGCAGACGGGTGATCAGCTCGATGGGGCCAGATGCGTGGGCCTCGCTCCGATGGCCGTGTGTCACGCCCCGCCCCTGCGCGGCCAGCTCGATGAGCATCAGTGCCATCGAATCCCGCGCAGAACCATGTGCCCCGCGCAGGGCGTGCCCGAGCGTCACAATCCGATCGCGCAGCCCGAGGCGCCTTGCCTGCTCAAGCGATGCGGGGAGCGTTGATTGTGGGTGTCCGCCACTCATGTTTTGTTTATGTTTGGGTGAAACCTCGAATCGCATCCATACTATCGAGAATCGCTATGTATTGTGGTTGGGATGTGTGTAAATCTGATATCTTGTGTCTGAAGAGGTAAAAATCACCAAATTTGTCAGTATTCACAAAATGGGCTTGGGAAAACCAGTTTCGTCCCATAAACTCATCTCTTCGTCGCTTTTTGGTCATCCACTCAAGAAAACGACGCGTCGGGAAGTTGTTTGACCCGGTCTCCACACACAACAACCTCGGCATGGGAAGGAATCCATGACCCAAATAAAAACCGCACACACGAACGCGAGCTGCCTTCAAACATACCAATCCGTTCTTTACTCCCGTCCGTTGCACCCGGAACTCTTCTCGATTGTGGAGCACCGCAACGTCAACTTCGGGCCGTATCAGTTCGAATCCTGGCTGATGGAGGGGCGCCACATGTGCCGCTTCGAGATCAGCGGGGCCTGCGCCTGCGAGATTGTCAGCGAGAGCAGCCGCGGGCTGCCCGAAACGGGCGTCGTCGAGTCGCTGCTCTGTGCCGGAGAGCGCGAGTTCGAGTACCGCTTCCCGCGCTCGAAGCTCAACTACATGGCCAGCGTCCAGACCGAGCAGCTCAGCCAGAACCTCTACCTCTCCACATTCGAAGAGCTCGACGACTTCGCCCGTGAGGAGCAGGCCATGGTGCACCGCTGGGACGACGAGATCGGCCCCTGCATGAGCATCCTCGCCTACCAGCGCCTCGCCAAGGAAGTCCACGTCCAGGCCTACCACTTCATCGCCCGTGAGGGCCTAGTACTGCGGACCCAGTCCCTGTTCGAGCACCTCTGAGTTGAACCTGAACTCAATGACCAACCCGGGCCCGCCCGGGTTTTTTCATGTCCACCCGCGATTCGCTCTGTGAGATCGCCGATCATCGGGCTATGCTCTGTGCGATGCACACGAACCGCCCATCTCGGCAGACCGGCCAGCGCCTGGAGGAGATCCAGAGCCGCCGAATTATGTGGCCCCGCTGAGGGCCCGCGGGTGATCTACCACCCACGCCGACCCCACGGGGCACGTGCCAGCACCAACCGCTCGCACCCGAAACGCATCCACCGACGCCAATCCCACTGAATACGATCACACACGCGGCGATCATTGCCAACCCGACGCGTGCAGGAGCCGACCGATATGTCCGACACCCAGACCGACAAGCCGAACTACAAGAAGACGGTGAATCTGCCCAAGACCGGGTTCCCGATGAAGGCGAACCTGATCCAGAATGAGCCAGCATCGCTCAAGCGCTGGGACAAGCTGGACGGCAAAGCCGGGCTCTACAACGCCATGCGCGAGAAGGCCAAGGGCTTCGACAAGAAGTTCGTCTTCCACGACGGCCCGCCCTACGCCAACGGATCGATCCACTTGGGGCACCTGATGAACAAGTGCCTCAAGGACTTCGTGGTCCGCTCCAAGTTTATGAACGGCTACAACACCGGCTTCGTCCCGGGCTGGGACTGCCACGGCCTGCCCATCGAGCACAAGGTGATGACGGACCTGGTTGAGTCGGGCAAGGCCGACAAGCTCGACGGGCTCGACGACGACACACGACGCATGGCCGTCCGCAAGGAATGCAAGAGCTACGCGAGCAAGCAGGTCAAGCTCCAGACCGGCCAGATGCAGCGCCTGCTCACCGTCGCCGACTACGAGAACCCGTACCTCACCATGGTCCCCCGCTACGAGGGCGCCGTCCTCGATGTGCTCGCGGGTCTGTGCGAGCAGGGCCTGGTCTACAAAGCACTCAAGCCCGTGCACTGGTCCGTCGCCAATGAGACAGCGCTCGCGGACGCCGAACTCGAGTACCAGGACCGCGAGGATCTGTCAGTTTATGTGGACTTTGAAGCAGCCAATGCCGACGCGGTCTACGACGCGTTCGGGCTCACCGGCGACGCCCGACCCGGCGCGACGCCCAGCTTCATGATCTGGACCACCACCCCGTGGACGCTGCCCGCGAACCTCGCGATCGCGGTCCACGAGAAGTTTGAGTACGCCCTCGTGCGAGTGGACGGGAACTACACCGTCATGGCCGTCGAGCTCGTCGAGAAGGTCTGCAAAGCCGCCAAGGCCGAGGACGTCGAGACCATCGCCACCACCACCGGCGACAAGCTCGTCGGCCTGCACTACAAGCACCCCTTCCGCGACGAGGCCCCCACGCCCGTCAACGAGCCCGATGCCGACACGAGCAAGTGCTACACCGTCGTGGACGCGGACTACGTCACCCTCGAGGACGGCTCAGGGCTGGTCCACACTGCGCCGGGGCACGGTGCCGACGACTACCAGACTGGCCTGCGCGTCGGCCTCCCGGTCTACTGCCCGGTCCTCGGCGACGGCGTCTACGACGCATCCGTCCCGGATTGGCTCGCGGGCATGTCGATCTGGGACGCCAACGAGCTGATCGCCAAGAAGCTCACCGAGTCCGGGCACATGTTCTACGCCCACCGCTTCATGCACTCCTACCCCCACGACTGGCGATCCAAGACCCCGGTCATCTTCCGCTGCACCGAGCAGTGGTTCGTCGACGTGAACAAGCCCACCAAGCGCGACGGCAAGGGCCTGCGGGAGATGGCGCTGGCCGCGACCGGCGAGGGAGGCAGCGTCAACTTCGTCCCCGGGTGGGGTCGCAACCGCATGCGCGGCATGCTCGACTCACGCCCCGACTGGTGCATCTCACGCCAGCGTGCCTGGGGCCTGCCCATCCCGGCGTTCACCATGCCCGACGGCAGCGCCTTCATGACCAGGGCCTCGGCGCAGGCCGTTGCCGATCTCGTGCGCACCAAGGGCTCGGACGCGTGGTTCACCATGTCGCCGACAGAACTGCTCGCGGACTACAACGCAAGCAATGACCCGGACGCGCCCGCTCATCTCAAGGATGGCTCGGTCACCTTCGATCAACTCAAGAAGGGGCAGGACATCCTCGATGTCTGGTTCGAGTCGGGCTCGTCCTGGAACGCGGTCATGCGTGACCGATCAGACGGCGAAGACTACCCCATCGATCTCTACCTCGAAGGGTCGGACCAGCACCGCGGCTGGTTCCAGCTCTCGCTGCTCCCGTCGCTGGGCGTCATGGGCGAGCCGGCATTCCGCACGCTGCTCACCCACGGCTTCATGGTCGACAAGGACGGCAAGAAGCTCTCCAAGTCCAAGGGCGCCGCCCTCAAGGACCTGTTCGATCGCTACGGCGCGGACGTCCTCCGCTGGTGGGTGTGCTCGCTCGCCTACGAGAACGACGTCAAGGTCGACGAGGCGTTCTTCAAGCTCTCCGGCGAGAGCTACCGCACCATCCGCAACCGACTCCGCTTCCTGCTCAGCAACCTCGACGGGTTCAGGCCCGACGATTCGATCGCCTTCCCGCCGACTTCGCTCGAGGCGTTCGTGCTCGCCGAGTTCGAGAAGACCCGCGCGAAGGTCGTCGACGCGTACGAGCGCTACGCCTTCCACGAGGTGCACAAGTTGCTCTACAACTTCTGCAACAACACACTCTCGGGCGAGTACCTGACTGCCGTCAAGGACCGCCTCTACTGCGACGCCATCGATTCGGAGCGACGCAGGCGGGCCCAGCAGGCCATGTTCGTGATGTGCGACGGCATCGCCAAGCTCCTCGCGCCCATCATGTGCCACACGGCCGACGAGGCCTACCGCAACCTGCACGGCGTGGATCAGAAGGACATCGAGACCTGCGTGCACCTGACCGGCTTCCCCAGCCCAGTCAGCGTCACCGCCGCTGCCGAATGGGACACCGCTCGCGAGAGCCTCAGCGACGTCATGCGGAACCTCGAGGCGGCACGCTCCGAGAAGGACATCGACAACCCGCTCGACGCGGGGCTCGTCGTACCCGACAAGGAGGGCGTGCTCGCCAAGTTCGACCTCGTCGACCTCGCGGACTACTGCGGCGTCTCTCGCTTCACCCTCAAGGGTGACGGCGTGGTCGAGGTGGTGGACCTGCGTGACGAACCGCGATGCGAACGCTCGTGGAAGCGGGACGGTACGGTCAAGGAGCGAAGCGACGGCGGCATGCTCTCCGACCGCGACGCGGCCGCCCTCGGCGTCTGATAACCCGCACGGTACTTCGGTTTGTGCCGCGTTGAATAGACGCAACACCCACCAGATCGGTGGGTGTTGTCGTTTTGCCACACCCCCGCGAACAACCGCCCCGTTTGGGCCGAAAGCGGGGACGATGAGCACCAACCCAGACAACCCGAGTAACAAGCCGCACGGCGATGACCACAGCCAAAGCCCGGTCCCCGAGAAGCGGACCGTCCGCCCACCGGGCGTGCACGATGTGCGAGATCCCTCATCGAGCCCGGATACCGCCGATCAGCTGACGGTCTTGGCACATGACTTAAGCAACATGCTCGACGGCTCGATGCGGTGGCTCTCGCTGGCCGCGGCGGCGATGCCGGAGGATCAGCGCGACAACGCCACAAAGGACCTTGTTCGCGCACGCGAGCAGATCGGGACGGTACTCACCACGCTTGAGCGCATGAGCTCGATGGTCAACGCGGCGATGCGCTCGAAGTCGGTGCCGCTCGGTTCGCCGGTGCTCGGCGTATCCGAGGCGGTCAGCATCGCGATGGCGATCGACCACGCGGTCGATGTGGTCCGCCCGATGGCCGGCGCCGTGGGCGCGAGCATCAAGGTTCGCATCGATCCGCGTGCCGGGCGGTTGCCCGCCGGGCCGCTCTACACCGTCATCCTCAATGCGCTCTTCAACGCGGTGCAATCGATCGGATCCGCGACCAGCGTGGACTCGCTCGATCCGGGCGGGGAGATCGAGGTGGTCGCACGCACGGATACCAAGCGGGACGAGACCGTGCTGGAAGTCATCGACGACGGGATTGGTCTCGACCGGAAGGTCCGCAACAACCAGGCCTTCAAGCACGGTGTCTCGACCAAGGATGAGCATTCCGGGTTCGGGCTCGCGATGGCCCACCAGATCGTTGAGCAGCTCGAGGGGATCATCACCCTCACCCAGCGCGAGGACCGAGAGAGCACCGCTCGCCCCGGCGCGATCTTACGCGTGTGCATCCCCCAACCCGATGACGAGCAACTTGACCTGGAGATTGGCTGAGCATGGCACCCAAAGCCCACATCCTGGTCATCGATGATGATCCGATCGTCGCCGACTCGATCGCGGAGTTCTTCATCGCGGAAGGCCACGCGGCGGTCTCGGTCTACTCCCCAAGCGAAGCGCTCAGCGAGCTCAGCCGGGCAGCGTCCAGCGGCAAGCCCTACCAGGTCGCCATGTGCGACATTAACCTCCCGGAGATGGGCGGCCTTGATCTGCTCCGAGAGGTCATCAAGGCACACGGCCAGGTCTCCGTCATCATGCTCACGGGGTACGGCACGGTCGAATCCGCGGTGCAGGCGCTCCGCAGCGGCGCGGTCGACTTCCTCACGAAGCCGATCGTGGACGAGGAGCTCCGCATATCGCTCGAGCGCGCGCTCCGCCAGCACGAGCTCAAGCGTGAGAACACGACGATGAAGTCCCGCCTGGAGCACAGCTTCGGGCTCGCCAACATGGTCGGCACCGATCATCGGATGCAGAAGATCTACGAGACCGTGCACGCGGTGGCCAGCTCGCGCACGACGGTGCTGATGTCGGGCGAATCGGGCGTCGGCAAGAGCATGATCGCCAAGGCGATCCACCAGGAATCGAACCGCAGCACCGAACCCTACGTCGAACTCGCCTGCGGCTCCATCCCCGAAACCCTGCTCGAGTCCGAGCTCTTCGGTCACGTCAAAGGGGCCTTCACCGGCGCACACGCGGACAAGGTCGGCAAGTTCCTCGCCGCCGACGGTGGCACGCTGTTCCTCGATGAGATCAACAGCGCGTCACCAGCGATGCAGCTCAAGCTACTCCGCGTGCTGCAGGAGCGCAAGTTCGAGCCCGTCGGGTCCAACGAGACCATCGAGGTGGACGTCCGCGTCATCCTCGCGAGCAACCAGGACCTCGAGCAGCTGGTGGCCAAGGGTAACTTCCGCCAGGACCTTTACTACCGCATCAACGTCGTCAAGATTGAGATGCCGCCGCTCCGCGATCGCGTCGGCGACATCGCCAACCTCGCACAGCACTTCCTCGAGCAGCAGGCGCAGGAGCTGGGCCGCCAGTTCTCCGGGTTCTCAAGCGATGCCATCGATGCCCTGCGTCGGTACGACTACCCGGGCAACGTGCGTGAGCTGAGCAACATCGTTGAACGCGCAGCGGTCCTCTCACGGAATCAGACGATCGGGCTCGATGATCTCCCACCCCATGTGATTGAGCGTGATGCGAGCAGCGCGCCCCAGCTCATCGTCGACATGCCTGACAAGGAATGGGAACCCATGACGCTCAGCGAGGCGATGACGCAGCCAGAGCGTGCCTTCATCCTCCGTGCGCTCGAAGCGAACGAATGGAATCGACAGCAGACGGCCGAAGTGCTCGGCATCAACCGCACCACGCTGTACAAAAAGATGAAGCAGCTCGGCATCGACCCCGAAGCGCACGCTAAGGCCGGCTGAATCACTGCCCCGTGAGGCGGCGCCTCAGCTGGGCCTCGTGGAGATCCGCGGGCCCGAACGCATCGAGATCAAACACCTCGAACCACACCCCGTCGCGATCCGTGCGTGATTGCTGGTTCGTCTGAACCGCGACCAGGTTGATCGAATCTGGGCCGAACTGCGATGGCGGGTAGCGGATCGGCTGATCCGATCGGATGGCCCAGTACGTCGACCACGCGCCGGCGTGTCTCCCGAGCGCTTCTGCACCGCCGCTCGTCCAGATTTGTGACCCCTTCCCCACATCGAGGTTGCAGAAGAGATTCGCGTGGTTTGCACCTTTGTGATGATCCAGCGACAGGTTCACGCCCTCGCCGTTTTTGATCACGTTCCCCGCGCTGAGCTTCGTGACCGTGATGTCGTGATAAAACTCAGTCTCAAAACGGAAGTTCGTCAGGAGGTTGTCAGAGCCGAGCGAAATGCCGTGGTGCCCGGTGCGTCCGCCGCTCGGGGAGCGTGAGGACCTGATCGTGATCGAATCAAGCGTACCCTGATCACCGTTAAAGAAGATCCCGCTGTCCGCGTTCTCGATCACGATGTCCCTGGCCCAGCAGTTGACCGTCCCGACGAAGGCCATCGCGTTCCGCCCGACCTCCGTGAAATGCCCCTCGTAGGGGGTGCTCGGGAAGCGGATCGTGATCCCCTCGATACCCGAGTCGTACACCGTAGGCATGCTTACGCGCAACGTGGGCTGCCACGCCGTGCGTATCTGCCACGGCAGCGGGCGATTGAGTGTGATGGCCTGCCCGTTCACCGAGTTGACTCGCGCGTACAGGCGAACAGTGAAGTTGTTCTTCAGGTTTTTGGTCTCACCGGGCTGACCGGAATACAGGTGAGACAGCAGCGTGCCCTGCGAGTCGCCCTGCATCTCGATCTGCACCTCATCGCCCGGGGTGAACTTCTCAGGGTTTGAGACAAACACCTGGCGATCACCCCGTCGCGCATCACGAATAATCTCGAATCGCTTCCGCCCGACCGGCTTGCCCTTGACTGAGAAGAAGCCGCCCGACCATGAGTACCTTGAAACTGGCTTGCCCGAACCCGTCCGAGCGGTCAGCGGCTCGACATCATCGAGCGTATTCGTCACGGTGATGATCGTTTTATCGCTGCCGGCCCCCTTGAGCACCACGTTCGGCTTGCTGATCTCAACAACACCGGAAATGTAATATTGGCCTTCCGGGATCTCGATGGTTCCCGACTGCACTCTGGCGAGGGCACGCACAAAGGCATCGGTATCGTCCTGCTGGTCTCGGCCGTTCGCCCCGTAGTCCTCGACGCTGGCCACCGTGCGATACGTTGGAATCGAGGCTTCTCCAAACCGGTACCCCGCGTACGAAAAATCGGGCAAACGCCCCCCGGGTTCGAAGAGCTCCCCGCTCTGACCCCAGAGCGCGGAAACCTGCGTGTGCGACGAAGCCGGCACACGCTCGCCGTCACCCCCACCCCACGGACGATCGCTACTAATGGTGATCGTGGCACAGGACGCGAGCGAGAAAAGACTCAGGAGCATCAGAAGGATTGCGTGCGGTGTTCTCATGCCTACATCATACACGACACCGGCCGCGGATCGCACGCCCCATGCGATAGTGCGGATTCAGCCCTTGATCCGCCCCACGAGGTTGCCCGCCTTGACCTCGACCCCCTTGAGAATCGAGCTGAGCATGTCCTTGTTCGGTGCGTATTCCTTCGCCGTTTGCATGGTAATCCATTCCTTATTCACCAGTTCCGCGAAGTAATGCGTGAACAGGCACATCCCGTCTTCCTTGCTCGAAGCGATCACCGAGGGCAGATCTGAATCCCGCTCGTCGCGGATCAGCTCGCGGACCGTCGGCGAGGACAACAGGACCTCCACCGCCGGCACGACTTTCGTTCCCGTGACCTCCTCATTCGCCGGGACCAGCCGCTGCGCGCAGATCGCCTTGAGCGTCCCCGCCAGCGAGTTGCGCACAAACGTCCGCTCGTCCTGCGGGAAGAACTCGAGCATGCGCCCAAACGCACCCATCGTGTCCGATGTATGCAGGGTTGCAAACACAAGGTGCCCGGTCTCGGCCGCCTGGATCGCGGAGAGCACCGTTTCCTGGTCACGCATCTCACCGATGAAGATCACGTCCGGGTCCTGACGCACAACGTGCCTGAGCGCTTCATGGAAATCCGTCACATCGATGCCGATTTCTCGCTGCGAGATGATCGACTGCTTGGGCACGAACCGATACTCCACCGGGTCCTCGATCGTGATGATGTTGACCGCGCGGCTCGCGTTGATCTCATCGATCATGGCGGCCAGCGTGGACGACTTCCCCGATCCGGTCACACCGACGATGAGCACCAGCCCGTCACGCTCGCGGTGCACGATCTTCGAGTACACCTTGGGCAGGTGCAGCTCCGCGTAGCTCGGAATCTCGGCCTTGACTCTCCGGATCGCGGCGTGCGTGTGATTGCCGGAACGCAGCATGTTGATGCGGAACCGATCGCCCGGCCCGCCGTCCGGGTCCTCAAGATGCCAGGCAAAGTCCAGATCCCCCGATTCCTCGTACTTCTTCTTCTGCACCTCCGACAGGATCGGATCGAGCAGATGATCCGCCTCGTGCTCTGATACCGGGTCCGCCTCGATCGGCCGCAGCTCACCACCGATCCGATAGGTCGGCGGGATCCCCACCTTGATGTGCAGGTCCGACGCATCGAGACGACGCATCGCGGACAAAAGCTTCTTGATATTCAACGCTCCGCGGATCATTCGATCCCCCCTTTCGAGAAGTCGTTGAACTCGATTCTACCAGAACTCAGCGATCAGCGATGCGGGTTCTCAAGATATACACTGCATGCCGCAGCGCTGATAGAATCCTCACGCACGGTCAGCAGAAGGAAGTTGCCCCATGTTCATGCGGATGATCTACGACGACAAGCTCGCCCAGGCGGCCTATCTCATCGGTTGCCAGGCAACCGGAGAAGCCATCATCGTGGATCCCCAGCGGGACGTCGATCGCTATATCGCCCTCGCCGAGGCCAACGACCTGCGCATCGTGGCTGCCGCCGAAACCCACATCCACGCGGACTTCGTCTCCGGCTCGCGCGAGATCGCAGAACAGATCGGCGCCAAAGTCTACCTCTCCGACGAGGGCGATGCGGACTGGAAGTACGGATGGCTCGATCAGAAGACCACCGGCGGAAGCTACGATCACCAACTGCTCAAGGACGGCGACTCGTTCAGCATCGGCAACATCGAGTTCAGAGTGATGCACACCCCGGGGCACACACCCGAGCACATCTGCTTCCTCGTAACCGACCACGGCGCGGGCGCCAGCGAGCCCATCGGCATGCTCACGGGTGACTTTGTCTTCGTCGGCGACCTCGGACGCCCCGACCTGCTCGAATCCGCCGCGGGTCAAACAGGCGCCATGGAACCATCCGCACGCCGCCTCTACAGCACACTCTCGACGCTTGATGCGATCCCTGACTTCGTTCAGGTCTGGCCGGCCCACGGCGCGGGCAGCGCGTGCGGCAAGGCCCTGGGAGCCGTCCCCATGAGCACGATCGGTTATGAGAAACGCTTCAACCCGGCCATCGGGGCCGCGGACTCAGAGCAGCAGTTCGTCGACTTCATCCTCAGCGGGCAGCCAGAACCACCGCTCTACTTCGCCAACATGAAGCGCGACAACAAGGCCGGCCCGCCCGTGCTCGGCGGGCTCCCTACCCCGCCCCGTGTCGATCTCGGCACCATCCGCGGGCTCGACCCAGCCGCGGTCGCCATCATCGACACCCGCGACTGGGAATCGTTCCGTGCCGGCCACATCCCGGGCTCCCTGTCCTTCCCGATCCGCAACTCGTTCCCCACCGACGTGGGCTCGATGGTCAAGGACTCGGACGACATCTACCTAATCATCGATGAGCTGCACATCGACGAGGTCGTCCGCGACCTGATCCGCATCGGGCTCGATCGCATCAAGGGCTGGTGCAACAGCGCCGATATCAGACCCGACACCGGCTCAGCGCTCGCAACCATCCAAGAGATCGACGCGGAGGAGGCCGCGGACCTCATCGCCAACAACGGGGCGCGCGTGCTCGATGTCCGCCGCGCCACCGAGTACGCCGAGGGGCACATCGAGGGATCCACTAACATCTCCCACACCCGCCTCGCTGCGCGGATGGACGAGCTCCCCACCCCCGACCCGCTGCTGGTTCACTGCCGCAGCGGCATCCGCTCCGCCCGGTCCTGCGCCCTCCTCAAGCGGGCAGGCCACGACGTGATCAATCTCCGCGGCGGCTACCTCGCATGGGAAGAACTGACCGCACCGCAAACCAGCGATGCGGTCTGACCACGCCATCCAGACTGCGCTCAAGCAAGCCGGGCTCAGCACGGAGATCACGCACCATCGCGTGCTCTCAGGCGGAGCGACGCAGCAGGTCATCAAGCTCACCCTGAGCGACGGCTCATCCCTCGTCGCCAAGCTCGCCTGCGGAACCGAGGCCGAGCGAATCAGCGCAGAAGCCGACGGCCTGCAGGCCCTTCGCGAGCACGGGCACCTGCTCGTTCCAGAGCACAACCTGACCGAGGATGGCACCCATGCCTGCCTGCTCATGGATCACATGAGGCCCGCCAGCGGCACCACCGATCAAGTTTGGACTCGTTTCGCCGCTGAACTCGCCGACCATCATCAGGCCCCCACCGGCGAGCGGTACGGCTGGGGACGCGACAACTTCATCGGCGCGACCCCACAGCCCAACGGGTGGCGCGATGACTGGGTCGAGTTCAACGCGGAGCACCGCCTCGGCCACCAACTCCGCCTGGCCAAAGAACAGAGTGCGGGTAGTAAGATCACCGACCCAGTCGAGCGGGTCATCGAACGCCTCGCCAACTACATCCCCCGCCGCCCACACCCGGCACTGCTCCACGGCGACCTGTGGTCCGGCAACGTGCTCCCCACAGTGCATCGCACCGAATCACGCATCGCGGTGATTGACCCAGCGGTCTCCATCGGCGACGCTTGGGCGGACATCGCCATGCTCAAGCTCTTCGGAAGCCCACCATCGATCTTCTTTGAGACCTATGAGCAGCGCTGCCAGGATCGGGAGCAAGTGCCTCAGCGCATCCTCGTCTACCAGCTCTACCACATGCTCAACCACCTGAACCTCTTCGGCGGCGGCTACGAGGGCTCGGTTAGCGGCATCGCGCTGCGACTGCTATCGATGTGAATCCTTGCATCAGTTCCCCTCATCGTCCTGGAGCGCACCACGGAACGCCTCGATGAACGTGTCGCAATCCGATTCGCTGTGCTCAGTACTCAGGTAGAGCTTGGTGCCCATCGGGTTGAGGAAGATCCCGCGCCGGATCAGACCGAGCAGTATCCTTCTTGCTTTGGCCCGATCGCCAGCCCTCGTTGAGCGGTAGTCGTAGACGGGCTCGGATGAGAAGATGAACTGGGCGAGTGGGCCGTCACCGATGACCTGCCCGGTGACGCTTTCCTCGTCCATGACGCGCCGGAGGCCGTCGCGGAGGTACTGGCCCAGTTTGTGGAGGCGAGGGTAGATGCCGGGCCGCTCAAGGTGGTCGAGGGCGGCCCACGCGGCGGCGCAGGAGACGGGGTTGCCGCCGAGCGTTGATGCGGTCCAGACGTATGGCTCTTTGTTCATCCGGTGCTCTTCGACGATCTGCATGAGACCTCGCCTGCCACCGAACACACCGATGGGCAACCCACCACCGAGCGCTTTGCCGTACGCAACGAGATCGGGCACGACGCCGTAGTACTGCTGAGCGCCACCGTAGGCAAGGCGGAAGCCGGTGACGACCTCGTCGAAGATGAGCAGAATCCCGTGCTGGTCGCACAGGCGGCGAAGGCCCGGAAGGAACCCGTCGAGCGGAGCGATGCAGCGGTGGAACGGCTCGACGATGACGGCGGCGAGCTCGCCGCGGTGCTCGCGGATGATGGCGGCGGTGTACTCCAGATCATTGAACGGGGCGACAATGATCTGGTCGGCGGCGGCCTGGGTCACGCCGTGGCATGAGCGCTCCGCGTGCGGAAACGCCCGGAGCTTGTCGGGGAAGAGGCTGGTGACGCCGAGGTCGTTGGCGCCGTGGTAGGCACCCTCGAACTTCAGGATCGTGCTGCGGCCTGTCGCGGCGCGGGCCACGCGCCCGCAGTAGTGCGTGGCCTCGGTCCCTGAGGCGCAGAAACGGACCCGGTCGCACGCGGGGCTGATGGAGATGATGCGCTCCGCCAGCTCCAGGGATCGGCGGTTGACGCAGGCGAAGTTGGAGCCCAGGGCGGCCTGGGCACTCGCGGCGCTGATGACTTGCTCGTTGGCGTGCCCGACGAGCACGGAGCCCCAGCCCATCGACATATCAAGGTAACGCCTGGAGTCGGTATCCCAGAGGTAGGCGCCCTCGCCGCGCTCGACGACGATGGCGAGTTCGGGCGGGAAGTTGAACTCGCCGTTGGAGCCGGCGGGGAAGGCGTCGAGGCAGCGTTCGCGTTCGGTCCGTGAGAAGAGGGCGTCGATGGTCTGGGTGCTCATGCGGTCCCCTTACTTATTCGGGCGCGACGAGGTGATCGAAGGTGACGGGGACGCGGACCTTGTCCGGGCCGGTGATCGCGAGCTCAAGGGATTCACCGCCGTGGTCCTCGAAGTACTCAACGACGATCGTGTGGAGACCCGGCTTGAGGTCGATGCTTGAGGATTCCTCGATCGGGCCGTGGGAGCCGTCGTTGTCGATCAGCGTGCGTCTGCCGAGCCTGAGGCGCGAGCCGTCGTCGGACTTGAGGTGCAGCATGTAGGTGCCGGGCTCGTCGATTTTGAGCTGGGTTGTGTAGCGGATGGCGAACTGGTCCTCGCGCACATCGATGGTGGCCAGCCCGATCTCGGGGCAGGTGCCCGTTGAGTTCGGGTTCATCCGGCTGAAGTCCGGGAGCATCTCCCAGCGGGGCTGGCCCTCGGGGGCCTCGTAGTACTCGTACGCCACGGGCTTTGGCGAATCGGAGCGGAGCAGGCGGTAGGTGTCCGTGGTAACGCGGCTCTCACGCCCGCGCATGAAGGCACGGGCACGGATGGTGGTCGTCTCTTCGAGCACGATCGGGCCCGAGTAGACCTTGGAATGCTTGGTCGGCTCGGAGCCGTCGAGCGTGTAGGTGATGTCCGCGGCGGGCATCTCGCAGCTGAGTTGCACGATGACCTCGTCGGCGGCCAGCAGGGCGCCGGGGGGTGTGATGCGCGGCGCGGGGAGGTACTTGCTGTCGACCCACTCCCCGTTGGCGGCGCTGATGAACGACTCGGTGATGGGCTTACCGATCCAGGAGGAGTGCATCGGAACGCCCAGCAGGTACGCGGCGGTGCAGGCGGTGTCGTAGGTGTTGATGTCGCGGGTGATCTCGCGGCTGTTGGCGACGCCGGCACCCGCGATGATCCAGGGGATCTCGAGCTCGGCCATGCTCACGCCGCCGTGCGACTTGCCCACGCCTCCGTGGTCCGAGGTGACGATGATGACGGTCGAGTCCCATGCTCGCTCCTCATCGATCGCGTCGATCATCTCACCGATACGATCGTCCGCGCGTTTCACCGCTTCAAAGTACTCGGGCGTGTGCCAGCCCTTGCCGTGCCCGGCGCTGTCGACGTGGTCGAGGTGGACAAACAGCAGGTCGGGTCGGTTGTACTTGAACTCCTCGACCGCCCGGTGCATGGTGGCCTCTGGGCCCTCGGTGTCGGCGGCCACGTCCACGAGATCGTGGTCGAACAGGTTGCCGAAACCGCTCCAGTCGTAGATGACGGCGATCCGGGCGTCAGGGCGGTGGCGGCGAGTTTCTGAGAACACACTCGGGAACCGGCCCTCGACACCCTCCTTGGAGGGCATGATGGCGCGGCTCCAGAGGCGCCAATCGTTGGACGTGATGCCGTGCTGCACCGGGCCTGCGCCCATGATCATCGAGGCCCAGTTGGGCGAGGACGAGGTGGGGAACACCCCGCGTGCATGGAAGCTGTAAGCCCCCTGCGCGATCAGGTGGTTCAGACTCGGCGTCAGCCCCTCGTCGACGCCGCGGGGGCTCAGACCGTCCACGCCAATGATGATCACCGTCCGGATCGGGGCATCCTTCGCTTGGGCCGCGGATGCGAGTTGAGAGAGCAATGCAAGAATCGCGATGAAGAGGATGCGCATGGGCGTGCTCCTGTGTGTGCGTGAGATCGGATCGGTTGTACGCTCAGGCGCACCCGTTGAGGAACGCCTGCAGGAAGATCTGGACATCGAAGAAGTTGAACGCATGATCCGTGTTCAGATCGGCGGCTGGCGATTGGTTCTGGAACGCGACGAGGAACTCCGACACGTCAAAGAAATCAAGCGTTCCAGTGTCGCCCCCGAACTCGGCAGCGCAGCGCCCGGTCACAACGATGTTGTCGATCGCCCACCACCAGTCGTTCGCGGCGTCGAGCATCGCGAACTCGAGCACCATCGACATGGCGCCGGGCGGGTTCAGGATGTCGATCGAGACACGCTCGTCGGTCGCGTCCGGGTGGAACTGCTCGCCGGGGACGCTCCGCCAATCCAGCAGCGTGCTCTTCGGGCCATTATCGAAAGAAACGCCGACCTCGACACGCTGAAGATCCTCGGGGCGCCAGCTCGAATCAAAACTCAAGCGGATGCTGCTCGCTCGGGCGGACGCGACGTTGAGCGTTCCCATCGTCATGATCGCGTTGTAGGGTCCCAGCGACTCGGGATCACCGATGTCGTCCCACTCGTCCGGGTCTGCCACCGCGACCGTCCCGCTCGCGGATACAAACTCACTCCGGCGCTGATCGCCGGCGATGCCGACCCACCAGTCACGGTCCGTATAGGCCCAGCCCTCCCACTCGGTCACGCCCTGACCCGCGATACCGACGCTGGGGACGCCGGAGTCGTCCAACTGCCATCCGCTCGGCGGGGTTTCCGTCCAGACGCCGACTGCCGGCGGCTCATCGACGCTCGAACCGAGCGGGAGCGACTCGAAGTCCTCCTGCATGATGGTGATCCGATCGCCCGCGCCCTCGCCGATCACGACGACATTATCGATCGCCCACCACCAGTCGTTGCCCGCGTCGAGCAGACCGAATCGCAGCTCAAGCGTCTGGGCCCCGTCGGGCATGGGAAGGTCGAGCACAACCAACTCGTTGATCGCGTCGGGCTTGAAGTTGTCGCCCTGCTGGGACTGCCAGTCCGCGATGACGATCTCCGAGCCGCCGTCGAACGACACGGCCACGATGGCCCGCTGGTCCTCCGCTGGACGCCAGGAAGAGCTGAAGGCGAGCTTCGCGCCGCCCGGTTCAAGCATGGATACATCGATCAACGGTGACTCGAGCCAAGAGTTGAACGTGCCCGGATCGTGGGTCGCATCATCCCACTCGTCCGGGTCGGCGATCGCGGTCGCGCCCGCGGCCTGCGTGAACCCGCTCCGCCCCTGATCGCCCGCGACGTCCGCCCACCAGTCCGGATCCGCAAAGCCCCATCCGCGCCATTCCGTGACGCCACCGCTCGGGACACCCGAGCGATCGACAACCCACCCACCCGGCGCCTGATCGGTCCAAACCTGATTGCCACCGCCTCCCTCGTCCACGCCCGGGCCGAGGGGCACCGAGTCGAAGTTCTCGCTGAACGCGACGACGATCTCGGGGCAGTTCTCGCAATCGCTGTTGAGGCCGAGCCACTGCCCGCCCTCGGCGATGCAGACGTTCTCGCGCAGCTCGTTGCAGATCCCGCTGAGGAAGCAGCAGGCCCCGGTCGGCGCGGGCCCGGTCGTGAACGAGGACTCGTCGGACCAGTCGCTCCAGCCCAGGCCCGAGTCGCGGTAGCGGACTCGCCAGTAGTAGGTCGTGTCGCCGTCGAGCAGCTTGATGTTGATCTTGGACACGTCCGGGTCATCGACCGTGTTGACGCTGTAGGAGCCGGACTCGCCGCCGGTCGCGCCCTCGTCCATGTGCCAGTTCTCGAAGCGGATCCACTCTGAAACGGCCGGGTTGGAGTAATCGCCCTGCGCTGTCGTCAGCTGGAACTCGCTCTCCAGGTGGAAGCCGCCGTCGGGGTCGTTGAAGGGTGTTGCGCGGAGCTGGACGAGGTCCGGGTCGATGGCCGTATCGCCTTCCGAGGGGTGCTGCGCGACGGGCTTATTGGGCGCTTCGTTGTACCGCCTGATGGTGATGTCGTCCATCACCTCGTTGTCACGCTCGATGAAGTTGTTCCCTCGATTGATGCGACGCAGGCGGAACTGAGGGTCGTCGCCCGCCTCGACCTCCATGATCACGAATCCCCACTCCGGGAAAACCCGCTGGAACTCGTCGTAGTCAATGTCGCTCTGGTCCCAATAGTCGATACCGCCCTCGCCCGCCGCCACGTTCACCCACATGTGGTTGTGGTCCTTGCTCTGCCCGCGCTCGTAGGCGTGGGTATGGCCGAAGAAGTGGATCGATGGTTTGCCGGTCGCCTCAGAGAACGCCTCCATCCGCTCAACAACGAGCCCGGTGTACGCTGTGTTGCCCGGCGTCCAGATCCCGGAGAGGTGTGGGTGGTGCAGCTGTGCGAACACAAAGTCGATGTCGTCGTTCGCCGCTGCATCAGCGAGCACACCATCGAGCCAGTCGAGCTGCGCCTGGATGCGGTAGCTGGTGTTGCTGTCGAGCCCGATCAGGCGGATGTTGCCGTGGTCTTTGTACCACCAGTGCTCCTCGAAGCCCGGCGTGCCGTTCTCGGGGAGCTTGAAGTAGTCGAAGAACCAGTGGGCGTCCTGCTCGTGGTTGCCGGGCACCGGATAGATCGGGACGTGCTGGTAGAGGTTCTGCGTCTCATCGAAGTACTGATCCTTCCACTGGTTGTAGTCGGAACCGGTGGAAACCAGATCGCCCGGCTGGATCACAAAGTCCAGCTCATCGTGGAGCACCGGGCCGAACTCCTGCTGAACGAAAGCGATGATCCCGTCGTTGATCGTGCGGGTGTGCATGTCCGAGATCGGTCCGCCCTGCGTGTCCGAAAGTGCCGCAAAGCGGAACGAATCCTCGGCGCTGGTTTCCGCGGGGGTGCGGAAACTCAGCACATCACCCACGGCGCTGCCCGAGCCCACGCGGTAGTAATACACCGTGTCGGGCTCAAGCTCACCCATCATCACGTGATGGATCCTTGCCCCGTTCTGGCTGGCGCCAGATGAACCGACAGAGCTCATGCCCAAATCGAGCGTTGGCCCATACTCCACGATGCTCGGGGTGGCCGACGTCGTCTCCCACATCACCCACATGCGATCCGGGCTCGCGTCCTGAAGCACGGGGCCGACGCGGATGCTCTGGGAGAGTACCGGTGAAGATAGTACGAGCGCGCCGAACGCGAAAAGAGTAGGTGTGTTCATGATCATCTCAGAGTTCTACGTGATGGACCGTTGCGGTAATCAATCCGAATCAGGGCCCCTCGCCCTTGCGCAGAGGGACCTCAGCGAGCGAGGGCGTGCCCAGTTCATCCAAGTCCACCCCCCGCCCGTCCAGGATCGCGTCGTAGTTCGCGAGCGTCTCTTCGAATCCAAGCAGGATGTCGGACTTCTCACCCGTCCGCGTGCGGTTGGCCTCGGCGACCTGAGCCGCCAGCGCCTGACGCATCGAGATCAGATCCTCCACCGGCATCTCTTCCAGCGCAGATCGCATATCGCGCTCCGTCACACCTGCTGAGCCTCCAGTGAACTTCAGGATGAGCACCCCCGCGATCAGCAGGAACACACACGCAACGATGACCTTGGTCGTCTGGGACTTATCCATGCTGAACTTCTCTCCGCTGTTCGCTCGTGGTTCGCGAGCACCTGAATCTGATCAGGGGTTGTAGTCTGGATCGGTGAGGCGCATCTGGTCTTCTGGATCACCCGAGTAGTAGTAACGCAGCTTGGGATCACCGTCCTCGCCGACCTGCTTACGGTTGAACTCCTCGATGTGCCCGTCCGCGAACATCGCGTGGCAGTCATCGTTGTGGCGGAAATACGCTTCTTCCCAGTAGTCCTCAAGGCCGCCGTAGCCGCTGTCGTACTGCGTGAGACCATCGAGCGCGTCGTTCCCGGTCTCCATCTGATGCTCGAACGCGTCCTGAAAGACGATCATGTCGTTCGGCCGACGCAGCTGCGAGAGCGGACGCAGGTATGAGACGCTTGAGCGGATGATGATGCCGCCGCGCCCCTCGACCTCCTTGGTCGCGTTCCGCCAAAGCCCATAGCGGGCGATCGGATCACGGTGATCGTTGTCGCTCGCACGGAGCCCGTTGAGCCCGTACGACTGGTACCGCTGCGTCTCGTAGATGAACTCAAGATCGGTCCCCCAGTACGGGTACGGGTCCATGAGCTGAAACTTCGGGTCCTCCCAGACCTCGAACGCGTCGTTGATGTACTCGTCATAGAACACACCCCAGTACGCGAACTGATCATCGGTGTCGAAGCGGGCACCGTTGAGATCAAACCGAGCGCCGTAGTTCTTCTCCTCGTTGCCCCAGCCGCGGTTGTCCTCGCGGTAGAGGTTCATCGCGAAGTCGATGGACCGCATGTTGACCTTGCACTTGAGCGTTAACGCGGCCTCGCGTGCCTGGCCGAGAGACGGGAGCAGGATCCCGGTGAGCAGCGCGATGATCGCGATGACAACGAGCAACTCAATGAGCGTGAACGCTCGCTGCCGTATCGATGGGTGGTGGGCCGTTCTGGTCTTCATCGTTTCTTCTCCCAGAAGTGTTGGGCTTGTGGAGTTGGTTTCTGGTCAAGTCCCCGGCGCCGGTGCCCCAGCGCCGGGTGATGTGGTTTCACTCAGGGAGCATCACGGGCAGCCCGTGTTGAACCCCTGGAGGAAGATGGAGACATCGAAGAAGTTCAGCAGGCCATCGCCGTTGAAGTCAACATCGATCGGGTTGTCGACAACAATGCGGATCGCGTTCTCGGAGTCACGCGAGCCGGCGCTGTTGTTGGCCACCGCCTTGACCCAGTAGATCCCGTTGGGGATGCCGGGGATCATGTAGTCTCCGGAGGCGCTGGTGGTGCTCATCTGACGCACGTCGGTGAACCCCGCATCCTTCGCGAGGACGACGGTGTAGTCGTCAGCACCAACCGCATCACCAACGCTGATGATCGGGCGGCCGGTCTCGTTGAAGACATCCGCGGCGATGAAGCTGTAGCCGGGCGCATTGCTCGCAGAGCCGGTGACTTCACCACTCACCTGGACCGAATCGATGGCCCACCACCAGTCGTCCGTGCCGAGGTAGGAGAAACGGATCTCCATGCCGCTGGCCGCGGGGTTGTTGACAGCAAGACTCACGATCTCGTTGGGCGCGTCGTCCTTGTAGTTGGGGTCGGTGTCGTCCGAAACCCAGCGGAGGATCTCCTCCCACGAGCCGCCGTCGTAGCGAACCTCGAGCACGGCGGTCTGGCTGTCTTCTGGACGCCAGGAAGAGAAGAACGAGATATTCACCGAGTTCGCGCTGACGTTGGCAAGATCGATGACGGGGGTCGTCATCATGGTGTCCATCTCGCCCTCGGAGTCCGGATCAAGCCCGTTTGCGTCGTAGTCGTCCCACTCATCTCCATCAGCGATCGCAACACCACCACGAGCCAGGCCGCCCTCACTGAGGAGCACGAAGTCGCTGCGGTCCTGGTCCCCGCAGGTCAGGTTCCACCACGCGCCATCGGCGATGTTCCAGCCCTGCCACTCGGTCACGCCGATGCCGGGCAGGTTGAAGTCGACGACCCAGCCGGCGGGAAAATCTGGGGTCCAGACGTTGTCCATGACGCCGCCTGTGCCGGTTTCAATGCCTTCCTCGACGTTCTGCCCGAGGGCGATGTCGTCGAAGTTCTCGAAGAACAGGACCTGCTGCGACTGCGCGCTGGCCGCGGCGGTCATGCCGCAGACCATGAGCAGCGAGCCCAGGATCTTTGCTTTGTTACGGTTCATTGTGTCTATCTCCTTGCCCGATCGCTCCTTCGGGACCGGGCTTCATGTGTGTTCGATTCAGTCATTCAGACGCTTGAGACCCACCGATCAACCCTGGTTGAAGAGCTCGAGGAAGCGGGAAACATCGAAGAAGTTGAGCGTGCCGTTGGGCTGCAGATCAACGAAGCAGTTGTTGTCCACACCGATGCGGACCACGTTCTCGCTCGTGCCCAAGTCGTTGCGTGCAATGACCTTGACCCAGTAGGCGCCGGCGAGCAGATCGCCAGAGGCGGTCGAAAAGGACAGATCGCTCGTGGTTTCTGATACGACGACATCGTTGAAGTCCGCATCGTTCGCGAAGATGATGTCGTACTCGACCGCGTTGAGCGACTGCGACCAGCTCAGCGGGACGACAGTCGTGTCGTTGAACTGCTCGATGCTGAGATCGAACGCGCTCGGGGGCTCCACTGGCTCACCGCCCTGGCCAGCAACCTGGATGTTGTCGACCGCCCACCACCAGTCGTTGGTCGCGTCGAACATCTCGAACTGAATCTCCATTGTTGTCGCCCCCATCGGGTTGCTGATGGCGAGCTCGACGGTCTCGTTGGTCGCGTCGGGCTTGAAGTCCGGCGAGGCCGAGTCGGACTCGAAGAGCAGGACCTGCGTGAACGGGCCGCCGTCGAAGGAGACGTTGACCGCCGCCTTCTGGGTGTCCTCGGGGCGCCAGCTCGAATCGAAGCGGACGATGATGGTGTTCTCGGTCACGCCATCAACATTGATCTCGGGGGAGGTGAAGCATGTGTTGAACACTCCGGTCGAGTCCGGGTCGATGCCGAACGGGTCGTAGTCATCCCACTCGTCCGGATCGGCGACCAGCACGCGGCCCTCGCCCTTGGTGAACTCCTCCCGGAGCTGCTGGTCCGCCGAGAGCCAGAAATCCTTGGCCGCAACGGTCCAGCCCTGCCACTCGGCACAACCAACCCCGGGCTGCGCCGCGGTCGAGCCACCAACCCCGTCCCAGTCGTAACCGAACAGCTGCGTCCAGCCGTTATAGCTCCACGTCCCATCGAACGCGGTGTTCATGAAGTCACCACAATCGACCGTTGCAGGAACCGGCGGCTCACCGCACTCGGTGTTGATGTTTGCACCGCCGCAGATGACGCCATCACCCAGGAACGCCTCAAGGACACAATCCACGGTGCCGGTCTGAACACCCTCTTCCTGATTCACCGTCAGCGGGAACGACTCGAAGTCTTCCGAGAACAGGGTCACCAGCGGTTCGCCAGCGACAGCCGATCCCGCGGCAGCGCCCAGGAGCGCCAGCAGGACCGCTTGATTCGTCTTGATTGCCATGTGTGATCTCCAGTCTCCAGTAGCAGAATCGCATCGGCGCACCGTGCTCAGTGCCCAGACCGACACGTTTGTGCGCTGACCATACACACCGAAATCTGAAATACATCACAGCCACGACACGAATCTGAGTCGTTAACAGCAACTTGATTTCCCCATGACAAAACGGAAATACCGCGAACAATTCGTCTTAATATTATCGTTGTTCTAAGGTTGTGTTATGGCCCACCACGACTCCCCTGATCCAGTATCATGCCCCGCCAATCAGCAGCGGATACGACCGAGCCATCCGGGCCCCAGCCTCAGAACGCACAGAATACAAGCCAAAAGCGGCTATTCTCAGCAAGACCACAGTTGAATCGCCCCAGACACAGCGAGACGACTTATCCACAAACTCACGGCCGCCACCAAAGCACAGGCCGCACACAAGCACCCGCTCATGGAGAGAACCGATGAATCATCTTCATAATGTGATAACAATCATATTCTGCTCATTCGCCGCCTCAGCGGCAAACGCGCACCCCGCAACAGCGCACAACAATGATCGCTTCGTATTCGGCGCAGAGTTCGATCGCGATCACGTGCACACAGACTCCGTGCACGCCGTGAGCGGCCACCATCTCCGCACCATGGGCACCAGCTCAATCGCGACCGATGAGCTCGGTGAATCACTCGAGCTCCACGGCCCCGGGCTGGACGGCCAGGGAGCGTACGTTCTCATTGCCGATTCGGTTGACCAGTTTGGTGACATGCCAGCTCGCGAGCTGACCGTAACGTCGTGGGTCCGCATCGACGAGCCGACCCGCTGGGGAGGGATCCTCTCCGCGGTCAGCGACAACGGGGATCGCGAGAAGGGATGGGTCCTTGGCTACGACAACGACTCATTCACTTTCGGTATATCCACAACCGGAGCGGACGATGGCGATGGAGCGATGACCTATCTCAACGGCAAGACCGCGTTCGAGAGCGGGCACTGGTACATGGTCACCGCAACCTTCGATGGAGAATCAGCCCGCCTCTACGTGAACGGCAAGCTCGATGCCCAAACGACCGCTCAGCACGGCGAGATTCTTTACGAACAGCAGACCCCGATCGCGGTGGGCGCATACATCGACTCCAACGAGCTGCACACGATGCAAGGCCGGATCCGTAATGTCTACCTCTTCGACGAAGCCATCACACCCGAGCAGATTGCTATGGAGTACGAGCGGAATAGCGTCATCGCAGAACTCCAGCCAGAATCAGAGATCCAGCTGGAGTGGACTGTCGAGCCGTTTCTTTGCTACGCAACTCAGCGATCCATCTCCGTGTTGTGCGAACTGCCCGTACCCGCCGAGGTGAGGCTCAGGTACCGCCCAGCCGTCGGAGACGTACGCGAAATCCACTCCTCAGAGAAGAGCGGCATCCACACCATCCGCATCGATGGCCTCGAGCCCGGCGAGCCGTATTACTACGAGGTGATCGCCGAGTCACCCGAGGGCACACGCGTGCAGACCGATCCCATGTCCTTTCAGACCGCAGTCGAGCGAGGCAAGGCGTTCACCTTCGTGATGATCGGCGACACCCAGTCCAACCCCGACGTCGTCAAGCGCGTGTCAGACATTGCCTGGTCGCACCGCCCGAACTTCGTCTCTATCGCCGGCGATCTCGTCACCACCGGCACGAACAAGTCACACTGGACCCACCACTTCTTCCCCAACATGCGCCCGCTCATTAACCGCGTGCCGATCTTCCCGATCCTGGGCAACCACGAGCAGAACGCCCGCCACTACTACGAGTACATGGACCTGCCCGACCCCGAGTACTACTACAGCTTCAGCTACGGCGACGCGGACTACTTCATGCTCGATTCCGAGAAGCCCATGGGCCCCGGTTCCGAGCAGTACCTCTGGCTTGAGGACAAGCTCGCCAGCTCCGACGCACGCTGGAAGTTCGTTGTCCACCACCGCCCCCCGTACAGCTCAGACGAAAACGACCACGGCAACTCATGGCTCGGCCCCACCACGCTCGGCGATCAGAATCCGCGTCAGATGGTGCCGCTCTACGAAAAGTACGGCGTAGACATCGTGTTTAACGGTCATGTCCATGTCTATGAGCGGACCTTTCCGCTGCGTGATGGCCAGGCCGTCGAGCACAACGGGGTGATCTACATGACCATCGGCGGGGGCGGCGGTGGCCTCGAAGACTTCACCCCATTTAACCCATGGTTCGGCAGCAAGAAGGTCAGCACGCACCACATCTGCTATGTCGAGATCGTCGGCGGGCATCTGCGCATGCAGGCCATCGACGACCAGGGACGCCTCTTCGACCAGATCGAGATCCGCAAGTAACGACTCACTCGCCCATCGCATCGCGGCATTCGTCGAACAGACGGTACTGATCCGTCGCGATCAGGTCGACGCCCGCTTCGAGCTGCGCTTGCCAGCGCACCCGGGCCGCCTCGATCGAGCCGGTGTTATACCCGCCGCTGTACCCAAAGACCGCGCCGTCCGCCTTGGAGTGCCCGTTGATCGTGTAGAACCGGATGAAGTAACCCATCTCGTGCGCATGCTCGACGAGGGCGCGCAGCCGCTCGGCCTCCGCTGGCGTCCAATCGCCCGCACCGTTCGCTCCGCCGGCCTCGACGACGTGCCACGAGTTGTTCCACCAGCGGTGAAAGTTGTCCGCGGGTGTATCGATCATCTCGCTTGGTGGAAACTCAACGCGGGCGTGCCGCTTCTGCTCGGCGCTCATCCCGCTTGTATCCGGCCCGCTCGCACGGCGCCGCCCGAACGCAAGGATGGGCGCGCCCTGCTCCAGATCGTCGTGAAACACACGGCGCTGGTCGGGCGTCCCGGTCAGCAGAACCATAATCGGCCCGACCTCAAGCGACCGACGCTCAGAAACAGACGCCGCACGCGGCGCAGTAGTCAGCCAGTCCTGATATCGCTGCAGCGTCCGGTGGATCGCCTCGATGTGCCCCGGCTCGTCGTCCTTGATGTCCAGATCCAGCACGATCATCGGCCAGCCATCACGCTCACCCGGATCGCTCTCCGCCCGCACAATCGATGCCTCCACATCCGCGCGCACCCGCTCGAAGAAGTGCTCCGCGAGCGAGGGCTCGCCGCCATCGAACGGGCCGTTGTGCGCCACGATCGAGGCTGGAATGCCATCGCCATCGTGATCCGCCCAGCACAGGTCCTGCTCGATGGAGATCGGGTACCCGGTCGCCAAAGCCCGGTCGATACGCTCCACCCACATCCCGGCGTATGGATAACAGTTGTGCGCGCTCAGCAACGAACGCTCGCCCGGCTCGTACCCACCGAGCACACTCGATGACACCGCTGAAAACACCATCCCGATCCAGATCCTGCGCATCAAGGCCTCTCAATACAGTTCGTGTGAAGACTGCGCTCACGCCCGCTGGCGATCGCATGGGCAGGTACCATACACGATCTGAGCAAGGGAGCAAGCCGATGCCGCGGATCACCGAGGGCGATCAGAACCTGAGCGTGGAACGAGCGCACTGGCAGAGCGCCTCGCCCACGAACCACACCCTCCATCGCGATACTGAGCTGTACTACCACCAGGTCCTCTCGACACCATGCCTGGATCAGATCGTGCGGGCAGAAGGTCCGTACATCTACACCGTGTCCGAGCGCCGCCTTCTTGATTTCCACGGCAACTCGGTCCACCAGCTCGGATTTGGGCACCCGAATGTGATCCGCGCGATCGAGGAGCAGATGCGATCGCTCCCCTACTGCACCCGGCGCTACACAAACGACTCCGCCGTTGAGCTCGCCGAGCGCCTTGTCGCCCACGCGCCCGGGGATCTGTGCGATCATGCGCGTGTCCTGCTCTGCCCCAGCGGTTCCGCGGCCGTCGGCATCGCGCTCAAAATCGCCCGGGCCTGCACCGGACGCCACAAGACCATCGCGTTCCACGACTCCTTCCACGGCGCCACGCTCGACGCCGCATCGCTGAGCGGCCAAAACCTCTTCCACCGCGGCATGGGCCCCATGATGCCGGGCGTCATGCACGCCCAACCACCCGCATACCCCCAATGCACCTCCTGTACGAATGCTTGCTGCAGCAATACCTGCGCCGTGCCAATCGAAGAACTGCTGGACCAGCACGACGTCGCAGCGGTCATCGCCGAGCCCATCCGGGCGACAACCGTCCGCCTCGCCCCAATGTCCTACTGGAGGCGCATTCGCAAGGCCTGCGACGCGACCGGCACCCTGCTGATCTTCGACGAGATTCCAACCGGACTCGGGCGCTCGGGCACGCTCTGGGCCACAGAGCACACAGGCGTGACACCGGACCTGATGGTCATCGGCAAGGGGCTGGGCGGTGGGATCTTTCCGCAGGCAGCCGTTGTCGGTCGCTCAGAACTCAACGACACAGGCCCGACGCCCGTACGCGAGCTCGCGCTCGGCCACTACACGCACGAGAAGTCACCCGTCGGCGCCGCCGCGGCGATCGCCACGCTGGACACGATCATCAGCGAGCGGCTCGTGCAGCGTTCCCACGAGCTCGGCAGGGCGTGGCGCAACCGCTACGCGGACGAGTTCAACTCGATGCACTGCGTCCGTGATCTGCGCCAGGTCGGGCTTATGCTCGCGATCGAGTTGGAAGATGCAGACCACGCAGACCGCGCGATGTACGAATGCCTCCGCAAGGGCGTGAGCTACAAGGTCGGCGGCGGAAATACGCTCGTGCTCTTCCCGCCGATCAACATTGAGCAGCGACTGCTCGACGGCGCGACGCGGGTCATCCTCGACGCGATCGTGGCGACCGCGTAGGCCTGCTGAACCAAGATTCACCCGATCTTTGCACGCCCTGAGACGCTCCACAGCATCGGCGTGGTATGGTAACTCCTGACATCGCACGCAGCCGAACACAAACGTTCTTTGCTCGGCGCCTCCCGAGAGATCTATGCATCTACACATTCTGCACACGATCGGCGCCATCCTTATCGCTGGAACCACATCACACGCAGCAGACGGCTGGACACCCGCGGACCTCGCGGGCGATACACCCAGCGGCGTGCTCCGCTACCAGATCCTCGATGCCGACGGCAACCCGGCCCCCGCCAGACTGACTTTCATCGCGCCCGACGGCTCGCGCCCGCAGCTCTTCTCAAACGACCAAGCGCGCCCGGGAGACCTCGCGGTGCGCCGCAACGTGGTGTACACCCTGTCCGGGTCGGGCGCGATCACGGTGCCAGTGGGCACCTACACGGTTTGGGCATCGCGCGGGATGGAGTACGAGGTCGAATCGCGCACGATCGAGATCACGCCCTTCCATGAGGCCATCTGGACGCCGCGCCTCGAGCGGGAGCTGGACACCACCGGCTGGGTGAGCGGCGACTTCCACCTGCACACGCTCACGCACTCGGGGCATGGCGACTCCAACATGCCAGAGCGCGTGATCTCACTCATCGGCGAGGGTGTCGAGTTCGCGGTCGCCACAGACCACAACCACAACACGGACTACGAGCCCACCATGCGCGACCTGGGCGTCCCCGAAGCCCTTCGGGCCGTGGTGGGCAACGAAGTCTCGACGCCAATCGGCCACTTCAACGCTTTCCCGCTCGATGCCGACGAGCCGATCATCGACCCCGAGATCCACGACGGCCACGAGCTCTTCAAGATCATCCGTGAGCAGAAGAACGACTTCGGGACGGTCCCGGTCGTGCAGGTCAACCACCCCCGCTGGGGCGGGATCGACTACTTCGGCAGCTTCGGGCTCGACCCCGTCACCGCGACGACAGACAACGAGAAGTTCTCCTACGACTTCGACTCGGTCGAGATCTTCAACGAGAACGAGGGCTGGGGCTACATCGACGCCGACGAAAGCGACCTGCCGCTCGGATCCGGTTCCTTCAGCGTTCTGCGCGACTGGTTCAACCTGCTCAACCGCGGGCACCGCATCGCGGCGGTCGGCAACTCGGACTCACACGACGTGGCCTCGGAGCTGGCCGGCTGGCCGCGCAACTACATCGCGAGCTCCACCGATGTACCGCACCTGATCGACCCCGCCGAGATCGCCGCCAACATCCGCGCAAAGCGTGTCTACACCACCTACGGCCCGATCGTCGACTTCTCGGTCAACGGCGTCCCCATGGGCGGCGACACCAACACAACCCCCAACACCACGCACGACCGCGACGCCGGGTGGGTCGATGTCGCGATGCGCGTGCGCGTTCCCACCTGGATCGACTGCGATCGGGTCATGATTGTCGTCAATGGCGAGATCATGAAGACGATCGACGTGAGCGATCAGCACGGCGTGCTCCGCCTTGACACGGTCGAACGCCTCAAGCTCTCCGGGGACAGCTGGGTCTCGCTGCTGGTCGAGGGCGACGACCCGCTCGACCCGATCGTCCACACCCAGGGACGCCCAATCTACCCGTGGGCGGTCCTCAATCCGGTCTGGGTCGATGCGGACAACGATGGACGCTGGACCGCGCCAGTCGAGCAGGCCAGGATCGCATTGCGTCAGAACCGGCCCGAACAGATTCGTGAAGGACTCATCAACGCCCCCGCCAGCGCGTGGGAGTGCACGCTGATCGCCGCGGCAGAGTCCGACACCTTCCACGCTGACCTCATCCGCGAGGCGCTCGGCCACGACAGCCGGCGCGTGCGCCTTGCCGCCACAGGTGCACTGCAGACGCAGCTTGCCCGGCTCCAGGAGCGAGGCAGCGATCTAGATGAATCCCAGCGGCGGATCTGGCTTGGTGCTCTGCGAGATGCGCGAGCACTCGCCGGCGCCAACGAGTACCTCCGCATGCGTCTGCTGCTTGCACTGAAGGCGGCCGGCGATATCGACGTCGAGCGTGACGCCCTCGCCATGCTCGCCGACGAGGAACAACGCGCCGCGCTGCGCAACGGCTTCGACAAAATGCTCTCGCAGATCGTCACTGGCAGCTTCATCTCCAACTGGAGCATCGCCGGCTACTTCAACGCCCCGAGCTTCAGCACGCTCGAAGTCGCGATGACCCCCGCCGAGATCAACCCCCGCGCCGAGCAATACAGCGCGGGCAAGGACGGCGAACCGATCAAATGGGTGACGCACAACGCAGACTCCGAGGGCTATGTGGATCTTGAGGCGTTCAGCCGTGACGCGTCTCCGGACAACGCGATCGCGACCGCTCGCATCTGGTTTGTGTCTGATGGATCGGAGATCGCCTATACCTTCGGGGCGGACGACGCATCGCGCGTCATGCTCAACAGCGAGATACTGTACGAAGACTTCGACGATCACAGCGCCAACCCGCTCCAGCAGGTCGGCATGATGAAACCCAGGGAAGGCGTAAACCTCCTGACAGTCAGTGTCGAGAACGGCACTGGCGGCTACGGCTTCTATCTCCGCATCTTCGACGAAGAGGTCGTCGAGTCGATCTCCACCACCCCACCGGAAACCCTCTCCGAAAGGTCACGATGAGCAACATCCAACTCGTCATATTCGATATCGCGGGCACCAGCGTCAAGGATATCGGCTTCGTCGAGCACGCCTTCCTGAGCGTCTCCGACCGTCACGGGCTGGGCCTCGACGCCGCGTGGATCAAGCCCCGCATGGGCGTCCACAAGCTCGCGGTGATGCGTGAAGCGCTCGATCACGCCGGCAAGCTCGACACCATCACGCCCGAGCAGCTATCCAGCGAGTTCGAGGACGCCATCGACGAGCAGGTCCGGGCGGGCAGCGCCCCCGCGCTGCCCGGCTTCATCGAGCTCTTCAACGATCTCAACCAGGCCGGCGTGAAGGTCGCCTTTACCACCGGCTTCTCCCGCAAAACCGCTGAAGCCGTGCTCAACGGAGCCGGCATCGACTACGAGACACTCGTCGCATCCGATGAGGTCGACAACGGACGCCCGGCGCCGGACATCGTGCTAGAGGCCATGCGTCGCGCAGGCATCAATGACCCCGCGCACGTCGCCGTCGTCGGCGATACCCCCAGCGATCTCGGCAGCGGCATCAGCGCCAATACCGCGCTGATCATCGGCGTCGGCCACGGCACCCACGCCCTGAGCGATCTCGAGGACCACCCCCACACCCACCTCGCCGCAGACATGAACGCACTCCGCGATATCCTCGCCCCCCACACCGGCATCCCAACCCACGAGCACGCCCATGGCTGATTCGGACGTCCTGATCGTCGGTGCCGGCATCGTCGGTCTCGCGACCGCCATCGCCGCGCACCGCTGCGGGCATCGCGTGACGATCGTCGATCGCCACCACACCCCGATCGGTGCCTCGATCCGAAACTTCGGCATGATCTGGCCCATCGGCCAACCAAGTGGGCCGCTTCTCGACCTCGCGATGCGCAGCCGCACTATCTGGCTCGAACTCGCCAATCAGGCGGGCTTCTTCTGCGAACAGTCCGGCTCCATGCACCTCGCCTACCGCGAGGACGAACTGCGGGTTCTCGAAGAGTTCATCGCCACCGAGGGCGAAGAGCGCCGCGCCCAGCTCCTCTCACCCGAGGACGTCCGCACGCAGACGCCCGGGGTCAACCCCGTCAGCCTCCTCGGCGGGATGTACTCGCCCCTCGAGCTCAACGTCGAGTCACGCACCGCAATACAGAAGATCTGGGATTGGATCGCCGCCCAGCCCGGCATCGAGCTGATCAGCGGCTTCGAGGCGGCGCACATCGCGCCAAACCGCGTCGAATCGAGCGACGGGCGAGTGCGAGAGGGCGACCACATATACCTGACCACCGGCAGCGACGGAGTCACGCACTACCCCGACTGCTTCCCGAGCGACGCCTTCACACCCTGCAAGCTCCAGATGATGCGCACCATCCCACAGCCCGGTGGCTGGAAGATGGGCACCCACGTCGCCGGCGGCTGGACACTCCGCCACTACGACGCTTTCGCCGATTGCCCGTCCCTGCCACAGCTCAAAGAACGCATCAGCCGCGAGCTGCCCGAGTTCGACATACACGGCATCCACATCATGCTCTCGCAGCACTCCGCGGGTGACCTGGTGATCGGCGACTCGCACGTCTACGGCGACGCCATCACCCCGTTCGATGACGACCGCATCAATCACCTGATCCTCAAGCACGCCAAGCAACTCGTCGATGCCCCCAGCTGGGAGATCGACAAGCGCTGGCACGGTATCTACCTGAAACGCACCGACGGTCGCTCGCTATTCGTCGATCAGCCCGAACCGGGCGTCACGATCATTAACGCGATGGGCGGCGCGGGCATGACGCTTTCCTTTGGCGTCGCCGACCTCGTGATCCGCGACCCGGACACCGCGATCGCCAACTTCGGCTCACGCATCACACAAAGCGTTTAACGATCCACGAGCACCCGAAGTCGATGATCGAGACCAGGATGATGATGATCAGCATGATCGTCGCCACCTCCTGAAACTGATACGACTTGAGCTTCGCGTCGATCAGGAACCCGACCCCGCCAGCGCCAACAAGCCCCAGCACGGACGCCGAGCGCACGTTGCTCTCGAACCGCAGCAGCGTCTGCGAGATCACGATCGGGAAGACCTGCGGCAGCACCGCGAACGAGATCACGTGCGGCGAGGGCGCCCCGCTCGCCAGCACGCCCTCCACCTCACCCCGGCCGATCGTGTCCAATGCGTCTGCGAAGACCTTGCCGAGCACACCGAACGTGTGCACCGCCAGCGCCAGCACGCCGGCGAACGGCCCCAACCCAATCACCGCGACAAAGATCAGCGCCAGCACAAACTCGTTGAACCCGCGGCACGCATCGAACCCACGTCGGGTCAGAAAAGCCCCGAGCCGGCGCCCAGCCCGGTGCCAGATCGAGCTCCCCGTGCTCATGATCTCCAGCGATCGCTGCGACGCGATGAGCGAAATGGGCAACGCCGTGACAAACGCAAGCAAAGTCCCCCAGATCGCGATCGCGATCGTTTCAAGCGTGTATTCCATGTACAGCTCGATGGACTCACGCCCGGTCTCGAGCGGGAAGAAGCCGCCCTTTCGCTCCTGCTCCGCCCGCCTCGCCGAGCGCATCACGCGTCGCTCCCACTCCTCCTCCGTCAGCGCCGATCGCAGCTGCTCGTACCGCGTCTCCACATGCTGCTCGAACGCATCTGGCCTCGGGTCCGTGCGCGTAAGCCCAAGCTCGCCCAGCACCTGCTTCTCCGCGTCCGATCGCAGGCTTAGGCGAGTCGTTCGGGCCGCTTGGTCGTACACCCGCTCCCGCTCCTCTTCGCTCAGCGACCGCCCAAAGATGTACTCCACCGCCTGATCACGGTTGTTGATCAGCGTAACCGGGCTCAGCTCGCTCTTGTGCGCAGACCATGTCAGTGCCGAGAGGATCAGCAGCGGTGCCGCAAACCGTGTAGCCGTGAAGACCGCCGCGACCCCCGCAACAAGCGATGCCAGCGTGGTCGCGTTCGCGATATGCATCGAGAAGACCGTATGAAGCACGACGGTCATGCCGAGCAGAATCACCAGCGGGATGGCGAAACGCCAGATCGGCATCGGGCGTTTCTCAGGTGATGTTTCAGCCACCATTCGCTTCTGCCATTTCCGCCTTGCGTTGCTCAAGAACGCGGATGATGTCGTACTCCTCATCCGTCGCGTGCTCGAAGCCACCACGCGCCATCTGCTCCATGGCCTCCTCGTCCGTGCTCAGCTTGACCAGCGCCTCCGCTACCTGACGATGAAACGACTCAGGCAGATCATCACGCACCGCGATCACACCGGCGGGGATCATCGGGCTACGCCAGATCTCAACCAGATTCGAAGAGTCCAGCCCCGACTGCTCCATCGCACGCAGGTCCAGCGTGTTCGTCGCCGCGACCTCAAGGTCGCGTGCGAGCACGGCCCGCACCGCGTTCCCGTGCGTCCCCGTGTAGGACACCTCGCCGAAGTACTCGTCAGGGCTCATCCCCGTCTCCTCGATGATCCCGATCGACGGTACCAGGAACCCAGATGTCGAGTTGGGTGTCGTGAACCCAAAACGCCGCCCCTTCGCCTCCGCGAGCGTTGTGATCCCCGAGTCCCTGTGCGTCACGATGATCCCGTAGTACCCCGCGAGCCCATCGAGATTCAGTTCCTTGGCCACCGCCACCGCCCCCGCGATCCGGTTCGCCTCGACGTAGCTCTTGGGCCCGAAATACACCACGTCGACCTGCTTGTTCTTCATCGCGGTGATGATGCCCAGGTACTCGGTCGCGCTGAACGCCTCCACCGGTCGACCCAACTCGCTCTCGAGCTGTGTGATCACGGGCTTGAACCGCTCGACGATGTCCGTGCCACCCTCTGAGGGAATCAGCCCGAAGCGGATCGGACCATCATCCACTGCCTCGGCTTGCGAAGAATCCACCTGCGCCGACGAGCCCGCGTCCGAGCAGCCCGCAATCAGAACAGAGACGATCGCGGCGAGCGCAAAGTTACACCAGAGCTTGAGGGAGTCTTGCATCGTTCATGTTCCTCTGAAGTTCAATCACACCCCGCGCACGGGCATCAGTGCCCGACGGGTGCTGTGCTTCTTCAAGCTGATCGCCGTACAGCTTCTCGAGCAACTCGTCGCAGAGCCGATCCGAGGTCGTGTCCATGATCATCCGCCCCTCGCGCAACCCGACGATCCGGTGCGCGAACCGCGTCGCCACGTCAACCTGGTGCAGATTCGTGATAACCGCGACACCGTGCGTCTCGTTGATCATCCGAAGGATGTTCATCACCTGCTCGGCGCTGCGCGGATCCAGCGAAGCGATCGGCTCATCCGCGAGGATCACGTCCGCGCGTTGCGCCAGGAGCCGGGCGATCGCCACCCGCTGCTGCTGCCCGCCCGAGAGCTCCGTCGCACGCTTGGCGGCGAGGTGCTCGATCTCCACCTCCCGCAGGCACGCCATGGCCCAATCCCGCTCCTCGCGGCTGAACTGCCGCCAGATCGTTGGCACGATCGAGAGCCCCTTGCGCTGCGCAAGCGTGCCGACAAGCACGTTATCGAGCACGCTCAACCGAGAGACAAGATTGAACTGCTGGAAGACCATCCCCACACGCCGGCGCACCATACGCAGCTGCCGCCCCTGCGCGTGGGTAATGCACTGCCCATCAAGCTCTAGACGCCCCGCGGTTGGTTGAAGCAAGCGGTTGAAGAGACGCAGCATGGTGCTCTTGCCCGCACCCGATCGCCCGATGACCGCGACACGCTCACCCGGCGAAATCTCAAGGCTGACATCGCAGAGCGCGACAAACTGACCCGCGTAGGTCATGCCGAGATGATCAGCTTGAAGTATCGGTTTCACAGTGTTGCATCCAAGAGCGTGAGCCCTGCCCTTCGCGGTCGTGCCGGGGGGTCAACGCGTTGAGAGCCACAACAATACCGAGCCGCATCACCCGACAGGGCTCGCCATGTCGCTCTTAACCCACTTTGAATAGTGCCCCGCCCTAGCGAAGCTCCTGCATCACCCGAATGGTGCGATCCGCGTAGTCCGTGAACACCGCATCCACACCATGCGTCTCCACGTATTCGCGCAGCTCTTCCGGCTCATCGCGAAAGGTGTACGGGACGACCCGCATGCCGAGCGCCTGCGCACGCCGGACCACCGACGGATCCGCATCGATGACCTTGCGGCTTGGGCCGATCCCCCACGCGTAGCCACCGATATCCTCAAGCGGGGGGACATCCTCCACCTTGCTGAACAACTGCAGGAGCTGATATCGCTCGCCGTACTCACCGTGCAGCGAAATCAGCGTCTCATCATCGAAGCACTGGATGATCACCCGCGACTCATCCCACCGATGCCTGAGGAGCGCATCGATCGTCATTCGCGTCACGTCCACGCCCTCACGCTTGTGAAAGATCGGCTGCTTGATCTCCGGCACAACCCAAACACTCCGCCCGGTCTGCTCGTTCAGCCGGCCAATCAGACTCAGGAACTGATCAAACGTTGGGATATGAAACCCATCCCACGCGACATCTCCCCGCCCCGTGACCGTGAGACCGGCCAGCTCGGCGTAATCAAAGTCGATCGCATACCAGTGCCCGTCCGCACGCCGCCGATCCGGGAACCGCGACTCCACGTCCGTCACCTTCTCGAGGTACACATCGTGGAAGCAGATCAGCACCCGGTCACGCGTCGAGACCACGTCCGGCTCGATCATGTCCGCACCCATGAAATACGCCGCCGCGTACGCCTCAAGCGTGTGCTCAGGCAGATACCCGCTGGCGCCACGATGCGCGATCACACGCGTCTTGACCTCACGCCCCTGCTGCGAGCAGGCACCAAGCCCCATCAGAACCAGGGCGACGATGACGAACACCAGTTTCGTATGCATCAAGTGTGTCCTCATTCAGCGAGATCGATCAACGCATCCCCAAGCAGCCAGCCGTGGGCCTGGTTCTGAGATTCGTCGTACACCCATGGGCCAACCTGCCCGTCCATGTGGTACAGGAGCACCGTCTGGTCATCCGTGCGGAACCAGCGGGCCGGTGTGAACGACTGACCGCTGTACCGGGCCACGCTCGACAACCGAACCTCATCGATCGAACCCGTGAACGGGCTGGTCGCCTGGCCGGACCCGTTCACGTCCGCGCCAATCATCAGCGGAAGCGAGTTGGTATCACGCTTGCCGGAACCCGCCTTCTTCGCCACCAGCACGCCATCGACATACAGCCGGACCTCGCCGCCGTCATACACACCCGCGATGTGATGCCAGCGGTCCGTGCTCAACACGGGCTCGGATGCGCCGGCGGTGACATACCCGCCATCCAGATGCACCGAGAAACCCGGCTGCCCGTTGTTCACAAAGATGCCATAATCGCTGCCCTCGGTCTTGCACACCAGGCCGGTCCGCCGAGCGTACGACTCCGCATTGAACCAGCACTCAAGCGTGAACGAGCCCTGGCCCAGCGAGAACGAATCGCTCGCGACCTCGACAGCGTCAAGCGACCCCTCCTGCTCAAGCTCCAGCGCCATCTCCCGCATCGGCTTGGCCGGGCGCGGCAGCGCCCCGGGATCAATCGGCATCGGAACCTCAACGGTCGGGATATCGTACCGGAAGCTCTTGGTCATCACCGAGCGGTCCAGCGCGATCATCGGCACCCGGAAGCTCCGGTCGATCTCCCCCGCTTCACGAAGCACCCGGAACCCAACCATCCTCGACTCACCAGCCGCAAGACGCCCGTGGTGATGATCGATCGGGAAGAACCAGCGGCTGTCCATCGAGTACGCCGAGATCGTGTAGCTCATCGCGTAGTCCGTCGGGTTCTCGACCTCGGTCTCGACGTAGTCACTCGCTGAGCCGTCCGCCTCAAACCGCAGCACCCGCTCAACGCTCGGCTTGAGCCCAGCGAGCTGACGCGTCTGCGTCGCCAGCTCACCCGTGATATCCCGCACGTCCAGCACCTCTCCGACCGGGTAGGCCGCCATCGCGAACTGATCCTTGCGGACCGTCACCACGTGGTAATGGTGCAGGTGCCCAGCGTCGGGCACGCTCCCCCCCTGATGCCCCCCGGTTGTCGCCAGCGAGACATACTCGATCCCATCACGCTTCCCGTCGTGCCGCATGTAATGGATGTGACCCGCGAACACCGCCGAGACGTTCCCCGCCTCAACCAGCATCTGGTGCACGGTCTCCCAGTCGTCGCCGTAGTTCCCCTTGAGCCAGCGTGGATGATGCACGAACACAAAGATGTTGTCCGCGTCCTTTCCGCGGCCCAGCGCCTCCTGAAGGAACAGCTTCTGCTCTGGGCTCATCCGCTGCGACTCGGGCTTGTGGAACGTCCGCTCACCCGTCTCCGGGTTGCCTTCGTCGGTGTACAGCACAATGAAGTGCGTGTTCTTGTGCGAGAACGAGTACCACAGCGGGCCGAAATGCATCTCGTAACGGCCCTCGTGCTCATCCTCAGGCCGCTCCTCGCCCCCCTGGAACCTCCAGTAAGTATCATGGTTCCCCGCCACCGGGAACCACGGGCACAGCAGGTTCCCCATGACCGCCTTGTACTCTTCCATCTGCGTCATCCAGGGAACAGACTCGTTGTATCCCTGAATCAGATCCCCGACCGTCATCACCAGGTCGGGCTCCAGCAGGTTCACGTCCCGGATCGCGTCGGCAAGGATCGACACGCCGCCGTCCGGCCCGCCGGTCCGATCGCCGAACACCACAAAGCTGAACGCGTCCTCCTCGACCGGCAGCGGGATCTCCACCGGCGACTCACGATCCGTATAGAATCGCTCCTCGTCGAGCGTCGTCTCATGCCTGGGGTTGTGCGGATGATGATGGCGCGTGTGCCCCACGTTGTCGCTCTCGGGCTCACTGGCTACGAGCGGGCTCGCCGTGCAGGCGAGCAGGGCCGCGAAAATCGCGATACGCATGATAATCTCTCCTCGGTACACCCACGGGACGCACTGAATCAGCGCCGAACGTGAACCGTGCCTTGCTCTGAATGCCCCATCCGCTGCACACCCATCAGGTGCATCAGCCGGGGCTTGATGTCCGTGTTATCCATAATCGGCGAGAACATCTCCGCGCCGACCCCGCACGCCGTCAACAACACCATATCAGATGTGTGGTTCTTGCTCACAAACCCGATCCCGTTGCGGTTCGAAAGCAACGATCCGAGACGCGACGCCGCGTTGTCCAGCTGATCGAAGATGTTGCCCTGCTCCACCTTGTCCGAGTTGAGATACTCCAGGTCCGAAGACTTGAGCGCCACACCCGTGGCATACTGAATAATCTCCCGCTGGATCGACTGGCTCCGCAACTCCGGATCGCGCTGCCGGATCTCGCCGAAAATCCAATCAAACGAACGCTTCGCGTTCGAGAGACTCATCAGCCCCCGCTTCGCGTGATCCGTATACACCGTCAGCCCCGGATTCGCGTTCCCGTGATCCGTCGTCACGACCAGCAGCGTGTCATCCCGCCCCATCGTGTACTTCGCGAGCTGCTCCACGACCCGATCGAACTCGATCTGCTCAAGAATCATCGAGACCGCGTCGTTGTTGTGCGCCGCGTGATCCACGCGTGCCCCCTCGACCTGCATCAAAAAACCGCCCTGCAGATAATCCAACTGCCCGATCGCCTCACGCGTCATCGTCATCAGGTCCGCATCGTCCGGATCACGATCCAGCGCATACGGGATGTGATCCTCCGCAAAGATCCCCACCAGCGACCGCGTCTGACGCTGATCCCCGATCGCCCGCGGGTTCGTGATGAACCGCCCCGAGAAATCCTTCGTGATCCCGTCATGGAAGTACCGACGCCCACCACCCAGAACCACGTTCGGAGCCCGATCCAGCACCTGCTGGGCAATCTCACGCTCCATCGTCCGCTGCGGCACGTTCGCAATAAACGCCGCTGGCGTCGCGTCCGTGATCTTCGCCGTCGACACCAGCCCCGTCCGGTACCCCGCCGCACGCGCCTCCATCAAGATCGGCGTCAGCGTCTGTTGATCCATGCCGTACCCGATGGACTTGTTGTACGTCTTCACCCCCGATGACCACGCCGTCGCCGCGGCCGCCGAATCCGTCACCAGCGAGTCCGCCGAATGCGTCGTGCACAAACCGCTCCTCACATCCGGCCGCATCATCAGCCGAGGCCAGAACGTCTCACGCCCCAGAACCGTCTTTGAATACAGATCGGCCAGCGTGAGCGTCCCCATGCTCATGCCATCGGAGACCGCAAAGATCACCCGCCGAACCCGACCAAAGGAGTCGTCAGCACGATCCGGGTCAAGCGGAACCGCAAAGGTGGCGTCCTGAGCGTTCGCGTTCCCGCTCGAAGGACGAACCATCGTCAACGCCGCTGTACCCGCGGCAAACGCGGACGCGGAAAGAAATCCCCGACGGCTGAAATCATCCATACTGATCACCTTCTTGCACGCGCACGAACACACCCTGGACACCGGCACATTCACGACGCCGCGTCCGCCCAAGAGCTCTTGATCGCCCCCCCAGCATAAGACCACTCCCCGACGGATCGCACCACGCGACCGGCGTTTTAATAATCTCCTCACATATACACACAACCCTACACAGATCACCCCATCCCGCCCGCTTCTGAACACGAACATCATCAAGATGAATATCGCGCTCAGATCAACGCATGCCCGCACCAAACCCTCAAAGGACCAGCAAGATCGCAAAGCCATTGAGCGTCAGCAACTTGCCGCAACCAGCACACCCCGCCTCCGCTCAAACGATAACACAACCTTCATTCAATCCTGTTTGTTAAGTTGACGCTCCGCGACCTACTCTCGTATCGCAATCGCACTCTATCAGCCACTCCCGCATGGCCCCCACCCAATCAGCCCACCACCCCATGGCTGAATCCAACCCTCAATCCGAAAGGGAACGCGCATGGACCGCCGAACACACCACGCATTCACGCTCATCGAGCTCCTCGTCGTGATCGCGATCATCGCCCTGCTCATCGGCATCCTGATCCCATCACTCGGCAAAGCACGCAACGCGGCCAAACGCGTCGCATGCCTGAGCAACACACGCCAGCTCGCCATCGCAGTCAACCTCTACTCCATGGACTCAAAGGTCGGCGCATACCTCCCCACCGTCAGCGGCGGAGACGACAACCTCGCCTACCTCTACCCTAACTACATCAGCAACACCGACGCGGCCAACTGCCCAGGAACACAGAACAGCGTCCTCCCCGAGGTCACGCTCCTCGCCGACGATCCCGACAACCTCCACGGCCGCGACGTCCCACTCGGCCTCACACGCGCGTCCGAGTCCGCAGACGTATTCGGTGACGATGTCGCAGCAGCCAACGGCCGCCAACTCGCCAACGGGCACAGCTACGAAGTCTTCGCGTGGTACTCCGGATTCCTCCAGAGCAGCGATGTCACCGGATCCTCCGCGAGCCAACCCGTCATCTACCCCGACGGCTGGTGGGACCGCAACCTCGGACAAAACCGAAACCGCAACCAGCAGCGCGGCTACAAGCCCGGCGACGTCGGCTTCTACGGCAACAGCACCAACGACTACACAGACCCCTACGCCTCGATCCTCAAGACAACCCGCACCGTTGACCGCCCGTCACGCATGCTCATCATCCTCGACTCCGACCAGGACCACCGAAGCTCGTCCTCGTCCGGCAACGACACCATCCCCGAATGGGCAGTCAACAACTGGCCGGAACGCCACAACAACCACGGCGAGGAGGGCACGAACATCGCCTTCGTCGACGGCCACGCAGAGTTCGTCCCAACCGGCCCCGAGCTCGTCCGCGCCTACCTCGACAGCCGCCACACCGGTTTCACAACGGGCACATTCAACGGCCCCAACGCCAGCGCCGTCCAGCAGCGCTACGGCTGGACCAGCGTCGGAGACGCCCTCGCCAAGGCAGGCGGCGTCACCGTCGAGAACACCCGCGTAGGGCGAAACATCTTCCAGAAGTTCATTTACGACTGAATCAAGTACACACCACCCACTCGGCGTGGGTAACGCTAGAGGAGAGCAACATGTCAGCATACAAGCACGCGATCGGGGCCGCCCTGATCGCATCCATGGCCGGCCAGGCCACGGCCCAATCACAGGAAGGTGATGTCATCATCACCGAGATCTACTACGCCACCAACCAGGGCGCCGGGCTCAACGAGCGATTCCAGGAGTTCATCGAGCTCTATAACACCACCGATACAGAGATCGACATCTCCGGCTGGTACATCGTCGACGACGGCACCACCGACCCCTTCCCCGCCGGCACCATCCTCCCCGCGGGCGGCGCCATCGCCATCTGCGGCAACGACGGCGACACCAGCAACGACATCCCGGGCGAGGTCATCACACCCGAGATCTTCGCAGCCGCATGGGAACCCAGCCCCTGGCTCGCAGGCGGCACGGTCCCCGTCGTGGTCCTCGACCAGTTCGAGACACTCGCCAACGGTCCCTCGACCAGCAACGAGATCCTCCAGCTCTTCACGGCCGACGGCGTCCTCCAGGACGAGGTCAACTACGACGACATCGACCCCTGGCCCCTCGACAACCCGCAGGGCAGCTCCATCCAGCTCCGCCCCCAGTTCCTCAACGCCATCGACAACGACGAGGGCTGCTCGTGGGTCCGCGCGGACATGACCGCGGAGGGCTACTCCACCAACCGCGTAATCGTGGACGAGAACTACAACGTCGTACCCGATCTCGTCCCCGGCGCGGTCATCATGTTCGAAGAGCAGGACGGCAGCTTCGGCACCAGCTGGGGCTCGCCCGGCTACGTCGAGACCACCGCCATCCCGACGGACTGCAACAGCAACGGCGTCGACGACATCATCGACATCTGCACCGGCTTCTCGCTCGACTGCAACAACAACGGCATCCCCGATGAGTGCGAGCCCGACTGCGACGGCAACGGCATCCCCGACGACTGCGACATCATCGCAGACCCGGCCGTGCGTGACTGCAACGGCAACGGCCTCCTCGACACCTGCGAGATCGCCGACAACCCGAACCTCGACCTCGACGGCGACGGCGTCCTCGATGTCTGCCAGGCCGCAGGCGACGTCATCATCACCGAGATCATGTACAACCCGCCGACCGACGAGTTCGAGTCCGAGTGGGTCGAGATCATGAACATCTCCGACGCGCCGGTCGACATCTCAAGCTGGACCGTCGGCGATCTTGAAGACGGCCAGTCCGATCCCATCGGCTCCGGCCTCATCCTCCAGCCCGGCGAGGTCGCCATCCTGATCAACGACTACTCCGTCGTCAACCAGGACCCCAACGACCCCTACTTCGGTGTCGATCCGGTTGCCGAGTTCCGCGCCGCATGGGACATCCCCGCAACCACGCAGGTCATCCCCGTCGTCGGCTTCGGCTCACGCGGCAACACCTCCGTCCCCGGCGATGAGATCCTCGCACTCAACGACACCAACGGCGTCCCCTCCGACATCGTCGACTACATCTCCGACGAGTCACTCGGCACCGACTGGCCGGTCGACGACGGCACCTCATCCATCTACCTCATCGGCTCCGCGCTCGACGCACAGAGCAACAACAACGCACAGAGCTGGCGCCTGTCCATCGACGGCATCGCCGGCGCGTTCAGCTCCAACGGCTCGGGTGTCCTCAACAACTCCGTCCGCGCTTCGGGATCGCCCGGCATCGTGGACCTCATCGACCCGCAGCCAGTCAACCGGGAGGTCATCATCACCGAGATCCACTCGGTCACCAACACCGAGCTCCGCCCCATCGGCACCGGCCCCAACGGCGAGCCAGACCAGGACGTCACCCCGCCCAACGAGTTCGTCGAAATCCTCAACGTCTCCGACGCCGAGGTCGACATCTCCGGCTGGTACCTGCGTGACGAGGACGGCTACAGCGACGTGGTCCCCAGCGGAACCACCCTCCAGCCGGGCGAAGCCGCAATCCTCTTCCAGCGTGACATCACCACCAGCGGCAACTTCTACGAGTTCCCGACCGTGGCAGACGCGCAGCAGGCCTTCTACGACGCCTGGGGCTGCGGCTACCAGGTCATCCCCCTCCGCGGATGGGGCTCGGTCAACCTCGACCGCCTCCCCCAGTCCAACGCCCTCAACAACCTCTCCAACAGCCCGTCCGTGGGCAACGAGATCCTGACGCTGCGTGACGCGGACGGCGGGCTCGTCGACATCGTCAACTACGACGACGACGGCATCGTCTGGCCGTTCGACGGCACAGGCGACCCCGCGTTCGAAGCATTCTCTGTCTACCTCCTCCCCGGCTCCTACGACGGCGAGAGCAACGACAGCGGGTTCAACTGGGCGGCATCGTTCGTCTCCTTCGACGAGGCACGCAACAACGCAGTCACCGACGTCTTCAACGCACCGGGCCTGACCGCCGCGTCACCCGGCGCCGTCGAGGGCGTGGTCACGCCGGACCTGAACAACTGCCCGGACCTGCCCTGCAGCGCCGCAGACCTCGCCTCACCGTTCGGCGAGCTCAACTTCTTCGATGTCTCCGCCTTCCTCTCCGCGTTCAACGCGATGGACAGCGCCGCAGACTTCAACAACGACGCCATGTTCAACTTCTTCGACGTGTCCCTCTTCCTCCAGGCATACAACGCGGGCTGCCCGTAATCGCCTCGGAATGAAGAGAACCGCATAAACAACCGCGTCGCCCGCGTGTGAAAACACGCGGGCGATCTTTCCCCCCGGAGACACACATGAACCCCATCGCACGCGCAACCACCACGCTCGCACTCGCCGCTTCCTCCCTGCTCGCCGCGGACGGCATCCGCGTCGTCACCTGGAACATCACCTACTACGACGGCACACGGGCAGAACAGATCGGAACAGTCTGCTACGACACATGGGACGGCAAACAGCTGGACCCGGACGTGATCTGTCTCCAGGAAATGACCGGCCGCGTACCCACGATCCAGTTCGTTGAGGCGATGAACGACGCCCCGGGGTCGCCCGGCGACTGGGCCGCCGCGCCGATCTACGTCAACCCGCGCGGCGGGCTCCACACCGCACTCGTCTACCGCACCTCCAAGCTCGAGTTCATCGAGGCAGTGCTCGTCGCCGCCGGCGACGGCCCGCCTCAGCAGCCACGCAACGTCGTCCGCTTCGATCTCCGCGCAGTCGGCTACGAAGAAGACGAGTCCATCCTGTCCTTCTTCCCACTCCACTACAAGGCCGGCTACACCCAGTCCGACCTCGACCGCAAACTCGTCGAATCGCAGATCGTCCGCCAACACATCGAGACGCTCCCCGCGAACCGCCACGTCATCCTCGGCGCGGACCTCAACATCCGACACTCAACCGATCCCGCCTACGAGGAACTCAACGGCGTAATCCCCAACACCGGCGTGCTCTGGGACCCCATCTCAACCCCGGGCACCTGGCACAACAGCGCCACATTCCGCAACATCCACACCCAGGACCCGACCGGCGGCGGCGGCATGGACGACCGCCTCGATCAGATCCTCCTCTCACCATCGCTCCTCGACGGAACCGGATTCGAGTACGACGGCAACTTCCCTGCCCCCTGGGACCTCTCCACCACCGAAGACCCCAACCACTCCCACCGCGCCTGGGGCAACGACGGCTCACAATTCAATCAGGGCCTGCGGATCGCCGGCAACACCATGGTCGGCCCCACCATCGCCCAGGCCATCGCAGACCTCGCCGATCCTGACGGGCATATCCCCGTCTACCTCGACCTTGACGTCCCACCCCGGATCCGCATCGTCGGCCAGACCCAGAACCTCGGCACCATCCCCCAGGGCGAATCGCGAGACATCCTCATCCGCGTGGGCAACGATGCCGACACCACACGCTGGGGAACAAGCGGCATATCACCACTCAACTACGAGTTCACACCAACCTCCCCCATCTCCGCCCCGACCGGCCAGTATCAATCGCTCGCGGGCACCCAGCTCAACGCACACCTGCTCACCCTGCACACCGACCAACTCAACCAACCCGGCACCCACACCGTGCAAGCCCAGCTCACCAGCGACGACCCCGCCGCCCCCAGCACCCCCATCACGATCCAGTTCGAGCTCACCGGGTGCAACAGCGCCGACCTCGCAGCCCCGCTTGGGACGCTCGACTACTTCGATGTTTCCGAGTTCCTCCAGCGATTCACCGCCGCAGATCTCACCGCAGACCTCAACGCAGACACCGTGCTGGACTTCTTCGACGTCAGCACCTTCCTCCAACTCCACCAAACCCCCTGCCCCTGAGCGCCCCCCTCAAACGCACCATGCCCCCGCAATTATCGGCTTAGGCCGCTTCCATCGGCGGCCTGTATTCGCGCAGTTATCGCATGAGTGACTCCCCTCAACCTGTCACAAATCTAAGGTTTCAACGCCCCACAAGCATGTTTCTGCCCAAAACGCATGATGCCGCTCCCCGGTTTGTCCGACTCAACCACTCGACCGCTGCCACTCTCTGGCAGCACCAGAGCACCAACCGAGCCGGAGCCCAACATGTCAATCTTCGCCAATCTCAAGGTCTCGCACAAACTCATCTTCGCGTTCGGCGTGCTCGTCGCGCTCCTCTTCGCGCTCGGAGCCATCGGGCGATACAGCAATCACATGCTCAACGGAGAGATCGACCTCGCGCACGACGTGCGAATCCCCGCGCTCAGCTTCCTCCTCGAAGCCGACCGCGACCTGCAGCAACTCCTCGTCGCCGAGCGGACCATGATCGCTTCCGACCCGGACTCCGAGATCTTCGCCTCCGCCCTCTCCGACTTCAACGAGAACCGAGGCCAGGCAGAAGCACGCTGGGACAAGTACAAGCAGTTCGCCGAAACCGAAACCGAACTCTCACTCGTCCCCCAGTTCGAAACCGCACGCGCCAAATGGAACGAAACAGCAGACCAGTTCCTCCAGCTCGTCCAGAGCGGGAACGAGCAGAACAACCAGGCCGCATTCGAGCTCTCGACCACTCAGGGCAACAAGAACTTCGAAGAGATGCGCTCCTACATCGACGCCATCACAGAAGAAATCAACAAGGTCGCTGTGAGCGACCGCGAGCGTGCCGCCGCAGCCGAAGCATCGATCATGAGACTCAACCTGATCTGCGTCGCCGTCGGCGTGATCATCGCAGTCGTCATGGGTTTCGTCGTCAGCCGAAGTATCACCAAGCCCCTCGCCGCCATGAAGAACTGCCTCTCGGGACTCTCCACCGGCGACCTCACCGTCCAGATGGAAGCAAAGACACGCGACGACTTCGGTCAGCTCGCCGGCTTCTTCAACGAGAGCGTCTCCACACTGCGAACACTCGTCCGTGAAGTCGCTCAGGCATGCGACGAAGTCGCCGACGCCTCCACAGAGATCGCCACTTCCGCGACCGAGATCAGCAGCAGCGTCCACGAGCAGAGCAACGCCACAGAACGAGCCGCCAGCGCCATCACCGAGATGTCCGCAAGCGTCGACGACGTCGCCAAGCAGAACTCCGCCGCGGTCAAGGCAACCCAGGACGCCGGACAGCAATCCGAGCACGGCCAGACCGTGGTCACCCAGACCGTCGAGAACATCCTCCAGATCGATGAGATCGTCCGCTCCGCATCAACAGCGCTCGAAGCGCTCGGCGAGCGCACCAGCGCCGTCGGCCAGATCATGGACGTCATCCGCGACATCGCAGACCAGACCAACCTCCTCGCCCTCAACGCCGCCATCGAGGCCGCAAGAGCCGGAGAGCACGGCAAGGGCTTCGCAGTCGTCGCTGACGAGGTCCGCAAGCTCGCCGAACGAACCACCACCGCGACCGAAGAAGTCACCCAGAGCATCACCGCCATCCAGCAGGACACATCCGTCGCCATCGATCGAATGAGCGGCGGCGTCAGCATTGTCGCAAACGGCGTCGAGTACGGAAAGCAGGCCGGTGTCGCACTCCAGGAAATCAGCGGCTCCGCCACAGCACTCCACACCCAGATCACCGGCATCGCGGCAGCCACCGACCAGCAGTCGGCAGCAAGCACCGAAATCTCGGAAATGGTCAATACCATCAACATGCTGATCATGGAAACCAACAAGCAGACCGATCAGACCGCGGCATCGTCCGAGCAACTCTCCGCCCGGGCAGAGCAACTCCGCACCATGATCGCCCAGTTCCGCACCTGATCCCACCCGGATCACACCACAGTCACCCAACCAACCGACGCCCCAGGCGTCGGTTTTTTTATGCACTCAACCCGCCCCAGCCCCCACTAACAGCCATCGGGCAGCAGAAATCAGAAACCTCAACATGACCACTTGAATATCTATGCAGCTTTGTGTATATTTATCCATGACCCGAACCCGACGACAAGCCATCCTCAAAGACATCCTCTCCAGCGCCGCGGCATCCACCCAGGAAGCACTCGTCAACGGCCTCGCCAAGGAGGGGATCGAAGTCACCCAGGCAACCGTCTCCCGCGACCTGGCCGCCATCGGCGCCGTCCGTGGCCCAAGCGGCTACCACCTGCCAGTCGCCCCCAACCAGCCCGCAGACAAGCAGGGCGATACCACCCAACTCCACCCGGTCCTGCGAGACCACGTCATCAGGATCTCACCCGCCGCTTCCATCGTCGTCATCCACACCGCCCCGGGGCACGCCAACTTCGTTGCCAGCGAGATCGACGCGGTCCGCCCCACAAACATGGTCGGGTGCCTCGCAGGAGACGACACCATCTTCATCGCCACACCATCAAACAAAGCCGCCACAACACTCGCTCAACAGCTCAGCCAAGCGATCGAGGGGGACGCATGAGTCTCACAGAAATCAAACCAGCAACACAGCCAAAGCACTTCCTCAGCACGCAGGACTGGCAATGGGACGAGCTCTCCGCCCTCATCGACCACGCCATCCAGCTCAAGTCCAACCCCATCCAACCACTGCTCAAGGGCAAATCCATCGCCCTCGTCTTCTTCAACCCATCCCTGCGAACACGCGCCTCCTTCGACATCGGCGCCAACCAGCTCGGGGCCCACGCCGTCGTGCTCGAGCCCGGATCAGGATCATGGGAGATGGCCTTTAACGAGGGCGAGATCATGGACGGCCCCGCAGAAGAGCACGCCAAGGAAGCAGCACGCGTCCTCAGCCGCTACTGCGACATCATCGCCGTCCGCGCCTTCCCCAAGTTCCAGGACTGGTCCATCGACCGACAGGATCGCGTGCTCAACGCATTCGCGACCCACGCCACCGTCCCCATCATCAACATGGAGACCATCACCCACCCCTGCCAGGAGCTCGCCCACCTCATGACGCTCCGTGAACACTTCGGCACCAACGACTTGCGCGGCAAGAAGTACGTCCTCACCTGGACCTACCACCCCAAACCACTCAACACCGCGGTTGCCAACTCAGCCGCCTTGATCGCCACACGCGCCGGCATGGACGTCACCATGCTCTGCCCCAACGAGCACTACCTCCTCGACGAGCGCTACATGAACGCGGCCAGCAACAACGCCGCCCAATCCGGCGGCAGCTTCAGCGTCTCGCACGACATCAACGCCGCGTACGAAGACGCCGACATCGTCTACGCCAAGAGCTGGGGCGCCATCCCCTTCTTCGGCAACTGGGACGCCGAGAAACCCATCCGCGACCAGCACAAGCACTTCATCGTTGACGAGGCCAAGATGGCGCTCACCAACAACGCCGCATTCAGCCACTGCCTCCCCGCAAGACGCAACATCAAAGCCACCGACGCCGTGATGGATTCCCCAAACTCACTCATCATCGAAGAAGCCGAAAACCGGCTCCACGCCCAGAAAGCGCTCATGGCCGCGATCGCAAGCACCAATCACTGAACCTCCCACCCGGAACTCAATATGCAAGACCACCCCACCGTCGTGCTCGCCTTCTCGGGCGGCCTGGATACCTCCTTCTGCGTCCCGTACCTCATCGATCAGGGATACGCCGTCCACACCGTCTTCGTCAACACCGGCGGCATGGACGAAACCGAAGCCCAATCCATCCACAACCGAGCCATCGAACTCGGCGCAACCGCACACGACACCATCGACGCCAGCGCCCAGCTCTGGGACAGCTTCGTCATCCCCTTCATCCAGGGCGGAGCCCGCTATCAGGGACGCTACCCCCTCCTCTGCTCCGACCGCTACGTCATCGCCCAGGCCATGGTCCGCAAAGCCCACGAGCTGGGCGCCGCCGCACTCGCGCACGGCTGCACCGCCATGGGCAACGACCAGTTCCGCTTCGACCAGTCAATCCGCTGCCTGAGCAACCTCCCCATCCTCGCACCCATCCGCGAGATCCAATCACTCACGAGCACACCCCGCGCCTACGAGATCCAGGCACTCGAGAAGCGCGGCTTCAGCGTCGACGCCACCGCCAAACGCTACACCATCAACGAGAACGTGCTCGGCGTCACCGTCTCAGGCTCCGAGATCGACGAACTCGGCGCACCCGGCGAAGGCAGCCACCACCTCTGCAAGCAGCGCGACCAGTGGCCGAGCGAGCCGCTCAGCATCTCCATCACCTTCGAGCACGGCGTGCCCGTCGCGATCAATAACAAGCCCATCTCGGACGGCGCACAAGCCCTCGGGATGCTCAACACCGCGTTCGGAAACTACGGGGTCGGCCGTGGCATCTACACCGGTGACACCATCGTCGGCCTCAAGGGACGCATCGTCTACGAATGCCCCGGCATCGAGGCACTCCTCACCGCCCACAAGGCGCTCGAGGAACTCACCATCACCAAGCACCAGAGCGACTTCAAGGCACTCGCCGCCAACAAGTGGACCGAGCTCGTCTTCGGCGGCCTCTTCTTCGAGCCACTCCGCGCCGATCTCGAGGCCCTCCTCTCCAGCACACAGCGCAACGTCACCGGAACAGTCACCCTCCAGACAACAGGCGGCAGCGTGCTCGCCGTCGCCATAGACACACAGAGCGCACTCATGGACGACACCAACGTCTACGCGCAGAAAGCCGCGTGGGACGCCAAGGACGCCGAGGGATTCATCAAAATCGCCGGCAACGCATCCGCCATCGGCGCAAACGCCTCCTCAATCGCTCACCGGGCATCAACGGAAGTCGCACTCAAGCACCAGACCAAGGCCACAGCATGAGCACCCCGATACCGATCTCAATCAACACCATCCGCCAGCACCTGCGCGAGCTCGTCGCAGCGGATTCCTCCGACCCGGTCGCCACGATGAACGCCGACCACCCGGCGATCCTCTACGCGGCCCACGTCCTCGAGTGCGCCAACTGTGAGGTGAGCATCACCGACCTGGGCGATGGCTGCGTCAACCTCCTCGCAACCCGCGGACAACCCACAACCCTCTTCAACTGCCACCTCGACACAGTCAAGCCCAACCCCAACTGGACCCGCGACCCCTTCCATCTCCACGTCGAAGACAACCGCGCCTACGGGCTCGGCGCCTGCGACATCAAGGGAGCAGCCGCGTGCATCCTGAGCGTGGCACAGTCATCCAGCCAACCCATCGCCATCCTATTCACCACCGACGAAGAAGCCGGCAAGGGCAAGTGCGTCCAGTTATTCCTCAAAGAGCAGGCAAGCAACTGGGACCGCGTCGTTGTCGCCGAGCCAACAGAGGCCAAGGCCGTCTTCCAGCACCGAGGATTCGCATCCTTCGAGATCGAGTTCACCGGCAACGCGGGACACACCTCCGGAGCCAACGCCTCGACCAACAGCGCCATCCACAAGGCCATCGAATGGGGTCACAAGGCCCTCGCACTCGCACAGCCCGGCGGCATACTCGCCGACGCCCGCTTCAACATCGGGCTCATCGAGGGCGGCACCGCCTCAAACGTCATCGCCGCAAGCGCCATCGCCCGATTCGGCTTCCGCCCCCTCCCCAGCCCGGACGCCGTCTCCATCGCACAGCAGAGCATCAACGCCCTCCACACGCTCCTCCCCGACGACGCCACCGCCAAATGGACCGACCGCTTCGTGGGCCCCGCGTTGGTCCGGACAGAGGCAATGACCCCGGCCGTCAAGGCATGGGGCATCGAGACGGGCCCGGACGTCGACTTCTGGACCGAAGCCGCCCTCTTCGCCAATGCGGGCCTCCCCGCCATCGTCCTCGGCCCCGGCAACATCGCCCAGGCCCACGCCTCCGACGAGTACGTCGAGCTCGACCAACTCGAACACTGCGCACACGCCTACTCCACGATCGTCGCCAAGGAAGCCGCAAACCAGCTCACACCGGAGGGTGCCCATGCTCCGTGAGATCGTCATGAACCTGCTCCACAACCTCGGCGGCCGCGCCGAGGTCGACCGCTACCTCCGCGAGCACACCGGCGAAGGCCGCTACGCCGTCATCAAGGTCGGCGGCGGCCTCATCGAGGACGACCTCGACGAGCTCGCCTCAGCACTCGTTTTCATGCGCCACGTCGGGCTCGCACCCGTCATCGTCCACGGCGCAGGCCCGCAGCTGACCCGCGAACTCGAAGCCAAGAACATCAAAACCAACTTCATCGACGGCCTCCGCGTCACATCACCGGAGGTACTCACCGCGGCACAGCGGATCTTTCAGCGCGTCGGGGCACAGCTCGCAGACGCGATCGACGAGCGTGGCGTCACCGCCCGCCCACTCAACATGGGCGTCTTCCTCGCCCAGCAGAGCGAGCACAAGGCACTCGGCCACGTAGGCGAAGTCACCGGAGTCAACACCGAGTCAATCAAGCACGCCTGCAAGATGGGCCAGCTCCCCATCATCAGCCCATTCGCAACATCACCCCATGGCCAGCTCCTCAACATCAACGCCGACACCGCCACCCGCGCCCTCGCCATCGAGCTCAACGCCACCAAAATCATCTACCTCACCCCAACCGGGGGCATCCTCGACCCCAACGGCAAGGTGATCAACGCGGTCAACTGCACAGAAGACCTCGAGCCCATGCTCGAATCCGGGATCATCTCAGGAGGCATGGCCCGCAAGCTCATCGAGATCCGCGACCTGCTCCACAACCTCGATGAGCACGCCTCCGTCTCCATCACATCCCCCGCCAAGATTGCCCGCGAACTATTCACCCACAAGGGCAGCGGCACCCTCGTCCGCCAGGGTCGCCCAATCACCGTTCAGACCGGCACCGAAGGCCTCGACACCGATCGCATCAAGCACCTCCTCGAGCAGAGCTTCTCACGCCAGCTCAACCCAACCTACCTCGACTCACTCAGCGATGCCAAAATCTACATCGGCGGCGACTACGCAGCCATCGCCGTCCTCAAGCAGCACGAGCACGCCTGGTACCTCGACAAACTCGGCCTCAGCGAACGCGCTCAGGGCATCGGTCTCGGCGCATCGCTCTGGAACCGCATCAAACGCGACCACCCATCACTCTACTGGCGCAGCAGAACCACCAACGACGCCAACAAATGGTACCTCAGCCGTGCCGACGGCATGCACCGCGCCAACGAGTGGCTCGTCTTCTGGTACGGCCTCGAAACACGCACACAGATCGACGCCTGCATCGCCGACGCCCTCGACCTAGACCACTCCTTCGGACAGCCATTATCAAAGCCAGAGTCATCCATCGAACACAAGCACAGTCAGGAGCCCGCCCATGCCGGCTGACACACACACCCAACCCTCGATCGCGACCAAGCAAGTCGGCCTCATCGGCGCACGCGGCTACGTCGGCGTCGAGCTCCTCGAGATCATCGAGTCACACCCACTCCTCGACCTCGCCTACGCCTCCTCCCGCTCCTTCGACGGCGACCCCATCGCCAAGCACGCCAAGGTCTCGTTCAACAACAAGAAGTTCGAACAGATCCAACCCGCCGAGATCGCACAGCGCGATGCCGACATCATCATCCTCGCGCTCCCCGACGCCGCAGCCGCGCCCTTCCTCGCGGCACTCGAGGCAAAGGGGCAAGACCCGGAGCTGATCCTCGACCTCAGCGCCGACCACCGCTTCGACGACACCTGGACCTACGGCCTCACCGAACACAACCGCGAGGCCATCGCAAACGCAACCAAGATCAGCAACCCCGGCTGCTACGCCACCGCCGCACAGCTGGCCATCAAGCCGATCGTCCACCTGCTCGCAGAGACGCCCCACTGCTTCGGTGTATCCGGCTACTCGGGCGCCGGCACCAAACGCACCTCCCGCAACGACCATCGTGCCCTCCTCCACGGCATGCTGCCGTATAAACTGGTCAACCATACCCACGAGCGCGAGATCACACGACACCTCGGAACACCCGTGCGTTTCTCGCCGCACGTGGCGCCGTTCTTCCGTGGCATCTCACTGACCGTGCAGGCCAAGCTGCGTGAGCCGATCACGATCGACCAACTGAGCACGCTGTACAATGCGGCGTACGCGGATTGTGACCTGGTCAAGGTGACCGGTGATGAGATGCCGCGTGTGCAGGACATCGTCTCGTGCGACGGAGCGGTTATCGGCGGCTTCTCTATCAACCCGCAACATCCGGATGAGATCGCAGTCGTCTCCGTCATCGACAACCTGCGCAAGGGCGCGGCATCGCAAGCCATCCAGAACATCAACCTGGCCATGGGCTACGACGAGCTCATGGGCCTCACCACCGGCAACGAGGGAGACGGGGCATGACCTCACCCAGCATCGAATCCAAACCTACACCACTCTGGGCCAAGCCCGGCGCGATTATCGAAAACGACGCGATGAGCTTCATGAGCCGCGACGACGTGGTTCTCGATCGTGAAATCTTCCTGTTCGATATCCAAGCGACAACAGCTCACGTGCACGCCCTCAACCGCATCGGACTGATCAACGACGCAGAAAACACCAGCATCGAAGCCGCGCTGCGAGATCTTGCAGACGCCTTCCGCGACGGATCTTTCACCCTCGACCAGCGATACGAGGACGGCCACACCGCGATCGAATCCTACTTATACGAAAAGCTCGGCGAGACCGGCAAACGTGTGCACCTCGGCCGGTCTCGCAACGACCAGGTCGCAGTCGCGCTGCGCATGTACATGAAAACCGCCCTCAAACAGGCCGCGCACGCCTGCACACAAACCGCGATGGCCGCACTCGAAATCGCAAGAACACACGAGTTCGCGCCCATGCCGGGTTACACCCACCTCCAGCGCGCGGTCCCCTCATCAGTCGGCATGTGGATGGCCTCATTCGCCGAGAGCTTCGCAGAGTGCGCCCAACTCTGCAACCTCACACGCACCTGGATCGACACTTGCCCGCTGGGCACCGCCGCCGGCTACGGCGTCAACATCCCCCTCCAACGCCAGCAGGTCGCGCAAGAACTCGGCTTCGCCGAGATCCAGATCAACCCGATGGCCACCCAGGCGGCACGCGGACGCACGGAACACCAGGTCGTCGCCACACTCTGGCAGATCATGCAGGAGACACGACGCCTCGCGTGGGACCTCTCCCTCTTCTCAAGCCAGGAGTTCGGCTTCGTCGAACTCGCACCCGGGTACGTCACCGGCTCATCCATCATGCCAAACAAGAAAAACCCTGATATGGCAGAACTGCTCCGCGCATCAACCGCAGTCATCGCCGGAGCCATGTCAGAAATCCAGCAGGCGATGAGCCTGCCCAGCGGCTATCAACGCGACCTCCAAATCACCAAGGGGGCGCTCATTCGCGCCGTAAAAACCACGCTCGAAGCGCTCTCGCACCTGCCCCGGATGATCCAGACGATGACGCTGAACACAGAACGAATGCGATCGGCCATCGATGCCCCGATGCTCGCAACCGACCGGGCCGTCCAATCCGCGTCAACCGGCATCCCCTTCCGGGACGCCTACGCGCAGGCAGCCCAGTCGATCAACGAACTCGAACTCACCGACCAGAGCATCAGCGAGAGCATCCACGCACGAACATCACCCGGCGCTTGCGCCGACCTGATGCTCGATCAGATCGAGCAACGGATACGCACTCAAAGCACACAGCCCGGCAATCAGCTGTAGTAGTTATCACCGATCCCGTTATTCCGCTTGAACTCATTAAGGTACACCGACTTCTCCCTCCCTCCGGTCACTCCCTGCTCAGCGAGAGATCTTTGGAATGCATCACACACGTTCCCGCAAGTGCCCGTGTGCTGCGTCCACGTGCCGTACAAATCACCTCCTTCCTTCTTCTTCTGCTCAGCGACAAAGTTCATCGCACTCTCGTTGGCTGTGTTGTACACCTCTTGGTTAATTGTCACGTCATCGCCCATCGCATTCATCCTTTCACATGGTGCCAGCGCGCCCACGCACGCCCGATTCATACCTTCGCCTCTTACCCGCCTCACATCGGCAGGATGAAGTACCTGATAAACCGCGCCAGACCCGCCGCGGGGCTGTTCATCGTGTCAGCATCGATGATCACCGGCGCGTTCCCGACTCGTTCGAGATACACCGCACTCAGATACATATCCACGATGTTGAGCTCAGACTCGACCGTAAACCGGGTATGCTCGTGCCACGCGAGGATCCGCGCAGGCGGCACACTCGCGCTCGACCGCTTCTCGGTACCGATCGTTGGGTTCCCCCGGCTAAGCAGCACCAGCGTGCCAGGCCCGGTTGCGGTCGGAAACACGATCCGCCCGAACACCGCCGACGAGACCCGGAAGCTCACCTCGCTCGACAACCTGATCCCCTCGCTCATCGCCACGAAGTTCTTATAGTCGAAGACAACGGTCTCACCCTCTTCCAGATGCCATGAGATAAACTCAGCACCCTGGACCGCAGTGAAGTACACCGCCCCACGATCACGCCCGAATCGGATCCGGTTCATGGTGTAGGACCCGAAACGTATCCGCCGCGCAATCCCTGCAAACATCTGCGGAATCGCAAAGTTCGGCGCACGCCCGTTCGGCTCAAACCGGCGTGAAACATAGAAGTCCTCACGCGAAGTAGCCTCGATACCGAACTGGTTCCCCCACTTGCGGACCGATCCGTGCCTCGGCTCACCGCCTCGCCGCCGGAGCGACACGCTCGCCCGGCTCTGCTTCGTGAACGTCACCCGCGCAAAGACGTATAGATAGCTCCGGATCATGATCATCACGAGCGCGATGTTTGAGAGCAGCTTCAGCACATCGATCGTCCGGAACACAGCGTCCACGCTCGACTTGCACTTCGCCTCCGTGTCGTTCAGAAACGTTGTCGCGCGTGTCTTGGTGTCATCGATCACACGATCGGCGTTGCTTCCGACTTCGGCGGCTTTGGCCTTCGTCTCCATATACAGCCGCATCCCCTGACGGAAGCGGGTCCGGTCGTAGCTGTTTCGGATTCCTGCTTTGATTGATTCGATGATCTCATGCAGGATCCAGCAGGGCACGTCGTACCACGCGCAGTCTGCCTCGCTCGGTGCGAGTCCTGGGATCTGTGCCGCGGGTGGTACCGACTCCATGTACACCCGGAGCACTTCGCCGGGTATCGCATCCACATTGTTATCGATCTGTGCCCGCACGTCCTCCATCTTGCGGTGGAATGAGGTCTCTGCGATATTGAACTCCCGTTCGATCCGTGCGTGGATGTCCAGCCGCACGTTGGGTGTTGATTGACTTGCGGTGCCCCGTGTGCTGCTCGTATCGGTGAGGATGCCGTTCTCGTAGATCGACTGCATGGTCTCATCGTGAATCCGGTTTGTGATCACGACGGAGGGGATCATGAAGAGGAGGATCGGTGACCAGAAGACCAGTGCCTTCACGCTGAGGTACGCTGCGCGACGTATGCCGATGTCGAGGATGATGGTCAGGTTCTGCCAGAACACGAGGAACACGAAGCGCAGGGCGAGGGTGAGCCCGGTGAACAGCATGGCGATCGGCGTCGGGGTGAATGTGAAGAGCAGGATCAGTGTGACGAAGTACTCGGGTGCGCGTACGCGCCCGCGGAGGATGAAGAAGATGAAGGAGACCCGACCGCCCCAGGCGATGGTGGTCAGGACGACCTCGGTGCTTGGGGGTTGGGCACCGAACTGGCTGAGCAGGACCCAGCCGATGTATGTGTGGCCGCCGGCGAGCCCGAGGATCAGCAGCAGCCATTGTTTTCGCACGATCGCGACGAGCAGTGCGACTGCGTAGACCGCGTACGTGTACCAGCGAAGGCCATCGATGTACTCGGCGCCGCTGCCTGGGTTGTTTGTGAGCAGCAGCATGCTCAGGAGGGCTGGGTACGTGCTGGCCAGCACGGCTGCGTAGAGAAGGCTGTCGGAGCGGCACGCACGCCACACACCCGATACAACTGTTTGAACCACTCGGATTGCCAAGCTGATCATCTGCCCCCCTCGGTTGTGATCGGGAGCAGGTTGTTGTGTGTGCTGCCCCGAGAGGTCCAGCCTACCACGTCACGTCCGAGTGTGCGCCGTGCCCATCGCGTCCGGGTATGGGACATCCACGGCATCAGCACACGCTGCGGGCGAGCAGATGACCTTGCCGACCAGCTCTCGCCTCAACTCTGTGTGATTGCGCGTCTTGTCGACAATATTTTGTGTGCTGCGGCTCGATCCTGATTTCTGATGAATGCGTCAGATGTACTGGTGTCTGCCGCGTTGGTTGTCAGTTGTCGGGCTATGCCGCGGGCTTATGTGGATTTTGGGGCGGGGGTGCGCGTTTGTGGGTTTGGAGCGAGGTGGGACTTGGCGCATCGCGCCCGGGGATTGGTTGTGATGTGAAGGGTTGTGTGGCACCGGCGCGGCTGATGAGGTCGCGGGCGGTGGTTGTGGTGCGTTGATTGTTCTTTGTGGGTGTCGGGTGTGTTGGGGCGGGCGGCGTCGATGGTGCGGGATTCGCGGCGGCGGGGCGGTCTGGGTATGGCTCGGGGGTTGGGTTCGGAGCCGTGGTTTCGTTGTGGTTGTCCGGCCAGTCGTGGATGGGCTCCGGGCTTGGTTCTGGCGCTGGTTCGGGTTCGGGGTGGTGCGCACGGCCTGGGGGATCGGGCTGGGGATCTGTGTAGGGATCGGGCTGTTGGGGCGCTTGCTCGGCGGCGATCGGGTCTGCGCGGGTGACGCGGAGGATCTGGGTGGCGGCGAGGCGGATGGTCTCGGTGTGGGTTGGGCAGGAGGGCTGCTGCGCGGCGATGTCTTCGAGGGTGCGGAGGGCGGCCGTGCGCCGGAGGGTGTCGGTGGCGGTGCAGCGTGTTTGTTCGACGGACTTGAGGCGAGCCGCGGCTTCTTGGAACTCGGGTGATTGGACGACGTCCTCGAGCTGGTCGAAGGTGAGCTCATGGCGTGAGCAGATGTCGATGGCGGTGAGGCGGCGGTCGATGAGGTCGAAGAAGAGGTCCGGCGTGAGTTGTGTGCGTGACATCGTCATATGGGGCGAATGTACGCGGTGGTTGGGGGTGGGGCAAGGGTGTTTTTGGGTTTTGATTGGTATCTACGGGATTTTGCGCACAGATGTGGAGATGAGCGAGAAAACCACCCCCCCGCATTAGCTAATGAAAATCTGGTCCTCTTTGAGTAAACCTCTTTCTATCATCTCATCGCGCGTTGCTTCTGGTGACGGGGTGAAGAAAAGCACCTTTAGGTGCTTCTCGGCTCGTGAGAAACACACATAGGCGAGTTTCCTCCCGCGTTCGAGCTGCCCCTCCGTGGGTGCCCCGGCTACACGAGGGGTGAGCAGTTTCGAGAAACTGTATTGATTCCAGCCAGCTTCAATATCATCAAAGACCACTAATACGTTCGGATACTCTTCCCCTTTAACACCATGCTGGGTGCTATATGGCGTGTGCTCTGATATAAAGTCATGATATGCGAATAGCTCAGTTGATGTATGGGAGAAAAAGCTATCTGCCAGCCACTCTCCCTTCGTCTCGCTGTGCACATCATCATCGTACTCTTCGGTATGAGGAGATCTCGCAAGCTGCTCAGCGAGACGATCGGACTGTCGTAGCAGGCCGCTGTCGACGCAGTACTCCAAAATATCCCTATTGGTCCCGTTATCCCAAACTTCGATAAGTCGCTCCATCTGTGTTCTCGACTTATCAACCATCTGTTTGAGTTTGCGACTCGCGTTCGATCCATGCGGATCATAAGTCGTGCTATGTCTTCGCAAAATGTCTACGATTTCTCGGCCTCTATCATCGCGCGATGCCCTCACCAGCGGGCAAATGACCTCAATAAACGGCTTGAGAAGATAATGAGAACCTGATTCATATTCATCCTGGGCTCGCTGTGAAGCATATCGGCCTGTAAACAACTGCTGAAGCCCGGAAAATTTTAAACGCCTTGCAATCATCTGGCGAACAAGAAAGAGCTGAACAACATCTGACCTACCAGCCCATCCCCATGCGTCGACCGCCTGATCCATTGCTGCAAGCGAACGATCAAGTTGCTCCTCGGAATAGCGATTTCGCCTGCCCTCGGGAGTTTCAGCTTGAACTAGGCGCAGCTCTACGCTTCCCTCAACTTTAGCGTTCGATCCTGCGGCGTACTGCTTTACATCGGTCCTAAAAGCATTTAGAAACTCGATCACTTGCGGGGAGCAACGAAAGTTCTCAACCTTGGTGATGACCGCCCCACCCTCTGGCGGCGCAAAGTTCCCAGCCCTTCCTTCGTAAATCTGCTGCCAAGGATCACCGAAGTAGCCCACCAATGGCAAACTGGGTGATGCACACGTCCGATTCAAACCCTCAACAATAGGCACGAATGTGTCCTGAGCTTCATCCACAAAAATGAACGGGTAGCGCATGCCAATGAGTCGACGAAAGTTCTGACGCTCACGAAAAAAGTATCCAGCAATCTCGATAACATCATCGTGGCTCAGTCTGCCATTGCGATAGTCGCTAAACGCAATATCCTCATACACAAATTTGGCAACGGAGGGAAGACCTGCCAGCTCATTCTCAAGCCTAACCACCTCCTCTCGTGCCTTTCGGGCAGTTTTGGTCGGCTTCCCGGTATCGTCCTGTGCTGCTTTGGCAATCCGAGCGGGCAGCCGATGATGCTCAAGGGCTTCTCGAATGTCGCGTTGAAACCGACCAATCTCTGCCCAGAGAAAGCTATGCAGAGTAGACACCATGTATAGGTCATCGAAGCCCAGTCGTTGCTGAATGACGCTGACAGCTCGCTTCGTAAATGTGATACAGGCGACGCGCTGCCCATTCTGACGCAGCGAGAAGCCAGCTGTCGAACGAATTTCTGCAAGCGCGTCAACCAGCGAAGTTGTCTTGCCTGACCCTGCGCCGGCAATCATCGCAAAGCTGCGATGCTCTGTAAGGCATTTTCGAACAGCCTCGTCGGCGTCAGTACTAACTCGAGTAGCCATGATCAACCTCAGCCAGTCACGGCGCGGGGGTGAAGCCTTGTCTCTAGCCACTTGAGGCCATCAGCGATGTAGCCAGGGACTATCCAATTCACACGAGCTGCGAGCACCTGCATGGCGAAGTCGGTCTTCTTAAAGCTTCCTGACTTTATATATTCATAAATTTTATCATGCGCTTCGTTAAGCTCTTCAGGTATATCGCACCCAAAAGGAATACCGCCGCCCTTAACCAAATGAAAATTATGATAAACAAATGATTCCTCGAGCGTCCGCGGCCTCATTGAAAATACGGAACCATTCTCTTCTACTGATATATCCTGCTGAAACGCTATGTATTTATCACTCGCTCCGCAACACTTATCGTCCGCCGTAAGATCCATTAGTTCAGCGATTGTGGTTACTTGAAGCAGCTGTTTTAGTGAAGCATTCGCAGTAAGGGCTCCATCAAGCTTGGCGGGACAGGCCCGATGCCTCCCTTCCGGACTAACCGAATCGATATCTGTTATGATCAGATACGGCATACACAAGAATCTTAGCAGATCGTCAAACCTATGGGCATAAGCACCACCCACCTCCAAGACTGTGATGTACGACGATTTTAGTTTATCAGCAACTTTTTCAATCATTGCGGTCATCAGAAGTTTCTCGACGGAACCCTCGACGATTATGGCGGCATCTGCGAAGAACAGGTCACAGTGCGTCAATTTGAGATAGCGCTTAAGAAAATCCATAGACTCCCCGGACGTGGAATCTTGAAATTCACGGAGACTGCAAATCTTGGTCGCTTCTAGGATGCCGCCGGGCTTATGAGGCTCACCATCACGCTGGCACCGCCTGAAGTATCGCACCTGACTAAACTCAGTCGCGTCCAGAATGTGCGAAGAATGAGTGGTGATAATCAATTGGGGAATCTTGTCGCCCTCATTTTCCGCCTGCGCCGACTGGTGGATGACATCCCAGATATTCCGGATAAATGCCTGCTGCACCTGGGCATGCAGGTGGACTTCTGGCTCTTCAATGAAGATGATTTGGCACAGTGGACGACTCTGGCTAGTCCGTACCCATTGCGAATGATAGTGCTTCGCTTGGATAGCCATATATATGAGATTTTTGAAGCCTAGACCATTGTAAAGCTCCGGCAGCTCATGGTTTCGATCTGTGTCTACATAGAGGAGGTCTGTATTCCCACGGAGGACGTTTTCCGGATTCAGTGTTGAAACAAGCTTTAGCTTTCTATCGTTGACTGAGGGAACACCCATACCCTCGATGACTCCCATGATACCCGCAAACTGTTCTTTGTAGTGGTCGGTAAGCTTCCTGTTGTTCTCGTCGATTACGCGATGGGCCTCCTGAGCGATCTGCGGCTGCTGAAGATTTTTCTGGTAGAATCCAGCAAACGCGCTCGACAACTTAGTGCTCCTATGACCTTCTTCGTCATCAATGTTTCGCTGTGCATCCACGAAGTCGATTCGGACAAGGTTCCGAAGCAAATCCCGACCTTCATCCTTATCCATTGGGAGTTCATTCGTCTTGTTGCCAACTCTTTCTAGTGAAGCGTAAGCAATCTCGAAGTGCCTATTCAACTCGCCATCGTCTGAGAGAAACGCGGAGAGACTGGCGCCTGGGGGACTTTGGGAGTCTTGTGGGTATGCAGCAAGATAAGCTTCACGAAGCTTGGCTGGGTCAGGTGTCGCGTAGCGCAGTCGCACTCCCAGTCTTTCGAAATCGTCCGAAAGGTTGGGCAGGAGTGTGAATGCTCTGCCAAACTCGATTGAATCCGGGTCAATCTTAAACCATATGTCTAACTCGATTGATGGGAGATTATTTGCCTCTGGGTCAGATCCAAAGGCATTGATATCTTCAATTCTTGCCGCAGAAAAATCGTAAATACTGAATCGGCGTTGACCCAAGAAGCGCCTGAAAACGGATGTGGCGGATGTCTTGCCGCTGTTATTAGGGCCGACAAAGACGGTTTCTCTCTCCTCAATTCCAGTTGACACGCTCTCGAGTCGCCGGAAATTTCGGATGGCAATTTTATCAATCTTCATGACGCTATTTATCTACGAGAGAGCTGTACTTCGAGCGAACTATAACGGCTTGTCAACTTCGGCATCAGGAAACTGTAAGTGGATTGACCTCGACATGGCTATTGTACCAAAGCCTCGCACTCCATGTATTGACCCGCTACAGCGAGCCCATTCTCTACACAATACCAAATTCTCGGTAGCACCCAATTCCGAAAGTTTATTTAAGTGCGGATGACACCACTCGGTCTCACGGCACCCGCGTTGGCTATTGAGTCCCACTCAGTTTTGTGCAGTGGCTTGAACTTTCACTGTGGCGGGGAGGTTTCCCCGCCGGCCCCTCTTTTGGGGCGTGGTGGTTTGTGGGGGCAATGGGATTGCGTTGCCTCTGCGTCGGGTGCACTGTCTCATCGATTCATCTGGCTTGGCGCAGCGAGACGTCGTCAGGTGGCATCCATGTGAACAATCATTCATTGATTCTCATCTCCTGCGATTTTGGGATTGCGGCATTGGAACTGGGCGGTTCAGGCCGTATCTTTCGCTACGCTCTTGCTGGGGGTCTCGCTGTTGGGGGGACGGCGCGAGCGATGTCCTGAGCGTTCTTGTCGGCGAGCCTTGGGGATGCTTCCATCGATCCAGGAACTGCTGTGATGGGCACGTGACGCGCTAAACACTGGATTCCCTTGTGAGGTCACTCTGAGTTCAGCCATGCCCGAGCAACGCATCGTCATGATCTGTCTTGCCGGGCTGGCCCTGATCGCAGCGGTTGGTTTGGAACGGGTTCTCAAGCGGTTCCCGGTGTCGGTCCCCATGGTGTATGTGGGCGTTGGTTGGGTCGCCTTCTCTCTGCCGCTGGGATTGCCCACGCTCGATCCGGCGGGTGACCTTCGTCATAGCCAGATCACTGAGTATCTCACCGAGTTTATTGTGATCGTATCGCTGATGGCGGCGGGCCTGGCGATTGATCGGCCTGCCCGCTGGAAGCTGTGGCGGCAGGTGTGGCCGCTGCTGGGGATCACGATGCCGCTGACCATTGCGCTGACCGCGTTCGCGGGGTGGTCGTGGCTGGCGCTGACGCCG
>JAEPOJ010000050.1 GCA_017642965.1 Phycisphaerales bacterium
ATGACATCGGGGTCCTGACGCAGGAAGCTTCGAAGCGCAGACGCGAACGTCAGGCCGACCTCGGAGTTCACCTGCACCTGGCAGAGCCCGTCGATGTCGTACTCGACCGGATCCTCGGCCGTCAGGATCTTGGTCTCGATATCGTTAAGTTCAGCAAGCGCCGCGTACAGCGTGGTCGTCTTCCCCGAGCCCGTCGGGCCGGTCACGATCACGATCCCGTTGGGCTTGGAGATCAGACTGCGGAACAACTCAAGGTCGTCCGGGCGGAACCCGACGCGATCCAGTGAGAGCTCCACGTTGCCACGATCGAGCACACGCATGACGCACGACTCACCATAAATGGTGGGCAGGATCGCAACACGCAGGTCAACCGGGTTGCCCCCAACGGTTAGCTCGATACGCCCGTCCTGAGGCAGGCGACGCTCGGCAATGTCGAGGTTTGCCATAACCTTCACACGCGAGGTAATCGCGGTGCCAAGGTGCTTGGGCGGCGGAACCATTTCGTAGAGCACACCGTCGATGCGGTAGCGCATCTTGAACTCGTTCTCGAACGGCTCAAAGTGGATGTCAGACGCCCGATCCCGGATCGCCTGGAGCAGCACGAGGTTGAGCAGCTTGATCACCTGGTTGTCACCGGCCGCGTCGATCACCGCGTCAAGGTCGATGGACTGATCAGAGTGCTTGCCGAGCTCGGCCAGGTTCTCGTCCTTCGCCAGCGAGCTTACCGCTTCGCTGAGTGACGAGTCCTTCGCGAAGTGCTTCTCGAGCAGCGCGTCGATCGCCTGTGGTGAAGCAACAACCGCGGTCACCTCGGCACCCATGAGCAGGCGGAGGTCGTCGACCGCCTGGAAGTTCTCCGGGCTCTTGAGTGCGACCTTCAGCTCTCGGGATCGGGCGTCGTACTCGATCGGCACGCACTGATACGCCTTGGCGTTCTCGGCGGGGATGGAGTTGATGGTTTCCTCATCGAGCTCGACACCAGTGAGATCGACATACTCCATGCCGGCCTGACCCGCCAGAGCACGATCGATGTCGAGTTGGGTGCAATACCCCAACTCCTTCAAAATCTCACCGATCTTGACCTTGGTCGTACGTCCTTTCTGGATCGCGAGTGCTTCATGCACCTGTTCGCGTGTGACCACCTTGAGCTTGGTGAGCACGCGTCCGAGCTTGCGACCTTTGAGTTCAGAAGGATCCATACCGTTCACTCCATGCGGCATCGCCGCGCGAGGCCTACCTGGCCCACCAGTACTTTCGCAGACAACCCGCGAACAGTTGTCCGCAGCATGCCGTATTCACGCAAATAATCCGTTGCGACACATTGAAATTGACGCAATTTGGCCCGTTGCTCGCTATTCCACATCCTTGTTGGCTTCGGGATCATCGAGCTCGGGCCTGCCGATCACCCCACCAGCCTGATGGACTTTGTCACGGAGCACAGACGGATTCTTGCACTTGTCCACCATCTCCTCAGGGCTGATCATGCCCTTGGAATACAGCGACCAGAGGTGGTCATCGAGCAGCTGCATGCCGTACTTCTTACCCGTCTGGATCGCTGAATCGATGCGGAAGCTCTTATTATCGCGGATCAGGTTCGCGATCGCGGGTGTGACGACGAGGAACTCGTACGCTGCCACCATGCCCTTGGTGTCGATGCGTCCGAGAAGCACCTGCGAGAGCACACAGATCAGGGACGTCGAGAGCTGGACGCGGATCTGGTTCTGCTGGGAGACCGGGAACGCGTCCACCAGACGGTCGATGGTCTTGGCCGCCCCGGTGGTGTGGAGTGTTCCAAAGACCAAGTGACCTGTTTCCGCGGCTCGGACCGCGGCCTCGATCGTCTCAAGGTCACGCATCTCGCCCACGAGGATGACGTCGGGGTCCTGTCGGAGGGCTCGACGCAGCGCCTCAGCGAAGCTCGGAACGTCGTTGCCCACTTCTCGCTGGTTCACGATCGATTTCTTGTGCTCGTGGTAGTACTCGATCGGGTCTTCCATGGTCACGATGTGGTGATCCATGTACTGGTTCACATAGTCGATCATGGTCGCCAGAGAGGTCGTCTTGCCGGACCCTGTCGGCCCCGTGACAAGAAACAGCCCACGCGGACGCCTGATCAGATCCTTACACATATCCGGCAGCCCGATCTGATCGAACGTCAGGAGCCGGTTCGGGATCTGGCGAAGCACGATCGCGATATCGCCTCGCTGACGGAATACGGATACACGGAATCGGGCAGCATCGCCGTAGGCAAAGCCGAAGTCGGTGCCCCCCTCTTCCTGAAGTTCCTGCTGGTTGCGTTCCGGCGTAATGGATTTCATGAGCGAAACCATGTCGTCGGAATCGAGCACCTTGGTCTGCAGGTTTCTCAGCCCGCCATGAAGGCGGATAGTCGGCTGCCGCCCGGTCGTCAGGTGGAGGTCAGAACCACCGGTTTTCACGACGGTATCCAGCAGGCGGTCAATCTGAACTGTGGACATATATCACTCCTGTGGGCGGGCTCATGATCCGCCCGGGCTAACGGTTCGCTTTTTATTCTGCCTGGCTCACACGCGCGATCTCTTCGGGCGTGGTCACGCCGTTGAGCACCTTGGTACGCCCGTCTTCAACGAGCTCTTTCATGCCAGCGGTGATTGCTGCCTTACGGATCCTTGAGGACGGCGCACGGTTGAATGCCAGATCTCGGATCTCCGAGTTCATGATCATCATTTCGAAAATCGCTTTCCGACCCTTGTATCCCGACGGTGCCTCGTCGGTCGGCACAGCCTTGTACACCTTGCCGATGGCGTCTTCCATCTTCAGACGGATCAGATTGAGGTACTTGGGATCCAGGTCCGACTCATCTGCGAGCTGCTTGCTCTTGTGGAGCACGCGGATGAGGCGCTGGGCCATCACCGCCTGAATTGAGGACGCGACGAGGAAGGGCTTGATCCCCATATCGATCAGTCGGGTCATCGCGCTGGGTGCGTCGTTGGTATGGAGGGTGGAGAAGACCAAGTGACCCGTTAGGGCCGCCTGGATCGCGATCTCACCAACCTCGCGGTCACGGATCTCACCCACAAGGATGACATTGGGCGCTTGGCGCAGCATCGATCGCAGGATCGACGGGAACGTCAGCCCGATGCCCTCTCGAACCTGACACTGATTGATGCCCTCGAAGTTGTATTCGACGGGGTCCTCAGCCGTAATGATCTTGCGGTCGGGCCGATTGAGCACGTCCAGCGCCGAGTACAGCGTGGTCGTTTTACCCGAACCCGTGGGCCCGGTCACGAGGAAGATTCCATTGGGGCGCCGAATAATGCGGTTGAATGTCTCAAGGTTCTCCGCCTCGAAACCGAGGTTTTCGAGACCGATTCGCACCGCGTCTGGGCGCAGGATACGAAGCACGACGGATTCACCATGGTACGCCGGGCACGCCGAGACTCGGAAGTCGATGCCGACCTCGTCCACAAAGATCTTGATTCGACCGTCCTGCGGAATCCGCTTCTCTGCGATGTTCATCCCGGCCATCAGCTTCAGGCGAGACAGGATCGCGTTCTGCATCCGCTTGGGCAGGTTATCTCGCTCAACACAAACGCCGTCGATGCGGTATCGGAGGCGGACGCGGTCTTCCATCGGTTCGATGTGGATATCGCTCGTCCGGTTCCGAACGGCTTCATCCAGGATTCGGTTTACCAGCTTGACAACCGGAGAGTCTTCCGAGCTCACATCGATCGAACGGTCCATCGAGCGGTCGAGCGAGCGATCGATCGAGCGGTCGATCGAGTCAGTCACAAGCGACCCCTGCTGATCGGGCGCGGGATCTGCCGTCAGGCTACCCGCACCAGCAACACCCCCGCCGCCCGCTTCACCCTCAAGGTACCCCTTGATCTGCGACTTGGTCGCGAGCATCGGCTCGATATCCATATTGAGCCGGAAGCGGAGGTTATCGAGCATCTCCAGATCCATCGGATCGTGGATCGCGATCCTCATCTTCCCGCCGGACTTGCCCAGCGGGATTACGAGGTTCTTCCTCATAACTGACTTGTCGAGCGCGCTGTCGTCGATGAGCTTGCGGACCTTGTCGTTGCTCAGGTCGACATACTTCATGCCGTACTGGGCCGCGAGTGCCTTGATCACCTGCATCTCGTCAACGATACCGAGGTCGATGAGCGCTTCGCCGACACGTTTGCCGGTCTCCTTGGCGTGCTTGACCCCTTGGTCGGCCTGTTCGGCGTTGATGGTGCCCTGCGCGACCAGGATCTGTCCGAGCTTCTTGCGACTTCTTGCCATATGTGGGCTCAATCCTCTGAAAAATCGGGGAGCATTGATTGCTGGGCTTACACTATAGGTGCTTGAAACGGGTCCATCGCCCCCTCGTACCCGAGCGGGCGGTTGATGGAGGAATTTCGAGGCAATCGACCTTTGAACACTCTACGATCCGGATCTGGTCACAGTTCCATATCACGAATCAGATACACAGTAGAGGAAGACTGAGATTCATGCCGAGCGACGATGCGACACTTCGACTCTTAATCACCGCGGGCCCCACATACGAACCCATCGACGCGGTGCGGTTCATCGGAAATAGGTCCTCTGGTCGCTTGGGCAGCTCTCTCGCGGATCGGGCCGTCCAGGCGGGGTGGGATGTCACGCTCCTGCTCGGCCCCAACGCCGTCGCCCCCGAAGATGAGCGTGTGCAGATCGTCCGTTTCCAGTCGTGTCAGGACCTTGAGGATCTGCTGGAGCAGCACCTTTCCCGATGCGACACCCTCGTCATGGCGGCTGCCGTGGCGGATTACCGCCCTGTCGCTGATGAAGTAAACCTGGAAGGGAAACGCAAACGTGTCGGTGGAGCGCTCTCAGTTCAGCTCGAATCGACCCCCGACTTGCTGGCCGGATGCGCAAAGCGTGCCCGACAAGACCAGTTTCTCGTGGGCTTCGCACTCGAACCCCGCGAACGCATGATGAGTTCCGCGCTCAGCAAGCTCGAACGCAAGGGAATCGATATGATCGTCGCCAACCCGCTGGAAACCATGGACGCGGGCACGATCGAAGCGACACTCATCGGCAACCCGGCCAAAGGGCTCGAGATCCAGATCGAGACCCCGGGGCCGATCTCGAAGCCTGACTTCGCGAACTGGCTCATCGAACAACTCACCCCACTCACACGTCAGCGCATGAGTGAGCTGGCAGGAAACGCAACGAATGGCGCACAATAACGGGAATCGACCAGCCGGAGGGCATCCCGAAAGATCCGGCGACAAAGGCGGATACTACGGGCAGGGACAGCGTTCCGGTAGCGGTGGCGGCGGGCATTCCTCTCGCGGCGGCCGACCCGGGGGCCCCGGAGGTGGGAATCGCTTTCAGGGCGGTTCAGGACGTGGCGGCCCGAGACCGGGTGGGCCCGGTGGTGGTCGTTTCGGTGGAGGACGCCCGGGTGGACGCCCGAATCCGCACCAAGGGGGACCACGCGGCGATCGCTTTGGTGAAGAAGAGCGGAAACGAGGCCCAAAGCCACCCAAGCCAGACATCATCCACAAGGATGATTCGATCCTGATTGTCAACAAGCCGGCGGGAATCCCGGTCTTGCGTGGCCCATCTCCGACCCTCTGCGAGATGGTTGATACGCTGACTGGCGCACGCCGACGGCTTATGCGCGTTGCGCACATCATCGACGATACCTGCTCGGGTATCGTGCTCTATGTGGCGACACGGAACTCTGATGACTCGCCCCGGGATCAGACGCACCCTGAAACGACGTACCTCGCGCTCGTCGAGGGTGTCTTTGATGAAGACAAGCTGCGCACGGGCGAGACGGTCTCAGCCCCAACCTCAAGATACTCAGGACAGGGCGCGACGCCCACCTCGCACATCCGTGTGATGGAGTCCGGCAACGGGCTCACGCTCGTGCAAGTCCGCGCACGCCCCGACCTGCAGGGCCAGATCCGCGAGCACCTCGCTATGATCGGGCACCCGGTTGTCGGGGACACCCAGAACAAGAGCACACGCGATGACCTGCACCGCGTCGGGCTGCATGCGCACCAGATCCGTCTCGTCCACCCAGAGGAAGATGGATCTCAGCAGCGGTACAAGGCCCCTCCCCCGGCGTCCTTCTGGCGAGCGATGGGTAAAGAGCCCCCGGCGGATGCCGCGGGTCTGGAGCAAGATACCGAGCGGGAAACACAGCAAGGCTGGGATCATGTCGCGGGGTGGTACGACAACCTGCTCCAGGACCGCGGGTCGGATCATCACCAGCGCATCATCCTGCCAGGCGTCACCCGTCTGCTCGACCTACAAGGCGGCGAGCGTGTCCTCGATGTCGCCTGCGGTCAGGGCATCGTGAGCGAGCATCTCGCGCACAAAGCCGATGTCGAAGTCCTCGGCGTTGATGTCTCCGAGCGGCTGATCGAATCGGCAAATGAGCGTTCAACGCCCCGCACGTCATTCCTCGTTCACGATGCCCAGCAGCTCGAGTCACTCGACGCGGAGGCGTTCGACGCGGGCGTGTGCGTGATGGCCCTGATGAACATCGAAGACCTCGACGCGGTGCTGACTGGCATCGCATCGAAGCTCAAGCCCGGCGGCCGCTTCGTCACCGTCATTTCTCACCCATCGTTCCGAGTGATGGGCGCGAGCTCGTGGGGCTGGACGCATGATGAGCGGACCGCCTTGCCGGTTCAGTTCCGGCGTGTCGATCGGTACATGAGCACTGGCAGCACGCCGATCGTGATGAACCCGGGCGAAGTCGCGAAGGGTGCACCGCCTGTGACCACGCTTACCCACCACCGACCATTGAGTGCATACATTAACTCGGGTGCGTACGCCGGTCTGCTGCTGAACGCGTGTGAAGAATGGGTATCTGATCGCAAGAGCGAGC
>JAEPOJ010000051.1 GCA_017642965.1 Phycisphaerales bacterium
CATCGCACCAAGCATGAAGGAACCGTCCAACCCTTGGGGCAGGGGTTGGACGGTTCCTTCTTTTAACGCCTATGTCGTGCGTGCCCTTGTGCCTATTACATACCTGCGTGCGCTCCCAGTGCCTCCCCCGTCCTGACGGGGGAGGCACAAGATTGCATGCTCATCTCCCCCCATACCTACTACGCCATTCGGGTCGAAGCAGGGCACCCGATGCCAATCACCCCCACACAAAAGGAAGGAACCGTCCAACCCCACCCCCTGGGGTTGGACGGTTCCTTCATCGATCAACGCCCGAGCTCAACTCACAACCGCTCGCGCACCCGCTTCACGAGCTCGTTGTAGTTCGCCCGGTAGAACTTCGTGTACTCGATCTCCAGTTCCGCCTGACGCGTCCGCCATTCGTTGCGAACCGTACGGAAAGTCTCGGGGGTGAACGCCACCAGCTCGCCCTCGATCTCCGTCTCCGGGAACGCGTAATACAGCGCGTCCAGCTCCGCCAGCTCTGCTTCGCTGAACCGCCCCGACGCGATCGCATCGTTGAGCGCCTTGTACGCCGCCCGGCACTCGTTCGCGATGTCGATCCCGAAGCACCCCATCATCACCTGCACGCCCGTCCGCCAGCCCGGGTTCTTCACATCGCTGACGATCTCGAACGGATCCACCTGGTCGACGAACTGGTCGAAGTGCTGCACGTACATGCTCCGCTTCACCGGCATCCGGCGCAGCGCGTGCCAGTGCGGGCCCATGGGCTCGCCGTCGCTCCCGATCGGGTTGTCCGCCAGGCTCGTATCGAACTGCCACAGCGCCTGCGCCTCATCGCTCAGGCAGTAGCGCACAAACCGCGTCGCCAGCTCGTAGTCCGGCCCGCCGTTGATGATGCTGATCGGGTCCGCGTCGACATAAACCGAACCCGCGGGGTCGCTGTAGCCCACGCGGTCGCCGCCGCCCGAGTCCTTCACCACCTGCGCCTGCCCGCGACCATAAAAATCGATCGCCAGCCCGGCCGCTGCCTCGCCCTGCGACACATCGATCGGCGGCTTGGTCGACGAGTTCGTGAAGTACCGCGTGTTGCCGCACATCCCCCGCAGCGTCCGCCAGCCCTGCTCCCAGCCCTCGTTGCCCAGGATCGAGTCGAACGTCGTCGTGATCGAGCCCGACTGACGCGGGTCCGCCAGCGCGATCCAGCCCCACAGCTCCGGGCGCGTCAGATCACCGAACGCCGTCGGCTCGGGCAGCTTCAGCTTCGCGAACACGTCCCGGTTGTACACGATCCCGAAGCTGCTCAGCGCCGTGCCGATCCAGTACTGATTCGGATCGTAGAGTTCCTGCGGCCCGATCCGGTTCTCGCCGAACATCGCGTCCAGTTCGTCTTGCCCGAAGTCCATCGGCCGGGAGATCGGCACCTCCAGCGTCAGCGTCGTCGAGTTCGTCTCCGTCTCGCGGAGCTTGATATCCACACTCACCCCGCCGATCAGCTGCGCATGGTCGTACGACCCGCCGCCGAACATCACGTCGAACGGGATCGTCCCCTCGGGCAGCAGCCCGCCTTCCTCGATCGTCCAGTTGTCCTGCGCCGCGAGCTTCTTCACGCTCTCCTTGAACATCGCCGAGAGCTGCTTGCGGATCTCCGAGGTCCCCCCCGGCGTGCGGAAGTCGATGCTCACACGCTCCCCGAACTCCCGCTCGTGCCAGTCCGCGAACCCCCGCGCGAACTCATCGCGGATCTGCGGCACGTGCGGCGTCACGACGATCAGCGTCCGAAGGTCATCATCATGCGACGACCCCGTCTTCCCCGCGCTGAGCACAAACGGCACCCCCAGCACCACCGCCAACAACACCCCGATCACGATCGCCTGTACCTTCATACAAGAAGTCTATGGGCACGCACCGGTCCTTTCCGGCATCCCCCGCATGCCGTGATCCGGCGCTCCTCTTGTGCCTCCCCCGCTCCTGGCGGGGGAGGTGGGCTTGAGCGCAGCTCAAGGTCGGAGGGGGTCTTCTGAGAAACGCGCAGATCAACACCCCCTCCGCCTCGGGGACTCGGCACCTCCCCCGCCAGAAGCGGGGGAGGCACAAAGAGCCAGATCAGTGAAAGAGCGCACAAACCCCACGAAAAAACCACCCCAAAGGGTGGTTCATCAAATCAACACTTCACCGATGCCTCACGCCGCCCGCAGGTACCGCTGGCTCGTCAACGACCGGATCATCCGACCCTTGTCACCCGCACGGTCAAACCGCGTGATCGCCAGCGCCATCCGCACCGGCCCGATCTCATCCGGATCGCACCACACCACGTTCCCTGTCACAAACACGCTCCGGCCCGGGCCAATATCACCCGAGAACAGCGGCAGGTCGATCCGCAGCGAGATCGTGCTCCCCGGCTCGATCGCCTCATCCATCTCGAAGCACACCCCGCCCTCCGAAAGGTCGTACACGTGCCCCTCACGCGTGAACACCTGCTCGTCCGGATGCACCCGCGCCGCCGCGCTGGTATATCCCGGCTCAAGCAGAAAACGCTCATACTGACGACGATTCACGCGGGCCTGGCTGCTCATGTTCGGATCTCCTGTTTCAGTTGCTGCCCCGCTTATCGGCCCATCAACACCCTCACTTCAATCTGAAACTTGACGCCTACACCTTTTTGCGCCCCACTCTCCTCCTCTTCCCATTGCCTATTGCCCACTGCCCGCCGCAGGTCCGCCTCTGGCGGATTGCCTCTCTTCCCCCTACCATCCCCCATGCCCCAGAACAAAGCGAAAACCGAACTCGAAACCGTCGAACCCCTCGGCGCCCGTGTCCTGATCCGCAAGGACGAGGACAAGAAACAGACCTCCAAGGGCATCCACCTCCCCGACAAGATCGAGATCCCCACCCTGACCGGGCGCATCGTCACGATCGCCGCCCAGGTCGAGAACGACCCCGACTACCCCATCCGCAACTACGACCGCGTCCTCTTCAACCCCAAACACGCCATCCCCGTCGATTTCGAAGGTGACAACCGCCTCTTCGTCGTCCCCGTCGAAGACATCGTCGCCGTCTTCCGTAAAGAATCTTAATCTCCTCCCCCGTCCTGACGGGGGAGGTGGTCCGCCTCTGGCGGAACGGAGGGGGTCTCCCCTCAACTGCCAGACACCACCTCAGATCCCCCCATGCCCGAATACCCCCCCTGCCCAACCTGCCACGCCACCGATACCTACCACGACGGCACCCTCTTCGTCTGCCCCGCGTGCGCCCACGAATGGACCGAAGCCGACGCCAAGGCTGCTGAGGAAGCATCCATCGTCCGCGATGCCAACGGCAACCCCCTCGCCGACGGCGACACCGTCACCGTCATCAAGGACCTCAAGGTCAAGGGCTCATCCCTCGTCGTCAAAGGCGGCACCAAAGTCAAAAACATCCGCCTCGTCGACGCCGACCACGACATCGACTGCACCATCCCCGGCATCGGATCGATGGGCCTCAAGTCCGAGTTCGTGAAGAAGTCGTGACCAGAGAGCATCGTTTTCAATATCCATCCTGCAGCTGATCCGTGAATCTGATATGGTTCATCGGATTCATATTCACTAGCAGGAGAGACACGATGCCCACAATTATCGAACTCACTCAGCTCCTTGAAGATAACGACCTCTCGATCTTCAAAGATTACTTCGAAAGTGTCGCTGCCCCCTGCTATTCACTCGAACCGAAGGGAGAAGTAATGAACGATCTCCCAATCGCGACCTCGAAAGTCGGCGGGCTACCTCACCTCCCAGACAACTACCCCTGGCCTGTGAAGGGAGCTCGACCGCTCATGTTCCTCGCGCAGATCAACCTCGAAGACATCGACTCAGATCACGTCCAAGACAACGCACTCCCGAAATCAGGACTGCTGACATTCTGGGGCGACACCGCAGCGCTCCCTTGGGGATTCGATCCCAACGACTCCGGTACGTACCAAGTCCACTACTTCTCAGAGTCACCAGACTCTTTTTCAATCCGCGAGCTACCTGACTTTGATCCAAATGGATTAGATCAAAAACCGCAATACAAGTGGACTCCGTTCAACGAATGCGAACTACAAATCAAGAATGACTACTGCTACAACAATGATGTTGACGAAGCAATCGAGAGCATCTTCTCACAGGTCACCGAGGAACAAGCGGATGATCTATATCACAGGTTCATGGACTTTGAGGAAGAGCAGCTCAACCACGCAAACGAAGGTACGCATCAACTTCTGGGCCATCCCCATGAAATCCAAGGCGACATGAAGCTTGAATGCCAACTCGTCTCCAACGGCATCGACCTCGGCAACCAACTACCCGAATCCGAGAAAGCAAAGATCGAATCACTCATGCCCGGTGCCAAAGACTGGCGATTGCTCCTTCAACTCGACAGCGATCAAGACGCCGCCGACTGGATGTGGGGCGACTGCGGCAAACTTTACTTCTGGATCAAAGAACAAGATCTCCGAGCCACAGACTTCTCAAGTATCTGGGGCATCATCCAGTGCTACTAAACCGGTTGCTATGCATGTGACGAAGCCTCCTGCATGTTCTTATTTGCGCCCCCCGCGTTCTCTGCCACCTCCGCGCACCCATCCTCATCTTCACTGATGGCTGATGGCCAGTGGCTGATGGCTCCTCCCCCCCTACCCTTCCCCCATGCCCGCCTTCGACCCCACCACCCTCGCACTCGCTGACCTCCCCGAGCACCTCCCGCTCCCCCGCTGGTCGCGCCAACCCGGCCAAGCCCCCCTCGAAATCACCCTCCGCCCCCCGGGCTCCAAGTCCATCACCAACCGCGCCCTCCTCCTCGCCGCCCTCGCGCCCGGCTCCTCCACACTCAACCACCCACTCACCGAAGCCGACGACGCCCAGCGCATGCTCGCCGCCATCCAGCAGCTCGGCGCATCCGTCGACACCACCAACCCCAACGCGATCAAAATCACCGGCGTCTCCGGCAAGTGGAAAGTCGACCCCAACAACGCCACCCTCGACCTCAACAACGCGGGCACCGCCACCCGCTTCCTCACCGCCGCCGCCCTCCTCGCAGACGCCCCCCTCACCATCACCGGCAACGCCCGGATGCAACAACGCCCCATCGCCGAGCTCGCCCAGCTCCTTGAACAACTCGGCTGCACCATCACCTACCAAGCCGCTCAGGGCTGCCCTCCCCTCACGATCTCCTCCCCCGTCCTGACGGGGGTGGTGCCGACGAAGTCGGCGGTGGGGGCTCTTGTCCCTCCCCGCGCCCCGCGGGGAGGTGGCACGCGCAGCGTGACGGAGGGGTCTTCCTCAAACACAACCTCCATCTCCATCGCCCCCACCCAATCCTCCCAGTTCGTCAGCGCCCTCATGCTCACCGCCGTCTTCCTCCCGCAGGGCCTCACCCTCACCTTCCCCCAAGGCATCACCTCCCAAAGCTACGTCCAGATGACCCTCGACCTGCTCGACCACCTCGGCGCCCACACCCGCGCCGCGTCCGACCTCAGCGTCATCCAGATCAAACCGGGCCTGAGCGCCTTCCAACTCGACATCGAGCCCGACGCCTCGGGCGCCACCTACTGGTGGGCCGCCGGCGCCCTCCTCCCAAACGCCACCATCCGCGTCCATGGCTTCAGCAACTCCAACACCTCACTCCAGGGCGACGCAAACTTCCACACCCTGCTCGAGCAGATGGGATGCACCCTGATCGCGCGCGATAACACACTCGCTGTCAAAGGCACCAACGACCTGCGCCCCATCATGTGCGACATGCGCGACATGCCCGACGCGGTGATGTCCCTCGCAGCCGTAGCTTGCTTCGCGCCCGGCACCACCATCGTCAAAGGCGTCAAGACCCTCCGCGTCAAGGAGTGCGATCGCATCGACGCGATGAAGACCGAACTCGCAAAGCTCGGCGTCACCATCACCGACAACCTCAACAACGACGAGGACGCCCTCTCGATCACACCCCCAACCGAGGGCATCGACTGCAGCGAAGACGCCCCGCCCATCGCCTTCGACACCTACGACGACCACCGCATGGCCATGTCCCTCGCCCTCCTCGCCCTGCGCCGACCCAACATCACCATCAACGACCCCAGGTGCGTCGCCAAGACCTACCCCAACTACTTCCAGCACTTCGCGAAGCTGTACCGCTAGCACTCACCTCGCTGCTTGTGCCTCCCCCGTCCTGACGGGGGAGGTGCCGAGTCTTCGAGGCGGAGGGGGTCTTCGTGTGTGTGCGTTACTCAAGTCCCCCTCCGTCACGCTGCGCGTGACACCTCACCCGCCAGGTGCGGGGGAGGCACTAAGCGTTGGGTACCCTCTTCTCTGCGCCTCTGCGTGAGCTTTACGTCCTCTGCGTTCAGTCTTCCCCGCACTGGCCCCCACCGCCACAATCCGTTACCCTCTCCCCATGCCAACCACTGACCAGCCAGCCCCCAACAACACACCCCGCAAGGGCTCCTTCATCGCCCGCTTCCTCACCTTCGTCGAGTGGCTCGGCAACCTCCTCCCACACCCCGTCACCCTCTTCGCCCTCTTCGCGCTCGCCATCATCATCATCTCCGCCATCACCACCATGCTCGGCGTCAGCGTCGAGGACCCACGCCCCGGCGCCGAGGGCGCCATGATCACCACCAACTCCCTCCTCGCGCCCGAC
>JAEPOJ010000052.1 GCA_017642965.1 Phycisphaerales bacterium
CCGGGCTTCCGGGGGAGGTGTCGCCGCAACGCGGTGACGGAGGGGGTCTCCTCAACAACCAGCCACAACCAATACCACTCCGGGTGCCCGTACTCGCCGCGCAGCGGCGCAGTGCGGCTCATGTCCCTCCCGGGCCAGGGGCCGGCTGCCCTGCTCTGACCCGCCAGAGCAAAGCAGGATCTTGAGTACACACGGCAATCCCTCCGGGTGCCACGGGTTGCTCAGCTGAAAGCTGACAACCCGTGCCCGCCGAACAACCTGGGATTGAGATGACACGAAACGCCGAGTGCCATGCACGTGCCGTCCCCACCTCCTGCATGTCCTTCAGTCGTGCAAGACCAATAAACAAACCCCATCCCGCACATGCCAAAGATCCCCCAAGAGCGCACCACCCAAAAATCTCCCCCTCTTCTCTGCGCCTCTGCGTGTCCTTTGCGCCCTCTGCGTTCAGTCTTCATCCCAGCATCAGCACACAAAACACGCCCGCAAACGCGGGCGTGCGCAAGTTCCATCACCACCTCAGCAGTCCTCGGGAATCTCCTCCTCGTACTCAGAGAGTGACCGCACACCCTGATGATACCAGAACGCCTCATCCATCGGTGTCAGCTTCCGCTCCTTCTCCACCGGCTCGACCTTGATCTCTAGCTCGACCGGCTCCGCACCGGGGTCGATGGCCTCAGGCAACACCAGCTCCATCCCTACTCGGAGCAGCCCCGCCTCGATCTCATTGAGTTCCGCGATCTCTCCCGCCCGATCCGGAGTCCCGAATACCTTCTGGGAGATCCCCCGCAGCGTATCACCCGCAACGACCTCATACCGCCGAATCTTCGCCTCGCCGGCATCCGCCGCCAATGGAGTGACCGAGAGCTCAATGACATTGTGCGGCTCAACCACACGCATACCCCGCATCGGGTCGGTCTCCGCAAACTCGGATTCGAAGTACCCGTTCTCCTTCAGGGCCCGCTCCAGATACGCGTTCGCTTCATCAACCGTCAAACGCCCGGCTTCAACCTCCTTCTGATACATCACGCCGATGCTCAGCCAACGCGACTGAAAGCGCTGACGACGAGCATCCGCCTCAATGCGAAGCGCTGCCTCCTGCTCCGTAAGCTCGCCGTCCAACTGCATCTGACGAACCGTTTCTAGGAACGCATCTCGGATGTTCCGCTCGTAGTAGCTGAGTGAGCCCTGTTCAGTCTCAAGCCGTCCCCGCAACGCCGTCTCATCAACCCCACGCAGGATCAGAGCCTCCTTGTCCATGTCAAGCTGACGCGGCTGATGCGTGAGGATCACCGGCGCATCCTTGAGAACAGGTACCAGTTCAACCTCAAGCTTCGCGCCCCGCTCCGCACCATACTCCTCCAGAATCGCCTTGAGCGCCCCCTCGGCCTCATGACGCTTCTGCAGCGACTCGGCGTGCTTCTGACGCAGCGCACTGAGCAGTGACGCCCCATATTCCGGTTCCACCGAGCCGTCCTGCATCGACAACTCAACCTCCGCGATCTGCGCCTCGAGCGCACGGAGCACGGCATGGGCAACCTCAACCGCACTCTTGCGATCCTTCACCGCGCGGTCCACCTCGTCCTCCACAGGAACCCGGCTCAACGAATCCTTCCTTGCCCGATACATCCCGTCCGCATCCTCGCGCGTCAGCCACCCGCTCTGAACCAGCCGCTCCAGCCGCTCCTGAAACATCGACAGCTCCGCCTCGTGCTCTTCCATGCCAAGCACCCGCATCCTGAACGCGAGCTCGATCCGCGTATCGATGCTCCGCTCAACCGCCTCAAGCTTCTTCTTGGCGTCCGCCTCGCTCATGCCCGGTTCACGAAGCTCGTCACGGATCAGCGCACGCTCCCGATCAAACAAACGCTCCAGATCGGACCCCGGGTAGATCACTTCTTGGAACACACGCCGCGCCTGATCGTGCGTCATCACGCCAGACTCCACGCCCGCACGCACCGCCGCAACAGTCTCCTCACGCGGCGTCTCCGCGTTCCAAACCGAGTGCGCGTACGCAGCACCGCTGATCACCGCCGCCACCATCAGCACAGCAAGCGCCCGCATCGAGCCGCTCCCACGCCGCGCATCCGAACCATCAAACAACCGCCGTACCCGCTTCATGAGTGAACCTCCATGTGATCGGGCTTTCATCGCGAGCACCGCCCGCGATCGAACCCGCACTTCCTCAAGATCCGTGAGCGCCCGCGCATACGACACCGCGTCACCACCCCACCGCACCGCAACGTCATCACAGCAGTGCTCACGCTCGACCCGCGCCTGGCGGGACATCCACCAGACCACCGGGTGATAGAACATGACCGTCTCCACTAACACCTGCAGCATGTTGACCACATGGTCATACCTTCGAATGTGCGCAAGCTCGTGCGCGAGCACGAGACGCACCTGCTCCGGGCTCATCATCGTGAGCACGCTCGCAGGCACGACAACCGTCGGCGTCAGCCAACCCACGACCATCGGGCTTTGTGCCACGTCACTCACAAGCAGCCGCACCCGCGAAGACACGCCCAGCGATGCGCGAACGTCCGCGTACAAGCCCGCCCACACGCCGCCCGCCTCAGTCACACCGCGCGTACGCAGCCGCACCGCCGAGCCATACTGCCGCATCAGCCGCAATCCAACATACACAAACCCCAACGCCCAGATTGCCGCGATCGACTCGAACAGACCAAGCCCACGCACCCCACTGATGCCAGGCCCGACATCAGCTGCCACACCCACTGGCGCCGCTCCCATGCCCAGCACCGACAGCTCCGCTGCCCCAGCAGGGCCACGATCGAACCGCAAACCAGAGCCGAGCGTCACCGCAAACCAACCAACACACAGCCCGAGCGCCGCGCACCACACGGCGTACCGCACAGCCGGACAACGAATACCAATCTGAACCGCCGCGGCCAACGCACCGACCAGTGCGCACTGCCACAACGATTGCACCACCGCGTGACCAAGCACAAACGCGCACCGGTCCATGATCATCAGCACATCGCTCATGACGCCCCCCCCTCGAGCTCATCGAGCATACGACGGATCTCCGCCAACTCCTCCGCGCTCGTCTCCCGCATGCTCAGCGCCTGCAGCACCAGGTTCCCCGCCGACCCGCTGAACGCGCCGTCCATCACGTGCCCGAGCATCTGCTCCTGCGTCCGTTCACGCGGCACCGCCGCCGAGAACACCTGCGGGCGAACGCTCGCATCCTTCCTCAGCAGCCCCTTCTCCACCATGATCTGCATGTGCTTGAGCACCGTCGTCTGCCCGGTCTCCGACTCGGCGCTCAGCACCCCGTGCACCTCACGCACCGTCGCCGACCCCAGATCCCAGATCACCCCCAGGATCGCCAGTTCCGCATCCGTCGGCTTCTTCGCCGCTGCCTTCCTGGACACCTTCTTCTTCGCCATCAATCACCTCCGCAGACCATGTCTACGAAGATCTTCGTCAATTCACGCCGCGACGCAACCCTGTTTGTCACAAATTGACGAAATTTTTCGTCATTCGCCCAGCGCGAGCCGCGCACCGCCAGCGATCCGACCGTAGATCACGATCAGCACCACCGCGAGCAGCACGCCCAGGCAGTCCGCCGCCAGGTCCCACAGATCGAACACCCGGCTGAACAGCGGCTGGGTCGTCTCGTCGAGCACGGCAAAGCACAGCCCCGCCACCGCCGTCCAGACCAGCCCCCACCGCCCACGCACACGGATCAACCCCGCCCCGAACAGCAGCATGGTCCACAGGCCGAACGCGCACATATGGATGATCAGGTCGGTGCGGTCCACCGGCCCCTCAACCGTCAGCCCGGGCCAGTGCGTCGCCGTCAGCAGCAGCGCGGTGTAGAAGACGAACCACGCGCGGAGTTCGGGCTGCATGGCCCGCTCAGCCCGGATCACGACTCGACCCCGCTGGTGTCATCGACCGACCCGGCCGCGCCGTAACGCTCCATGGAGTCGCGGGCGCCCTTGAGGATGCGGATCTCGGCATCGCTGAGCTCGCTGGACTTGGCCACGGCCAGGGCCCGGTCCCACTCGGCGACGATGGTCTCGCCCAGCTTCTTGTAGTCCATCGCGCCGGGGGCCCACATGGCGTACTGGAAGATGGTCTGCCCGAAGGAGGGGCACTCGGCGAGTTTGATGTTGCGCCGGATGGGCGGGTGGTAGACGCGGGCGCTGGCCCAGGCGGTGCCCGAGTCGCGCTGGGACTCGAAGAACTGCTCGAGGTCGGAGACGACCTCCTTGGAGTGCGAGGTCTGGGAGTCGTGCATGCAGAGGACGATGCCGGCGACGCGGAGGGCGGGGTTGATCTGTTCGCGGACGATGCCGACGGTCTCGAGGAGCTTGCTCACGCCCTGCAGGGCCAGGAAGTGGGCCTGCATGGGGATGATAACTTCCTGGGAGGCAGCGAGGGCGTTGAGTGTGAGCAGGCCCAGGGCCGGGGGGCAGTCGAGGAGGATGAACTCGTGGTCGGCGCCGGAGCGGGCGATGGCGGCGGCGAGGCGCTGGTTGCGGCCTGGCTGGCCTGAGAGCTCGGTTTCGACGGCGGCGAGGTCGGTCTCGGCGGGGATGATGTCGAGGTGGTCGTCGACGGTGCGGATGCAGTCGGTGATGGCGATGTCGTCGTCGAGGAGGAGGTCGTAGACGGTGGGCGCGGAGTCGGGTGACTCGTTGTCATCGACGCCGACGTGGAGGGTGGCGTGGGCCTGTGGGTCGAGGTCGATGATGAGGACCTTTCGCCCTTGCTGGGCGATGGCTGCTGCGAGGTTGACGGTTGTGGTCGTCTTTCCTACGCCGCCTTTTTGGTTCATCAGCGCGATGACGCGGACGGGCTTTGGTGGTGTGGATTCGTCCATTTCAGCGAGTATATCGGCATTTCGGGGGTGTGTGGGCGAAACGGCGATGTTGTCACTAAAACGACTTTCATGCACTTTTCAGGTTTGGCTTCGATGGCGTCGGTAGCTTCTTATGGGTCGGGCGGAGAACCGGCTTCGTAAGGAGGTTCGCGATGGACCGGGAGATGAAGCAGATGATGGGCGTGCTCGGGGCCTGCTGGGCCGGGGCGATCGGGTTGGTGGTGACCGGGTTGTCTCTGGCCGTGTTCGGTGGGCCGGGCGCTGTGCGCACGTTCGTGCTGGTGTTGCTTGGCGTGAGCGTCGCGAACGTGATGTTGATGCTGCTGATCCGGCTGTACACGCGTCTTCGGTGCGACATCCCCATCGTTGGTGGGATGGGGATGGCACTGGGGTGCGCGTTGCTGCTGATCCCCAGCACGAGCGCGCTTCCTCGGGACGGGATTGTCCCAGAGGGGTTGGATCGTGCACACATCGTGCGGGCGCTGCCCGGCGGTGATGTGCGTGGTCCGTTGGTCGATGCAGTCCGCTTTGACTTGACGCCGGGTGGGTATATCGGTGTTGTGGACTGAATCGGTCTGACGCTGTGGGGCGGGGGAGTGTGAGCGTGTCTTCCCCGCCCCCGCGGCTGTTGTGGGGTTGGAAGATGTGTTTGAAGACCCCCTCCGTCTCGTATCGCGAGACACTTCCCCCCCATGTGCGTGGGAGCCCGCGGGCGTGGTTGCTTTGAGAATGGTGTTGATTGCTTTGCGGCGCGTCTCGATGAGGGACGCGTTTGTTGCGTGTATGCGTGCGGTGGCGGTATGGAGACCCCCTCCGCCCCTGCGGGGCACCTCCCCCGTCAGGACGGGGGAGGATGCTTCTGTTGTGTCGGTGACGAGGTCGCGGAGGGCGGCGAGGGATTGGGTTTGGAGTTCTTCGTGGATGGCGTCGCGGCGGGCGGCGTGGATGTTTTTGATGTGCGCGATGGTGCGGCGGTACTGGTCGCATTGGGTCATCGCGTCGAGCTGGTCGAGCGTGATGGCG
>JAEPOJ010000053.1 GCA_017642965.1 Phycisphaerales bacterium
TGGTCGTGTCGAACTTTCTCAGGGACTACATTAGAGTGCTGTTCAACACCGGCGACGGCACCTTCGGCCTCCAAACGAGCTACGCCGTGGGCGTTGATCCGCGGAGCGTTTCGCTTGGCGACCTCGACGGCGACGGCGACCTGGACATTGCCGTGGCCAACTGGGGCAGCGATGACATGAGTGTGCTGTTTAACATCGGCGATGGTACCTTCGGCCCCCCTACGAACTACGCCGCGGGCGATAGGCCTGCGAGCGTATTGCTTGGCGACCTTGACGGTGACGGCGACCTTGACATGGCCGCGATGAACTATTTCAGCGAGAACATGAGCGTACTGCTCAACACTGGCGACGGCACCTTCGCGACCCAGATTCAATACGCTTTGGGGGAGGAGCCGAGTAGCATTTCGCTAGGCGACCTCGACGGTGACGGCGACCTTGATTTGGCCGTGGCCAACAGGGGCAGCAACGATATGAGTGTGCTGTTCAACACCGGCGACGGTACCTTCGGCTCCGCCACGAGCTATGCCGCAATGTATAGGCCTGCGAGCGTATCGCTTGGCGACCTTGACGGTGACGGCGACCTTGACATCACCGTGGCCAACCAGAGCAGCGACAACATGAGCGTGCTGCTCAACACCGGCGATGGCACCTTCGGCCCCCAAACGAGCTACGACGTCGGCGATAGCCCTATGAGCGTATCGCTCGGCGACCTCGACGGCGACGGCGACCTTGACATGGCCGTGGCCAACCGGAGCAGCGACAAGATGAGCGTGCTGCTCAACACCGGCGACGCCACCTTCGGCTCCGCCACGAGCTATGCCCCAGGGAATAGTCCAAACAGCGTTGCGCTTGGCGACCTTGACGGTGACGGCGACCTTGATATGGTCGTGGCAAACGGGGGCAGTGACATGAATGTGCTGCTCAACGCCGGCAACGGCACCTTCGGCCCCCAAACGAACTACGCCGCCGGCGATGGGCCGCGGAGCGTATCGCTCGGTGACCTCGATGGCGACGGTGACCTGGACATGGCCGTGGCCAACGCGGGCAGCAACGACATGAGCGTGCTGCTCAATCCCGGCGACGGCACCTTCGGCTCCCAAACGAGCTACGACGTGGGCATCGAGCCGCGGAGCGTATCGCTTGGCGACCTCGATGGTGACGGCGATCTTGATATGGCCGTGGCCAACACGGGCGACAACGACATGAGCGTGCTGCTCAACACCGGCGACGGCACCTTCGCCCCCCAAACGGGCTACGCCGTGGGCGTTGAGCCGCAGAGCGTATCGCTTGGCGACCTTGACGGCGACGGCGACCTTGATATGGCCGTGGCCAACACGGGCAGCAACGACGTGAGTGTGCTGCTCAACACCGGCGACGGTACTTTCGCGCCACAGACTCGCTACGCCGCGGGTGACGCGCCGTGGAGTGTATCGCTTGGTGACCTCGACGGCGACGGCGACCTTGACATGGCCGTGGCCAACCGGCTCAGCGCTGACGACGCGAGCGTGCTGCTCAACACCGGCGACGGCACCTTCGGCTCCGCCACGGGCTATCCCTCAGGGTCTTCTTGGGCATACAGCGTTGCGCTTGGCGATCTTGACGGCGACGGCGACCTTGATATGGCCGTGGCAACTGCCATCAAAAATGAAATGAACGTGCTGCTCAACACCGGCGACGGCACCTTCGCCCCCCCAACGGGCTACATCGTGGGCGATGGTCCGGGGCGCGTAACGCTCGGCGACCTCGATGGCGACGGTGACCTCGACATGGCCGTGGTCAACTTGCGCAGCGACGACATCAGCATCCTCATGAACCAATGCACCCAGTCCTGCCCTGCTGACCTCACAACCGACGGCGAGCTGAACTTCTTCGATGTCAGCGCGTTTCTGGTCGCGTACCTCGGAGCGGACACGATCGCGGACCTGAACGGTGACGGGCAGTTTGACATATTTGATGTGATCTTGTTCCTGGATGCCTACAACGCTGGCTGCCCGTAATCCCGGCTCTTGATTTACGAATCACCTCCCGGACGCTCGTGGTACACTCGGGCACACTCTGGGAGGTTTTCTTATGCGCACGCTTGTGGTTGTGGTGTTGATGGTGGTCTCGGGTTTGGCGTGGGGGCAGGCGAACCGGCCGCAGACGCCGGTGGGGCCGTTCCCGTACGAGTCGGTCGAGGTGGCGGTGCCGGTGCTTGACCGGGAGACGGGCGAGGAATCGCACTCGCTGGGGGCGACGGTCACGATGCCCGACCCGGATGAGTTTGGGGACGGGCCGCACCCGGGGGTGGTGCTGATGTCGGGCTCGGGGATGCAGGACCGGGACTCGACGGTCTTTGAGCACAAGCCGTTCATGGTGATCGCGGACTATTTGACCCGCCGGGGGATCGCGGTGCTGCGGTACGACGACCGGGCGGTGGGGGCGTCGACGGGGAACACGAGTGGATTGACGACGCAGGCGTTGGCGCACGATGGGCACAGCGCGATCCGGTTCCTGCAATCGTTCGAGGGGGTTGATCCTCAGCGTGTCGGCGTGATGGGGCACTCCGAGGGCGGCGGGCACGTCGCGTGGATCGGGGCGCGGGACGAGTCGGTCGCGTTCCTGATCTCGCTGGCGGGCGTGGGCGTGCGCGGCGTCGAGCTCATGCTCGATCAGACCGCAGCGATGTTTCGCGATGCGGGTCAGAGCGAGGCGTACATCGAGGAATCGCTCAAGCGGCGCAAAGCGATCTTTGAGGCAGCGATCGAGGGGCAGGGTGAGGATGAGATCGTTGAGCTGATCGCGCAGCTCAACATGCACGAGTTTGGGATCGAGGAGATGAACGATGGGCTGCGGTCGATGTCGCGTCAGGCGTTACCGATGTACGCGGGTCGATGGATGCGTTCGTTTGTTGCCTACGACCCGCGAGAAGATTGGAAGCGGTGCGGGGCGCCCGTCTTGGCGATGAACGGCAGCCGGGACTTTCAGGTCTCGACGGAGCTGAACCTGCACGCCATCCGCGACACGCTCGAGGAGGCGGGCCACACGGACTACACGGTGATCGAGCTCGGCGGGCTCAACCACCTGTTCCAGCACGCGGACACCGGCATGCTCGCGGAGTATGGCACGATCGAGGAGACGTTCGCGCCTGACGCGTTGGTGCTGATCGAGTCGTGGATCCGCGCGAAGGTGATGTCGGAGTGAGCGGGGTCAGCCGATCACGCTGGGCATGCCCAGCCCGCGGCGGAGGTCGGTGATCTGCCCGGCGTGGGTGCCCATGTGCATCATCATCCGCACCACGAGCGCATCGGCGGGGAACGGTGTGTTGCCCCAGGGGACCATGCGGTCGAGCATCGCACTGTCGGCGCTGCGTGTCGTTTCGACGAGGCGGCTCCACGCGCGATGATGGATGTCGAGCAGGCGGTCGAAGCTGGGGTAGATCGATGGATCGTCGACGGGCACCGAGGCGTAGCAGACGGACTCGGTATCGACGTGTGTCGGGGTGCCTGATCGCCCGTCGCCCTCGATGAAGTCCGACTCGGGCAGGGGCTGGGGGGCGTCGTGGCCGAGCAACCGATCGGTGGCGCGATGGTGATAAAGGGCGAGGTGGCCGAGCGTCCACGCGGCGTGGTTGGGCATCGCGTGGGCCTGGTGGGTGTGGTTGTCATCACTGAACCCGCTGAGGAAGCGGGTGAAGAGCGGGAGGGTTGTCTCGAGCGCATCGGCGAGGACGCCTGCGCGTGGGTCGGGGGTGGGCATGGTGGGATTGTACAAAGTTGAACCACCCGGGCAACGCACCCGGGTGGTTCGAGAGGAAACGGATGTTCCATGAATGCACGTGTGGTCGGCGTGCAGTGGTCTGTTTCAAACGGT
>JAEPOJ010000054.1 GCA_017642965.1 Phycisphaerales bacterium
GGACGCGAAGCGGGCAACAGCAGGTTCACGGCGATTGACTCTGCATCTGCTTGGCAAGGAGGCGGGTGAACTCGTCGTGGGTGAGCATCTCGACATGGCCGTCGGCGAAGCCAACGACCACACCATCGTCCCAGTGGTCTCGATCTTCATAGAGCATGATCTGGGTGCTGTCTTCGTATGTGCGTCCAGCGATATATGTGTACACCACCCCGTCGTGATCTCTGTCACTTCGTTCCAGCAGCGTCGGTTCAACGATACTGTTCACGATCAGCTGTTGATACCAATCTGGCTCAGCGGGGTACGTTTCTTGATTGTGCTTGGCATACACGACAAGGCCTACCGCGTGAGCATTCATTCTTGCCATCGCGCCACGCTTCTGATAATCGTGAACGATGCCCGTGTATAGAAATAACCACAGCGCGGTACCAAGCAACGCAACTGCTCCGAGCACCACGGCCCAACGGGCAAGCGACCTGGCTTCTACGTCTTGGTGACCGCGGAGCGAACGTGTTGCGTTCAGGCCGGTGATAATCGGGATGATGCCCAAGGGGCCGAACGGGAGGCACAGCCACCCGAGCACGAACGCGGTCTTTGCGTTTGAGCCGGCATCATGCTCTGGAGCGCAAACACGATTGTTGTGTTTTGTGTTCACGCTTCATCCAGCACCTGGTTGTAGCGGTGCATCACCTTCGCCCGCGTCACCAGCGCCAGGGGCTTAGTGCCCTCGAAGCCGTCGACGAGCACCAGCGACGAGACCTCGTTGCCGGCGAACTTTTCCATCACGGTGTCGAGGTGCTCGTCGGGCTTGATGATGGGCAGGTCGTTGCGCATCAGCTCGGCGACGAGCAGCAGCGGGATGGCCTCTCGATCGATCAGCGCGGTGCGCATGTCCGCGCCCGTGACCATGCCCATGTAGCGCCCGTCGCTGTCGACCACCGGGAAGTCGGGCACGTTGTGGTGCGCGTGCAGCGTGATGAGCTTGCTCAGCGGGTCCGAGGCGTACACGGGCTCGGGCGGCAGCGACGCGTAGCTCACGCTGCTCACCGGGACGTGACGCAGCAGCGACAGATCGCGACCCGTGCCGATGCGGATCCCCGCCCGACGCAGCTTGGCGGTGTAGATCGAGTCGGGCATGAACATGCGCGCGAACATCGTCGAGATGATCGCCGCCAGCATGATCGGCGCCAGCACCCGCGGCTCGCGGGTCAGCTCGAAGAGCATCAGGATCGCCGTCATCGGCGCGAAGGTCGTCCCGGCGACGACGGCCGCCATCCCCACCAGCGCGTAGCTCGCGGGGGAGCCGCCCTCTGGGATGAAGCCCAGCTTCTCGAGCACGAGCCCGAACGTGCCGCCCACGGTCGCGCCCACAAAGAGCGAGGGCGCGAAGACGCCCCCGCTGCCGCCCGAGCCCAGCGTGGCGCTGGTCGCGGCGATCTTGGCGAGCATCAGCAGCCCGAGTGTCACCACCGCGGCCCAGGTGACGTCCGAGGCGGTGTAGTGCGTCGGATCGAGCAGCGACGTGATCATCGCGTAGCCGTTGCCGAAGAACACCGGGACGCTCGAGTCGGTGGGCACCAGCGCGTTCTCGCCGATGGTGTTGCTGCCCAGTTGCCCCACGATGCCCAGCACCCCGAGCACCAGTGCGCCCAGCACCGGCAGCAGCGCCGGGTGGAGCGGGACCTTCTCAAAGACCGACTCGCTGGCGTGCAGCGCTTCCACAAACATCCAGGCCGCGATCGCGCAGACAAAGCCGAGCAGCAGGTAACTGGGAAGCTCGCTGACCGTGAACAGGTACCCGGTGATCTCGTAGGCGAAGATCGCCTCCTCGTGCGGCAGCAGCACCTGCGTCATCGCGGTGGCGAAGACCGACGCGATGACGATCGGCGTGAAGGCCTTGAGCGAGAAGTCGCGCAGCAGGATCTCGAGCGCGAAGAACACGCCGGCGATGGGCGCGTTAAAAATACTCGAAATGCCCGCCGCCGCGCCGCAGCCCACGAGCGTCGGCACATGGCGCGAGGGGACCGCGAGGCGCTGCCCGATCGTCGAGCCGATGACCGAACCGATCTGGACGATCGGCCCTTCCGCACCCGCCGAGCCGCCCGTACCAACGGTGCAGATCGAAGTGATGATTTTGACGACCCCGACGCGGGCACGCAGCTTGCCGCCGCGACGCACGATCGCGTCCAGCACCTGCGGCACGCCGTGGCCCGCGGCCTCACGCGCGAACAAGTACACCAGGACCCCGCTGATCAGCGCCCCCGCCATCGGGATGAGCGGCATCAGGTAGATCCGCGAGCCATCTGCGCCCTGGATCTGGTGCTGCAGGTGCTCGGTCCATTCGAGCACGAGCTCGAGAAAGTACGCGAACCCGATCGCGCCCACCGCGGTCAGCACCCCGATGATCGCGCCGAGCATGTTCAGCCAGCCGTCCGGGTGATCGTGCACCCAGGTTCCCATCGAACGGACGATGCTTTTCGGAGTGAGACTGGAGAGCTTCAGCGCGGGCACGCTGCATCATAGATCGCTGCTTACGTGCTCGCGGCGCGGGGATCCTCCTGCAGCAGGAGTTCCTCCACCTTCGGCGCCTCGGGCACCGGCTTGCCCTTGCTGTCCGTCAGCGGCGTGCCGTCCATGCGCGTGACCGTGATCACCGGGTTCTTCTTCTCGTGCGCCTCGAGCTGCTTCTCGAGCTCGGTCTTCTTGTCGTCCTCGAGGGCCGCCCACTTGCCGCGCCCGCGGCACTTGGGGAAGCGCGAACAGCCGAGCCACGGGCCACGCGCACCGTTGCGGAGATACAGCGGGCTCTCGCACGTCGGGCAGGGCAGGTCGGTCTCCAGCGGCGGGACGCTGGGGGCGTTGACGAAGCCCTTCTTGTCGATGTTGAGGATCATGCCGTCGTCGTTGGTCTCGCCGTCCTCGAGCGGGGTCGTCAGGAACGGCCCGAAGCGCCCGGTCTTGCGGATCATGGGGCGACCG
>JAEPOJ010000055.1 GCA_017642965.1 Phycisphaerales bacterium
ACCCGCGCCGTGAAGAGGCGATGAGTCCAACGCCACTCGCACGTTCTTCCAGCCGAAACCGCCTGTCTTCTTCGCCAGCTCAACCGTCCGATCGACGAGCTTCTTGTCGAGGTCGTGGGTAATCATCCGTGTTCGAAACCGGACCAACGTCCCCTGACCGAAGGGCGCCTCATCGCGTCCCAACGTGCCCAACACGAGCTGCCAGCGCCGGTCGTTCTCGGCGGAGTCCACGGCGTCCGCATCGCTCAGCCCGTCGTAGCGCTGCAGCAGGCAGACCATCGCCAGGAGCGCGGGCGGGCAAGGGTCCTGACCTCTGGGCTCGTAGGACTCGAGGAGCTCGTCCTCGAAGCCGTCCTCGAACAGTTCCCGTCGGATCTCCCAGAGGAACTTGTAGAAGCGGCTCGCACGGCGCAGGCGCGCCGCCACCTTCCGCTCGCGAGCGGAGTTACGCGGAGGGGTCCATCGCATCCCCCGAGTGGATCATCTGGGGAGATCTACGTCGATCCCCTTCTCGTTAGCGGATCGGCTCTCTAGTGCCAGACAAGTGTTTAGGGCCCGAGGATTCGACGCTGCCCTCATCAGGTTGGCGAACCCCATGATCGTGAACGGCAGCACCACTGGATGGCGCCTGCCAATCGCGTGGGGACGGGCGTCTTCTCACGTGGGCAAGGCAGCCACCTGCCGAGGGCGAGGACCGTCTACGTGCGGAGGATCTGACTCGGGGGTGCTCAGACAACGAACGGCGACGCTCTCCAACGAGCGGAGAACGTTCGAGGAACTCCAAATCATCCCAGGCATAACAGAAGGAGGGGATTCGGGGGCCTCATGTACGATCTCCTCCGGCGGTCAAGACTATCTTGTCGGCATGAACGTGGCGGGGGGGTGTGGTGCGTCTAGTAACCTGCTCTCCGCCGCCGTCATCAAACCGTACATCTACTGGGTGCTCTCTCGCTACGAGTTCGGGGCCGCTCAGGCTTCGGGCGACTTCGATGGCGACGGCTACGCTGAACTCGCCGTGTCGGACCCTGGCGCAGGTGTGAGCGGCGAGGTCTACCTGTACGAAGACGAAGGCGTCGGGTCGTACACGGATTCCTGGACTCGGCGGTTGAGTCAGAACGATGTGACTGTAAGTTCGAACGAGCCTGGAGACGACTTCGGCTGGGCACTCGCTGCAGCCGACTTCAACAACGACGGCTATGACGACCTAGCGGTTGGTACACCCGGTGAGCGCTGGGGCCTCGGCCCCCAAGCCGGCACGGTCTACCTTTTTCGAGGCAGTGCCTCAGGGTTGGTCTACTGGCATCGACTCGACCAGCAGACGCCGAACGACATTTCAACGGGATCCAACCAACCCGGAGAGAGATTCGGAGCGACGCTCGCGGTAGGCAACTTCGCCAACGGGTCGAACCCTGATCTGGTCGTCGGAGCCCCCCGCGAACTTCGCTTCAACGACGGGAACGACAACCTACGTCCGGGGGGCGTACACATCTTCTTCAGCCCGGCTGGATCGGGGTCGACCGTCAACCTGACGTACTGGAAGCGATACGTTGGGCCCTCCGTCGACTCGGACAACGCAGAGAGGCTCGGGTTTTCATTGGCGGTGGGCGACTTCGACAACGACGGAAATGACGATGTCGCCGCAGGCGCCGTACAGGATGAGGCCACCGCAGGCAACCGCGACCCCGGGCTCGTCAGAATCTGGGAGCCAGCCACAAATCAGACTTGGTGGATTCAATCGCCCGCCGTCACCTGGGGTGAGGCCTTCGGCTGGGCCCTCGCCGCAGCAGACTTCAATGATGATGGGGCGGATGACCTCGCGGTAGGCGCGCCGGGGGCGCGGATCGGCAGCAATACAAGCGGCATTGTGCACGTGTTTCTGCAGAATGCGGCAGGACTCTCGTATCACCACTCCCTCGACCAGGCCGGCTTCAGCTCGAGCGAAGATGGAGACTTCTTGGGCGGCGCACTCACGGCCAATGATGTCGATGGTGACGGCTGGGTCGAACTCTACGCCGGGGCTCCAGCAGAGGACTGGGGCTCCAACGAGCGAGGGATCGTGTTCGTGTATGAGTGGAGCACCTCACAGGCAGCTCTCCAAGGACAGAAGTACCTTCTACCGAGTTCTAGCGGATACGAGTCGTTCGTGGGGGCAACGTTGGGAACGACCACCACATTTGCCCTCTTCGGGTGGGCACAGATGGTCGCCGTGTCGGGTGGAGGAGGGACTCCTGTGACCCTGTATGGCGATTCCAGCATCGTCGAGAAGGATACCCTGCACTGAAGATGCGTCCCCGGTGCTCCGGGCCTTGCGCACGATGATCCATCCGGGCGAGGCATGGCCATCGGTGTGCGGCCTTGTACTTCACCAGTCGTCTTGGAACTCCGACGGGTCGAAGTCGTCGTCGTCGAGGTCGTCATCGCCCAGCTGATGGTGGGAGTTGTCGATCGGGGCGAGCGCGACGATGAGCTCGATCTGGGCGCGGATCACCTCGCGCGAGGGTTCGTCGAGGTGGCTCACGGCGACCTCGACGCCGTCGCGGTCGTAGGTCGTGCCCGCGGTGTAGCCGTCCCAGAACTGAAAATGCCGGGTCAGCGTGGAGTAGAGCCGGCCGGAGTGCGACTCACCGACGTAGTAGACGTCGCCGTCGAGGGCGTCGCGGATGACATAGACGCCGTTGCGATCCTTCAGCTCGCGGACCCAGGGCGCGTAGCGGAGGATGTCACGCCGATCGACGACGGAGCGGAAGCGGAGGGACACGGGCTCACCCCATCTCGTCCGCCGCGCCGTCATCATCGGGACCGGCGAGCTGGTGATAGAGCAGCATGAGGGAGCCCTGCTGCATCGGGGTGAGCGCGGCGGCGATGGCCTGGGTCTGCTCGG
>JAEPOJ010000056.1 GCA_017642965.1 Phycisphaerales bacterium
GAGCGGAGAATCGGTGATGCGGTTCAGGAATCAGCGGCGGCGACGGGTCGCAACAAGGCCACCTATACCGACAAGCGCGAGGCTCGAGGGTGCGGGGATGATACTGATCGTCATGTGGGTAAAGTCCGCGCCGAGTGCATTCTCGAACGGGCCGTCATCGATACCGAGCCCGAAGACGGTGAGCCCGGTGAAGTCGTAGGTGCCTGCCGCGTCGAGGATATCGAGCGAATCGAGGGTGTCACCCACGTAGGAGACATTGAACGTCGCGAGGAAGTTGCCGAAGACACCGGCCTGATCGGTGACGACACCGTTCGGGAAGCCGTCGACCGAACCGTCTGTGATAAAGAACCCGTCCGCCTGCGGATCGTTGTTGCGAAGCACGAACGAAGGGGTGAAGCCGGCGGGGTAGGGGTTCTGGGCCTGAACCACGGTGCCGCCGGAGAAACCGACCTGGAAAGTAGACAGATCGATGGTGTAGCCGCGGACCGGGAACGTGCCATCCACAAAGTCGCTCGAGCTGAGCTCGAACGAGTAGGTCATGGTCTCGCCGGCGTTGACGTTCTGAAAATCGCCGCGGTTGATGCCGTTAAAGTACACGTCACCGTGGATCTCAACGAGCACGTCGTTGACGGTGCCCGCGACCGCGGGGAGCGTGGTGAGGGCGAGTGCGCCGATCAGTGCCTTGGTGTTCATGGTTCTCTCCGATCTTGGATAGGTTGCTGGCGATCTGTTGGCCAGTGTGGTGTGGCGTCCCGTTTCTGCTGGGCGACTCGGATTATCTCACAGCCCCGCATCATCCGGAAGTTCATTCTGTGAGACGACCACCCAGCCGCCTCGATTGAACGAATGTATCGGAGTGGATGACCCGATGCAAGTTTCCCATGGGAAATTTTTCAAAATAATCTCAGTGACATCCCGAGGGGGATCGTGTACACTCACCCAGACCAACGCCCGAGAGCCGTATACTCCCAAGATGATCGCATGTTCGGATCAAGGTAGGACGCCGAATGCCCCGTGAAGCAACCCAGCAGCCCAGAGTGCAAGACGACTTCGAGGAAGCCCTCGACCACGCATTTCAGCGTGTACGCGGGGCGCTCACCGAAATGATCGGCTCAGTCGATGCCGACATCACCCGCCCGCAGGACATCTCCCGGCGATTCAAAATCAACAAAAACCTTGCCTGGAAGCTCTCCAAGCTGATCACCATCAGCGATCCCCACGCTGTGCTGACCAACCTGCCCGGCTCAACGGGCATGAACACGATCCTGGACGCATTCGAGTCCAACGGGGCACCCAGCGCAACCGTCCAGATCGCCCGAGATCGCCTGGTTGAGTTCGACGAGATGGTCGAGACCCACGTTGGCGACCGCTCAACCCTCCAACTCGTCCTCGCCAGCAACGCACCCGCCCGTGTCCCCACGGAGAACTTGCACAACACCCGCAAGATGGGCTACCAGTGCAACTCGAGCATCTGGGGCATCCAGGCGCGGGTGCGGATGGCATCCTTCTTCCTCGCCCCCAACCTGGACAACGCGAGCATGCTCGATACCGCGAGCATGGGCGGGCTGATCGACGTCCGCCGCCTCCGGGCCCAGGCCAGCGTGCCGCTGATGACCCGCTTCGCCTACAACGACGACGGCAGCGCGATGCGACCGCCCGAGGTTGAGCCCATCGAGCTGGGCAGCGACGAGGACCAGCTCATGCTCATGAAGGAGTTCTGCTCGCAGCCGGTGCCCAAGTTCACCAAGATCCGCTCGGGCAACACCGTGCGCTGGCAGCTCGCGCCGGGCCCTGTCGGCAACACGGGGCTCAACACATGGGTGTACGGCGAGTGCATCCGCAACTTCGCACCGATCTACCGCGACCCACAGAACACGTTCGGCGAGCACCTCGCCCCGCTCAACACGCCGTGCGAATGGGCGTTGTGCGACATCCTGATCCACAAGGACCTGCGGTTTGCGCAGGACCCAAGGGCCATCCTGCTCAGTCAGATCGGCATCGGCCCCGAGCCGGTGGGCGAGGACGACCCGATCGACGACATCCTGCCCATGGCCGAGGAAATCGAGGCCATCGGGCACTGCCCACCGGTGGTTGCGACGCCGCGGATCCCCGGGTACGGCAGGATGGTCGTGCGTGTGTACCAACGCATGGCGTGGGACGC
>JAEPOJ010000057.1:0-273 GCA_017642965.1 Phycisphaerales bacterium
CGGAGGACCTGCGCCGCGGCTTTGCGTGTGGTTTCGGCGTGGCGTTCGGTTTGCGGCTTGTCCTTGAGCAGATCGGTCATGCGGGCCAGGGCGAGTGTTTCGGCCTCGGGCTGCATGAGTTCGCGGCGGGCGCGGGAGACGGACTCGATGGTGCGTTTGGCGATGCGGAACTCCTCGGAGTTGATGATGGTGTCGAGCTGGGTGAGCGAGAGTTCGTGATAGTTGCACAGATCGAGCACGCCGATGGACGGGTTGAGGAGGTCCTCGAGCAGG
>JAEPOJ010000057.1:283-866 GCA_017642965.1 Phycisphaerales bacterium
GTGAAGATCCCTCCGGCGGCTTGGTTGGCACCTCCCCGCTGGGCGCGGGGAGGGAGAGAGAATCCTCCTCCGTCACGCCGCGCGTGACACCTCCCCCGTACCGCCTTTGGCGGATCTGCGACTGATGGGGGAGGAGGGTTGGATCGGGATTGTTCGTTTGCTGTGTGTTGATGACCATGCGTGAATTGTCGCATGTCTTTTCGTCGGCACAAGCGTGATGCGGTGTAGCGCACGAATACAGCGCACAAAGCGTGAGATGCGCGTGCACTTTGCGCACAAATCGTGAGATGCGCGGGGGAGTTGGTTGCATGCCGAGGGGTGAAGCGGGGGCTCAGAGAAGCATGGGATGGGCGTATCAAGGACATGCAGGAGACTTCGTCACCTGCATGGCACCCGGTCCGACTCGTTCAGGGCATATGCGCGGCACCCGGCGGAAGTGGGTTAGAACGCTTTTTTGCCGTCCGCGATCAGACGGATACGTTCAAGGATGGCGTGTGGGTTTTCCAGTTTGTCGGCAAAGCCCCATGCGCCGGCTTGTTCCAGGCTTTGCCTGAGCCCGATGTCGGATCGGCCGCTGTATATC
>JAEPOJ010000058.1 GCA_017642965.1 Phycisphaerales bacterium
ATTCAGATGAACAGAATCGTCAAGGCAGACACAGCGTCGAAATACACATGGGATCATCCTGAAGACGGGAAGTGGTGGCACAAGCTGGACCATGATGGGGCGAAGAAGTTTCATGAGCCGCAGGAGTTCGGCAAGGAATCTTTGTCGGAGACTACAGGAACTGATTTTCACTCCAAGAAGTGCATTCGTGTGCGGCCATCGCGAGAGGAAATCGAAGTTTACCCTCCCAAAGATGGAAAGATCCTCAGCATCGATCCCGGTTCGCTCACCGAGGGCACGGACTGGATCAATGCGGGGAAAGCCGGTGATCGGTTTGTGCTGGGTTCTGTTGCACAGGAGCACGGACTAATCATGGACTCATCCGAAGGCACGGATGGAGGGAAAGAGGGCAACCGATAGGCATGCGGAGAAGATCATGCTTCAACCCTGACTGCGTCAGGGCGTGAGCATGGGACCAGGCTCGAAGAGGGGACTGAACGCAGAGGGCGCAAAGGTCACGCGGAGGACGCAGAGAAGAATGCAGGTCAGGTGTTGAAGCTGTAGCGGTGGCCTCTGGTGCGTTTGATGTCGCGTTCGACATCGGCGGCTTCTTCTCGGGTTTTGCAGGGGCGGGTGCGGTATTCGATGTCCTTGAGGTGGCGGAGGAGGTATTTGCGTTTGCGGCTGTTGTTGCGGGTGCCGGTGCCGATCGGCTGTGGGAGGAGCGAGGTCATGCGGTGGGCGCAGCGGGAGCCGATGCCGAAGAGGACGAGCTTTTGGGTGGAGATGCGGCGGAGGTCGTAGACGCCGGGGCCGAGGGGAGCGTGGAGGATGCCGCCTTTTCGGGGATCGGGGAAGGGGCGGAAGC
>JAEPOJ010000059.1:0-469 GCA_017642965.1 Phycisphaerales bacterium
GCCGCGACGAGGCGCACGTCCACGGGGCGCGCCTCCGTGCCGCCCACCGGGAGGATCTCGCGCTCCTGCAGCACCCGCAGCAGCTTCGCCTGGAACGACGCGCTGATCTCCCCGATCTCGTCCAGGAAGAGGGTGCCTCCGTCCGCCCGCTCGAAGACCCCCGGCTTGCTGCGGTCGGCGCCCGTGAAGGCGCCCTTCTCGTGTCCGAACAGCTCGCTCTCCAGCACGCTCTCCCCGAGCGCCTTGACGTTCAGCGCCACGAGCGGACCGTCGGCCCGGTCCGACGACGCGTGCAGCGCCTTGGCCGCGACCTCCTTGCCCGTGCCGCTCTCGCCCGTGATGAGCACCGTGCTCCGGCTCGGCGCGACGCGTCGCAGGAGCGCCATCACGCGCTTCATCGCGTCCGACTCCGCGACCACGTCGGCCCCGCCGCGGCGCAGCAGCCGGTTCTCGCGCGCGAGCCGGCTGT
>JAEPOJ010000059.1:479-721 GCA_017642965.1 Phycisphaerales bacterium
GACGAGCGCCTTCATCTCGTCGTTGTCGAAGGGCTTCTGGAGGTAGTCGTAGGCGCCCTCCTTCATCGCCTCGATCGCCGTCTGCACCGTCGCGTGCGCGGTGAAGAGAATGACCGGCAGCCCCGGCAGCTCGGCGCGCGCGCGGCGCAGCACCTCGACGCCGTCCATGCGCGGCATCCGCAGGTCCGTCAGCAGGAGGTCCACGGGCTCCCGCTCGAGGCTCGCGAGGAACGCCTCGGACT